>NZ_JAPYKO010000002.1:0-560570 GCF_037179585.1 Mesorhizobium argentiipisi (SeqCode)
TCAGGCCCGGTCAATAACGTCACATGGCTCATGCTGTGCTGCTAACTACGCTCGTAAGGACGACCTTAAGAGCGCAGCCTCGCTACCATGCCATGCTCGCGCAAGGCGGCCCTCGCCGGAGGCGTACCTAGTTCTGAGAGGTTTTCTCTAAGGTAATTGGGGTCGTATTCTGACCCCACGTCGAGTTGTATACCGACCCCACGCCCGCTTTCCGTGGGGTCGTATTCTGACCCCACGTCAGCCTTGGCGGCAGCCAGTGCCTTCTTCCTCCGCTCCTCTTTTCGCTCTTCTGCCGCTCTTTCTTTCCAGCACTCGATCCGCTCATCCGCGTTCCGCCAGTAGTCACGGCGATAGAGCCGCGCCGTTTCGCCCAGAGCCTCGGCCACGCTGTCGTACAGCCTCGGCTGGCGATAGAGACGCGTGCCGTCGACGATCTTCCCGTAGGGGATATCGCCCGAGCGCCGAAGCTGCAGAGCCAAACGTATCACCACGTTGTTGTATTCAGTCTCGGTCTTCTCGATCAGCGATTGCGAGACCATCAGGTAAAACAGGTGCCGGATCGTCAATTCGTCATGGGCGGCGATGATCGCCAGCATCGAAGCCTTCAGGCGTTCGATCTCCGCCGACGTGCGGCGAGGCCGTTTATGGGGCATGCTGGATAAAATCATGCTGCGGCCGCCTTCAAGACTTCGATGTCCGACCGAAGCAGCTTGCCGCGCATTGCCCGATAGACCGCTCTCTCAAGTCGATCGCCGTTCGGGATCCCCTGCCCTGTCAGCCAAATCCGAGCAGCCTCGACCGTCTCAGGAGGATCAAGCGGAAGCTCGTCGGTAAACGTCTCTCGCGCGTGCGTAGACGCTAGTTCTTCCTCTTCCCGGCCATCTTTAATATCCTGCTCCTTCTCCTGTTCCTGTTCCTGCTCCTGTATGCCGATACTCTTCGGCTGACCTTTCAGGAAGGCTTTCGGTAAGGCTTTGCCGAAGCCTTTCGACATGCCTTCCGCAAAGGCTTTACCTATTTGAATTACCTCGTTTTTCAGGTCGCACTCGGGCAGCATATCCAGGCTGACTTCCCAAGCTTTGACCACATTCGGCGAGACGGGCGGGTTGTACTTGATGAAGTTGGGAAGGGCGATCAGGTGAACCCTTTCGTCATGCTTCGCCATACCCTTCCCGCATATCTTCGCGAAGGCTTCCCGAAAGTCTTCCGTCGACCAGCCGAGCTCTTCGGCAAGACCGGACGGCGTGGCCCGCATGGCGCCAAGAGGCGTCATTGCCGGGTGGGTCAGCAGCATGAAGAATGCCAGCTTCCCCTTGTCGTCGAGCGACGCAAACTTGGCGTCATTCCAGATGCGCACGTCGATCTTGCGGTATCGGCTCATTCGACCCTCGCAAGAATGAGGTTCGCCTGGGCGATAGCGGTGCAGGCCTCGACTGGCGTTAGCCCGAAGCGCTCCCTGAGCAGAACCACGGCCGGCCGATCACGCTGACGACGAGGCGTCGTGGCCAGCCAAGTGGCAGCCTCGTCAATTGCTGCAGTGTGTTCGTGATCGAGGCCGGTCATTATGCGGCCTCCGTCGGAGCCACGATCGCCTCGGCTTCGCAGGCCTTGCGCCAGTCGGCCTGCGCCTCAACGCTGATAAGTTCGCGACCATTCACATGCATGGTACGCGGTGCTTTGCCCACCTTTTTTAGATTGTAGAACGTCGATCGCGAGATGCCATGCGCGACGCAGAATTCAGGAATGCTATTAGCTTTGCGTTCAATGTCCATTTGAGTGCTCCCGTGTTGCTACGGGGCCAAGATGGACGCTCGTTTTGGTTGTCGCTAATTGTCAGTGGTCAGAGTTTGTCACTGTTGTAACTCTGACAGCAATTGCCGAAGAGCTTTGACACATGTGTTGCGGGAGGCGCCGAACATATCGCCCAGCGCATCCTGTTTCATCGCGTCCAGTTTAGACAGGTCATGGGCTCGCATCGCCTCCTTTACCCTCTCTAGGGTCAGTGGCTTGGTTCCCCGCTGTCGAGGATTGACGGCGGGCGATCTGTCCACCACGGTGGATATTTCTGAGCGAGACGCGCGCCCGGTGGCCATACCGACCGACACTTGATTGGCCTCGACAACTCTAGCACGCATCGGATGATCGGCCGGCACGTCTCGCAGGAACGCGCAACGCAGCGCCCGGTATTCGCCTTGCTCGCCCTTGGCGGTGCCGTTTTCGACGTCCAAAGTTAAGAAAGGCCAATAGTGGGCGGGGATGATTTCCTGGCCCTTTTCCGGGCTTCGGTGCCCAGCGGCGAACCATATGCCGTCAACGGCTTGGGAAATCATGAGCCGACGAACGGCAGCCTCCGTGTCAGCGATCCTAGCCATGATCGCGGCCACGTTCCCGTCATACGCTGCCCTCTCGCCGGCGTAGTGGGCCCGAACCTCTTCTGTCTCGCCTTTATCGTGTAAAATGCGGCGACTTCTTTCAGACAGCTCCCATGCCGCGTCCTCAAACTTTATCTGTTCCAAATATCCAGCAATGGCATCCTGTGCCGGCACGCCGTCCTCGAGCCTCTGCGCCCTTGCCAGGATAGCTTTGTAGATTTGATTTGGCGTTTTCCAGAAAGAGGCCATGGCCTAGGCGTCCTTCTGCATCGGAAGGATATTGCTCTTCTCGACCGTCTGGAACCGGGGCGCGCTCGCCCTAACCGCGTCGGCTACGTAGGACGGCGACAGATGCCCATAGTGCTTCTCGACCATGCGCGTGTCGCTGTGGCCAAGGTTCTTCGCGACGACCATTAGCGGCATACCGTTCATGACAGACAGGCTGGCCCAAGTGTGCCGCAACCCGTGGAAACCGATTGCAGGAACGATCTTGGCGTTCTTGCAAGCCTCCTTCATCGGCCGGAACTGGTGCGACTTCTCCCATACGCCGCCGGGTTCGGTGGTCAGAAGTAAATCGATGCGCGCTTTGCCAGTTTTCAACTGGTCGAACAGTTCTTGGCCTTCATCGGTCAGGACGATATGCCGACCCTTGCCCGACTTGCTCGCCCTGATCGTGAGGGTGCCGACGTCGCTGTTGAAGTCCTCGACGCGGAGCCGAGCGAGTTCGCTGTAGCGCGCGCCGGTCTGTAACGCCGCTTGCACCAGATCCCGGAAAGCACCGCTGGAGGCATTCACTAGGCGCTGAGCCTCGGCGATGGTCAGGTAGTGAATGCGGGCGCTCTCGACGTCCTCGAACGGCTCGACGCGGCGCCACTCCCTATCCGATGCTGCCTTCCCTTCCCGCCATGCATAGTTCAGCGCGGCTCTCAGGATTGTCAGGACGCGGTTTGCCGTCGCCCTGCGCTGGCGAATGGACTCGGGGTTGTCGTCATCATCGATCGCCTTGAACCGCTGTTCCTTCCCTGCCTTTGTGCGGAGCCGCGGCGCCGTCTTTGCAACGTCGCTATGCCACTTCCTGATCTGCTTCGCGGTCAGCTTCGAAACGTCGATGTCGCCGATCTGGGGAAGGATCAGAGCCTCGGCGCGATAGCGGGCATCCTTGGAGGATTTCCGGTTGCCCTCCATCCATTGCAAATAGTCCTCGAGCGCTTCCTTGACGGTGTAGGCCCCGGCGACCTTTCCCGCCTCGCCGGACATAGCCTTGTGAACGTCTCTCGCCTTGTCCTGGGCTTGCCAGAAAGTGAGGATCGATCCGCCGTTGGCGTCCAGCCTGTCGTCGGCATCAGCGATCGTCTCAACGCGGTAATCCTGTTCGCCGACATACATCCGCACGACCCAGCGGCCTGCTTCCTTGCCCTTGCGATAGCCGACATGCAGGCCGGGGCCGATCGACTTGTAATAGGGCTTGCCTCGAGGCTTGAGCTTCGCCCTCGCCTCTTTGCTATCCAGCGTCGCGTCCCGAACCCGCCTTGCCATTGCTCTGCCCCGTCGTGTCCAACAGTTTGTCCAATATATCGGCGTGTACCGTATTGGACAAGCATAAACACAACTGGACGCAAACCCATGCACGGTAAGGGGTTTTGAAAATTGGGCTGGACAGCGCTAGACGGCTTAGAAGCCCTTTCACGGCGGTAACAGGGGTTCGATTCCCCTTGGGCGTACCAGGCTTTCAAGAACTTAGTACGCGTCTCGCTGAATTCGTCGAATAATCATCGAATATACACCGACGGGCATAAGTCGACTTATCAGCAAGGCCGTCCCGGCACCCTTGGTTCTGTGTCGCTCACGGGCAGGCCCGGCTCCGTGCTGGCCTCCGCCAGACCAAGCCGAGCCCCCAGGGACAAGGGCTTCTCACTTCTTCTTCGGAGCGTCCGCCGGGTTGGCGAACGTGATGCCGCCAGGAGCACTGACCTGAACGTCAATGATCCCGCCTTCGTCTCCGGTCCACACGTAGTGCATACCGCCAGGTTGTAACGCGAAAAAGGCTCCCGGCTTGAGCCACGGGCCGGTCTTGTCGAGCTTATCCCCGAAGCCGAACCCGACCTGACCGCTGATCAGCCACACGGCCTCCGCATTAGGATGGCTGTGCGGCGGGACGACGTAATGGGGCGGGAACTTCACGCGTGCCACACTCCAGTTACCGGATTGCGCCAGGACAGCGACCTTGGCGCCAGGCGGCAGGTCGTCTATGTCCTGCCACTTCAGGTCCGTGCTATCGGTCGTTAGAACGGGGGTCGTCTTTACGCCCTCCTGACCCTCGACAGCGAAGGCCACGCCTCCAGATATAAGGGCTGCCGCACTGGTGAGCCCGAGCACAATGAGCATTGATCGGCCGTTTGATCGCGATGAAATCTTCATGATTGCATCCTCCCAGGTTCGTCACACGAGTGAACGTGCGAGAAGCCTCATATTAGCATAGCTGCATCTATCTGGCGTTGGGCGTTTTGCTGGCCTCCCCCCGCCATTCGCCGGCTCCATCAGCGGCGCCGCTTGTCCGGCGTCACCGCATGATTGGTGAACTGCAGATTGCGATCATCCCGGCCGGCGCCGCGGCATTCGTGGCAATAGATGATTTTCAGCAGACCCCAGTGCGAGCAGGACTGATCCGGCCCGAACCGTCTGACAGCCGCATTCGATCGTGGACACGTTGAAGAACATCAGCAGCGGGCAGAAGATCGGGCTGACTGGCGAAGTCCTCCGCGTCGATGAAAACACCGTGACTGTCGGCGGCAAGGATCTCGGGATTACGGTCAATCGCAGTGCCGTGCGGCTCGTAACGAGCTATGCGGCGCCGAAGCGGAAGACGCCGATGGCCGACAAGACCTCACAGCCACCTAAGTAGTAATAATGGGATATATCCGGCACCAATGTTTTGGTCCGCACTTGCTCAGACATTTACCCAAAATAATAGTTCCGCTTGCACAAACAAAGGCTTTAAGAGATGCTTAACCCTAAGCCGTGGGAGGGCTGGGGATGAGATTAAAGGCGTTGATGGCACTTTGTGCCAGTGCCGCGCTGTGCGGCTGTCAGACGAGCAATCAAGCCGATTATGTTCAAATAGGTTATGGGCCCAGTTTCGACGTCGCCCATGCTCAGTGCGAAATGCAAAAAGGGTCGGTAGACCAGGGATATATTGCTATCGGGTCTCCCGGTTTTGTGGCCGGCGCCGGTATTGGCAACGCCCTGGGCAATATGGCTCTTGAAGATCGATATATGAAGAACTGCCTCATCCTGAGCGGATGGAAACGGGCGCCGCGAGGTCAGGGAGCCGCTGCGGCAGCCGCGGAGGCCGCCGGCAAATCGCCGACACCGTACGGCATCGCTCGAGCGCCTGGGAGTTGGATTAACACCGCTCTCCTAGACTGGTCCGACGCCAACAAGAAATGCGTGGCAGGTGATAAAGCGGCCTGCGCCACTCGCGCGCAGCTCGGCGCGAAGCTCCGGGCAGCGGGTATGGACCCGTCGAGCTGACGTCGACGTCATGCATTTTAGCAAAATCTGAAACAAAGTGATTTCGCCCGCGTTGAAAGCTCCACAAAGGAGCTTCGGCGATGGACCCGGCAACTGCGGCAGTGATGGTTTTGCTTTCGTGCAGTCCAGGCGATGCGTCCATCTGCAAACCGGCTAAGACGGCGCCTCGGCTGTTCGCCTCCCTCAACGAATGCCGTACCTCGTTGGCAGCTGAACTCGCGGGCGCTCCAAGCGGAAGAATGATCGGCCGGTGCCAGGTGCTCGATCCCGCTGTCACAGGCTCCCTGCCTGCCGGCTATACGACAGTTACGGTTACGCACGGCGGCAGCTCCGACAGGTATATTGTTCCGCACAAAGAATAGCCCGCCACCAGCGCCAGCGAGCCATCGACTGTCCAAAGACACTTATCAGCAGTTCAGCTGCCTCCTCCGCGAACGTTGCCCGCCCGCACCCGACGAAACCCGTGACGTGATGATGTGACCAGGGTAGAGGTCGCCGTGAGGCTGCTCCTTTGGCCGGCCAAGACGTTGGCGGGACCTTCAAATCGGTGCTCAACGACTTTGCCTTTTCAGTGTAGAGTTATGCCTCCCCACGGAGGCGCGGATGACCTGCTTCGGATAGCTCTCTTATGTGCGGTAATGACCGGCCCGGCCGGGCTGCAGCCCGTCCTCGCCGAGGATCAGCCCATCCAGTCAAACGGCGACGCAGCGCAACAGCAGCCGCCCGTACACTGTGTGGGACAGAATTGCCTGCCGCCGAAGGACGATCCCGCCTTGGAGTGCAAGGGGCAGGATTGCACGCCGGCTCCAGCGACCGACCAGCCGACGGGCCCGGAGATTAAGAAGGTCACGTGAGAGGCAGCGGATGCGCTGCGGCGCGGCAAGCGCCGATCAATCCGGAACCATTGGCGCCGGCTCCTCGCACGATAAACCATGCACCGGCCATCGCTGGCCGGCACATAGTCGACCATCGGCACGTAGGGAGCATCGCACTCGTTGCCGAATTGGCGGACATAACGATCATAGGTGCTCGGTCCGGTGCTCAGCACCGCCGCATGCTGGCTCTCGATCAGCGCCTGGGTCTGCGCGCACGTCATCTTGCGCGTATCGGGCCGAGCGTCGGCGAAATGTGTGGCTGCAACGACCATCGCCGCCGCGCGGAACGCAATCTTGCCTATGGGCATGGTGGCATCCTCGCAAACATCGGATCGGCAAATTCGCATCCGGCGGCGCCGTTCCGCAACGGTCGCGCTATCACGATGCAGCGAGCGAGGCCGTCATCGGTACACAAAGATGTCCATGACGAGTCGAGGGCAATCGCGGCCCAATGCCGCGCCTGATATCGAAGGGCCAGTAAGACGAACACCCATTGGACTGGGCGAACGATGTCTATCCGCTTGTTGACAGCCCGTACAAATCTCCGTGAGCGATGGCCGCAAGCAATATCCCACTTATATAACAGCGTCGTTGAGGTAATGAGATGTCAGGCGCCTACGATCTCGGAACCAATCTGGTCCGCCGTATCTATGAAAAGCGCATAGATGCACCGGCCATTCTTGACGCCGGCACACATTTTCCCAATGCCACGAAGTTCACCGCCGCCTGGCAAAATATCCGTGACGAGGCGCTGGCGGCGAAGCTGAACAAGGCGCCGCGCTTCCACGACATCATGCCGGAGCAGGCCGATATCTCGGCCAATGACGGTCTCGACTGGCGCATGTTCGTGCTCAAGGCCTATGACATGACCATCCCGGAGAACCTCGCGCGCATGCCGGTGCTGACCCGGCTGCTCTCGGAATGCCCCGAGGTCAAATCGGCGGCCGTCTCATTTCTGGCACCGCGCAAGCACATTCCGCCGCACCGCGGACCCTTTCGCGGCATCATGCGGTTCCATCTCGGCCTGGTCATCCCCAAACAGCCAGACGGCCGTCCGGCAACGATCATGATGATCAATCACGAGGAGAGACGCATTGCCGACGGCGAATGCATGCTATGGGACGACACGTTCGAGCACGAGGTCATGAACAACTCGGATCAACCCCGCGTCGCTCTCCTGCTCGACGTGTGGCGTCCGCAAATGCCGCTGGACATGGAAATCCTGTCACGCGTGATCGTGCGCGGCGTGCAGGTGGGAATGCGCTATCGCGGCGTTTCGTTCGGCGGCTGAACCGATCGATGTCTACGCTCGCGTCTCGCGATACGTTCCTGCCCCGCTGCCACGCTTGCCAGGGAACATCGCGTCCTTCGCCAGCAATCCGCTGACGCGGCAGAAGGCCGCGAAGGCGCGGCAGGCTTCCTCGGTGCTGGCCACGTCGACCGTCGCCCCAAAACAGGCATTGAACGCGGCTTCATAGATCTTGCCCTGCCGGCGCTTCGGCCAATCCTGCAGGAAATCGAGCGCCTGCTCGACGCTGTAGATTTCCTCGACCGGCAGGCCGGGCGCGGGCGTGATACGCACCGGCACCTCGAATTGCAGTCTGTCCATTCCCTGTCTCCCGAGCTGGCGTAGCCGGGGCAAACGCCATTCGTTCTGAAAAGTTGCTTCTGGTGGCCTTCTGACTCGCAAATGTGACCTCAGTGCGATGAAGAATCGGTTCGCCGGTGCGGCGGATCGGCGTCGGGCCGCTACAGGTTGGCCGGGTCCGTCTCCGCGTCATGGCCATGCAGGTAAACACCATCAGCAGATAGGCGGACGGCAGCGTGAAGAAGGCCCCGAGCACGATCGCCGCCGTTTCTTCCTCCGAACATCAGGACCGACCCAACCCATGGAATGGCCGAAGGAAAGCCGCAATGGAGGCCGCAATCGCACTTCGTCCTTGAACCTTGCGGCTTCCGGTGCCAAATCTGGGGCAAATTTTCGCATTCGGCTCCTTGGAGCTCACGCCGGCAAACGGACAAGAATGGTTACCTATCTCGACGCCTCCACCGCGCCCCTTCGAAACACCGGTCAGATCCGCCTTTATGGCGAGGAAGGCTTTGCCGGCATGCGCAAGGCCTGCGATCTCACCGCGCGCTGCCTCGACGGGCTTGTGCCGATGGTGAAGCCCGGCGTAACGACGGAAGCGATTGATCGCTTCGTCTTCGAATTCGGCATGGACCACGGCGCGTTGCCGGCGACGCTCAACTATCGCGGCTACACCAAATCGTCCTGCACCTCGATCAACCATGTCGTCTGCCATGGCATTCCCGACAACAAGCCGCTGAAGGAAGGCGACATCGTCAACATCGACGTCACCTATATCCTTGACGGCTGGCATGGCGATTCCTCGCGCATGTATCCGGTGGGCACGATCAAGCGCGCCGCCGAGCGCCTGCTTGAGGTGACTTACGAGTGCCTGATGCGCGGCATTGCCGCGATCAAGCCAGGCGCCCGCACCGGCGCCATCGGCGCCGCGATCCAGACCTATGCCGAGGCCGAGCGCTGCTCGGTGGTGCGCGACTTCTGCGGCCACGGCGTCGGCCAGCTTTTCCACGACGCGCCGAACATCCTGCATTACGGCACCGTCAATGAAGGCGTCGAGATGCGGCCTGGAATGATCTTCACCGTCGAGCCGATGATCAATCTCGGCAGGCCGCATGTGAAAGTGCTGTCGGACGGCTGGACGGCGGTCACGCGCGACCGCTCGCTGTCGGCGCAGTACGAGCACACGATCGGCGTCACCGACACCGGCTGCGAGATCTTCACGCTGTCGCCGAAAAAGCTCGACCGCCCTGGCCTGCCGGGGTAGAGCGGTCCATCGTTTCATGGAAACGATGGTCGCTCTATGCTCCTGTTTCACGCAATTCCGAACTGAAAACCGCTTCACACTTTTCCTGGAATTGCTTTAGGTTTCAGCCGAAACTCCTGGAGCGGGCGTATGGGCAAAGTCGAGGACGAGCGGGCGTTCTTTTCCGAAGGCTGGGTCGAGCCGCCCAAGGCGGCGCTGAAAAAGGCAGCGGCAGCAGAAAAGCCCCATTATCACGGCCATCGCGACCGCCTGCGCGAACGCTTTGCCGCCGGCGGACCGGACGCCCTACCCGACTATGAACTGCTCGAGCTGCTTCTGTTCCGGCTGATCCCGCGCGTCGACACCAAGCCCATAGCCAAGGCGCTCATCGCCCGCTTCGGCTCGCTGGCCGAAGTGCTTGGCGCGCCGGCATCCCTGCTTGAAGAAGTCAAAGGCATCGGGCCGAACGTCGCGACCGATCTCAAGGTCGTCGCCGCGACCGCCCAGCGGATGGCGCGTGGCGAGGTGCGCGGCCGCGAAGTCCTGTCCAACTGGACGCAACTGCTCGACTACTGCCGCTCGGCCATGGCCTTCGAGGCCCGCGAGCAGTTCCGCATCCTGTTCCTCGACAAGAAGAACGGGCTGATCGCCGACGAGGTGCAGCAGACCGGCACCGTCGACCACACGCCGGTCTATCCGCGCGAGGTGGTGAAGCGCGCGCTCGAACTCTCCGCCAGCGCCGTCATCCTGGTCCACAACCACCCTTCCGGCGATCCGACGCCGTCGCGCGCCGACATCGAGATGACCAAGCAGATCATCGACACGGCCAAGCCCCTCGGCATTGCCGTGCACGACCACATCATCATCGGCCGCAAGGGCAATGCCTCGATGAAGGGCCTGCTGCTGATTTGAGGCATTTGCCCGGCATTTCGAGATTGCCGGGACATCGTCTCCTCATCAGATAGTCGGCTCTGGAATTTCAGCAGGAAATCAAGCATGATGGGACTTGGTATTTCCCCGGGATGCTTCGCGCACCAGTGAAATACCGGGAGGACGGGACATGGCCATTGTGCTTGTACTCGTTTTGATCGTTGTGGGCTCGGTGCTGTTTCACCTCCTGAGCCCATGGTGGTGGACGCCGATCGCCTCGAACTGGGACTACATCGACAACACCATCATCATCAGCTTTTGGATCACCGGCATCGTCTTTGCCGCTGTCGTGCTCTTTATGGCTTATTGCGTCTTCCGCTTCCGGCATCGGGAAGGCAATCGCGCGGCATATGAACCGGAGAACAAGCGGCTCGAATCGTGGCTGATGATCGCAACAGCGGCCGGTGTCACGGCCTTGCTGGTTCCCGGCCTCTTCGTCTGGAGCCGCTTCGTCAACGTTCCCAGCGAGGCCGCCGATATCGAGGTTATCGCCCAGCAATGGCAATGGAGCTTCCGTCTGCCCGGCAAGGACGGCAAGCTCGGCACCTCCGACACCCGCATCGTCTCGGCTGAAAACCCGCTCGGCATCGCACCCGGCGACCCGAACGGCCAGGATGACATCGTGGTCGAGGCGGCGGACCTGCACCTGCCGGTCGGCAAGCCGGTCAAGGTGCTATTGCGCTCGATCGACGTGCTGCACGATTTCTACATCCCGGAATTCCGCGCCAAGATGGATATGATCCCGGGATCTGTCACGTATTTCTGGTTCACGCCAACGCGGACCGGAACCTTTCAGGTCTTGTGCGCCGAGCTGTGCGGCCAGGGACATCCGCTTATGCATGGCGTGGTCATGGTCGACACCGAGCAGGACTATCTGGCCTGGCTCGGCCAGCAACAGACCTTTGCGCAATTGTCCGCGCCCAAGCAAACGGGCTCGGCGAACCAACCGTCAGAAAAGACGATGGCGTCCAGTTTGGACGACGCGGCAAAACTCGAAACGCTCGAGGCCCGCTGAACAGGGCACGGAGGCGCTCCCATGGTCGACGTCACACCTGCAGATGCCGTTCCACCCGCCGAAGTCGCGGAGATGGAGCTCTACCATCCGCACAGCTGGTGGACGAAATACGTCTTCTCACAGGACGCCAAGGTCATAGCAGTCCAGTATTCGGCGACGGCGACGGCTATCGGCCTCGTCGCGCTGATGCTGTCCTGGCTGATGCGCCTCCAGCTCGGCTTCCCCGGCACGTTCGATTTCATCACTCCGGAGGCCTACTATCAGTTCATCACCATGCACGGCATGATCATGGTGATCTATTTGCTCACCGCGCTCTTCCTTGGCGGCTTCGGCAATTACCTCATTCCGCTGATGGTCGGCGCCCGCGACATGGTCTTTCCCTATGTCAATATGCTGAGCTATTGGGTCTATCTGCTCGCCGTGCTGGTCCTGGTGTCGAGCTTCTTTGCGCCGGGCGGGCCGACGGGCGCGGGCTGGACGCTTTACCCGCCGCAGGCGATCACGAGCGGCACGCCGGGCGGCCAGGACTGGGGCATCATCCTGATGCTCTCTTCGCTCATCCTGTTCATCATCGGCTTTACCATGGGTGGCCTGAACTATGTGGTGACGGTGCTGCAAGGCCGCACGCGGGGCATGACCTTGATGCGCCTGCCGCTCACCGTCTGGGGCATCTTCACCGCCACGGTCATGGCGCTTCTGGCCTTCCCGGCACTGTTCGTTGCTTGTGTGATGATGCTGCTCGACCGTCTGCTCGGCACTTCCTTCTTCATGCCGGCAATCGTCGAGATGGGCGAGCAACTGCAGCACAATGGCGGCAGCCCGATCCTGTTCCAGCATCTGTTCTGGTTCTTCGGCCACCCGGAAGTCTACATCGTGGCGCTGCCGGCCTTCGGCATCGTGTCCGACCTGATCAGCACACATGCGCGCAAGAACATCTTCGGCTATCGCATGATGGTCTGGGCCATCATCGCCATCGGCGCGCTGAGCTTCGTGGTCTGGGCGCACCACATGTATGTCAGCGGCATGAATCCTTATTTCGGCTTCTTCTTTGCCACCACGACGTTGATCATTGCGGTACCGACCGCGATCAAGGTCTATAACTGGGTTCTGACGTTGTGGCGCGGCGACATCCACCTCACCATACCGATGCTGTTCGCGCTCGCTTTCATCGTCACCTTCGTCAATGGCGGCCTGACGGGCTTGTTCCTCGGCAACGTCGTCGTCGACGTGCCGCTGTCGGACACGATGTTCGTCGTCGCACATTTCCACATGGTCATGGGCGTCGCGCCGATCCTGGTGATCTTCGGCGCGATCTATCACTGGTATCCGAAGGTCACCGGACGGATGCTGGACGAGAGACTCGGCCGCTTCCATTTCTGGATCACCTTCCTCGGCGCCTACCTGATCTTCTTCCCCATGCACTATCTCGGCCTGATGGGCGTTCCGCGGCGTTACGCCGAACTGACCGACATGAATATCATGACGGAATCGGCCCACCATCTGAACTCGTTCATCAGCATCATGGCCTTCATCGTCGGTTTCGCCCAGATGGTGTTCCTGTTCAACCTGATCTGGAGCATCCGCCATGGCCGTGAGGCCGGCGGCAATCCGTGGCGGGCAACGACGCTCGAATGGCAAACGGCTGAGACGCCGCCGGCGCACGGCAATTTCGGCAAGGAACTGCCGATCGTCTATCGTTGGGCCTACGACTACAGCGTGCCGGGTGCCAAGGAGGACTTCATCCCGCAGAACGTGCCGGGCTCCTTCGGCCCCTCTAGGGAGCCGGCATGAGTGTCATCGTGGTCTTCCTGTTGGTGATCGCCGGCTTTGCCGGTTGGTGGCTTTCGCACCAGCGGTTGACGGCGAAGCCGTGGCTGGAGCAAGGCGTGGCCGGGGACTTCGTCGGCTTCGACCGATCGTCGCTGCCCACCGCCAAGATCGGCCTCGGCGTCTTCCTCGCCATCGTCGGCTGCCTGTTCTCACTGTTCACCAGCGCCTATTTCATGCGCATGGGCCTGTCGGACTGGCGGCCGCTGCCGCTGCCGCGCCTGCTTTGGCTCAACACCGGCGTGCTGGCGCTGAGCAGCGTCGCGCTGCAATGTGCCGTGGTCGCCGCGCGTAGAGGCCAGGTGGACACGGTAAGGCTCGGTCTTGCAACGGCGGGATTGACCGCCCTCGCCTTCCTCGCCGGCCAGTTGATTGCTTGGCGGCAGCTGACCGAGGACGGCTACCTGCTGGCCTCCAACCCGGCTAACAGCTTCTTCTATCTGATCACGGCGATGCATGGCCTGCACATACTGGGCGGGCTGGTCGGCCTTGGCAGAACGAGCGCCGGCGCCTGGAACGGAACGCGGCGGGAGCGGCTGCGCCTCAGCGTCGAGCTCTGCGCCATGTATTGGCATTTCCTGCTTTTCGTCTGGCTATGCATCTTCGCCGTCCTGGCCGGTTGGGCGGCGACGTTCGTGAGCATTTGCCAACGGCTGCTGACCTAGGAGACTGCTGATGGCCGAGACCACACTGACGCATACCAGCCAGTTGGATCGTCCCCCAGGCTGGCGTGGGATCGCTGCCGATTGGGCCTCGGATCAGCGCGCGTTCAAGAACGTGTCCTGGGGCAAGGCCATGATGTGGATCTTCCTGCTCAGCGACACCTTCATTTTCGGTTGCTTCCTGCTTTCCTATATGACGGCGCGGATCTCCACGCGCGTGCCGTGGCCGAATCCAAGCGAGGTCTTCGCCTTGCGCATCGGCGGCTCGGAGATCCCGCTGATCCTGATCGCCATCATGACATTCGTTCTCATCTCGAGCAGCGGAACCATGGCCATGGCGGTCAATTTCGGCTATCGCCGCGATCGTCGCAAAACCGCGATCCTGATGCTTTTGACCGCCGCGCTCGGCGCGACCTTCGTCGGCATGCAGGCCTTCGAATGGACCAAGCTGATCACCGAGGGGGTCCGGCCCTGGGGCAACCCCTGGGGAGCCGCGCAATTCGGCTCATGCTTTTTCATGATTACCGGCTTCCACGGCACACACGTCACGATTGGGGTCATCTTCCTGATCATCGTGGCGCGAAAAGTCTGGCGCGGCGATTTCGACGTCGGGCGGCCCGGTTTTTTCACCAGTCGCCGCGGCCGCTACGAGAATGTCGAGATCATGGGACTCTACTGGCACTTCGTCGACCTGGTCTGGGTGTTCATTTTCGCCTTCTTCTATCTTTGGTGAGAAGGCAGGCTTGTTGAGAGGCAGACATGGCTGAAGCAACCGCAAACGGTCTCGGACAACACGCGCTGCATCCCCATGACGCAGCGATCGTCGCCAAGGCGGAGACGCATCAGGAGCACCCGATCAAGCTTTATCTGGTGGTCTGGGCGTGGCTGTTCATTCTCAGCACCTGCTCTTATCTGGTCGACTATTTCGGCCTCCACGGCTACCTCAGATGGTCGCTGATCCTGATCTTCATGATGCTCAAGGCAGGACTGATCGTCGCCGTCTTCATGCACATGGCCTGGGAGCGGCTGGCGATGATGTATGCAATCATCCTGCCGCCGATATTGGTGCTGGTTTTCGTAATGATGATGGTCCTCGAGGCCGACTATACGCTGCTGACCCGTATCGCGTTTTTCGGGCCTGGCCCCTGACACCCGATAAGGGTCCAGCTGCAGCATGAGCAGCCGGGGAAGGCCGGCGCCGATGCCTTGAACAACAGGCCGCCGGCCCATTTATTGGTTTGGCGTACGCGCCGTGAACTCAAGCAAAGGACGCGAACAATGACGATAGCAAACAAACTGAGAGACTTTATCGACGGCAAGGGCATCCCCTACGATACCGTCGGGCATCATCGAACTGCCACCAGCAGGCAGGCCGCCATTGCCGCGCACGTGCCCGGCAGCATCATGGCGAAATCCGTGGTCGTGCATCACGAACTCGGTTATGCACTGGCCGTAGTCCCAAGCACCCACAGGATCGAACTCGGCAAGCTGCAGGACGTCATGGACAAACGCCTCGGCCTCGCTTCCGAAGACGAGGTGGTTTCGCTCTTTGACGATTGCGACATCGGCGCCATACCGCCGATCGGCGCGGCTTATGATGTGCCGGTCATTCTGGACGAAAGCCTGCGCGATGCCGCCGATATCTATTTCGAGGGTGGCGACCACAAGACGCTTGTGCATGTCAGCGGTAAGGATTTCCACAGCCTGACGACGGACGCGCGCCAGGCGCGGTTCAGCTATCCGGCCTTCTGACGCACTGACACTCCCGCCGCTGCGTCACGACAGGGGCGGATTACTTCGACGGTCTGGGGTAGCCGCCGGCTCTACGGCCTTGCGGTAAACATGCCAGGTGGAGTGGCCGAGGATCGGCAGCACGACCGCCAGTCCTGCAAAAATAGGCAAAGATCCGATAATCAGCCCAACGGCGACGATAAGTCCCCAGACGGCCATCACAATGGGGTTGGCCAGGACCACGCGCACCGAAGTGTGGATGGCTTCATAGGCGCCGACATCGCGATCAAGCAGCAGCGGGAACGCGACCACGGTGGTGCACAACACGACCACGGCAAATAGGAACCCGATGGCGTGACCCAGCACGATCAAAGTCCAGCCGCGCCCGGTGGCGAATATCTCTGCTATGAAGCTGGACAGCGATGTCGGAGGCTCGGGACCGAACAGGTACTTGTAGAAGAGCTTGGCGGTCAGAAGCCACACGATGAAGATCGCAAACAGCATGATCCCGACCGCGGCGATGGCCGGCAGTGCCGGGGAGTTCCTGACCTCGAAGGCATGGCTCCAGGATGCATCGAGCCCGGCTTCCCGTCTGCGGCTGATCTCGTAGAGACCGATCGCCGCGAACGGACCGATCAGCGCAAAGCCGGACACCAGCGGAAACAGCAGCGGCAGCGCGTTCGCTCCCGATGTCCAGGTGGCAAGCACCACGCCGACGAGCGGATAGATCATGCACAAAAAGACGATGTGCGAGGGTTTGACCATGAAGTCGTCGATACCGCGCCTGAGCGCATCGAAAAGGTCGGAAATGCTGACCTTTCTAACTCTGGTGTGCTCCAGCGTCTCGCTGGCCCCCGCAATCACGTGAAAGCTTGCCATGACCAATCCCTCCAGACCAAGTCCGGCAAGGTCGCGGATTTCGCGGTGCTACCGCTTTGCATGGCTGGCCACGCAAACCGCGACCTGCATCTGGGAGCAATATACTCCTTTGCGCCCGATTTGTCCCCTCTGGATAGCGCCGGCTAATGGTCAGCCGCATCAGCGTGCTGGCTCCAGGGCTGCTTTTTCGGTATCCTCAAGATGCGAAGGTGAACGCCATGGACACGCGGACGCTTCTCATACTCGGCCTTGGCATAATTATTCTGTTGGTGTTGGGATTCTTTGCGCTGCCGGCTTGACGGCGCGGGCGCAACATTTCAGCAGCGCAATTGCCGGCCGCCTTCGGTCGAGCGAAGCCGGCGACCACCGACCGGGCCGGAAAGGGCTGCTTACTTGGAAAACTGCTTCAGGTAGGCGATGACGTTGGCTATGTCCTGATCGCTCTTGAGGCCTGGAAACGCCATCTTCGTCCCTTTGACCATCGCCTTGGGGTCGTGAAGATATTTTGTCAGCGTAGGCTCGTCCCATTTGATGCCGGATTTTCCGGCCTCGATCATGGCCGTGGAATAGGTGAAACCGGGATGCGTGCCTGCGGTGCGCCCGATGACGCCGTGCAGAGACGGGCCGACCTTATTCTGGTCCTGGTCGGCAATGTGGCAAACCTTGCACTTGGTGAAGACCTTCTCGCCTGCGGCAGCGTCCTGTGCCTGCGACGGGCTTGCAAAGAAGGTCGTAGCGGACAAGACGATGAAAAGCGCTGTTGCGCGCATGGCACTTCCTCCCGATCGTCGTTTAGTCGGACGACCCGCGCCACGCTGGCGTACCCTGCATGATGGGCGTCCGTGTCTCTTCAGTGGAACTGCGGCACCTACATACCACAGAATCGAACCAATGGGCAAAAAATGCCGGTTTGCGAAGGCTTAGGCCGTGCGCCGAGGACTAGCTGCCCAAAAAGCGCCAAGCGGTCCAGGCCTGTTCTGAACGGCGACGATCAGGGCGGATCGGTTTTGCAGCTCGCCGCGATCTGGCCGATCGCCTCGGAGAGACCGGCGAGCTCGAAATCGGCCTCGCCGCGCCCCGACAACAGGCCGAAGCGCCACGACAGCGTCAGCCGGTTCGCCGAAGCCAGGCGCCTGATGCCGTCGTCTCCATCCCTGACCAACGTTCTGCCGCGCGGGCCGACCGACCAGCTTTCATCGGTTTTGCCGCCGCCATCGACAATGACGGAGATGGTGATCTTGCGGCTGGCGGAGACGGCGTCATTGAGCTGGAGCCACTCGCTCCACCGCGGTTCGCCATCTGGCCGGCAAGCCAAGGTCAGCACCGGGCTGTAGCCTAGCGCCCCGCCCCCGGTGATCAGCTTGTTGCTGGCGTGCAGCGATGCCGTGATCTGGCCATTGTCGCCGCCGCCGACGCTCCAATTGCCGAGATCCGGCTCGGCCCGCGCGACGCCGATTGCTGCGGCAAACAAGAGCGCCGCGGCGGCGACCACGTCTCTCATCATGAACCCCAGCCTCACCAATGCCTCCAAACACCCGCGAATGCGATGAAACGCAGATAATGTTCAACGGTTGGTATCGCCAGCGGCGGACGATCAAGACTAGTTGTCGGTGTTGCCGCGCCGCCACAATGAAGTAGCTCCTAATGAAAAAGCCGCCCGGAGGCGGCCTTTCCAAATCGCGGTGTTGAAACCTGTTACTCGGCTTCCTTGGCAGCCTTCTTCTTCGGCGCCGCCTTCTTCTTCGGCTCGTCGGCCTCGGTGGCGGCTTCGTCGGCCTTTGCCTCACTTGCCTTGGCTTCGGCCTTCTTCGAGGAGGCCTTCTTGGCCGGCTTCGCCTTGGTCGCGGTCTCGGCCTCCTCGTCGTCGGCCATCAGCTCGTCCTTGCCGACCTTGACGTCATTGACCGTAATCTGGCCGAGCAAATAGTCGACGACCTTCTCCTCGAAAATCGGCGCGCGCAGCGCGTTGATGGCTTCCGGGTTGCTGCGGTAGTACTCGAAGGCTTCCTGCTGCTGGTTGGCCGGGAAGCGGCGCACCTGCTCAAACAGGCCGCGCTGCAGCTCCTCGTCCGATACGGTGAGGCCGGCCTTCTCGCCGATCTCGGCCAGCACCAAGCCAAGGCGCACGCGGCGCTCGGCAAGGCGCATATATTCGGCGCGCGCCTCTTCTTCCGTCGTCTCTTCGTCGGCGAAGGTACGGCCGGCGGCTTCGAGATCGCGGTTGACCTGAGCCCAGATGTTGTTGAACTCGGCCTCGACGAGCTTGGAGGGCGCCTCGAAGGAGTAGGATGCGTCAAGCTGGTCGAGCAGCTGGCGCTTCACCTTCTGGCGGGTCATCGAGCCGAATTGGTTCTCGATTTGGCCGCGCACGATCTCGCGCAGGCGCTCGAGCGATTCCAGGCCGAGATTCTTGGCAGTCTCGTCATTGACTTCGAGCTCGCCGGGTGCCGACACTTCCTTGACCGTGACGTCGAAGGTGGCTTCCTTGCCGGCCAGATGCGCCGCCTGGTAGTTTTCGGGGAAAGTGACGGTGATCTGCTTCTCGTCGCCGGCCTTCGTGCCGATCAGCTGGTCCTCGAAGCCCGGAATGAACTCCTTGGAGCCGAGCACCAGCGGCTGGTCGGTGCCGGAGCCGCCGGCGAAAGCCTCGCCGTCGATCTTGCCGACATAGTCGATGCTCACGCGGTCGCCCTCGGCGGCCTTGCCGGTCTTCGGCTCGTAGCTGCGCGCCGACTCGGCGACGCGCTTGACCTGGTCCTCGACTTCTGATTCCGGCACATCGTAGACCTGACGCGTCACCTTGATGTCGGAGAAGTCCTTGATCTCGATCGCCGGGATGACCTCGTAGTTGAGACTGAATTCGAAATCGGCGCCGCCGGCCAGGATCTTCTCGGCCTCCTTCTCGTCCTCGGTCATGATCACTTCGGGCTGCATGGCGGCCTTTTCACCGCGCCCCGAGATGATCGAACGGGTCGAGTCGTTGAGGATCTCGTTGACGACCTCGGCCATGAACGACTTGCCGTACATCTTGCGCAGATGCTGCACCGGCACCTTGCCCGGGCGAAAGCCGTTGATGCGCACCTTGTCGCGGGCATCGGTCAGCCGCGCCATCAGCTTGGCTTCCATATCACCGGCCGGCACGGTGATCTTGATCTCGCGCTTGAGACCGGAGTTGAGCGTTTCGGTGACCTGCATCCTAGAACCTTTGTTTTCACCAATGAGACTGCCAAACGGCTTTAGCCGTTTACAGCCTGCCGGTATGATCTTGCCGGAAATGGCTTTTGGTACGGAACCCGGCGATTTGACCGCCGATGCGGTTCAAACTCTCCTGAACTGCGCCTTGCCGGATGCGAATAAGTTTTTGTTTTTCCTATAACTTTTCACATCTTGCTGAAGCGGAAATTCACGTTCCGTCACATTCGACACGCCTTTTGTCACAGGCTAGGCTAATTTTCAACTATCTTCGCTCCAATGCATGCCGCCCAAAAGTGCGCAGCGTTTTTGGGAAAACGGCATGCATCAAGACAAGGCCTGAGGCGCGTCACCTGAACCGTTTTCGACATGACGCGCTTTTAGCCGAGTAAACATGACTTGAGCCCCGACATTGACAGAATGATGGCTACATGGGATTGCCGGGGAAAGCGGATGTGGCGGAATTGGTAGACGCCCTGGATTTAGGTTCCAGTGCCGAAAGGCGTGGGGGTTCGAGTCCCTTCATCCGCACCATCATTCGCTCTTCGGGTGGCAGGGGCCCCCTGAAGATAAGTGGACATGGGTCTCTCCCAAGTTGGCGAAGAAGAACCGCAGCCATCTCCTGGCCGCGCAAGCAAGGCTCTCACGCTCTCGGAGACCATCCCGCTTTGTGCATCCGATGCACTTGAAATAGCCCTTTAACAGGTTCTTACTCGCAATCGGCGGGTCGGGGCTCTGTCAGATTGTGCGCGTGATTTCTCTAGTTCTGGGGGTTGGGTCAGCTCTCGCGGCGGCAGCGTCTCAGGTTGAGGCTTTGGAGTACACTCCGGCTTCTCTTCCGGGTCAGCGGCCAATGCTCATTGTCTCCGGTGAGTTTAGCCCCAA
The DNA here is from genome assembly GCF_037179585.1 of Mesorhizobium argentiipisi (SeqCode). Lineage (NCBI taxonomy): Bacteria > Pseudomonadati > Pseudomonadota > Alphaproteobacteria > Hyphomicrobiales > Phyllobacteriaceae > Mesorhizobium > Mesorhizobium argentiipisi (SeqCode). The sequence continues at coordinate 20,731 of NZ_JAPYKO010000002.1, forward strand.
TGAGTCCTTGAACGGCTTTAGCCGCGCGGTTGCGAGCAGCGGGGCCAAGGTGATTGTATTCAACTCCCCTGGTGGCAACGTCGGCGGTGCTATTCGGTTGGGGCGTATGATCCGCGCAGCAGGGTTGGATACGCTTCAGGTTGGCCAATTGCAGTGCGCTTCAGCCTGCTCGCTGGCCTTCCTGGGCGGCATCCACCGTGTTGCCGAACCAAGTTCCATCGGCATTCACCGGGCGTTTCTCAAACTGGCTGACGGGATGTCCACCGAAGAAGCGAAGGCCCGCGTCCAGCTCGGAACGGCTGCAATCACATCCTATGTGGTCGAGATGGGAGTGGATCCCAAGCTGATAGAATTGGCTTCGAGCTATGGCAAGCATGACATAAGATATCTATCGGCCAGCGAAATGGCTGAGTTGCATGTGACCAATGCCGCGGCGAACCAATCGCCGGCAGATATTTCACAGGTGTTAACGAGGCCAAATCCTGCGCCCGTGTCCGCTCCTGCACCCGACGCCAGCCAACTGCCGGAAAGCATTGCGGTCGCCTTCGTCAGGGATCTCATCGAGCATCATGGCGACAACGACGATTTCGCTCTTGCCCAAGTTCAGGCGTCCTACGCTCCCAAGGTCGATTATTATGGCAAGCTGACGAACTTGAGGTCGATCATTGACAACAAGAGGAACTATTACCGGCGATGGCCTGAACGCGGATATAGCGTCCGCAATGACAGCATCGTGGTCACCTGCACTAAGGATCGCTGCATGGTCTCGGGCGTCTACGACTGGGTTGTGCGCAGCCCCTCGAAACACAAGCAGGAAAAAGGCGTAGCAAACTTTAGCTATACGATTTCGATCGGTCCCTATCCCAAAATTATCGCAGAGACAGGGAGTGTCCAGCGATAACCGGGATCCGCGTTAGCGCGGACACTGACCTCAAGCCCTATACACTCACACTCTAATAAAGCGGCTCCTCGAACAGCGTCTTGTCGCCGTCCATCAGCGCCTTGATCTGTGCCGTGCCGTCGGACGCGAGCGCGAGCTTGATGCCGAACGGCCGCACGCGCATGTCGTCCTGGATAGCCATTCCTTCGCCTTCCGGCAGATAGAAGCGGTCGATCCCGTAGTCGGGCGCGATTGTCGCTTCCGGATCACGAAGGTCCCAGCCCTCCGCGACGCGTCCGCCAATGTCGGCTTCGTCCGGGCCGGCAGGCGCCGGCGCCTGGCCGAACCACGCCGCGGCTGGCTGCCAATAACCGTCGGCGCCCTTTTTCAGCCGGACCACGATCGATGTGTCGTCGCTGGAGAACTTGCTCTGCGGGACATTGGCGATCAGCTTCACCGGGATGCGTGAAATGTTGTTGTTGAGCGAGATATAGTCGCCGCGCAGGAGATCGCGTGGATCGACGGGTTGGACTTTCAGGAGCACTTCCTTGCCGTTGCGCAGGATCGCGGCCCGGCCGGCGATGATCCAGCTGAGGAAGCCGATCTGGACGAGCGCCAGCACCAGCGCCGAGATGATGAGTTTCTTGCCGGTCATGCCGCTGCTCCTGTCTCGGCGGGCGCTCTCATGCGCTTCTCGATGCGGATGATGATCAGCGCCAGTATGCCGAGCAGCACGGCAGCCGCCAGGAAGAAGCCGGCCGTATCCAGCATCGACCGCAAGGTGACGCTATAGATAATGGCGAGTTCGAAGGCGAAGCCGGCATAGGCCAGCCAGCGCAGCCCCCTGCTCTCGCGGCCCGCCAGCATGATCGCCCCGACGATACCGGCAAGCGCTACGATCGAGGCGACGGCGAAACCGCTGTTGTAGGTGCTTTCATCAGCCAGTTCGAACTGGATGATCGCCATGCCGGTGAGGAAGCCGAGCAAGGCGTGCACGGGCAGCCGGCCGCCCAGTTGAAGGATCCTGTCGAGCGGACCGCCGGCAAAGATCGCAGCGGCAAAGAGCAGCGCTGACGCGATGGCCAGCGACACGGCCACCGGCAGTGTGTCGTGATCCGTCGCCAACAAAACCAGATAGAGAATGACCGACAGAATGATGAGGTGGCGCGCTGCCCGGCTGCGTGTCCAGAACGAAATGGCGAACAGGACGATCGCCATGACAATGAAGAGATGCGGAATTTCCGCGCGCCAATAGAAGCCGAACCCCTTGAGGACCAGCCAGGCATCGGCAATGCCGACCGCAGCCACGGTCAGTGGGTTCGAGCGCAGCGCTACTGCCGCCAACGCCGTGCCGGCGCACCATGTCACAAGCGCCGAGGCCTCGTCGCCCGAAAGATGATACATCTGGCCGATCAGCGCGATCGATCCGCCGAAGGCGGCGGCTGCAACGATCCACAGCGCCTCGCCGATCGCTGCATGGTCGCGCGTCTTCAGCACCGCGCCACCGACATAGCCGGCGAGGATGACGGCAAACAGGGCCGCCACGCGAACGAGGCGCGGGATGGCCTCCCAGTTGGCGGCAACGAAAATCAGGATCGCTGCGCCGAACAGAAGTGCCGCCATCATTGCCAGGATTGAGCCGAAACTCAGTGATGCGCGCTCGTTGGCGGCGACGTCGCGCGTCAATGCCTCCGCCGTGGCAGGATCAATCAGTCCTCTCTCCCGCCAGCGGGCGATATCCACCCTTACCCGTGCCGAATAGCTCGCCATGCTTTCCCCCTAAGCCCGGTCATTTCCTGAGCCCGGACAGCCAAACCGTTGACGCGGCGGCGCTTTCCGATTCGGCCTTCTTTGCGACGCAGGCGTGAATGGCCGTTAATGTTGCATTGCACAATTTGCATTGCTGCCATGCGCCAACGGCACTTTTAAACCGATATGATCCCACCTATTTTCTGTTCGTACACAAACGGAATGATCCGAACCAAAGACGAAACGAGAACTACCATGAACCTGATCCGCAACTACCGCAACTGGCGCCGCTACCGGGACACCGTCTCCGAGCTGAGCCGCCTGTCGAACCGTGAACTGACCGACCTCGGCATCAGCCGCAGCGACATCCACTACGTCGCCCGCAAGGCGGTCTAATCCGCTTCGGACCGCAAATGGTCCGAACCAGTTTTGAAGAGAGTAACACAATGAACCTGATCCGCAGCTATCGCAACTGGCGCGTCTATCGCGACACCGTTGCTGAGCTGGGTCGGCTTTCGAACCGCCAGCTCCACGATCTCGGCATCGTTCGCGACGAGATCAAGATGGTCGCCCGCAAGGCGATCTAACCAGGATTTCGCCAGGGTCGACCTCCTCCCCGACCCTGACGGATACGGTCAACCCTTACCTCCTCCCAAGGGTTGACCACTGAAACGGCGCCCGCCGGTCCTCCTCCCCCGGCGGGCGTTGTTCAGAAGCGAACGAAGTTCGTCTTCAGCGAACGCAGTTCGTCTTCAGCGAACGTAGTTCGTCTTCGAAGGTGTCGCCCCTTCTCAAAGGCGAAAAAGAATTCTCGCCCTCAAACGGCGAAAGAGATTTCGTCAAAGCCGACCTCCTCCCCGGCGATGACGAATATGGTCGATCTTCACCTCCTCCCGAGGATCGACCCCCAAAACGACACCCGCCGGACCTCCTCCCCCGGCGGGTGTTGTTGTTTCTGGCGCAGGTACCGGCCACCTGCGTTCTCGGCCGGCAATTGCAATCGCGTCCCCAAGCGATTATTCCGGCGCTCATGAGCAAAAATCCCATACACGTCATCGGCGGCGGCCTCGCCGGCTCCGAAGCCGCATGGCAGATCGCCGAGGCCGGCGTTCCGGTCGTGCTGCATGAAATGCGCCCGGTGCGCGGCACCGACGCGCACAAGACCGACGGCCTGGCCGAGCTGGTCTGCTCCAACTCCTTCCGCTCCGACGACGCCGAAAACAACGCTGTCGGCCTGTTGCACGCCGAAATGCGGCTTGCCGGCTCGCTGATCATGAGCGCGGGCGACGCCAACCAGGTGCCGGCCGGCGGCGCGCTCGCCGTCGACCGCGACGGCTTTTCCGACGCAGTTACCGCGAAGATCGAGGCGCATCCGCTGATCACCATCCAGCGCGAGGAAGTGCCCGGACTGCCGCCCGAGGACTGGGACCAGGCGATCATCGCCACCGGTCCGCTGACCGCGCCTTCCCTGGCGCAGTCGATCGCCGAGGCCACCGGCGCCGATGCACTTGCGTTCTTCGACGCCATCGCGCCGATCGTGCATTTCGACACGATTGACATGAACACCGCCTGGTTCCAGTCGCGCTACGACAAGGTCGGGCCTGGCGGCACCGGCAAGGACTATATCAACTGCCCGATGGACAAGGACCAGTATCTCGCCTTCGTGGCGGCGCTGCTGGAGGGCCAGAAAACCGAGTTCAAGCAATGGGAAGGCACGCCCTATTTCGATGGCTGCCTGCCGATCGAGGTGATGGCCGAGCGCGGCGTTGAGACTTTGCGCTACGGGCCGATGAAGCCGATGGGGCTGACCAACGTTCACAATCCGACGGTCAAAGCCTATGCGGTGGTGCAGCTCCGCCAGGACAATGCGCTGGGCACGCTCTACAACATGGTCGGTTTCCAGACCAAGCTGAAGCATGCCGAGCAGGTGCGCATCTTCCGCACCATTCCGGGGCTTGCAAATGCCGACTTTGCGCGTCTCGGCGGTCTGCACCGCAACACCTACATCAACTCGCCGACGCTGCTCGATCCTTCGCTGCAGCTCAAATCGCGCCCCGGTCTGCGCTTTGCCGGCCAGATCACCGGCTGCGAAGGCTATGTCGAAAGCGCCGCCATCGGCCTGCTCGCCGGCCGCTTCGCCGCGGCCGAACGGCTCGGCGAGGCGCCGTCGCTGCCGCCCTCGACCACAGCTTTCGGCGCGCTGCTCAACCACATCACCGGCGGCCATATCGTCTCGGACGATGAGCCGGGCAAGCGATCCTTCCAGCCGATGAACGTCAATTTCGGCCTGTTCCCGCCTGTGGAAGCGCCTAAGGCCGAAGGCAAGCGCCTGCGCGGCAAGGACAAGACCGTCGCCAAGCGCCACGCCATCACCTCGCGCGCTCTGGCCGACTGCCGGCAATGGCTGGGGCTGCCGGCGCGGGCCGAGGCGGCCGAGTAGCTGTGGCTGCCGTCTCCAAGTTGCCTCAGCTCCTGCCGCCGGGTTTGCCGGCAAGCGAAGAACCCTTCGCGGGTGGCTACGAGATTGTCTGGAGCGTCTATATTCGCTGCAAGAGCCTCCAAAAATTGCGCGAGGTTCATATCCCAGCGCTCGAAGCGCTGATCGGCCAGCCACATGGCGGCAAAGGCTGGCTGTACGACAACGAACGCTACATCAAGAACCGGGACCGGAGCCTGAAGAGGATTATTGCCTTAAAGCGCATCCCAGGCCCCTACACCGATCAGATCCTGGTCGATTTCATGAAGACGCTTTATTCGCTCTCTTCGTATTGGACAATTCAAGCCCGGCTGGACCCGTCGCACCCCCGCGGTCTGTATGTGTGCGCCAGCTTCAGATCCGAACCTCCGCCCTCAGAGACACCGGCGGTCGTCGACGCGCAGGTTGAATTGGAGGCCAATTTCACCGATGCGATGGGCGGTGAATCAGGGCGCTATCTCGGCTCCGGTCAGCGCATCAGCTAGTGATTTCCAACTATTCCGCCGCCGCCGCCCTCGCGCCCGGCAATCCCGGCTTTCCCGCCTCTTCCGGATTCCTTCGTACATAAGCCGCCTTCAGCGTCTCGGACGTGTCGCGCGAACCGTCATGGCTCCAGCCTGGCGGTTGGATAACATAGTTGACGCGCTGACCAAGCGCGCAACGGAATCCCTAGCATGATTGACGTTTACGTCAAAGGGGCGTCCAGCCCCGCATCGCGTGACGCAAGAGCAGCCAGTGCCGGCGCAAGGTGGAGAGCGTCGCTGTCCCACCAAGCGGCGACCTGCCCGCCTTCTCCATCTTGTCGAGATAGGCGCGAGTCAGCGCCAGTGGCAGGAAGGCCGGGCGCAACGAAACGGGAAGCGCTGGCGCACCTTGCTCGAAGGCGTTGAGATGCTCCCGCGCCAGCGCGATCATTGCTGCCACCGCGCGCTCCGCCGCAGCCCCGCCCTCGCCTTTGACGAACTCTTCCGGCGTCGTGCCGGCTGCCGCCAGTATGTCGGCGGGCACAAAGCACTGGCCGCGCCGACGATGGGATGGCAGCAGAAGCAGCAGGCCGGCGATGGCCTGCGCGCAGCCGGCCCTGCCCGCCAGATCGGCAAAGCTGGGTGCCGCCGCCGGATCGAGCACCATCGCCGCAAGCTGGATCAGCGCCGCGGCGGTTTCGCCGCAATAGCCCTCGAGGTCGGTCCGCGACGGCATCGGGTCGTCATAGAGATCGAATATCCGTGCCTCGAGCATGTTCTCGAAGGCAGCCTTCGGCAGATGATGGGCGGCGATCGTCGCGCGTAGCGCATCGGCGGTCGGGTGGCCTGTCTCGGCATCCCCTTCGGCCGCGATGACGTCGCGCCACCATTGCAGCCTGACCTCGCCAGGCAGCGGCTCGTGAATGCGATCGCGCACGCCCGCGATTTCGGCGTTGAAGGCGTAGAGCGCAAGCAGCGCATCGCGCTTGTCGGCCGGCGCGTAGAGCGCCGACAGGTACCTGTCATGGTCGGCGGCGCGCACCGCATCCAGAACGATGTCGCCCGTCGCGATGCTGGAAACGCCGGCCATTCAATCGACGGCGATCAGGGCCGCTGCCACGGCGCGGTCTTCGGCGAGCAGCACATTGTAGGTCCGTACGGCCGCTCCGGTAGACATCGGGTCGGCCGAGATGCCGGCCTCGTTGAGCGCGACGCGCAAAGGCGCCGGCAGCGGCCGCAAATCCTTGCCCATGCCGACCAGCAGGATCTCGACATTGCCGGCCTCGGCGAACAGCTTGTCGAAATCCGCGGCCTTCAACGCCAGCGGATCGGCGGGCTCCCAGCCATGGATGCCCGACGGCAGGACGAGCAGCGATCCGCGATGCGACATGTCGGCAAAGCGGAAGCCGCCATTGCCATAGGCCTCGATCGGCGCCTTGCCCGGGAAATGCGCCTCGCGGATGATGATGCCTTTGGCCATGGGTCTAGAGCATGATGCCGAAAAGTGTGGAGCGGCTTTCGAACGACATCATGCTCTATCTCTTTGACTTAGACGGCGTCAGGTCGCCACGGGCTTGCCGTTCACCGGCTTCTTCTCCTCTTCGGCTGAGGCCTGCGGCCGCAACCGGAACAGGATCAGCAGCGGCGCGGCGATGAAGATCGACGAATAGGTGCCGAACACCACACCGAACAGCATTGCCATCGTGAAGGAGCGGATCACCTCGCCGCCGAACAGCACCAGCGCGAGCAGCGCCAGGATGGTGGTGACCGATGTCAGCGTGGTTCGAGACAGCGTCTCGTTGATCGCGTTGTTCAACAGCTGTGGCAGCGGCATCTTCTTGTATCTTCGAAGATCCTCGCGGACGCGGTCATAGACCACGATCGTGTCGTTCAGCGAGTAGCCGATGATGGTCAGGATGGCCGCAAGCGAGGACTGGTTGAACTCCAACCCGGTCAGGACGAAGAAGCCGATCGTCATCACCACATCGTGCACCGTGGCGATGATGGCGCCGACCGCGAACTGCCATTCGAAGCGGAACCAGACATAGAGCAGGATGCCGACCAGCGCGATCAGCATGGCGATCGTGCCCTGCTTGGCAAGTTCGCCGGACACCGTCGGGCCGACCACTTCGACGCGGCGGAAATCATATTGATCCTGCAGTTCGCCCCGCACTTTGTCGATGACGGTCTGCTCGGCATTCTCGCCGGCGTCCTGCGCGCCGACGCGGATCAGCACGTCGTTCGGAGCGCCGAACTGCTGCACCTGGATCTCGCCGATATTGAGCTCGGACAGCCTGTTGCGGATGTCGCCGAGATCGGCGTCGCCCTTCTTAGACTGCACCTCGATTATCGAGCCGCCCTTGAAGTCGATGCCGTAGTTGATGTCGATAGTCAGGAATCCCACGACCGACAGGACCGACAACAGGCTGGACAACGCGAAGGTCCAGCGGCGAATGCCCATGAACGGGATCTTTGTGCCCGGCGGAATGAAGGTGACCGGCGCGCGCGGCAGTTCCTTCGGCCGGGCGCGGCGCAGCCAGATCGACACCAGCATGCGCGTGAAGGTGAAAGCGGTGAAGACCGTGGTCAGAATGCCGATCGCGTAGGTGATGGCAAAACCCTTGACCGGGCCGGTGCCTAGCCAGAACAGCACCACAGTGGCGATCAGCGAGGTGACGTTGGAGTCGACGATCGTCGCCAGCGCCTTGGAGAAGCCCGTATCGATCGCCTGTATCACCGAGCGGCCGTTTCGCCGCTCCTCGCGGATGCGCTCGTAGATCAGAACGTTGGAGTCCACCGCCATGCCGATGGTGAGCACGATACCGGCAATGCCGGGCAAGGTCAGCGTGGCGCCCAGCAGCGACAGCACGGCCACGATCATGGCCACGTGGACCGCGAGCGCGACGTTGGCGAGGAAGCCGAGGAAGCCATAGGCGACGAACATGAAGGCGACGACGAGGATCGAGCCTATGATGCCGGCGATTTTACCCGCATGGATCGAGTCCTGGCCAAGGCCCGGGCCGACCGTGCGCTCTTCGATGATGGTCAACTTTGCCGGCAGGGCGCCGGCGCGCAGCAAGACGGCGAGGTCGTTGGCGCTCTCGGCCGTGAAATTGCCGGAGATCTGACCGCTGCCGCCGAGGATCGGCTCGCGGATCACCGGCGCCGAAATCACCTGGTTGTCGAGCACGATGGCGAACGGCTTGCCGACATTCTGTTGGGTCGCCTGGCCGAACCTAGTCGCTCCCCGGGAATTGAAGGTGAACGAAACCACCGGCTCATTGGTCTGTGAATTATAAGTCGGCGTCGCATTCGACAGGTCTTCGCCCGACACGATGACGCGGTTTTCGACCAGATAAGGAACGGGAGGATCGTCCTGCGAATAGAGAACTGAATCGCCAGGCGGCGGGCGATTCTTGATCGCGTCCTGGACCGGCACCGACGTATCGACCATCTGGAAGGTCAGCTTGGCGGTCTGGCCGATGATGTCCTTGAGTCTTTGCGGATTTTGCAGCCCAGGCACCTGAACCAGAATGCGATCATCACCCTGCCGCTGCACGATCGGTTCCGTCGTGCCGAGCGCGTTGACGCGCCGCTCGACCACCTCGATCGCCTGCGACAACGCCGTCGATGTACGGTACTTGATGCCCGCATCCGTGACGGTGAACTTCAACAATCCGGACTCGGAATCGTCCAGCGTCATCGACTGGACCGAACCGCCGGCAAAGAGGCCGGCCGCGACCGGATTGGTTATCGGCTTCAGCGCCGTCTTTGCGGCTTCTACCTGACTGGGATCGTTGATGCGCACCTGCACGGTGCGGCCCGTTCCACCAAGTCCCGTATATTGGATCTTGGCATCGCGCAGCAGCGTCCTGATCTCGTCGCGTGTCGTCTCAAGTTGATCCTTGATCAGGTCGTTCTGATCCATCTGGAGCAGGATATGCGAACCGCCCTGAAGGTCGAGGCCGAGCGTCATCTGCCGCTTCGGCACCCAGTTCGGCAATTGCGCCAGCATGCTCGCCGGGAAGAGATTGGGCGCGGCGAGGATCACTGTGATGGCTACGGCGAGCCAGATCAGGATCATCTTCAGGCGCGAGAAATAGAGCATTCGTTTTATCCGTTCAGGCGTACAAGCGGCAGCGTTCCGCCATCGGCTCGTTGTCAGCTATGGTTGTCATTCCGGCCATGGCCGGCCCTATCGTGCTTCCTCGACGATTGTCAATCTCGCCGGCAGCGCGCCGGTGCGGAATAACAGGGCCAGTTCCTTGGCGCTTTGGGCCGTGAAATTGCCCGATATCTGCACCGTGCCATGCTCGATGGGTTCCCGGATGATCGGCGCTGAAATCACCTGATCATCCAAAATCACCGCAAATGGCTTGCCGATATTCCGCGTGGTCGCCCACTTGAAACGTTGCGTACCCTTGGAATCGAGCCGGAATGCGACGACAAACTGTTCCGTCGAACTGTCGTGGACCGCTTTCGCATCCAGCACGCTGTCGCCCGAAACAAGCACCCGGTCTTCGACCAGATAGGGAACTGGCGGATCATCCGGCGTGTACAGCACCGTTGATCCGGCAGGCGCCTGGCCATTGACAGCATCGTCCACAGGCATCGAAGTATCGACCAATTGGAAACTCAGTCGGCCTTGCCGCGCGAGGGTTTGCGCCAAACTGTGCAAATCCGCGACGCCTGGCGCCTGAACCAGTATGCCGTCATCCGTCAACTGGACCGCGGGATCGGTCACGCCAAGTTCGTTGAGGCGATTTTTGATGATCTCGATCGACTGTGTGAGCGCGGCAGAGATTTGATACTTCGCGCCGGCATCGGTCATGGTGAACTTCAACAAGCCAGGCTCGCTATCGTCCAGCGCAAACTCGTGGACCGGACCTTCCTTGCCGGCAATGGGATCGACCAACGCCTTGAGCGCCGCTTTGGCGGCCTCGACTTGCCCTGGGTCGCCAGGGTGCAGTTGAACCGTGAGCCCCGATACGACAAGGCCGCTATAGTCGATCCTGGGTTCGGCATCGCGAAGCAGCGTCCTGATCTGGTCACGCACCGCTTCCAGCCGGCGGCTTTTTACCTGGTCCGTATCCAGGTGAAACACAATATGCGCACCAGGCACCGCGGCAAGAACATTCGGCGCGCCGAAGACCATCGAGATCAGGGCAAGCCCGATTAAAATGACCTTCAGGCGCGAAAGATGGACCATATATTGCCGTTCGTCAGAGCCCTGCCTGCGGCCGTTGCCGCCGGTTTTCGCTTACTTCTTGGCGTTCTGGTTCGCCACCGGCTCGCCCTTGACGCGCACGTCCGAAATCGTCGAGCGCAGCGCCGTCACCTTGGTGCCGCCGCCAAGGTCGATCTCCAGCTCGTTGTCGTCGATCACCTTGGTCACCTTGCCGACGAAGCCGCCGCCGGTCACCACCGTATCGCCGCGGCGCACGGCCGACAGCATCTCCTGGCGCTTCTTGAGCTGCGCGCGCTGCGGCCGGATGATCAGAAAATACATGATCACGAAAATCAGGACAAACGGCAAAATCGAGATCAACATGTCTGGCGAAGCGCCGACGCCTTGGGCGTATGCCGGTGTAACGAACATCAAGAAACTCCTGGATGGTAAAATTCCGCCGCGGCCGCCCCGCGAAAATTTGGCCGGAATATAGTCGGTAAAGTTGCCAATGCAACTGCGCTGCGCGCCCAATCCGTTGCTTTTCCAGCCATCTGCGGCGTGCTAGAGCGTCGCAGCGGAAGCCGCTTCGAGGCCGCCGAAAAGATGATGCTCCAACAAAAGCTTGGAGCTGGTTCTTGCAGCGATGTCGTGGAAGCTGCTCCCACACGCTGAAATACCTGAACAAAAGGTCCAAAATGACCGACAGCCTGGACGCCTTGAACAAGAAACTGGACCGCCTGATCGAGGCGGTTTCCCGTCTCGCCCCGCCGCCGGTTCCGCAGACCGATCTCGGCGTGGCGGACTGCTTCGTCTGGCAGGCGGAGCCCGGCTATCTGGAGCCGGTGCGCAAGGTCAACCGCGTCGACATCGGCCTGATCCGCGGCGTCGACCGCGTGCGCGACATCCTGCTCGACAACACCGAGCGCTTCGCGTCCGGCTATGCCGCGAACAACGTGCTGTTGTGGGGTGCGCGTGGCATGGGCAAATCCTCCCTGGTCAAGGCCGTGCATGCCGCCGTCAACGCCTCCGACAAGCTCGACCGGCCCCTGAAGCTGATCGAGATCCACCGCGAGGACATCGATACGCTGCCCAAGCTGATGGGTCTCCTGAAGGCGGCTCCCTATCGCTTCATCCTGTTTTGCGACGACCTTTCCTTCGACCATGATGACACCTCCTACAAGTCGCTGAAGGCGGCGCTCGAAGGCGGCGTCGAGGGCCGGCCCGCCAACGTCATCTTCTACGCCACGTCCAACCGGCGGCATCTTTTGCCGCGCGACATGATCGACAATGAGCGCTCGACCGCGATCAACCCGTCAGAAGCGGTGGAAGAAAAAGTCTCGTTATCCGACCGCTTCGGGCTGTGGCTCGGTTTCCACAAATGCTCCCAGGACGAATATCTCGACATGATCGATGGCTATGTTCGGTATCACGGCCTGACGATCGATCCCGAGCAACTGCGCGCCGAGGCGCTGGAATGGGCAACGACGCGCGGCAGCCGTTCGGGCCGCGTCGCCTGGCAGTTCACACAGGATCTCGCCGGCCGGCTCGGTAAGCCGCTGAAGGATTAAAGCGTTAACGTCACCTGGGCGACTGCGCCCGTCGCAAGTCGCGCGGCGTCTGGCCGATCTCGCGGCGCATCCAATACGCCAGATGTGACTGGTGCGCGAAGCCCGTCAATTCTGCAACCTCGCTCGTGCTCAGATCGCCTCGCCGCAACAGAACGCACGCCCGTTCCACGCGGCGTCGAAGCACGTAGCGATGCAAGGTGACGCCCATCGCCGCCTTGAACAATGTGCGCAAATGCGAGCTGCTCGCGCCGGCAATCCGGCTCAGGTGGTCGATCGAAAGCGGCTCGTGGAGAGCGGTCTCGATATGTTCCAGGACACGCTTTAGCTGGGCGTCCGACAACCGGTTCACTCGAACCACGTCTGGGCCATCGAGGCCGAGCAGCCTCACCGCAAGCGCGGCGCCGATGCTTTCGGCAAACAAAGGGCCACTCGGTGCGGCTGCGGCGAGATCGCTCTGCAGTGCTCGAGCGAGATGCTCTATACGCTGGTCACGAAGCAGATGGCGGGTGTCGAGCCGCAATGCACGCGCCCTGCCGCCAAGTTCGGCGGCGACCCTTTCCATCAAAGCCGGCTGCAAGACGATCTCCATCGTCTCGAACGGGGTTTCGGCCTCGAAACCACCCTCCTCTCCGGCCGGCACCAGGTCGATATCGCCGGCGCGCCTGACGAAATATCGCCCAACCTGATTGCAGTAGGAGCGCGTCGCCGCGCTTGCATGCACCATGATGCGATGGTGCGGCGCGCGGGGCAGCCGATGCACGCCTGCCGCGACATGCCGGCAAACCATCGTGACGTCGGACGGGGCCGGAGCGAATTGCGAAAGCATGCTCTCTCGATTCATGGCAAAACCTGTTCAAGATTTGGCAATTCCCGCGCGATCTTCAATGCCGCGAACCTGTACTCACGCCTCTCCATCAAGCTTGAAGAGAGGTTGCCATGAGTTTGTATGTCGTTGTCGGCGCGGGCCCGGTTGGACGTGAGACCGCCCGGCTTCTTGGCGAAGAAGGTCATGATGTCATCCTGACCAGCCGAAGCATCGGTTCGAACGCATTGCGGAATGTGCGGCCGATACAGGCTGATGCCACGGACGCCTCGGCGCTGTCGCGTGTCTGCCGCGGCGCCGATGCCGTTTTCATGTGTGCCATGGCCACATATCATCGCTGGCCAACCGACTTTTTCCCAATAATGGACGGCACCGAGCGCGCCGCGGAAGCAGTGGGCGCCAAGCTCATCGTGCTTGGAAACCTCTATGGTTACGGCAAGAATGGCGACAACCCGCTGCGCTCCGACATGCCGCTGGACCCGAATTCCAAGAAGGGAACCGCCCGGACAATCATGTGGCAGCGGGCCTTCCGCGCCAGCGTGCCGGCGCTCGAAATACGGTCCAGCGACTATCTCGGGCACGGCGCGATCAGCTATTTCTCGCTGATCGCCCTGCCCTCCATCATCGAGGACAAGCCCGTTGCGTTCATTGGCGACCTCGACGCCACCCATGCCTGGAGCTTGACCAAGGACGTCGCCAAGACACTCGTCGCGGCCTCCCGCTACACCGGCGAATGGGGACGGGCGTTTCATGTCCCCTCGCAACACGCCTCGCCCCGCGAGCTCATCCAGAAAACGGCGGCGATGCTCGGGCGACAGGTTTCCGAGGCGCGTTCCTATTCCATCCCCGAGATGGAAGCCTTGGGCATGCATGAGCTCATCGAGATGAGATACCTCTTCGAGAGCCCCTTGCTGGTTGATTCCTCCGACGCGGAGACGCTTTTGGGCGTGAAGGCCAGCAGCCTTGAAGAGATGATCGCCGACACGCTCCGGGATCATTTTTAGGCCCGAGCGTCAGGCATCTTCGGCAACTGAAAAAGCCCGCTCCTTGCGGAGCGGGCTGAAGACGGCGGGGCCGGACTGGAGGTCAGGCGGCCCGCAATTGTTCTTGTTCTATTCGAGATAGCCCGACGGATCGACCGGGGCCGAGTTCTTGCGCACTTCGAAGTGCAGCTTCGGCGAGTCGGTGGTGCCGCTCATGCCGGAGAGCGCGATCTCCTGGCCGCGCTTGACCTTCTGGCCACGCTGCACCTCGATCGAGCTTGCATGGCCGTAGACGGTGACCAGGCCGTTCTCGTGTCGCACCAGCACGGTGTTGCCGAATTCCTTGAGGCCGTCGCCGGCATAGATGACGACGCCGTTCTCGGCTGCCTTGATCGGCGTTCCTTCCGGAACCGCGATGTCGACGCCGTCCTTGCCGGAACCGAAGCCCGAGATGACTCGGCCGCGCACCGGCCAGCGCATCTTGCCGATGCCGGTCCCGTCGGGCGCCACCGCATCATCGTCCTCGGCCTGCTGGATGACCTTGGCGTCCTTCTTCGGCGGCGTATAGGAGGCGAGCGTCTGCGACGGCGTGGTCTTCGCCGGCGGCGGGGTCGTCGCGGTTGTCACAGGATCGACGGCAGGCTTGGCAGCGGCAGGCTTGGCGGATGCCACGACCGTGCCGCCGGTCGGGACCTTGAGCGTCTGGCCGATCTTGAGCAAACCGTCCTGCATGCCGTTGGCCTGCTTCAGCGCCACGACGCTGACGCCGGTCTTCATGGCGATCGACGACAGCGAGTCGCCCTGCTGCACGGTGTAGGAGCCACCGGCGCCTGCCGGCTTGGCCTCGGCCATCTGCTGCGCCGGCTTTGGATTCTTGGAACCCGCCGCTGCCGCCGACGCATCGACCTGAGCGGAGGATTTGCCGTCCTTGACCTTGGGCTGCTGCGGCAAAACAGCGACCTTCTCCGGAGCGGGCTGCTTCGGCGTGTTCGCCGGCTTGCCTTCGGCGACCTTCGGCTCCGCCTTGCTCGAATAAGCATAGGCCGGGATGACGATCTTCTGGCCCGTCCTGAGGCCCTTCTTCGGGTCGATCCCGTTGACCTTGGCGATGGCATCGGCCGGCACGTGGTAGTGCGCCGCCAAGCCCGAAAGCGTCTCGCCGTCGCGCACCACGATTTCGGTCGCGTGCGGCGCAGCGCTCGCATTGCGAACGGCGTCGGGCTCGGCGGTCTTGAACGGCTTGGCCTGGGCGACCGAGCCGGTGCCCTTCCTGTCGAGGCGCGGTGCAGGAGCAAGCGCCGGAGCGGGTGCAAGGGCAGGAGCGGAAGCGGTACGCATAGGCTTGGCAGGAGCCGGCGCCGACGGAGGCGGCAGCTGCTGCGCCGTGACCGGCTCGAGGCTCGATCGGCTCACCGACTGGGTGTGGGTGCCGTCGACCGGCGCCGGCGCGACCGTATCGCCCGGGTAGGGCTGGTCGACATTCTGCTTGTTGATGATGGCGCGCTGATTGTTGGTGGATGATGTGAAGACATCATCGACACCGTTGAAGCGCATCGACTGGGAACTGCACCCGGCCGCCGCGCCAGCAATGATCAGGACAGCGCAACCGCGCGCCAGATTGCGTCTGTTTGCCTTCAAGTGATTGAATTGCATCGCACTAACCCGCACAGACCCGGTACAAACTGGTCACGATTAAAGCGCGTTAATGTTACTGGCCGGTTAACCCATTAGAATCCGGCGAAAATTTTCTTAAAACATTGGGGGAAATTTTGGCGAAGGCCGCAAAGCCGCTAGATCACCGCGGCAACGCTGCGCAGGATCGGCTGCAGCCTGACCATGCCGATGTCCTCGCGCTCGAAGCGGCTGCCCACCTTGGTGAGCTTGGCCAGCACCTGCTCGCCCTCATCCGGGCCGATTGGCGCGATGACGATGCCGCCGCTCGACAGCTGGTCGAGCAGAAAGCGCGGCAGGCTGTCGAAGGCTGCCCAGGCGACGATACGGTCGAACGGCCCTTCATTGGGCAGGCCGTTGGACCCGTCGGCCTGGCGGGCGATGACGCTGCTGATGGCGAGCGCCTCGAAACGCTGCTTTGCCTGCTCGGTCAGGGTCTTGTAGCGGTCGATGGTGATGACGCGCGCCGCAAGCCTGGACATGACCGCTGCCGTGTAGCCCGAGCCGGTGCCGATCTCGAGCACGCGGTTGCCAGGCTCGATGTGAAGTGCTGCGATCACCGCCGCCTGCAGATCGGCGCCCTCGATCGCCTCGCCGCATTCGATCGGCAGCATGCCGTCCGACCAGGCGAGCGCGTGGAACTGGGCCGACAGGAAACCACGCCGCGGCGTCGCCTCGAAGGCTGCGACCAGCGCCTTCGGCGCCGTGCCCCTACCCCGCAGCCTGAGCAGGAAAGCGGCAAACCCTTCGCGGTCGTCGATAGCCGTGTTCATGCCAGGACCTTATTCATGACAGCGCTTTGGTCAGCTGGTCGCGGAGTTCGTGGGCGGTAAGGTCAAGCTGCAACGGCGTCACCGACACAAGCCGGTTGCGCAGCGCATAAAGGTCGGTGCCCCTCTTGCCTTCGACCGGCTCGCGGCCGAAGCGCAGCCAGTAATAAGGCAGGCCGCGCCCGTCGCGCCGCTCGTCGACCCAGAGACTATGCACCAGCTTGCCTTGCGAGGTGACGACGGTGCCCTCCACCTCGTCGGGCGCACAGTTCGGGAAATTGACGTTGAGCAGCACACCGTCTGGCAACGGCGTTTCCACCAGCCGCTTGAGCAGCGCCGGCGCCAGCGTCTCGGTCGTCTCGTAAGGCACGACGCGGTCCTCGCCGACATAGGAATAGGCCTGGCTCACCGCGATCGAACGCACGCCGAGCAGCGCGCCTTCCATGGCGCCCGCCACGGTGCCGGAATAAGTGACGTCGTCGGCGATGTTAGCGCCGGAATTGACGCCGGACAGGATCAGGTCGGGCGGTCCGGGCAGGATTTTTTTCGTGCCCATGATGACGCAGTCGGTCGGCGTGCCGCGCACGGCATAATGCTTCTCGCCGATCTTGCGCAGCCTGAGCGGCTCCGAGATCGACAGCGAATGCGCGTAGCCGGACTGGTCCTGCTCGGGCGCGACCACCCAGACATCATCCGACAGCGTGCGGGCGATGCGTTCGAGCGACGCCAGCCCCTCGGCGTGGATGCCGTCGTCATTGGTCAGGAGAATGCGCATCAAGTCACTTCGCTTCGATCTTCGCGAGACCACCCATGTAAGGCCGCAGCACTTCAGGAATGGTTACGCTGCCATCCTCATTCTGGTAGTTTTCGATGACGGCTATAAGAGCGCGGCCGACCGCGGTGCCCGAGCCGTTCAACGTATGGACGAAGCGATTGCCCTTGCCGTCCTTGTCCTTGTAGCGGGCATCCATGCGCCTGGCCTGGAAATCGCCGCAGACCGAGCAGGACGAGATTTCGCGATAGGCGTTCTGCCCCGGCAGCCAGACCTCTATATCGTAGGTCTTTCGCGCGCCAAAACCCATGTCGCCGGTGCAGAGCGTCACGGTGCGGAATGGCAGGCCGAGCCGCTTCAGCACTTCCTCGGCGCATTGCGTCATCCGCTCATGCTCGGCGATCGAACCTTCCTGGTCGGTGATCGAGACCAGCTCGACCTTGTAGAACTGATGCTGGCGCAGCATGCCGCGCGTGTCGCGGCCGGCCGAGCCCGCTTCCGAGCGAAAGCACGGCGTCAGCGCCGTGTAGCGCAGCGGCAGTTTTTCATGCGCGGTGATCTCCTCGCGCACGAGATTGGTCAGCGGGACTTCCGCCGTCGGGATCAGCCCGAGACGGCCGTCCCCGTGCGGCGTGAAGAACAGGTCCAGCTCGAATTTCGGCAGTTGGTTGGTGCCGAACAGCACTTCGTCGCGCACCATCAGCGGCGGGATGACCTCTTCATAGCCGTGCTCGGTCGTATGCAGGTCGAGCATGAACTGGCCGAGCGCACGCTCCATGCGCGCCAGCTGGCTCTTCAGCACGGTGAAGCGCGCGCCGGATAGTTTCGCCGCCCGCTCGAAATCCATCATGCCGAGCGCTTCGCCGATCTCGAAATGCTCCTTCACCCAGTTCGGGCGCGTCGGCACCTCGCCGACGATGCGCTTGACGACGTTGTCATGCTCGTCCTTGCCGACCGGCACGTCATCGAGCGGCACATTGGGCAGCACCGCGAGCGCGTCGTTCAGCGCCTTGTCGAGCTCGCGCTCGCGCGCCTCGCCGTCCTGGATGAACGCCTTGATCTCGCTGACTTCGCCCTTGAGCTTCTCCGCAAGCGCCGCATCGCCCGAGCGCATGGCGTTGCCGATCTCCTTCGAGGCGGCATTGCGGCGCTCCTGCTTGACCTGCAGCTCGCTGAGATGTGAGCGCCGCGCCTCGTCCCTGGCAATCAGATCGTCGACCGTGGACTGCGCCTCGCCCGCCGACCACGAGCGCTTCACCAGCGCCTCGACAAGGGCCTTCGGGTTGTCGCGAATCCATTTGATGTCAAGCATGGCCGATCCTCAAACTGATGCATGTCACCCAAAAATGTGCAGCGGTTTTGGAAAACGACATGCATGAAAATAGAGACTTAAAGCGCGTCGCTTGAAATCCGTCTCACGCGACGCGCTTAAGGATCGAGGGGGTAAACCGCATCCGCCATCGATGCAAGACGGCGGCTAAGCCGAGCGGTTCGATTTCCCGGCTTGAACGGCCTTGCCTATGTGGACGGGGCGTCCGGCGTGTCGCTCGCGACCGAGCTCCCCGCCTCCGCCTGTTCGCGCGCCAGGCGGTCGCGCGCCTGGGCGCGCTCGATCATGCGCGAGGACCAGATGGCGACCTCGTAGAGGATGATCGTCGGGATGGCGAGGCCGCACTGGCTCATCGGATCGGGCGGCGTCAGCACGGCGGCGACGACGAAGGAAAGCACGATCGCCCATTTGCGCTTCTCGGCCAGCGCCTGCGACGACAGAAGCCCGACGCGCGTCAAAAGGCTGGTCACCACCGGCAGCTGGAAAACCAGGCCGAAGGAGAAGATCAGCGTCATGATCAGGCTGAGATATTCCGACACCTTCGGCAGCAGCGAGATCTGCACCTGGTCGTTGGTGCCGGTCTGCTGCATAGCCAGGAAGAACCACATCACCATCGGGGTGAAGAAGAAATAGACCAGCGAGGCGCCCATCAGGAACAGGATGGGCGAAGCGATCAGGAACGGCAGGAAGGCGCTGCGCTCGTTCTTGTAGAGGCCTGGCGCGATGAATTTGTAGATCTGCGTGGCGATCAGCGGGAAGGCGATCACCATGCCGCCGAACATGGCAAGCTTAACCTGGGTGAAGAAGAACTCCTGCGGCGCGGTATAGATCAGCTCGACCTTGTGCGGGTCGAGCCCTGCCCATTGCGTCGCCCATTTGAAGGGGACGACCAGAAGGTTGAACAGGCGCTTGGCAAAGAAGAAGCAGACGAGAAAGGCGACGAAAAAGCCGCCCAGCGACCAGATCAGACGGCGGCGCAGCTCGATCAGATGCTCGATTAGCGGCGCGGACGATTTCTCGATTTCTTCCTTTTCCTTGTCCGAAACGCTCACTTGGTGTCGCCCGTCATCTTCTTGCCGTCGGTTGCCTTCTTCGCGGCAGGCTTCGCCTCAGTCTTGGGCGCGACCTTCCTGGCGGGTGCCTCGGCGGCCTTGGCCGGCGCCTTTGCGGCGGATGCCTTCGATGCCGTCTTGGCCGCCGTGCCGGCGGTCCTTGCCTTGGCGGTCGCCACCTTTTTCGCCGGCTTGGCCGGAACGGCGATGTCCGAAACCGGTACGGTGACGGACGCGTCCGTCATGCTCGGAAAGATCGGGGCGGCCGAGACAGCCTCGGCTCCGTTGACGACGGGCATATCCGTCGCGCCGTTCTTGAGCGGTTCGGCGGCCTGCGGCGTCTCTGCTGCCGGCGCCGCCGGATCGGCGGCCGGCTTGGGTTTCATCATCGTATCGACGCCGGCCCGCACATCGGCCGCGGCCTGCTCGAACGGATTGAGCTGCTTGCGCACCTCGTTCATCGGGTTGAGGCCGCGTAAGCTATCGATCGAACTCTTCACGTCGTCGAGCTCGGCTTCCTTCAGCGCTTCGTTGAACTGCTTCTGGAAGTCGCCGGCCATGGCGCGCAATTTCGCCGCGGTGCGGCCGAACGTGCGAAGCATGTTGGGCAAATCCTTAGGCCCGACGACCACGATCATGACGACCGCGATCACCAGCAGCTCGCTCCAACCGACTTCGAACATGACAATCTATTCCGACGCGTGCATGCCGCCCGCACAGGCGAAGCGGATTTGGGACAACGGCATGCTCAAAGCAACAACCGAGATCAGCTCTTGCTGACCTTTTCCTTGGCCGGCGAAACAGTCTCGTCGGCCCGGTGCTCGACGGTACGCTTGTCGTCGGCGTCGTCGTCAGCCATGCCCTTCTTGAAGCTCTTGATGCCCTTGGCCATGTCGCCCATCAGTTCCGGGATCTTGCCGCGGCCGAACACCAGAAGCACGATGACCAGCACGATCATCCAGTGCCAAATCGAAAATGAACCCATAACAATCTCTCTCGAATGGTTTCCCTCGGCGATGATCTATGCGTTTTCGCTCGGGGATTCAAACACAACCGCAATGAAGTTGATAAAATGGCTAGCGGATGTCACGCACTTTCGGCGTGAGCGCCTTGCTACGAATCCGCGCAGGCTTTGCTAATAAACCATTCGTGCCGGTTTTCGCGGTCACTCTTCCGTGACGCGCGGCGTCAGCAACCCGAGTTCCTCAAGGTCGATATCGGTCAGCGCATCCTCATCCTCGGCGAGCGCGTCGGGATCGGCAGGCGGCACCGGCATCGAGAAATTGGCCGGCATGCGCGTCGAGAGCAGGCCAGCGCCCTTCAGCTCTTCCATGCCGGGCAGATCGCGGATTTCCTCCAACGCGAAATGATCGAGGAAAGCGTCGGTCGTGCCGTAGGTCACCGGGCGTCCGGGCGTGCGGCGGCGGCCGCGCATCCTGACCCATTCCGTTTCGAGCAGCGTGTCGAGCGTGCCTTTCGACGTTTCGACGCCTCTAATGTGTTCGATTTCGGCGCGCGTGACCGGCTGGTGATAGGCGATGATCGCCAGCACTTCGAGTGCCGCGCGCGACAGCTTTCTTTGCTGGACGGAGTCCCGGCTCATCAGGAAAGCCAGGTCGCCCGCGGTGCGGAAGGCCCAGGCGTCGCCGACCCGCACCAGGTTGACGCCGCGCTTGGCATAGATTTCCTGCAGGTCCGCCATTGCGGCGGCGATGTTGACGCTTTCCGGCAGGCGCGCGGCAAGCTGCTTTTCGCTGACCGGCTCGGCGCTGGCGAAAACGATCGCCTCGGCCATGCGCACCGCTTCCGACAGCTGCAGCCGCTCCGCGGGGTTCTCGAGTGAACCCTGCTCGGCCATCTCGTCTTCCGGCTCGTCCTCGACCTTGAACGGGATGACCGAAGCGTTGGCGCGTTCGCTCATGATACCACCTCGACTGCCCTTACCCCTTGCGCGCGGCCGCGCAGATAGATCGGCGCGAACACCTGGTCCTGCCGCACTTCCAATTTGCCTTCGCGCACCATTTCGAGCGTCGCGGCGAACGAACTCGCCATCGCCGTGCGCTTCTCTTCCGGCGCCGCCATATATTCGATCAGGAAACTGTCGAGCGTGGTCCAGTCGCCGACCGAGCCGATCAGCCGCGCCAGCACCTCGCGCGCGTCCTTCAGCGACCACACGGCGCGCTTGGCGATCGTCACATTGTTGATCGCCTGCCGCTGGCGCTGCTGCGCATAGGCGGTGAGCAGATCATAGAGCGAAGCCGAAAAGCTGTTGCGCTTCTCGATGATGACCATTTCCGGCATGCCGCGCGCGAAGACGTCGCGGCCGAGCCGGTTGCGGTTGACCAGCCGCGCCGCGGCGTCGCGCATGGCTTCAAGGCGCTTCAGCCGGAATTGCAGCACCGCCGCCAGTTCCTCGCCGCTTTCGCCCTCCTCGCCCGGCTGCTTCGGGATCAAGAGCTTCGACTTCAGGAAGGCGAGCCATGCCGCCATCACCAGGTAATCGGCGGCAAGCTCAAGCCTCAGCGCCCGCACCTTTTCGACGAAGGCCAGATATTGCTCCGCGAGCGCCAGGATCGAAATGCGCGCCAGATCGACCTTCTGGTTGCGGGCAAGATGCAGGAGAAGATCGAGCGGACCCTCGAAACCGGCCACATCGACGACCAGCGACGGGTCGCCGGTTAGCCGTGAATCGTCGTTCTCGGCCCACAGACGGTCCATCGGTGCGGCCTTCGCGGCCTTGCCTTCCAATGCCTCCGACACTCGCCTTTTGTCCCTTCCGGTTCAGGCCACCGCTTCGAAATATGTGGCAAATTCCGCGCGTATCGCCGTTTCGTCGGCGACGTCGCGATCCGTTATATAGGTCAGCGCCCGCTCCGCGCGCTGCAAGGACTTGCCTGACAGCGCCGTCGTGCGCGACGCGATCCCGGACATCTCCTCGAAAACGCCGTTGCAGTGAAGGACGAGATCGCAGCCGGCCGCAAGGATCGAGGCCGCCTTTGTCGGGAAATCCCCAGAAAGTGCCTTCATCGAGGTGTCGTCGCTCATCAGCAGCCCGTCGAAGCCGATCTCGCCGCGGATCACCTGACCGACGACCTTGGCGGACGTCGTCGCCGGATTGTCGGGATCGATGGCGCTATAGACGACATGCGCCGTCATGGCCATCGGCAGCTCGTTCAACGCCTTGAACGGGGCGAAATCATGCCGGCTGAGCTCCTCGATCGGCGTATCGACAGTCGGCAGCGCGAAATGCGTGTCGGCAAAGGCGCGGCCGTGGCCGGGAATGTGTTTCATCACCGGCAGCACGCCGCCCGACATCAATCCCTCGGCCGAGGCGCGGCCAAGCTCGATCACGGCGTTGGGCTCCTTGCCATAGGCGCGCGCGCCGATTACGTCGCTGGCGCCTTCGACCGGAACATCGAGCACCGGCAGGCAGTCGGCGGTGATGCCGAGGCGCGAGAGATCGAAGGCATGCAGCCGGGCCAGCAGCCAGGCGGCGCGGCGGCCGGCTTCCTTGTCCTCGCGCCACAATTCGCCAAGCGCACCCCCGGCCGGATAGTTCGGCGCCAGCGGCGGACGCAGGCGCTGCACCCTGCCGCCTTCCTGGTCGATGAAGACTGGAGCGCCCGGGCGGCCGACACAGTCACGCATCGAGGCGACAAGGTCGCGGATCTGCCCGGCTTCGCCGATGTTGCGCGCAAACAGGATGAAACCCCAGGGACGTTCGTCCTGATAGAAGCGGATTTCGTCTTCGGTGAGGGATTTCCCGGCGCAGCCGAGAATCATGGATTTTGATTCGCTCATAGAGGCAAGCTTAAGGCTTTGAGCGAGCAAAGGGAATCGGACCAACCAAAGCCCGCAATCGTCCACAACGAAAAGCCGGCGCGGCCTTTCGGCGGCGCCGGCTTTGAGAGACCAGGATTTCGTTAGCGTGACACGAAGCAGTTGCCCCCGGCAGCCTTGTAGCTGGTGCAAAGGTTGATCGCATCGTTGCGCGACTGGGCCGGAACGCGGACGCGGTAGAAGGTGCCCTTGCCCGCGACCTCGGCCTTGACGATGTTGGCGGTGCGGCCGGAGAGCACGCTGCCATAGCGGCGCTGCAGGTCCTGATAGGTCGACTGCGCGCTGTCGACCGTCGGCTGCGAGGCAATCTGCATCGACCACGAGCCGCCGCCGGCTGCCGCCGCCGGATCGATGGAAGCGACCTGGTCCGGCTTGACCTCGCCGACGATATCGACCGGCTGGTCGGACGGACGCGCCGGCGCCACCGGCACCGTCGCCGGCGTGTTGGCCGACTGCGCCTTGGCTTCAGCCTTCTTCGCAGGCTTCGACGGCTTGACCGTCGCCGCATCGGCCTGGCCCGTATCGGCCTGGCCCGCGTCGGAAGCCACGGTTCCCGTCTGCTGGCCGTCGGAGGCCGGCGCGACATGCTGCGGCGCCGGATCGCTCGGCTCGGCCGCCGCGACCTTCGGCGCGGCCGGGGCCGGATCCTCGCGCGGCACCAGCGAGCCGTCAGGCTTCACCATCATCGTCTTCACTTTGCGCGGCGCGACCGCGACGACATCGTTGTTGGCGGCGTTGTCGGCATCCTGCTGCAGCACCTGGGCGATGCGGTCTTCCGACTTCGGCGTCGGCGCGGCCGGTTGTGCGCTTGCCGGCGCGGCAGGCTGTGTGCTTGCCGGCGCGGCAGGCTGCGCGCTCGCGGGCGCAACGGCTTGTGCGACGCCGGGCAACGCTGAGTCTGGATTGTCGGCGGTCTCACTGCCGGCGGCAGCGTCATTATCCTTGGGCGAAAGGTCGACCACGCGGCTCTGCGGCGGCTCCTTCGATACCAGGTCAACGGGCTGCTCGGTGGTGTTCACCAGCTTCTGCTGCACCGGCTCGGCGGACTTCGCCGCGCCGCCGCCCTTGGCCACCGCGTCATAAACCTTGTTGTCCTGGTTCGGCACCACCGTGCCGCCCGGGTTTTCTGGCTTCACCTTGATCGGCGAATTGTCGGCCTTGACGATCACCGGCGCCTCGCTGCCGCCTTTGCCGCCGAAGGAGAAGGCCAGCGCGCCAAGGCCGCCGAAAACTACCACGGCGCCGACGAGCGCCGCGACCATCATTCCGCGCCGGCGCGGCTGCGCCGCCCCGCTCTCGGTAAGCCCGGGGATAGCCATCGCTTCTTCGAGCTCAGGGTCGTAATCGAGCTCTTCGCTGGCGAAGTCGTCCTGCTGCGAAACCGGCCGGCTGCCGGGCAGATCGTCGGCGTCGTAGTCGTTGACGACGGCGAACGAAGCTGGGGCTGCCGGAGCCGCCGGAGTCTCGGCACGCAAGTCGCGACGGTCGTAGCCGTTGAAACCGGCATTGTAGGATTCGTCATCATAGCCGCGGCTTTGTGCGGGCGCCGATGCGATCTCCGTCGCTTTCATGTCGGTCAGCAGGCTGGCGAATTCCGCGTCGAGATCGTCGTAAGCGGGGGCCGCGGGCTGATCTTCCTCGAAGCTGAGCTCCGGAATGTCGAGATCATCCGCGAGCGCTACCACGCGCTCCGGCACGTCGACCGTCTCCACATCCGGCACGTCCTCAAGCCGGCGAGCCTGCGGCGAAGGCGTCGGCTTGGCGTAGGCGGCATAATCGACTTCCGGTTCGCTGCGATAGGCGGGCGCCGCCATCTGCACTGGCGCCGAAGGCGCTGCCATCTGCACCGGTGCCGAGGGCGCCGGCTGCGCGGCGAACGAAGCTTGTGCCGGGTGGGCGGCGGTCGGGGTCGAGCGACTCCATGACCTTGCCGGCTCGGCGGAATGCAGCCAATCGGATGAATTTGCCGGAGACTTCGCCCGGGCGGCCGCCTGCTCGGCCTCGATACTCTGGGCGAAAGCAGCGCCGAAGTCATCGTCGTCAAGATCAATGCCCGGTTCGGTCGCCGAAGGTTCGGTCTTGGAAGACTCGGTCTCGGCAGGGGCCGCAAAATCCTGGCGATCGAGCTCGCTGGCGAGCAAGTCATCCAGGTCGCCCTCCACCGGCTGAGCGCCCTGCCCGTTCTGCGCCGGCTGGTGCTCGTCGAGATCCCAATCGAGATCGTCGGCTGCCGCCTTCCCGCTCACCTGGTGGCTCTCGGGTTCCGCAACAACTCGTGGGGCGTAAGCAGGCTCCTTGACTGCCGGCATCGGCCGCGCGGTCATGGCGCCGAGCAGCGCATTGAGCTCGTCCTCCAGGCTACGCTCGCTGGCAGCCGGCTTCATCGGCTCAACGGCGGCGACCGGCGGAACCGGAGCGGCAACGACGGGACCCTCGGCGACGGTCGGCTGCAACGCGGCGACGGGCTCGACGGCCGGAGCTTGCGGCTCCTCGTTCAACGCATCGCGAAAGCTCAGCTCGAAATCGTCATCGAGGGTCAGCGCATTGGAAGGTTCGGGCGCGACGGGTTCTGGCTCAGCAGCAAAATGGGCCGTCTCGACCGGCGACACGACCATCGGCGCCGGCTCGTCGTCAAGCGACAGCTCCGGCTCCTGAATCTCCTGGGCCTGGCCGGGATCCATATCGACATCGGTCATCGCCTGATCGAAATGACCGACAAAATCACCTTCGGAAATAAGCGGGGCGGCTGCATGAGCTTCGACCGGCTCGGCGGCCTGCGCGTGCTGCTCCGGCTCGTGGCTCTCAAACGACAGCTCGTCTTCGAGCGACATCTGGACCGCATTGTCGAAATCGGCGTCGAACGCCTCTTCACTCGCAGCCTGCAGAGCTTCGATGGCATCCTGACGAGCGTCAGCCGGCTCGTGATAGTTGGCGGCCTGGTGATGGTCGAGCTGAAAATCCTGGTCCAGCGAGGCCGCCATTTCCTGATCGATCGGAAGCTCGTCTTCGAGCGCCGACACATCCAGCGAACTGGCCACCGCCTTGTCGAAATCATCGTCGAAAGCGACTTCCGGCTCGGGAGCTGCTTGTGGCTCCGGCGCCACATGCGGCTCCGGCGCGAAACGTGGCTCAGGCGCGAAATGCGCCGCCGACGCGACTTCCGGCTCGGGCACCACATGCGGCTCCGGCGCGAAATCCGGCACCGGCGCACGGGCCACGGCGAAGTCGGCATAATCCGCCGCATCGTCGAACACGAAATCCTGCTCGAACGACGCGGTGAGCTCATCGTCATTTGCGACGGCGCTGGCAGGCTCGAAGGCCCGCTCATTGCTGATCTGATGCAGTGCAGCCTGCTGAGCGACCGGCGCGCTTTCCTCGACGGAATCGAACTCGCCCATCAACTCCTTCTCGAGGTCGATATCGAAATCGTCAGCCTCCACTGCCGGCATGGCTTTCTCGACCGCTGGGGCCGGCTGCCTCACCGGCTGGCGCGGGTCGAAACCCATGATCCGGGTCAGTTCCGCGAACGGATCATCGTCGGCGATGTCGTTGTGGTCGGCTACTTTCAGCGGGGTTCTGTCTGCCATTATTGTTCCCGAACTCGCACACAGTCGGACGCCATGGACGTCGCGCAGGGTTGGCCCTTACCAGCGCAATGTGGGCAAAAGGTGACAGGTTTTTTAGTTAAACCTAACGCATTTCGATGGGCGCGTCTGCCCCGATCAGCGTCAGGCCGGAGGTCAAGACATCCGAAACAGCCTGCACCAGCCCTAGTCTGGCATAGGTTGATTCTCGGTCGTTAACCTTAACAAAACGTAAGTCCGGATTATCGTTGCCGCGATTCCACTGTGCATGGAAGCCGGAAGCGAGATCATAGAGGTAGAATGCGAGCCGGTGCGGCTCCAGCGAAAGCGCCGCGGACTCGATCAGCCGCGGATATTCAGCCAGCTTCCGGATCAGCGCGATTTCGCCCTCGTCGGCCAGCGCCGCCACCGAGGCCGCGAGCCGGTTGCGATCGAAGTTCGCCTCGCCGAGCTGCTCGCTTGCCTGCCTGAAGACGGAATGGCAGCGCGCCGATGCGTACTGCACATAGAACACCGGATTGTCCTTCGACTGCTCCGTCACCTTGGCGAAGTCGAAATCGAGCGGCGCGTCGTTCTTGCGGTAAAGCATCATGAAGCGGATCGGGTCGCGGCCGACCTCCTCCACGACCTCGCGCAGAGTGATGAAATCACCGGACCGCTTCGACATCCGGACCGGCTCGCCGTCCCGGAACAGTTTTACGAGCTGGCAAAGCAGCACCGTCAGCTTGACCTTATCGCCGGCAACCGCCCGCGCCAGCGCCTCAAGCCGCTTGACGTAGCCGCCATGGTCGGCGCCGAGCACGTAGATCAGATCGACGAAGCCGCGCTCGACCTTGTCCTTGAGATAGGCGACGTCGGCGGCGAAATAGGTGAACGAGCCGTCCGACTTGACCAGCGCTCGGTCCATGTCGTCGCCAACCGCGGTCGAGCGGAACAGAGTTTGCTCGCGGTCTTCCCAGTCGTCCGGCTTCTCGCCCTTGGGCGGCGGCAGCTTGCCCTTGTAGATATGTCCCTTGAGCGTCAGGTCGGCGATCGCCGCCCGGATCTTCTTGGCGTTGTCGGCATGCAGCGTGCGCTCCGAGAAGAACACGTCGTGATGTACGTTGAGCAGCGCCAGATCCTCGCGGATCATCGCCATCATCGCGTCGACGGTGCGGTCCTTGACGATCGCCAGCGCCTCCTCTTCCGGCATTTGCAGCAGGCCGCGGCCGAATTCCTTGGCCAGCGCCTGGCCGACGGGGACCAGATAGTCGCCCGGATAGAGACCGGACGGGATCTCGCCGATGTCGTCGCCGAGCGCCTCGCGGTAGCGCAGGAACGCCGAGCGGCCGAGCACGTCGATCTGCGAGCCGGCGTCGTTGATGACGTATTCCTTGGTCACGTCGTAGCCGGCGAAGGCCATCAGATTGGCAAGCGTATCTCCGACGACGGCGCCGCGGCAATGGCCGACATGCATGGGGCCGGTCGGGTTGGCCGAGACATATTCGACATTGGCCTTGCGGCCGCCGCCGATGGTCGAGCGGCCGTAATTGCGCCCCTCGCCGAGCAGCGCCGCCAGATGCGCGTGCCAAAACCCGTCCTTGAGCCTGAGATTGACGAAGCCAGGCCCGGCAATCTCGGCCGAGGCAATATCAGCGTCGCCCCTCAGCGCTTCGGCAAGTTTCTCGGCAAGCGCGCGTGGGTTCTGGCCGGTGGGCTTGGCCAGCACCATCGCCGCGTTGGTGGCAAGGTCGCCATGGCTTGCATCGCGCGGCGGCTCGACCGCGATACGCGACAGGTCGAGCGCGCCCCCGTCTTTGTCCTTCAGATCAAGAGCTTCGACGGCCTTTATGATCCGCGCGTTGAAATCGGCGAAGATATTCATTGGAAGTGCTCTGGGCTTTAAGAGGCAACCGGCTCGATGGCCGGCAAAATCGAGGCTCGCCCTAGCTCAAATCGGGCGTATGGTCAAACAGGCGCCGATGTTCCTTCAAGGCATAGGTGTCGGTCATGCCGGCCAGGAAGTCCGCGACGCTGCGCGCCTTGATGCGATCCTCGGCCCGGTCGAGCCCTTCGCGCCAGCCATCAGGCATGGCGCGCGGATCGGCGAAATAGGCGTCGAACAGCTCGCGCACGATGCGCTCGGCGTCGGTCCGCACCCGCATCACGTCCGGATGCCGGTAGAGATGCTTGTAGAGGAAAGCCTTCAGTTCCTTCTCGGCCGCGGCCATGCCTGCCGAAAAGGTCACCAGGGTCTCGCCCGCAGCCCGCACCGCGTCGGCGCTGTCCGGCTTCAGGCGCTCGATATTGGCGGTGGTCGACGCGATGACATCCTCGACCATCAGCGTGATCTGCCGGCGCATCAGTTCATGGCCGGTGCGGACATCGTCAAGCTGGGGATATCGCTCACGAACGCCTGTCAGGATCGAGCCTGGCAAGCCGACCTTTTGCAGCATGTCCAGCGTCAGCAGGCCGGCGCGCA
This sequence comes from Mesorhizobium argentiipisi (SeqCode), assembly GCF_037179585.1. NCBI lineage: Bacteria > Pseudomonadati > Pseudomonadota > Alphaproteobacteria > Hyphomicrobiales > Phyllobacteriaceae > Mesorhizobium > Mesorhizobium argentiipisi (SeqCode). Next base: position 50,324 of record NZ_JAPYKO010000002.1, read on the forward strand.
GGCCGTCGTCGATGTCATGCGTGTTGTAGGCGATGTCGTCGGCGATCGCGGCGCACTGCGCCTCGATGCCGGCGAAACGGTCGAGCTCGAGATCGTGCAGTTCCGAATAGTCGCGGATCGCTTGCGGCACCGGGCCTTTGAGCCCCTTCCCGCTCGCGTCGGTCAACGGGCCGTTGTGCTTGACCAGCCCCTCCAGCGTTTCCCAGGTGAGGTTCAGCCCGTCGAATTCGGCATAGCGCCGTTCGAGCCGCGTGACGACCCGCAGCGACTGGGCGTTGTGATCGAAGCCGCCCCAGGCCGCCATCTTCTCGTTGAGCGCGTCCTCGCCGGTATGCCCGAACGGCGTGTGGCCGAAATCGTGGACAAGAGCCACGGCTTCGGCCAGATCCTCGTCGCCGCGCAATGCCCGCCCCAGCGCGCGGGCGATCTGCGCCACTTCGATCGAATGCGTTAGCCGTGTGCGGTAGTGATCGCCCTCATGCGCGACGAAGACCTGCGTCTTGTGCTTCAGCCGGCGAAAGGCGGTGGAATGGATGATGCGGTCGCGGTCGCGCTGGAACGGTGTGCGGGTCGGGCTTTCCGGCTCGTCGAACAGGCGTCCGCGCGAGCGCGCCGGATCGCTCGCATAGGCCGCGCGCGGCCGGTCGCCGAACCCGATGTCGCCGAGAGCATCCTTGCCCTGCCGCTCGTCCATTGATCCACCAGTTGACTTGGCCCCGCCCGCTTCATACCTATCATGTGAAACCGAAAGCAAGGTGACGCCGATGGGCGCGGATGCCAAGACTGCCATGAAGGTCGAAATGACCGACGCCGCGGCAAAGCGGATTGCCAGGATTGTCTCCAGCGAACCGGGCAAGACGGCGCTGCGCGTTTCCGTCGAAGGCGGCGGCTGCTCCGGCTTTTCCTACAAATTCGATCTCGTCGCAGGTGCGAACGATGACGATGTCGCCATCGAGAAGGATGGCGCGACCATCCTGATCGACGACCTCTCGCTGGTCTATATGGGCGGCTCGGTGATCGACTTTGTCGACGACCTGATGGGCCAATCCTTCCAGATCAGGAACCCGAACGCGGTCGCCTCCTGCGGCTGCGGCACCAGCTTCTCCATATAGCCCAATGCCTGCCATCGGCGCGGTCCGTCAGGTCGCGCTCTCGGCCGGCCGCGATCTCGATGCGACGCTTGCTTTCTGGCGCGATGTGCTCAGTCTGAACCTGCATGCCCGCTACGACCCGCCCGGTATTGCCTTCATTATGGCCGGTGATGTACGCCTGCTCTTCACCGACGGCGTTCCGGCCGGCACCGTCTATTTCGACATCGCCGGCCTCGAAGCCTTCCACGCGGAGGCGAAAGCCGCGGGCATTCCGTTCACCGCGCCGCCGACGCTCGTCCACCGCGACACCGAGGGGCAGTTCGGCCCGGCGGGGGAAAGCGAATGGATGGCCTTTCTAAAGGACCCCGCAGGCAATACGATCGGCCTCGTCGAACGCCTGCCTTCCGAAGAGCATTGAGGTCCTCATGAAGATCGTCACCTGGAACATCAACGGCGTTCGCGCCCGCATCGGCAACCTCACCCACTGGCTGACCGAAAGCGCGCCGGACATCGCCTGCCTGCAGGAGATCAAGACGGTCGACGAGCAGTTCCCGCGCGCCGAGATCGAGGCGCTGGGCTACAATGTCGAGACGAACGGCCAGAAGAGTTTTAACGGCGTCGCTCTTCTGTCGAAGCTTCCCTTCGACGAGGTGAATCGCGGCTTGCCTGGCGACGATGCGGATGACCATGCCCGCTTCATCGAAGGCGTTTTTTCTACCGACCAGGGCGCCTTGCGCGTCGCTTCGCTTTATCTGCCCAACGGCAATCCGGTCGACGATGAACGGAAGTTTTCCTACAAGCTCGCCTGGATGGCGCGGCTGGAGCGCTGGGCGGAAGAGCGGCTGCGGCTCGAGGAAGCGCTGGTGCTGGCCGGCGACTACAACGTCATTCCCGAACCCGCCGATGCCCGGTTTCCCGAAAACTGGCTGGGCGATGCGCTGTTCCAGCCGCAAACAAGGCAGGCCTTCCGCCGGCTGAAGAATCTCGGCTTCACCGAAGCGGTGCGCGCCGTGACCGACTCGGCCGGCGTTTACACCTTCTGGGATTATCAGGCCGGCGCCTGGCAAAAGAACAACGGCATCCGCATCGACCACCTGCTGCTCTCGCCCGAAGCCGCCAACCGCTTCTCGTCGGCCTCGGTGGAAAAGCACGTCCGCGCCTGGGAAAAGCCTTCCGACCACGTGCCCGTCGCGATCGACCTCAACCTGCGGCCCGTCTGAGACTACAAGGCTCCCGGACCCCAGTATCGCCACAAATCCCGTCTTTGATGCGGACTGCTGTGGGGGTTGAATGGCGATCCGATTTCTTTTGCGGCCGGTCGGCCTTGCTTTGGCGCTTGCCGCGCCGACGCCATCGCTGGCGGCACCGACCTGTCTGGCCAACGGCAAGTCCTTCAATGTCGGCCAGACGGCGTGCCTGACGCTGGACGGCGAAAGCTATCTCGCCCGTTGCGACATGGTTCTCAACAACACGTCCTGGACGAAGATCAAGGATGAATGTCCGGAAGACGCGCCAAAACCGCACCCGACATCGATCTCGACCCCAACGCCCGGTCCGACACCGACGGAGCCGACCGAAAACTAAGGCGCTGCCGAGCGGCGCTTACTGGTCGCCGTTGTTGCCCTTGGTCAGGATATCGTCGGCGAGCGAGATGGCGGTCCGGCGATCGGCCTCGCCGGCCGCGGCGAAAGCCTCTTCCTGCATGTTGCGGATCCAGGGCTGGTCGGCCGCTGGAGCCCGCTCAAGCGCGGCCGTCATCATCGCCAGCCCGCGCACAACCTTGCCGCTCTGGAACAGGAGATTGCCGAGCGTCGCCTGCGCGCCGGCATGGCCCTTCTCGGCGGCGAGTTGCAGCCAGCGGCCGGCCTGCTTGACGCTGGCCTTCACGCCACCCTCGCCCTTGAGGAACATCCGGCCGATCTCGAACTGGGCGTTCGGATTGCGGTAGTTGGCGGCGGCGCGCATGTAATATTCCTGCGCCGCGACGTCGTTTTCCTCGACCGGCGTGCCGGGAATGCCCTTGCGCAGATAGTCGCCGAGCGCCACCAGCGCGTCCGACACATAGCTTTCTTCCGGCGAGCCGGGCTCGACATCCTGGTCGACGATCTCCGAGAAGAACTTGAAGGCGGCATAGTCGTCGCGCGTCACGCCGTCGCCCGCGGCATACATGCGCGCAAGCTTCCAGGTGGCGCCGATCTGGCCATTCTCGGCGGCGTATTTATAGGCCTCGACCGCCTGGTCCTTATGGCCGCTCTTGTAAGCGGAGAAACCGAACTGGAACACCGCCCACGGGCTCGACTGCGGCTTCACACCGGTCTTGTCGTCGAACACTTTGTCGTCGAAGGCCATGGCCTGCCCCGCGGCGCCCAAGGTCGCAAGAGCGACCAGTGCCGAAAAGACAGACGACCTCAACACCTCAGATGTCCGCATAACAGTGCGTCTCTTTGGCGGCACCCGGATGGGTCACCGCGCCGTCGCGGGCCGACCCTACGGTCTGCGCATATTTCCAGATCGCGCCGGACTGGTAGTCGGTCTTGCGCGGCTTCCAATTCTTTGCCCGGGCCGCCAGTTCGGCGTCCGACAGGGCCACCTCGATCGTGCCTTTCTCGGCGTCGATCGAGATCACGTCGCCATCCTTGACGAGCCCGATGGGCCCGCCGACCGCAGCTTCCGGCCCGACATGGCCGATGCAGAAGCCACGCGTGGCGCCGGAGAAGCGCCCGTCGGTGATCAGCGCCACCTTGCCGCCCATGCCTTGGCCGTAGAGCGCCGCCGTCGTCGACAGCATCTCGCGCATGCCGGGACCGCCGCGCGGCCCCTCGTAGCGGATGACGAGAACCTCGCCTTCCTGGTAGTTGCGCTGCGTGACCGCTTCGAAGCATTCCTCTTCCGAATCGAAGCAGCGCGCCGGGCCTGAGAATTTCAGTTCCGACATGCCCGCGACCTTCACGATCGCGCCTTCGGGGGCAAGGTTGCCCTTCAAGCCCACAACGCCGCCTGTCTTGGTAATTGGCCGATTGGCGGGACGCACAACATCCTGGCTTTCATTCCAGGAAACGTGCTCCATATTTTCGGCCAAAGTGCGGCCGGTAACCGTCATGCAGTCGCCATGCAGATAGCCGTGGTCGAGCAGCGTCTTCATCAGGAGCGGAATGCCGCCGGCCTCGAACATATCCTTGGCGACATATCTGCCGCCGGGCTTGAGGTCGGCGATATAAGGCGTCTTCTCGAAGATCGCCGCCACGTCGAAAAGATCGAACTTGATGTCGGCCTCATGCGCGATCGCCGGCAAATGCAGTGCCGCGTTGGTCGAGCCGCCGGTGGCCGATACGACCGTCGCGGCGTTCTCCAGCGCCTTGCGCGTGACGATGTCCCGCGGCCGGATATTCTTGGCGATCAACTCCATGACCTTTTCGCCCGAGGCGAAATTGAAGCGGTCGCGCATTTCGTAGGGCGCCGGCGCACCGCAGGAATAGGGCAGCGCCAGGCCGATCGCTTCGGCGACGGTGGCCATGGTATTGGCGGTAAACTGCGCGCCGCAGGAACCGGCCGAAGGACAGGCCGCCTGCTCGATCTCGAGCAGTTCGGCGTCACTGATCGACCCTACCGAATGCTGGCCGACCGCCTCGAACACATCCTGCACGGTGATCTCCCGGCCGCGATAGCTGCCGGGCAGGATCGAGCCGCCATAGATGAAGACCGACGGCACGTTGAGGCGCACCATCGCCATCATCATGCCGGGCAGCGACTTGTCGCAACCGGCAAGCCCGACAAGGGCGTCGTAGCAATGGCCGCGCATGGTGAGCTCGACCGAATCGGCGATGACCTCGCGCGACACCAGCGAGGACTTCATGCCCTGGTGGCCCATGGCGATGCCGTCGGTGACGGTGATGGTGCAGAACTCGCGCGGCGTGCCGTTGGCGGCCGCAACGCCCTTCTTGACCACCTGCGCCTGCCGCATCAGCGAAATATTGCAGGGGGCAGCCTCGTTCCAGCAGCTGGCGACGCCGACCAGAGGCTGCGCGATCTCGGCCGCCGACAGGCCCATGGCATAGAGATACGAACGATGCGGCGCCCGCGTCGGACCTTCGGTCACGTGGCGGCTGGGCAGCTTGGCCTTGGAGATTGCCTTGGCGTTCATCATCGTCCTTGCCGCACACCCCGCGGCCGGTCCCATCGCCGGGCCAACCTGGCACGCGTCCCGAGACCTATCTCGGGTGCTCCGGGTTTATGGCGGGAAATGGGCAGTTCCCTCTCTCTGACTTCTACAGCAGGGGTTGTTCATAAACTGTTGCTGAAAGGTCACAATCGTATCGCGGGCCGGTGGTGCAGCGAATTTGCAACAGCGGGCGGAAAGGCGAAGCCAAAGTGGCATTCACGCAACGACAAAGGCCGGGCATTGCCCGGCCTTTTCGTTTAATTTTCAGAACCTTAGAACTTGATCTTAAGTCCGCCCGAAACTGCGGTGACCAGATCGTTGCCGAAGTCGTAGCTGGCATCGGTACCGGCCACATAGCCACTCTTGTCAGTCAGGGTGCCGGAATGGCCACTCGTCAACACGCCGATCGCGCCGGCCACGCGAAATTCGATGTTCGGGCGCGGTGTGTAGGCGACCCCGCCACCGAGCGTCCATGTGTCGCTCTGCGAGCCGTAACCGTGCGAGGTGCCACGATCCCAGGTGAGCTGGCCAGCAGCACTCCACTGATCGTTGAACTTGTGGCCAATACCGCCGCTGACCGTCCAGCCGTCCTGATACATCAGATCCAAGGAGGTCCACCGGATCGGTATCGGAGAGGTCGTTGTACAAGCGGCAACGCCTTTCGAGGCCTGCGAGCAGATCGGAATGCTCTGCAGAATGCTCCAGTTGACCCACTTTACTGAGCCGAACGCAAGCCAGCCGGGAGCTATGCCCGACTGGACCTTCAATTCGACAGAATCCGGCATCGAAGCTTCACCATAGATCGGAATAACCGGACCGCCGACATGGGTTAAGTCAAGGGTACCCGCAATGTTGTCCAGCTTCACTTGGGAATTGTAGACGAGGCTGGCCCGCAATGCGATCTCAGGAATTTCATAGGCCAGCCCAGCGCGCCAGCCCCAACCACTGCTCGACAAATCTACGCGGCCAGTGCCGGAGAAATTCGGGAAGAGCGGTGACACAAGGTCTTCCTTGAAGCCATAGACTTCCTGATAAAACACGCCGCCAATGAAGCGAACCTGGCCCTTGCCAGCATCCATCTTATAGGAACAGGTAGTTGCGTAGTTGTCGCTGTTGATTTTAGTTTCCATGTTGGATTGCGCGCCAACCCACTGGCCAGGGGCCGTATGCGCGCCCCAAGGCTGCGAGTAGTCGAACATACAATCGATCCCAGGCACGACCTGGGCCTTAACGCCGATGCGCGGCACCCAGTAATTCTCGCTGTCTTTGGCACTAGTAGAGCCTACGACGGTGCCGTTGAATGGATCCGTATCCTTCGCGTTCTTGAGTTTGCGGTCCGGCATCACATACGTCGCTTCCGCTTCCGTGGCGAATGGAGCCGGATCAAACAGCAGATCGATGTCGTAGCCGCCGCGCTCGATGCCGCCGGCATGTGCGGGATGCATCGCCGCGCCGATCAGAGCAATCGAAAAGCACCCTGCCCCCAGCAGCGCTTTAAGACGCAAAATGTTCATGGAAATCCCTTCCCGAAATACAAGTGGCTCAAGCTAGAACCAATTCGGGTTAACGACGCAACAACGTTTTCAAGAGCTGTACATGTACACCTTGACAGCACGTATTTTGCCATGGTGACTGGCGCCGCAATTGGCGCCTAAATCGCGCGAACCGGGGCCCAAGCGATCGAAAAATTCCGAAGAAACTGCCCAAAACAGGGCAAAAACGGCCTTTTTTGGGGCTCGCAGGCCCCATTGTTACATTATGGCAACAATGGGGCGCAAAGTTTCCGTTTACGTCAAAATTAACGTAGCGGCACGCTCGTTTTCGAGGCAGCTAACGTATCGGAAAGCGCCTCCTCCGTGGGGACGAATCTTGCCGCTCAGCCGGCGTCGCGCACTCTGGTCAAAGCCACCGAAAGCTTCTCCTGCGCCTCGCGATATTCGGCGAGTTTCTCGCGCTCGGCCTCGACCACTTCTTCCGGCGCGTTGGCGACGAACTTTTCGTTCGAGAGCTTCTTGTGCAGGCGGGCTATCTCCTCGGTCACCTTGGCCAGTTCCTTCTGCAGCCGTGCAGCCTCGGCCTGCAGGTCGATCAGGCTGCCGAGCGGCAGGCTCACCGTCGCCTCGTTGAGCACGATCTGGGCCGAGCCCTTGGGCGGTGCATCGGCAAGCGCAATATCGCCGACGCGCGCCAGCCGCTTGATCGCCTGGGCGTGGCGCTCCAGCCGCTCCTGCGTCAGCGTGTTGGCACCGATCACCATGAGCGGCGCGATCGCCGCCGGCGGCACATTCATTTCCGAACGCACCGAGCGGATACCCGAGACAAGGTCGACAAGCCAGTTGACGTCTGCGGCGGCCTCCTGGTCCTCGAAGTCGGGCGACGGCCAGGCGGCATGGCAAAGCAGCGAGGAGCGCTCCTTGCCCTCGCCCGCGGTCTGCGCCCACAACTCCTCGGTCATGAATGGCATCATCGGATGCAGGAGCTTGTAGATCTCGTCCAGCACGAAGGCGACGCAGGCCCGGCTCTCGGCCTTGGCGGCCTCGTCCGAGCCCATGAACACCGGCTTCAACAGTTCCAGATACCAGTCGCAGAACAGGTTCCAGACGAAGCGGTAGGCCGCGCCCGCAGCCTCGTTGAACCGATAGCTGGTGATGCCTTCGGTGACCGCACGCGCCGCCCGCGTCAGCTCGGTCAGGATCCAGCGGTTGACCGGCAGCTTAGCGTCGTTCAGCCAGAAGGCGTCGTCGCGCGCGACCTCGTTCATCTCGGCGAAGCGCGTCGCGTTCCACAGCTTGGTGCCGAAATTGCGGTAGCCGGCGATGCGCGCCGGATCGAGCTTCACGTCGCGCCCCTGCGCCGCCATGACGGTCAGTGTGAAGCGTAGCGCGTCGGCGCCGTACTCGTCGATCAGGTCGAGCGGATCGATGACGTTGCCTTTCGACTTCGACATCTTCTGCCCGTTCTTGTCGCGCACCAGCGCATGCACATAGACGGTGTGGAACGGCTCCTCGTCCATGAAGTGAAGGCCCATCATCATCATGCGGGCTACCCAGAAGAAGATGATGTCGAATCCGGTCACCAGCACATCGGTCTGGTAATAGGTCTTGAGCTCGGGCGTTTGATCGGGCCAGCCGAGCGTCGAGAACGGCCACAGCGCGGACGAGAACCAGGTGTCGAGCACGTCCTCGTCGCGGGTCAGGATCTCGCCGGGCTGGAAGTTCTCGAGCTTGTCCTCGACCCAGGCCTTCCACGGCCCTTCCAGAGCGAGGTAATATTCGACCGCCGCCGCTAAGGCCTCTTCCTCGGTCTTCTCGACGAAGACATGCCCGTCCGGCCCGTACCAGGCCGGGATCTGGTGACCCCACCAGAGCTGGCGCGAGATGCACCAGGGCTGGATGTTCTCCATCCAGTCGAAATAGGTCTTTTCCCAGTTCTTCGGCACGAAGTTGGTGCGGCCCTCGCGCACCGAGGCGATCGCCGGCTTGGCGAGCACGGCGGCGTTGACGTACCACTGGTCGGTCAGGAACGGTTCGATCGGCACGCCGCCGCGGTCGCCATGCGGCACGGTGTGGCGATGCGGCTCGACCTTTTCCAGAAAGCCGCCCGCTTCCATCAGCTCGACGATCTTCTTGCGCGCCGCGAAGCGGTCGAGTCCATCGAGCTCGTCCCACACCGCCTGGCGCTCCGGCGTGACGTCGAGACCGGCGAGGAAATCCTCATTGTCCTTCAGCTTGATGGCCGCTTCGACGGTCAGGATGTTGATTGCCGGCAACTTGTGGCGCTTGCCGACCTCAAAGTCGTTGAAGTCGTGCGCCGGCGTGATCTTGACCGCGCCGGAGCCTTTCTCCGGATCGGAATACTCGTCGGCAACGATCGGAATTTTGCGACCAACGATCGGCAGCACGACGTTGCGGCCGACCAGATCGGTGAAGCGCTCGTCATCCGGGTGCACAGCCACGGCCGTATCGCCGAGCATCGTCTCTGGGCGCGTCGTGGCGACCGTGATAAAGGTCTTGGGGTTCTCAGGGTCGAACGCCTCGCCTTCAATCGGATAGCGGAAATGCCAGAGATTGCCGTTCACCTCGTGCTGCTCGACCTCTAAGTCGGAAATGGCGGTGAGCAGCTTCGGGTCCCAGTTCACAAGGCGCTTGTCCTTGTAGATGAGGCCTTCCTTGTAGAGCGTGACGAAGACCTCCAGCACGGCCTCGGACAGTCCCTCGTCCATAGTAAAGCGTTCGCGCGACCAGTCGGCCGAGGCGCCGAGCCGCTTCAATTGGTTGAAGATCGCGCCGCCGGATTCGGCTTTCCACTCCCAGACTTTCTCGATGAACTCCTCACGCGTCAGATCGCGGCGGTGGATCTGCTTTTCCATGAGCCGGCGCTCGACCACCATCTGCGTGGCGATGCCGGCGTGATCCATGCCAGGCTGCCAAAGCACGTTCTTGCCGCGCATGCGCTCGAAGCGCACCAGAATGTCCTGCAGCGTGTTGTTGAGGGCATGGCCCATATGCAGCGAGCCGGTGACGTTCGGCGGCGGGATGACGATGGTGAAGGCCTCCGCCCCTTCCTCCGCGCCGGCGCCGGCCCGGAAGGCGTCGGCCTCTTCCCAGATTTTGGCGATCTTCGGCTCGACGGCTTTGGCGTCGTATGTCTTTTCAAGCATGGAGGAAGTCCGAACTGTCGGGAACAAGCGTCCGGTGTAAATCGGAAGGTCTTGGCCGAGTCAACCGCGAGAGCTGCGATCGCTCTCACAGATAGGCCTGCCGCGGCCGGGGGCAATGCCGCCGGTTCTGCGATGGCGTGCGCGCCTGACAAGTCGCAGGCAAGTGCGCAGCGGCGCTGGGACAGCGACATGCATCAAAACAGAAGCTTAAGCGCGTCGGTTGAATCCGTTTCAAGCGACGCTTCAGGCTGCCTTAAACAAAGCGCCGCCTCAAGGCAGCGCTCGGACTGCGTGTTCCGGCACCTTACTGCGCCCCGCGCGCCACGCGCTCGATCTCCTCGCGCACCAGCCTTTCGACCAGTGTCGGCAAATTGTTGTCGAGCCAATCCTGCAGCATCGGCCGCAGCATCTCCTCGGCCATCTCGTCGAAACTCTTCTTGCCGCGGCTGGCAAAAGCGTCGGAAAGCTCGCCGAAGGCCGCGGCGACCTGCCGGCCTGTATGTTCCGAAAGGATCGCGGGCCGAGCCGGCTGCGCCTCCGGTTCGGATGCCCCGGAGCCGCTGGCTTGCGCGGAAGCTTCAGTCGCCGGTCGAACTTCTTCCTTCTCGATCTCGACCCGCGGCGCGGCTTCCGGCGCCCTTGCGGTCGGCTTCGCGGTGACCGTGCTGCCGCCCGCCGCTGCGATTTCCCGCCGCCAATCGGTGACAATGGTCTCGGCGGTCTGCGGTGCGTTCGCCGGCGCAGGCTTGCTCGCTGCCGGCGACGCGCTCGATTGAGCGGCGCTCCTGGCCCCGACCTCCAAGTTCGTCGGCGCGGGCGCCGCCCTGACCGGCTCGTGGCGAGCCTCGGCGCGCGTCAGCGCAGGATCGGTCGCGGCAAGCTGTGCTTGGACCTCCGCCAGCGTCACCGGCTTGCGGGCGTCGGCATGCAATTCGGAGCGAAAGGCGTCAACCTCGACATTCGGCGCAGCCGCGGGGGACACGGCAGCGGCGGCCGGTTCCAGATCCTGGCGCAGCTCGCCGGCCTCGGCCGGCTGCTTGCGCCCGGTGTCGCTGTCTTCAATGATCCTCCGGATGGAAGCCAGTATCTCTTCCATGGAAGGTTCGCGCTGCGCGCTGCTTGCCGTCGCCATCGTCACATCCGCCGCCCAAGTGACATGTTCAAGAACTGCCTGTTCAAGAACTTGACCCGTTCAGGAATTCCGTTCCTGCCCGGGTCGGAATTCGAATCAATGGAGACAGCGTAACCGACCGATCGTCATCCGAGAATCCCCAATCTGGGGACTCCTTGGATTTCAACAGATTAGGCGATGCGCAGCCCGACGACCCATTCGCAAAAGACAAACGCCGCGCATCCATTGGACGCGCGGCGTTTGCCAGAGCTTGAATCGGAAATCAGCGCCCGTCAGGCGTGCGCAGTCCGTACCATTTGTCCTTGACGGCGTTGTAATGCTCTTCCGGCCTGTATTTGGTGACCGCCAGGCCCAGCCGATCGACCGACAGCCGGCCCATCGCCGACAGGATGGCGTAGCTCGCCACGACCACGTCGCGCTCCGAGCTGGCCTGATTGATCTTGGCGGTGATGACGGCGTTCTGCGCGTTCAACACGTCCAGCGTCGTGCGCTGGCCGACATTGCGCTCTTCGATGACGCCGTTGAGCGCCAGCTGCGCGGCTTCGATGACCTGCCTGTTGGCATCCACGCTTTCGCGCGCCGCGATATATTGCGTCCAGGCCGAGACCACGGCTTGGCGCACCTGGTCGCGGCTGACGTCGACCTGGATGCGCGCTTGGCTGAGCGATTCCTTGTTTTGCCGCACCAGCGCCGAGGTCCGCCCGCCCGAATAGATCGGAATGGTCAGCGTGGCGCCGATATTGGCCGAGGTGGAGGTGCCGTTGGTGCCCCTGATGTCGGGAACGGCGTGGCTGTAATTGTCCGAAATGCCGGCCGAAGCCGTCACCTGCGGCAGCAGCGCGCCTTCCGATGATTTCACCGAAAACGCCGCCGCATCGACGAGGTGTTGGGTGGCGAGGATGGCCGGATGCTCGGCGGAAGCGACGGCCAAGGCTGAATCGAGGTTGCTCGGCAACAGCTTGCCGAGCGGCGAGGCCGCCTTCAGCTTGCCCGGCTCGTCCCCGACGATCTGGTGGTAAGTGGCGGCGCTCGCCAGTGCCGTCGCCCGGGCGGCGCTGAGCTGCGCCACGGCGGTGGCGCGCGAGGCATCGGCCTGGGCGACGTCGGTGCGGGTGCCCTCGCCGACCTCGAAGCGCGAGCGGGCGGCGCGCGCCTGCTCGCTCAGGAATTGCAGGTTCTGCTCGGTCAATGCCGCGACCTGGCGGTCGCGAATCACGTCCATATAGGCGCTCGCCGCGTTGAACAGGATGTTCTCTTCGGTGTTGCGCAGGCTTTCGACCGAAGCCTTCACCTGCGATTCGGCGGCGGCGACGTTGTTCTTGGTCTGAAACCCGTCGAACAGGGTCTGGTTGATCTGCACGCCGAAGCTGCCCGTGGTGATGTTCTGGGTGGCGCCTTGGGCGTGGGTGCTGGTGTAGTCGATGCTGCCCGAACCGGTGACGGTCGGGCGCCAGCCCGACTTGGCGATGGCAACGCCCTCATCGGTGACGCGCACGCCGGCGCGAGCGGCGTTGAGCTGCGAATTGTATTGGTAGGCTTTGGCGAGGGCGCCCGTAATGGTCTCGGCGGAGGCGGCCAGCGGCGAAAGCGCCGTGGCCGAAACAAGGATAGTTATTAAAATGCTCTTGCGTAGAGACGGCACGTTATTTCCCTCATTCGTTTTGCATGGGAACCACGCCACGTCAGCCTACCCTTACAGATCGACCAGCGCCGCGTTGTTTATCGTTCCCCCGCTGACAGCCTCCCGAAACGCCCGGTTAACGATCAGCAACGATTGTTAGGCGCAAGCGATCATGACAGCGCCTTCGCTGCAAGGCAAAAACGCTCAGAATTCAAACGCGTGGGCACGTTCGAAGCCCGGTAGTGGCTTAATTGCCGCATTAAAGGCCCGTCTCCCGGTTACAACCCCCCCTGCTTTAAAAAACAGCCGCGCCACGCCAGAGTTGCCCCGTCCTTCGACTGCAACCAGGCGTCCACCTTCCGCAAGCTGGTCGAGCAATGCCTGCGGCACTTCCTCGACGCTGCCGCCGATAAAGATAACATTGTAAGGCGCTTTAGCGGCATACCCCTGCGGTAGCGGCCCGTTGACCACCGTGACGTTCTGGCAGCCGAGGTTGGAAAGCGTGGATTTGGCGGCCTCCGCCAGCGCGGGATCGCTCTCCATCGCCACCACGGACCGCGCCAGCCTAGAGAGCAATGCGGCGGAATAGCCGGTGCCGCAACCGACATCGAGCACCGAATCACTCGCGTCGATCTCGGCCAGCTGCAAAAGCTTGGCGAGCGGCGACGGCTCCATCAGGTAGCGCGCGCTGCCATTGGCGCCATCGGAAATGCGGATATCCTCGTCGATATAGGCCAGATCCTGCTGTCCGGCGCCGACAAAGGCCTCGCGCGGGACGGTCAGCATCGCCTCGATGATCGACGCGCTGGTTACATCGGTGGTGCGGATCTGGCCGTCGACCATCTTCACGCGGCGTTCGGAGAAATCAGCGTTCATGTCCCAACAATTCGCTCCCCGCGCCAGACACGCGGCTAAAACTTCGACTGGAACCCCGCTCCGGCGCGATTGCGCTGGAGCCCGCAAGCATCTGGAGGCCTCGCCCGGAATCGAACCGGGGTGCAAGGATTTGCAGTCCTCTGCGTAACCACTCCGCCACGAGGCCTCGCAATGCTCCCGGCGTTCCGAGCGAACTCATTATGTTGGCGCTCAAAGGTCGTCAAGCGCTCGCGCGTCATTCCCGACGCTTTCACGCGGAGCGGCCAAAGTGGTGATTACCAATCGGTTGTCAGGGGTCAGGCATCGCTGTGGCGCAGTCGTCGCGGCCTCTCAGTCGGGCCGGCGCCGGCGTCCCCACCAGACGACGAAACGCCGCCGGTGGCGTCGGATCATGGCGAATTCATAGGACAGAACCAGGAGACCGAGCGGAACCATCCAGAAACCGAGAATCGGCAGAAAGCCCAGAAGCCCGCCCAGGGTAAGCAGCATGCCGATCGCGATTCGCCAGCCGCGCGAGCGCGGCATGGTGAACTCGCGGCCGAAGATCGAAATCTTCCGCGCCGGGGCGTTGTCATCATCCGCTGCGGTCATTCAAGCCAAATCCCATCTGCTGCCTAAGCCATGTCAAGGCGATAACCGGCCGCTTTGTTCCGTGCCGGTGTGAAGCCCTTCATATGTGGGCGCGCCGAACGATGGCACAAATAGCCGCATCAAAATCTGGAGAAAAATTGCGAAATGCTTCTTTGCAAAGCCGAAAGGTGTTTGCTATAGGCTGCGCCACTCACGTCAGAGCCTCCGTTCCCCGGTAGCTCAGTGGTAGAGCAACCGGCTGTTAACCGGTTGGTCGCTGGTTCGAATCCGGCCCGGGGAGCCAAACACTCACAGATTTTCAGGAACAGCCGTCGGGACTTATGGCAAGACGGGCCTTGGCTCGCACTGGCCGGCTAGGCATCCTCCATTTTGTATGGCGAGAATCTTGGGGCGGGTTGATAGGCTCGATCTCAGTTGGGCGTTGCGAGCTTTGCTGGTCAGGCCCAACCTGACTGGTTCTTACCCGCCAGCCTTGCCGGGCCGCTTGTCTCCGTGTGACGTCCGCTGTCGTCGCCGGCTAGGCCTCGCCATCTTCGATCCCAATGCTGTCCCCATCTCCGGACCTTCGAGCGCGGCGGTTCACCCGTCACTGCTCGTCGTCGCCTTCATTCAACGGTTCCAGCAGCGCCGTACAATCGATCAGATCGTGAAATTGAGCGCTTGTATCAAGCCGAAGACAGGAGCCGTAAGATCGCAGGCTTCGCAGCCCTTGCATTTTTTGTAGCCTGGCCCGACGTTCCGCTTCCCCCGGCAATGGTCGAGCTGAGCTTTTGTACTTTTCTAGCGGAGACTGCATGAGCAGCCCCTCCCTGAGGTTCTGTCGTAGCGACGATCCTGTAGCTCGCGCAGCGACGAGCCATCATCTATTTGCAGGCGAATGCTTCCGGCGGGAACTGAGGGAAGTACGGTGACAGTGCGCACTTGACGCGGGGCCTGTCTATGTTGGTGGTCCTTCCTCATAGAACCAGGAAGACAGTTTCGGAACTGTTCTCCGTTAAAGGGCAAGAACTAAAGCAGTGAATTGCAACGCCTCTGTCGCAACAGTCCTGGCAACTGAAGAACTAAGGCAGGCGCCCCGCCAAAAAGCCCGCCGCCCAATGGGAAACGTAGCGGGCTTAAAACGGGCGGCTGCATCCCTTCGGAATCGGCCGCCTCAACCCGTCACCCGAGTGAGGATAGCCCCATAGCGGGATAACGGTGTGATGGGCTCATAGAGGGAGGCTTCAGCCCCCCATCTTCTTGGCCATCGCGCAGAAGTCTGCGTGCGACTTGCTAATGGTCGTGTCGCCGCAGTCTTTCAAAACCGCTGCACGCTCATCCGGCTTCATGGCCATCCAGGCAGTCTTGAAATCCGCCTCGGATCTCAATGTTTTCATGCCGGCGTCGGTGAAGAACGGCGACATCTTGGCCGGATCATCGAGCGCGGACGTCCCGGTACTACTACCGGCTATCGCGGCACTACCCATCATTGCGAGCGCAACTGCGCTCATGCAGAGTACCTTCATTTTCATTTGAATATCCTCCGGTTAGGTCCTCAATGAAATGTGACCGTAACGGAAGAACGCGTAGTCATTCGAGACGTTCCCACGCGTTGAAGGCAAACAAGGCAGGGAACGACGTTAGGCCCAACGGAATGGGCATTCAGTCCAAATTGCTGGTTTTCACGGCGCCAAATAACCTCCCAAAGGAAAGGGAGGGGCAAATGGCGGGGAAACGAGCGATTGCTGTCAAAGATTGGTCTTGCGCCATGAGTGACGAGATCGGCCGCGTGGTCTTGGCCATAAACTCGACCGAAGGTGAAACGACCTACGTTCTTATGACAATCTTCCAGGCGGCAAAAATGGCTCAGGAGCTGCGGTCGCCGAAGCTGGTCCCTCGATACGATATATAGCCAAGTCAGCAGGGTTCCTAACGTATGATTGTTGAATTCGTAGGTCCAGCTGGGTCAGGCAAAACGACATTTGCGCATGCGCTCTATGAACAGTTGCGGGCTCATGGGCACCCTGCGAGGATTGTTCTCACCGACCGGCGCGCTGATCATCGATCCATGCTGGACCCCGGCGGCATTGTCACTGCGTTGGGTCGAGTCGCCCGCGCGGCCGCACGCTCGATCGGCATGGCCTGTCGCCCATCCGCAAATGCCGTCGACTTCAGAATTCGCGCAAACCTGGTTCAGACACTGCCCCCCAGAAACGTGATCTGGCGCATCAGGCTAAGTCAATACGTTCTCCGCCTTGCCCGCGCATGGCGCCAATCTGTCACCAGCGAGGAAATTCTTATTTTCGACGAAGCCTTCGTTCAGGCGGTTTCGATGCTCGCCTGCTTCAGCGGAACAGCAGATGAAACGCACCTTGCTCACGCGCTGGATTTCATACCCGAGTCGGACGTGGTGGTTAGAATCGACGCCTGCGAGCAACTTCTCATCGAGCGGCTTGACCGGAGACAGAAGAGCCATACCTTTGCCGAGCGTTTGTTCGAAACCGGTTTGGACATAAGGCTTCAGTCGGCCGCAGTAGTCGCGCACGTATGCGACTTGCTGACGGCGCGCGGGCGGTTGATCATTGACGTCGACGCCAACAATCAACGTTCACTAACGCTGGCGATCGACGAAATCGAAGAGGAAATCCTGGCGAGGTACAAACGCAGCTTGCACCCAGTCGCCTATCCGCCAACCCCGTTGCATTGATTGGCGGCCTGCAACGGACTTCCAGAAGACGGCTGCTGCCGCCAAACATCACCGCTTCCGGCGGGCTGCCTCCATCCCACATGGGCCAAATTCCCATAGCCATTGTGCCGGCGAATTTTGCTTTGCGGTCCGGCCGCGCTGCCTTAGCCTGATTGCGGAAACCTTGCCGACGAGCCGATAGCCGGACTTTATGCAGTGCCCCTGAAAGCCGCCGCTCACGTCGAGGCCATGTCCGCGTTCGCGCTGGCGAATTTCGGCGGCTATGACCGGCCGACGCTGGCCCAGAACGAGAGCGCCTTCCCGCCCAGCCCCAAGGCAATCGAGGCCGGCCGCGACGCCGTGGCGCGCAGCCAGCTTTATCCGGACCCGGACTGGACCTTACTGCGCGATGCGATCGCCAGGGTCTATGGGGTCGAGCGCGACCTTATCCTGTGCGGCGCGGGCTCGATGGAACTGATCGCCTGCACCATCGCGGCCTTCGCCGGCCCCGGCGCGGACGTGCTAGGCACGGACTATGCCTATAATTTCGCGGCCTCGGCGGCCGCGCGCGTCGGGGCGACCTATGTCAAAGCACAGGAGCGCGGCTTCGAGGTCTCGATCGACGCCGTCCTGGCGGCGGTGACGCCAGCAACGCGCATCGTGTTCGTCTGCAATCCTGGCAACCCGACCGGCACGTGCATCCATAATGCGGAGCTGCTGCGCCTGCGCGCGGCCCTTCCCGGCGACGTTCTCCTGATGATCGACCAGGCCTATGGCGAATTCGACGATCAGGATCCGCAAGCCGTCTTCGCGCTTGCCGGGCGCGGCGACACCGTTGTCCTGCGCAGTCTGTCCAAGGCATACGGACTGGCCGGCGCGCGCATCGGTTGGGGCTTATTCGCGCCCCGGATCGCCGCCGAGGTGCGCAAGATGCAGAACTCCAACCAGGTCTCGACGGTGAGCCTCGCCATGGCTGTCGCGGCCATCGAGGACCAGGTCTATACGCGCGCAACGGTGGTGCACACGTCGGACATTCGCGACCGCTTCGCGCAAGGCTTGCGAGCCGCCGGATACGAGGTCCCGGAGAGCCGGACGAATTTCGTCCTGATCCGCTTTGCCGACGCGGCGGCAACGGCCGCCGCCGACAGTGCCCTGCGCGGCGCTGACATCGTCGTGCGCGGCCTTTCCGGTTACGGTCTTACCGACTGCCTGCGCATCACGATCGGGCCGCAGGAGGTCATGGACAGCGCACTGCGCATCCTGGCCGCCATGCGCGGCAGGCAATGCTGGTGACGGCTTCACGAGGAGATTTCATGACGTCAGACACGCCGTATCTGCCCGCCCGCGATTTTGTCGGCTATGGCGAGCGGCCTCCGCGGGCCGAGTGGCCCGGCGGCGCGAAGCTGGCGCTCAACATCGTCGTCAATTACGAGGAAGGTGCGGAATACTCCATCGGTGAAGGCGACGGCGTTTCCGAAACGATCCTGTCGGATCTTGCCGCGTCGCCGGCCAGGCCTGGCTTGCGCAACCGCAACATGGAATCGCTTTATGAATACGGTTCGCGCGTCGGCGTTTGGCGGCTCATCTCGCTGTTCCGGGACAAGGGCGTCATTCCGACCTTCTACATTGTCGGGCGCGCGCTCGAGATCAACCCGGCCGCGGGCAAGGCGATTGCCGCGCTCGGCAGCGACATCGTCTGCCATGGCTGGCGCTGGATCGACTACGCGCCGCTTAGCGAAGAGGAAGAGCGCCAGCATATCGCCATGACGGTGGACACGGTGCGCAAGTTCACCGGCATCGAGCCGCTCGGCTGGTACACCGGCCGGCCGAGCCTCAACACACGCAGGCTCGTGGTCGAGCATGGCGGCTTCCTGTTCGATTGCGACGATTACAATGACGACCTGCCCTATTTCGTCGATGTCGGCGCCAAGCGGCACCTGATCGTGCCGCACAGCTTCGACAACAATGACAGCCGTTTTTCGCGCGGTTCAGGACTGGAGACCGGCAGCCAGTTCTTCGAATATGTCAGCGACGGCGTCGACTGGCTTTTGAAGGAAGGCCAGAAGACCCCGCGCATGATGACGGTGTCGCTGCATTGTCGGCTGGCGGCGCGGCCGGGGCGAATGATCGGGCTGGAACGCTTCCTCGACAAGGCCACGTCCAATCCCAACATCTGGCTCTGCCGGCGCTCCGATCTCGCCCGCCACTGGTTGGAAAGGTTCGGCGGCTAAGCCACCGTACCGTAACCGGCGAAGTCTCTACTTGTTCGGCACCTCATAGACCTTGCCGTGCCAGGGCGCGGCGTCAATCTGGTCGAGCGCCATCACGTAGAGCATCTTCTCATCCGGCCCGAAGGCGAAGTTCGGCATCGACGGCGACGGCACCGAAAGCGTGCGCAGAAGCTTGCCGTCCTTGTCGACGACGATGATCTTGCCTGGCGCATCGAGCGAGCGCGGGCTCTGGCCGATATACATCTCGCCTTCCTTGTCCATCTTGATGCCGTCGGGCCAGATATGCGGCTGGTTCGGGAAGAGATCGTCGAGCCGCAGGAAGACGCGGCGATTGCTCAGGCTGTGATCGGGCTGGACGTCGAACTCGATGATCCTGTTGTCCTCGGTTTCGACCAGATAGAGGATCTTTCCATCATTCGACATGACGAGACCATTGGGATTGTGCAGGTCGCCGGCGACCTTTTCAACGCTGCCGTCCTTGCCGATGTAATAGGCCGAAGCATCGATCAGCGGGCCGCCCTTGCCGGAGCCGGTGAAATAGACGCCGCCGTCCTTGTCGGGCGCAAAATCGTTCGGCCCGCTGAACGGCTTGCCGTCCGTGTCCTTGTCATAGGCCGGCAGCGTCTTGCCGTCGGCCGAGATGCGGCCGATCGTGTTGTTGTCGTAGCAGGTGACGAGGAACTCGCCGGTGGTGGTCGGTAGCACGGCCGACGGGCCGCAGCCGTCCATCTTCCAGAAAATGTCGTTCTTCTTTCCGTCCCAGACGGTGACCGTGCCGCGGCCATATTCGACGTAGAACAGCTTGTCCTGATACCAGATAGGACCTTCGGCGAACCAGGCGTCGTCGTTGACGACCTTGATGTCGGCCGCCTGTGCGGCGGACGTCAGGACCAGGGCGAGCATCGCGCCCAGCAAATGCCGTTTGATCATGCGATTCTCTTTGTTTTTAGTTGTCTGAAGTCCTCTTCTAAACTGGTGTGCTCGCGGTGGCCGGCTGTTCGCGCCTTACGACCGCAGCCGCTTGCCTTCCGGGTCGAAGGGCGGATGCGCGAGCAGCACCGCGTCATGCGGCCGGCCTAGAATGGCGACGGTCACCTTGTCGCCGGCCTTGGCGGTTCCCGCCTTGACGTAGCCCATCGCCAGCGACTGAGCGACGAAATAGCCATAGGCGCCCGACGACACCTGGCCGATCGGCGTGCCGTCCGGCAGGAAGATCGGCTCGCCGCCGGTGGCGTCCGCGTCCTTGGCCGACACGGAAAGCATGATGAGTTCATCCCGCGCCGGCTTGTCGGCGACGGCGAGATAGGCGTCGCGGTTGAGGAATTGCTTGTCCGTTTTGATCAGGCGATCGAGCTTGACCTCCTGCGGCCAGTATTCGGGCGAGTATTCGCGGCTCCAGCTGCCATAGCCCTTTTCGACGCGCAACGACATCAGCGCCCGTGAGCCGACCGGCCCGGCGCCGACTTCCGCGCCCGCCTTGAGCAACGCGCGGTAGAGCTCGACCTGGTCGGCCGCCTTGCAGTGCAGCTCCCAGCCAAGATCGCCGGTGAAGGAGACCCTCAACGCCACGACGTCGACGCCGGCGACGGTGATCTGCCGCGAGCGCATGAACGGGAAGGCCTCGTTCGACAGATCATCGTTGGTGAGCCGCTGCAGGAGCTCGCGCGATTTCGGGCCGGCGACGTTGAAGCCGCCGAGATCCTCGGTGCGCGAGCGGAAGGTCGTGCCTGCCGGCAGCGGCACGGATTTGAAGAAGCGCTGGTGGAAACGCTCGGCCATGCCCGAGCCGATCACCATGAACCCGTCTTCTGCCAGCCTCGTCACGGTGAAGTCGCCGGCAATGCCGCCGCGCTTGCCGATCAGCGGCGTCAGGCAGGAGTTGCCGACCTTGATCGGCATGCGGTTGGCGAAGAGCGCGTTCAGCCAGGCCTCCGCGTCCGGACCCTTCACCTCGTATTTGGCGAAATTGGAGATGTCGATGATGCCGGCATGCTCGCGCAGCATACGCGCCTCGCGGCCGACCGGCGCCCACCAATTCTGGCGCGTGAAGCCGATCGTCTCCTCGCGCGGCTCGCCCTCGGCCGCGAACCACAGCGGGTGCTCCCAGCCGAAATTGAGGCCGAACACGGCGCCCATCTCCTTCTGCATCTCGTAAACCGGCCGTGTCCGCACCGGACGCCCGGCGGCGCGCTCCTCGTTCGGGAAATGGATCTTGAAACGGTGGCTGTACTGGTCCTGCACGCGCGCCCTGGTGAAGGCCTTTCCGGCCCATTGGCCGAAGCGCGCCATGTCCCAGCCGAACATGTCGAGCGAAGGCTCGCCCTCGATCATCCACTCGGCCGCGAGCTTGCCCATGCCGCCCGATTGCGAGAAGCCGGGGATGATGCCGTTGCAGCAGAAATAATTGCTGAGCTCCGGCACGGGCCCGAACAGCACCGCGCTGTCGGGCGACCAGATCATCGGACCGTTTATCACCTTCTTGACACCGGCGGCGGCCGCCGCCGGAACGCGCTGGATGGCGCGCATCATGTTTTCCTCGATGCGGTCGAGATCGTCGGGAAATAGCTCGTGGCCGAAATCCATCGGCGTGCCGTCCTCGGCCCAGAATTTCATGTTGTGTTCGTAAGCGCCGATCAGCAGCCCCAAACCTTCCTGGCGCAGATAATATTCGCCGTCGCGATCGGCGACCGATGGCAGGCGTCGGCCCATCGAGGCGATTTCCGGAATGGTTTCGGTGACGAAATACTGGTGCTCGGTCGGGATCAACGGCAGTTGCAGCCCGGCCATGGCGGCGACCTCCCTGCCCCACAGGCCGGCTGCGTTGACCACCCATTGCGTGCGGATATCGCCCTTCGGCGTGCGCACGATCCAGCTGCCGTCCGCTTGCGCCTCGGTCGCCGTGGCCGGGGTGAAGCGATGGATCTCCGCGCCGCGCTGGCGCGCGCCCGCGGCATAGGCCGCCGTCACGCCCGACGGGTCGACATTGCCGCCCTCCGGCTCATACATGATGCAGCGAATGCCGTCGAAATCGACCAGCGGATGCAGGCGCTCCGCCTCGTCGCGGCCGACTTCGTAGAAATTCATCTTGTAGCGTCGCGCCTTGGCTTCCTGCAGCCGCAGCTGATGCTCGCGCGCCTCGGTCTGGGCGAGATAGAGCGAGCCCGGCTGGAAGATGCCGCAGCCCTGGCCGGTCTCAGCTTCAAGCTCCTTGTAAAGCGCCATCGTGTAGTGCTGCAGCCGGCTGATATTGGTGGAATCATGCAGGCCATGGATGTTGGCCGCCGCGTGCCAGGTCGAACCGGAGGTCAGCTCGCTGCGCTCCAGAAGGACGACATCCGTCCAGCCGAACTTAGCGAGATGATAGAGGATCGAGCAGCCGATCAGACCACCGCCAATGACAACGGCTTGTGCATGAGTACGCATAGTGAGCTTTCTTCCCTTTGTTCGGCGACTTTTGCTTCGCGCTCTTTGGCAGCGCTTTGGGATTTCAATTAGCTGACCGATCGATCGCAGTCGCCGGCGAATTCAGGGGCGCAAACCGCGCCCCTGAATTGATGCTTGAGCTGCCGGTTCTAGGCCTTGTCCAGCCAGACCTTGTCCAATTGCAGCTCGAATGTCTGGTGCATGCCGAGGTTCTTCACATAGGTGGCATGATGGCGGTAAAGCGAGCGCCAGAACGCCTGGACGAGAATGCCGGAGTCCTGCAGGATGAACTCGACGTCCTTCATCAGCTCCTTGCGCTTGGCCGGGTCGGCAATGGCCATCGCCTCGTTCAGCTTCTTGTCGAACTCCGGATTGGCGTAGCCGGACTCGTTCCACGCTTCGCCGCTGCGATAGGCGATCGCCAGCACCTGGACGCCGAGCGGCCGCATGCCCCAGTCGGTGGTCGACCACGGATATTTCGTCCAGTCGTTCCAGAACGAGGAGCCCGGGATGATGGTGCGCTTGACCTTGAATCCGGCGTCGCGCATCTGCGCGGCGACGACGTCGGCCGGGTCCTTCACATAGTCGGCGTCGTAGGAGATCAGCTCGAATTCGTGATCCGTCTGGCCGGCCTCGGCCATCAACGCCTTTGCCTTGGCCAGGTCGCGCGGGACTTTGGGCAGTTCGTAATATTCCGGATGGATCGGGCAGACATGATGGTTTTCGGCGATCTGCCCCAGGCCGCTATAGCCGAGTTTCAGCACCGTCTCGTTGTCGACCGCAAGCTGGATAGCGTTGCGCACGCGTTTGTCGTCGTAGGGCTTGTTGGTCACGTTGGTGCGCAGCACGATCGTGCCGGCGGTGACAACCTGCTCCTTGACCAGGCCCATGCTGTCATAGAGATCGACCGTGCCGCCGACCGTTTGGTAGTTGCAGTCGATCTCGCCGGCCTCGAAGGCGCTGCCGATGGCGGGGTTGGATGCGTCCGATCCGTAGTCGATCCAGTCGACGCCGTCGAGATAGGGCTCGCCGCCGAACCAGGTGAAATCCTTGCGCCGCCGCACCGAGGCGGACTCGCCGACCTTGTAGGAGATCAACTCATACGGGCCGGTGCCGGGCGTCTTCAGCATATTGGCGCCGTTCTTGTCGAAGTCGCGATGGACGATGACCGCCGGATAGTCGGAGAAGCCCGGGATGATGGTGACGTCGGACTGATTGCATTTCAGCTTCACCGTATGGTCGTCGAGCTTGGTGATGGCGCCTTTGGTAGCTTTTTTCGTGGCGGCGTCGATCAGCGAGCCCATGCGCCCGGCCATCGAGTTGCCCTCGGCCGCCTTATCGCACCAGCGCTCGATGTTGTAGACGATGTCGTCGGCGTTGAAGTCGTCGCCGTTCGACCATTTCACGCCCTTGCGCAGATGCAGCGTATATTCGGTGGCGTCGTCGCTCACCTCCCAGCTCTCGACCAGATGGCCCTCGAAGGTGAAGTCGGTGGTGTAGCGGATCATGTAGTCGTTGCATTGGCGCATGACATTTGCGATTTCCGACCAGTCCCAGGCGCGCGGATCCTTCATGTCCTTGATGATCATCTGCATCTTAAGGATGCCGCCCTTCTTGCCGGGCACGGCTGCCGCGGCCTTGGCCGGCTCCATCCCTGCCATCGAATAGGCGAGCGCCGTCGAAGCGCCCATCACGCTAGCCATGGCCAGGAATTCGCGGCGGTCCATCCTGCCGCCTTTGACTTCAGCTGCGTAGCTTTCGATGACCGCCGGGACGCGGTCACCGTTGCTCTTGAACATCGTCATCGTTGTTCTCCGGTTCAGGGCTTTCCGCCCGTTACATTCCCCTTGCGGCTGCGCATGTTAGGGGCGATGCAAAAATCCCGGAAGGGCTCGACCCTTCACAAACCGCAGAAAACCGGCCTTTGAGACCTAAAAAAACAATGCCATTGGCTCGCCAAATTTTTGAAGGGGCGGGTAGCCCTATGGTCGCGCGGCGTCTTCCCTGGCCCTGGACAAGATCCATTCCCTGACCGTTCGTGCGATGTTTCCCTTCGAAAGCTGGCTCTCGGTCAGATAGTAATTCCAGGGGCTTGGCGGCCGCACCGGAAACGGCTCGACGAGCAGCCCGCGTCGCATATAGGCATGCGCGAGCGAGCGCTGCGTAGCGACGAGGCCCGCGCCCATCGCGGCGAGCTCGAGCGCGATGTTGGAGGCGTTGGTCGACAGGCCCTTGTCGTGGTCCTCCAGGTCGACGCCAAGTGCCTCGGTCACCACCTGCCAGTATTCCTGGCGGCCATGCACGAAGATCCAGTCCACCTTGAGCATGTCCTGAGGCGTCTTCAGCGCATGCTCGCCCTCGAGCATGCCGGGGGCGCAGAGCAGCACCAGTTCGTCATTCCAGAGCGGCGTAGCCGAAGGCGGCCTATCGTCGAAACGCCGCGTCGAGATGGTGATGTCGGCGATCTGCTCGCTCAAGTCTTCCCAGATCGTGCCGTGCAGCACGATCTCGATTTCGGGATGCTTCTTGCGGAACGCCGCCATGCACCCCGCCAGCCAGTTCTCCGCAAGGCTCATCGGACATGAAACGACCACCGTCCGGTTGCGGGAGGACGCCACGATCGCTTCGGTCGCCTGGTCGATCTGGTCGAGCGCCTGGCGCAAGGTTGGCAGGAATGCCTCCCCCATCTCCGTCAGCTTCAGGCTGCGCGGATAGCGGATGAACAGCTGCCGGCCGATATAATGTTCGAGCGCGCGTACATGCGTGCTGACCGCAGCCTGCGTATAGCCCAGCTCCTTGGCTGCCGTGGTGAAGCTCAAATGGCGGGCCGAGCTCTCGAACGAGCGGATATAGTTCAAGGGCGGCGGCGGCTTCATCCCGGTCTCCTGTTCCACAGTTGCCGTAGCTATCGCATGGGCAATCGGCCCTTTAATCGCAGACAAGCGACATGGCATCAATATTTTTGGTCAA
Source organism: Mesorhizobium argentiipisi (SeqCode) (assembly GCF_037179585.1). NCBI lineage: Bacteria > Pseudomonadati > Pseudomonadota > Alphaproteobacteria > Hyphomicrobiales > Phyllobacteriaceae > Mesorhizobium > Mesorhizobium argentiipisi (SeqCode). Next base: position 75,743 of record NZ_JAPYKO010000002.1, read on the forward strand.
AGCCGCCAAACTAATCACGTGCCTGGGCGATGGACCCAATTTATTGATGTTGTGAAGACACAGGGGAGATAAGTGCGTGGCTGTGCCGTCATACCGGCGTGAGGGGCCTGTCGTCAGTTCCGATACGTTCACGCGCCTGGCCGATTTCGTGCTGCGGCGTCCAGCTCCCGTCTTCCCTCAGCCGGTGCTCGAACAGGCCCGTTACCTCCTGCTTGACACGCTGGGCATCGCCGTCGCGGCAGGACCGATGGAGGCAGGCCGCATCGCCCGTGACGCCGCCGTCCTGCTCTATGGCTCGAGCGATCCGCAATATTCGGCCCGCATGTTGTTCGACGGACGGCGCGCCAGCAATGCCGGCGCGGCCTATGCCGTCGCCACGCAGATCGACAATCTAGATGGCCACGACGGCTACAGCCCCACCAAAGGCCATATCGGCGTCGCGATCATGCCGGCGCTTGCAGCACTCGCCGAGGCGAGGCCCGACCTTACCGGGCCGGAGGCGCTGGCGTCCCTGGTCGTCGGCTACGAAGTCGCCGGCCGGGCCGGCATCGCCTTGCATGCGACGGTGAGCGACTACCACACCTCCGGCGCCTGGAATGCATTGGGCGTGGCGGCCGTGGCGGCACGCTTGCGGCGGCTCGACGAAACGCAATTGCGCGAGGCGCTGGGCATTGCCGAGTATCACGGCCCGCGCAGCCAGATGATGCGCGAGATCGCCACGCCGACGATGCTGCATGACGGCTCCGGCCTCGGCGCTCTCGTAGGCCTCTCCGCGGCTGTGCTTGCCGAACGTGGCTTCACCGGCGCGCCGGCGATCACGGTGGAAGCGCCGGAGGTCGCGGCGCATTGGAAGGATCTCGGCGTCTTCTGGCAGTCGCTCCATCAATATGTAAAGCCCTACCCGATCTGCCGTTGGGCACATGCGGCCATTGACGCCGTGCGTGGACTTTGCCTGGCGCACAACCTTGCCCCGTCCGACATCAGCCATGTCCAGGTGAACAGCTTCCACTATGCCGCAACGCTCTTCGACGGCATGCCGGACACGACCTCGAAGGCGCAATACAGCCTGCGCTTCGCCGTGGCGACCTTCATCATTCATGAGCGGATCGGGCTCGAGCATATTTCCGGCGCCGGGCTCGCCGACGCCGCTGTCGCGGACATGCTGACGCGCATCGCGGTGAGCGAAACCGAGCGCCATAGCGCCCGCTTCCCGGCCGGCCGCTGGGCCGATGTCGTCATCACCACGACGGACGGGCGGGTGCTGGCATCCGGCGACGTGCATGCGCGCGGCGGCCCCGAAGCGCCAATGACCAAGCAGGACGTCGAGGCCAAATACATGGAGTTCGCAGCACCCGTGCTTGGATCCAAGCGCGCCGCGGGGATCCGCGACGCGGTGCTTGGCCTCAACGACCGCGATAGCCGCTTCTCCGACCTCTCGGCGCTGCTTTACGATCCTCCCAAGATTTCGAGCTGAGCGCGCAATGCCCCTCAGGCTCCTGAAATACGGTCTCAGCAGGGACTATCCGGTCAGCGGCGACATCCCCGCCACGCCCGAGCTGAAGCCGACCTACGACGTCGTCATCATCGGCGGCGGCGGGCATGGACTGTCCTGCGCGCACCATCTTGCCAAGTATCACGGCATAAGCAGCGTGGCGGTGCTGGAGAAAGGCTATCTCGCCGGCGGCAACACGGCGCGCAACACCACCACCATCCGCTCCAATTACATCACGCCGGAAGGCATCGCCTTCTACAAGGAGGGCGTCGAGCTGTTCGAGCGGCTGTCGCAAGAGCTCGATTTCAACGTCATGTTCTCGCAGCGCGGCCAGCTCACGCTGGCGCATAGCGAGGCGACGATGCGCAGCTTCCATATGCGCGCCGAAATGGGCAAGCATATGGGCACACGCACCGAGGTCGTCGACCAGAAGGGCGTCGAGGAGCTCTGCCCGCTTCTGAATATGGACTATGGCGGCCCGCTCGAAATCCTAGGCGGGCTCTGGCATGCCGACGGCGGAACGGCGCGCCACGACGCCGTCGCCTGGGGCTACGCCGCCCAGGCCTCGCGGCGTGGCGTCGAGATCCACCAGCGCACCGAAGTGCAAGGCTTCGAGGTCGTCGGCGACCGGGTCCAGGCCGTCAAAACGAACAGGGGCCGCGTCGCCTGCGGTCAGGTGCTGATCGCCACCGGCGGCATGAATTACGACGTGGCCCTGATGGCAGGAGTTGAGCTTCCTATCCGCTGCTATCCGCTGCAGGCAATGGTGACCCAGCCTTTGAAACCCTGGCTGCACACGCTGGTCTCGTCCGTTTCGCTGCACACCTATCTCGTGCAATCCTCGCGCGGCGAGGTCGTCATCGGCGGCGGCTCCGATCCCTACCAGCTCTATTCGACGCGCTCGACGCTCGACATGAAGGAGCACCTCGCCGAGGGCGCCGTCCACCTCTTCCCCTTTCTGCAGGGTGTGCGCCTGCTCCGGCAGTGGGCCGGCATCACCGACATGACGCCGGACTACAGCCCGATCATGGGCGCCAGCCCGCTCGCCAATCTCTGGCTCGATTGCGGCTGGGGCACCTGGGGCTTCAAGGCGACGCCTGTCGCCGGCAAGCGCATGGCACAGACGATCGCCGATGGCCGCGTGCCCGATATCCTGAAGCCATTTGCATTGGAGCGGTTCGAAACTTTTCGGCTGCTCAATGAAATGGGCGCGACCGCCGCCAGCCATTAGCCATGAAACCACACTGACCGATGAAACTGCTTACCTGCCCCATGAACGGCCTGCGCAACATCGACGAGTTCCAGTCCTTCGGCCCGGTCCGTGCGAGGCCCGATCCGGACGCAGCCGCCGACAGGGAATGGTCGCGTCACCTGTTTCGTGCCGAGAATCGCAAAGGCGTCGTGACCGAGTGGTGGCGGCACGTTCCGAGCAACTATTTCTTCCTGGCCGAGCGCGATCTCGTCAGCAACGAGATCATCCGCACCTTCGACGCTTCCGAATTGCGGGACCGCGCATGAACCGGCTGCCCGCCCCTTTCGGAAGCCGAATCGATCGAAGTCGGCCTATCCGCTTCACCTTCGAGGGCAAGCCCTTCGAAGGCCTTGAAGGCGACAGCATCGCCAGCGCGCTCGCCGCTTGCGGCCAATGGGCGTTGTCGCGCTCATTCAAATATCATCGACCGCGCGGCATCCTGTCGATGACCGGGGCCGACGCCAACGCGCTGGTGCAATTGCCATCCGAACCGAACGCCGCCGCGGAGTGCACGCCGATCAGCGAAGGGCTGCGGGTCAGCGCGCAGAACGTCAACGGCTCGCTCGAGCGCGACCGCGATGCCGTCATGGACAGGTTCGGCCGCTTCCTGCCGGTCGGCTTCTACTACCGCACCTTCATGGGTCCGCGCAGCAACAGCTGGCTGAAATTCTGGGAGCCGATGATCCGCCGCAAGGCGGGCCTGGGTGTGGTCGACACCAAGGCACCGCACCGGCATTTCGACAAGACGCATCTGCATTGCGATGTGCTCGTCGTCGGCGCCGGGCCGGCGGGATTAAGCGCCGCGATCGCCGCTGCCGAAGCTGGCGCCGATGTGGTGCTGTGCGACGAGAACCCTGAGATCGGCGGCTCGCTGAGCTATGGCCGCCACGATCCGGCGATCCTCCCCGGTCTGTCGTCGCGGCTCGAGGCGCTGCCCAATCTCAAGCTGCTGACCGGCACCATCTCCAATGGCTGGTACGAAGACAACTGGCTGCCGCTGATCCAGGGTAACCGCCTCCACCGCACACGCGCCCGCGACCTGATCCTGGCGACCGGAGCCATCGAGCAGCCAGCCGTCTTCCGCAACAACGACCTGCCGGGGATCATGCTCGGCGGCGCCGCCCAGCGGCTGATCCGCCACTATGGCGTGCGGCCCGGCCAGAGTGCGGTGGTGCTGGCCGCCAATGACGACGGCTACCGGACGGCGCTCGATCTGCTGGACGCCGGCGTGTCGGTCGTCGAGCTTGTCGATCCGAGACCTGCCAATGAGGCCGGTCCGTTGGAGGCCGAACTCCGCGGCAGAGGTGTCGCCATCCGCAAAGGTGCAACCGTCGAGGCGGCGGAAGGCACGGCCGGAAATCGTCACCTTACCCGCGTCCGTGTCGACGGGGGCTGGATCGCCTGCGACCTGCTGACGGTTTCGATCGGCCAGGCGCCGGCATGGCAACTGCCGTGCCAGGCCGGCGGCAAGGTCGGCTATGATGCCGCGGCGGGAGCCATGACGATTACGCTTCCGCAAGGTCCCGTCCATCTCGCCGGCGCCGTTGCCGGATCGGATGATCTTGAGGATGCGATCGCCAGCGGCCGGCGCGCGGCGGCAGCCGCTCTTTCCCGGCTCGGCCATACAGTGGCGGCAGAATCTCCGCTCCCCCGTAAGAGCGTTCGGCCGCGCTATGTGCAGCCTATCATCGCCGACCCCAAGGGACGTGACTTCGTCGACTTCGACGAGGACCTGCAAGTCAAGGATCTGCAGAACGCGACCAAGGACGGCTATCGCGAGATCGAGCTGGTCAAGCGCTTCACCACGGTCGGCATGGGCCCGAGTCAGGGTCGCCATTCGGCCTTGGCGACCGCCCGCATCGTCGCCGAGGCAACCGGTAGGACGGTAGGCGAGATCGGCATCACCACGGCGCGTCCTCCGGTAGGGCCGGAAACCCTCGGCGTGCTCGCCGGCCACCACGAGGCGCTGGAGCGCCGCACGGCGCTGCATGCGCGGCACATCGCGCTGAACGCCGCGATGAAGCCGGTCGGCGCATGGTGGCGGCCTTATTACTATGGTGACGCAAGCAGCGCCGAGGAGTCTGTTCGCGAGGAAATCCTCGCCGTGCGCGAAGGCGTCGGCCTGCTCGACGTCTCGACGCTGGGCAAGCTGGAGATCCGCGGGCCGGACGCCGGCGAGTTCCTCGACCGGCTCTACACGATGGCGCATGCCAATCAGCCGGTGGGTCGTGTCCGCTATTGCCTGATGCTCAACGAGATGGGCTCGGTGATCGATGATGGCGTCGCCTACCGGATGGCGCAGGACCAGTTCTATGTGACGGCCACCACCGGCGCCGTCGCGCGCGTCTATGCCGACATGCTGTTCTGGAACGCCGAGTGGCGCCTGAAGGTCGACGTGCTCAACCTCACCGGCGCGTTCTCAGGCCTGAACGTCACCGGACCCAAGGCGCGTTTGGTGCTGGAGGCGCTGGAGAGCGACATCGATTTCAGCCCGGACGCCTTCCCCTATCTCAGCGGCCGCGAAGGCATGGTCGCCGGTGTTCCGGTGCGGGTGATGCGCATCGGCTTCACGGGCGAGCTCAGCTACGAATTGCATTGCGCTTCGAGCCTGGCGCCCAGCCTCTGGGACGCGGTGATGGCCGCCGGCAAGCCGCACGGCTTGCGTCCCTACGGGCTGGAAGCGTCCCGCATATTGCGCCTGGAGAAAGGCCATATCCTGATCGGCCAGGACACGGATGCGATCACCACGCCGGACGAATTGGGGTTCGGCTGGGCGGTCTCGAAGAAGAAGCCGTTCTTCGTCGGCAAGCGCTCCATCGAGATGCGCGCAAGGCTCGGCCAGACCCGCAAGCTGGTCGGCCTGGAGGTCCCCGCCGGTGCCGGGGACATTCCCGGTGAAAGCTGCCTGGTGCTGCGCGGCGGCGTCCCTGTCGGCCAGATCACGTCGGTCGGGTATTCCCCGTCACTCGGGCGCCACATCGCGCTCGCCTATGTCCATGTCGACGACCAGGCGGAAGGCAGCCGCGTGACGGTGAAGTGCCGGAATGGTGAACTGGTCGAGGTGCCGGTCGTCGTCCACGCCTTCTTTGACCCGACCAACGCGCGGCAGGAGATCTAGATGGCCGCCGGCACCGCGATGCGCATCTATCCCTTCATGCCCGGCGGCGCGGCCGGCAGCACGAAGCTGATTTCCGACGCGGTCGTGCTGAGCGACCTCACGGGCCGCCCGCGCTTTGGTCTGAAAGGCGGCGGCAGTGCCGCCTGGCTTGCCGCGCAGGGCGTTACGCTGCCGGCCGTCAACCGCATCGGCGACCACCGTGGCATGCGGGTTCTGCGCCTCGGCAACGAGGACATCCTCCTTCTCGCTGAGAGCGCCGGCGAGACGCTCGCCGAAGTCAAAGCCGCCTGGCAGGCGGCGGCGGCGCCAAAAGGTTTTTCGTCATGGCGCGAGGAAGGCTGGGCATGGATGCGCCTTTCCGGTCCTGGCCTTGCCGAAGCGATGAGCAGCCTTTGCGCGCTGGACCTGCGACTCCAAAAATTCGGCGCCGACGATATCGCGCAGACCCGCGTCGGCAATATCGAAGCCGTGACGTTCCGTTCGCCGACGGGTTTCGACATACTCTTCGACATCACCGCGTCGGCCTATTTCGCCCGCGCCGTCGCTGCGGTGGCCGGCCACCAGCATAGAGGACATTCATGACCCGCCCGCAAGGAACCATCGCCCCGATCCTGACGCCATTCGAAGATGACGGCCGCATCGCGCGCGATCTCTGGATCTCCCACGCCAAATGGGTGCTGGACCAGGGCGCGCATTTCCTATCGCCCTTCGGCACGACGGGCGAAGCGCTGTCGTTGTCCTTGCGCGAGCGCATGCAGGCGCTGGAATGGCTGGTCGAGGCCGGCATTGCGCCCGACCGGCTGATGCCCGGCACCGGCGTCACCGCGCTCCCTGAAACGGTCGAGTTGTCGGCCCATGCCGTCGGTCTCGGCTGTGCTGCGGTGATGGTGCTGCCGTCCTTCTTCTACACTGGCGCCGGCGACAACGGCCAGGCGCGCTATTACAGCGAGCTGATCGAGAAGGTGGCAAAACCTTCGATGCGCGTGATCCTCTATCACATCCCGCAGAACTCCGGCGTGCAGGTCAGCCCTGCCCTGACGGCGAGGCTGAGCAAGGCCTTTCCGGACATGGTCGTCGCCTATAAGGACAGCGCCGGCGACTGGAACAACACGGCCGCCGTCATCGCCGCCGCGCCCGATATCTCCGTGTTCCCAAGCTCCGAGGCGCAGCTCACCAAGGGTCTGGCGAACGGCGCGGCCGGCTGCATTTCGGCCACCGTCAATTTGAACGCTGCCGCCATTCGCCGCCTCTATGACGCGGCCCGAAAGGGCGAGGGCGTCGCCGAAGCCGATGCCGCCATCCAGGCTTTCCGAAAGGTGATCCAGGATGCCGGGCTGATCCCGGCGATGAAGGCGGTGCTTGCGGTCAAGTCCGGCGACCGGCGCTGGCTGAACCTGCGCGCGCCGCATGAGAATGTGACGCTGGAGAGCGGCCAGGCGCTGCTTACCGCTCTCGGCAGCGCCGCCGATCATATCGGCCGCGATTGAGGTCGCAATGTCGGCGCGCCCAACCGTCATCCTGCACACCGACAAGCCTGCCGGCGCGCTTGCGGTGCTCGCCGAGACGCATCCGGACCTCGATGTCCATGCCTGCGACACCTATGCCGGCCTGCCTGCTTTGATCGAGCGGACAGGCGCGGAAGTGGTCTATTCGATCCGCTTCGACGGCACGCCGCGCTACCCCCGCCAGGCCCTCGTCGAGAGCTCGACGGTGAAATGGGTGTCGATCGGCGGCTCCGGCACCGATCATCTCGGGCGCTGGGATCCCGCGCATGTGACGGTCACGAACTCCGCCGGCGTCGCCGCCGGCATGCTGGCCGAATATGCCCTCGGCGCCATGCTCTCCTTCTCGCTCGACCTGCGCGGTTTCGAGCGCCGGCAGCAGGCCCGCCAATGGGGCGGCGGCCGCGTCGAGCCGATCGAGGGCAAGACCGTCCTCATTGTCGGCCTCGGCAAGACCGGCGAAGCCGTCGCGCGCCGCGCGCAGGCGATGGGCATGCACACCCTCGGCATCCGGGCGCGACCGAAACCGATGCCGTCGCTCGACGAAGTGCGCGGCCCCGACGCGCTGCTGGCACTGATTGGCCGCGCCGATTTCATCGTTTGCTGCGTGCCATTGCTGCCCACCACGCGCGGCCTGCTTGGCGAGGCCGCCTTCGCCGCCATGAAGCCGTCCGCCGTCCTCATCGACATTTCGCGCGGCGGCGTCGTCGAGGAAGCTGCACTGTTGAGCGCGCTCGACAACGGGCGGATCAAGGGCGCGGCGCTCGATGTCTTCGCCACCGAACCGCTGCCGGCCGAACATCCGCTCTGGGTCTACGACAACGTCGCCGTCACCCCGCATTGCGCGGCGGTCTATGACGGCTGGAACATCAAGTCGGTGCGCATGTTCGCCGACAATTTGGCGCGCTACCGCAAAGGCGAGCCGCTGGAGAACGTGGTCAATCCGGAACGCGGGTACTGAAAGCAATTCCAGGAAAAGTGCGCAGCGGTTTTCCGTCCGGAATTGCGAGAACAAGAATCGAAGGGGAGTAGTCTGATGTCACAGGACAGGCGCGGCGGCGGCCGCAGATCGAAGCTCGGCCGCAGCGGCGGCGGCATCGCGCAACTGCCGTGGCAGAGTGTGAAAAACCCCTATCCACCCATGCGGCTCCTCGACGACGAGCGCATGGAACAGCTGCACAAGACATCGATGCGCATCCTGTCCGAGCTCGGCATCCGCGTTATGAGCGAAAGGGTGATGGACCTGTTCGCCAAGGCCGGCGCCATCGTCGATCGCGAGGAGCGGATCATCCGTATCGACGAGAGCCTCGTCACGGAGGCCCTGCGCAAGGTGCCCTCGTCCTTCACGCTGACCAGCCGCAATCCGCAAAAGCAGGTTCATCTCGGCGGCAATTCGCTGGTCTTTGGACTGGTCGCCGGTCCGCCCAACGTGCATGACCGCATCAACGGCCGTCGCCAGGGCAATCTCCCCGACTACCAGAACTTCATCCGGCTGGCGCATCACTTCAACGCCATTCACATCATCGGCAACCAGGTGGTGGCGCCGATGGAACTGCCGGCCAATGCGCGTCACCTCGACACCTATCACGCCAATCTGACGCTCAGCGACCTCTCCTTCCATTGCACGGCGATCGGCCGCGCCAGGGCCATGGATGGCATCAACATGATGGCGATCGCGCGCGGCATCTCCGTCGAGGAGATGCGCGCCTCGCCCGGCGTGACGACGATCATCTCGATCAACTCGCCGCGCCTGTTCGACGACGCGATGGCCGAAGGCCTGATCGCCATGGCCGAGCACGGCCAGCCGGTGACGGTGACGCCCTTCACGCTGATGGGCGCGATGACGCCGGTGACGCTTGCCGCCGCGCTCTGCCAGCAGAATGCCGAGGCGCTGTTCGGCGTAACGCTGACGCAGCTCGTCAATCCCGGCACGCCGGTGATGTACGGCGCCTTCACCTCCAATGTCGACATGAAGTCGGGCGCGCCGGCTTTCGGCACGCCCGAAAACGCCAAGGCCAACATCATCGCCGGTCAATTGGCGCGGCGCTACAACCTGCCCTACCGCACCTCCAACGCGAACGCCTCCAATGTCGTCGACCTGCAGGCCGCTTACGAGACCGAAATGGCGACCTGGGGCGCGGTGCTCGGCGGCGCCAATCTGATCTACCATGCCGCCGGGTGGCTGGAGGGCGGGCTGACCGCGTCCTACGAGAAGCTCGTGCTGGACGTCGAGATCCTGCAGAACATGATTGAGTTCCTGCGGCCGCTGCCATTCCAGGAGGACGACCTCGGCTTCGACGCCATCAAGTCTGTGCCGGCCGGCGGCCATTTCTTCGGCGCCGAGCACACCATGTCGCGCTACACCACCGCCTTCTACCAGCCGATGCTGTCCAACTGGCAGAATCATGGCGCCTGGCAGGAAGCCGGCGGCAAGGACGCGCTGGAGCGCGCGAGCGAGCTCTGGCAGCAGGCGCTGCACGACTATGAGGAGCCGGTGATGGATCCCGCGATCCGCGAGGAGCTCGACGCCTATGTCGCGCGCCGCCGCGAGGAGATCGCCGCCAATCCGGAAGCTTAGGAAAGCAGCCCGGTGCGTTATGATCTCGTCATCCGCCAGGCGACGCTGATCGCCGGCGACGGCTGCAAACCATTCCAGGCAGACATCGCCGTCACCGGCGACAGGATCATGGCGATCGGCCGGTTGGACGATGCGCAGGCCATCGAAGAGATCGATGCCAAGGGCAAGATCGTCGCGCCTGGCTTTATCGATGTGCACACGCATGACGACGGCGCTCTGCTCGCCCCGCGCGGCATGGACCCGAAGATCAGCCAGGGCGTGGCGACGGTGATCGCCGGCAATTGCGGCGTCAGCCTGGCGCCGCTGCAGCTCGACAGGACCCCGCCGCCGCCCTTCACGCTGGTCGGCGGCCGCGAGAATTTCCGCTTCGACCGCTTTGCCGATTATGTTGCGGAGCTGAAGCGCCGCGGCATCGCCACCAACGCGGCCCTGCTCGTCGGCCACACCACCTTGCGCCAGCGCTGCATGCCGGTGACCGACCGACCGGCCAATGAAGCCGAAACGGCGCGGATGAAGGAGGCGGTCGCCGAGGCCATGGCGGAAGGCGCGTTCGGCCTCAGCACCGGGCTCGACTACCCGCCGGCCGTCAACTCATCGACCGACGAGGTCAAGGCTCTCGCCGCCACAGCGGCAGGCCTGGGCGGTCCGTATGTCACCCACACGCGCAACTATTTCGAGGCGATGGACGAGGCGATCGAGGAAGCGATCGACATTGCCGGTCATGCTGGCGGCAAGTTGTTCATCTCGCATCACCAGTGCACCGGCCGCGCCAATTTCGGCAAGAGCCTGCCCTCTCTCGCGCGCATCGACCGGGCGCGCGAGACGATGGACATCGGCATGGATGTCTATCCCTATGCCGCGAGTTCGACGGTGCTTCGGCTGGAGCGCTGCGACACCGGCTTGAAGATCCTGATCACCTGGTCCGATCCGCATCCTGAGATGGCGAGGCGCGAGATCGCCGACATCGCCCGCGAATGGAACTGCACCGAGCGCGAGGCCGGTGAGCGGCTGTTGCCGGCAGGTGCCGTCTATTTCCAGCTCGATGAGGAGGATGTGCGCAACATCATCGCCCATCCGCGCACCATGATCGGCTCGGACGGCCTGCCGCACGACATCCACCCGCATCCGCGCCTCTGGGGCACCTTTCCGCGCGTGCTCGGACATTATGCGCGCGATGTCGGCCTGTTCAGCCTGGAGGAGGCGGTGTTCCGCATGACCGGCCTGCCCGCGCGTGAGTTCGGCATCCAGCAGCGCGGCATTCTCGCGGAAGGCAATTTCGCCGATCTGGTGATCTTCGATCCCGAGACGATCATCGACACCGCCACCTTCGAGGAGCCGCGCCGGCCAGCCGCCGGCATCGAGCACGTCTTCGTCAACGGCGTGTCGGTGTGGCGCCAGGGCAGAGCCACAGGAGCGCTGCCGGGCGCGGTTCTCAAACCCTCAGCTTCAAAGACAATTGTCAAAGGGACGTGCGGCTGCGGCGCCGGTCACAGCCCCTCATAGATCCGGTCGACGCTTTCCAACGTGTAGGCGAACTCCACAGGCCGCGTGCAGCGCCAGCCATCGAAGGGCTGGCCGGCAAGCGCCTTCAGGGCTTCGGCCAGACGCAATATGCCGCCGCCATAGAGCCGGTTCGCCATATCGAGCATGCCGGTGCGGTGCATGGCTTCCGTCATACTGCCGCAGGCTTCCTTGACCAGCCAAACGCGAAAGCCCTGATAGATCGCGTCGAACACGGTCTCGGTCACGCAGCTGTCGGTCAGCACGCCGGCGACGATCAAGTTCTCGGTGCCGAGCGCGGCGAGCCGCTGCGAAAGATCGGTCCGGCGAAAGGCGCTCGGCCAATGCTTGTGGATGACGATGTCGCCGGGCAACGCCGCCACCTCGGCGCAGATCGCGGCGCCTTCACTCTCGGCGACTGCGGAGCGGAACACCTCCGTCAGGATCTCCTCCTGCCGCGCATAGCCGTCGCGTTCCTCCAGCTTCACCCAGGCCTGCGCGTGGATGACGGCTACGCCCGCCGTCCGAGCGGCCTCGATCAATGCTGCTGTGTTGGCAAGCACCGCGTCGTAGCCGACGACCGGCCATGCCGCGCCGGGGCGGTATTCATTCTGCAGGTCGATGACGAGCAAGGCGGCCTTGGCGAGGTTCATGGCTGGTCCAGGTGATTGTCGAAGTCGGTAACGAAGCGGAAGAGCAGACGTATCGCCTGATCGAGATCGGCGATCTCCATCGCTTCATGCGGATTGTGGCTGCCCTTTTCATTGCGCACGAAGAGCATGGCGGTCGGAATGCCCGCGCCGGCGAACATGGCTGCATCGTGTCCTGCTCCGCTCGGCACATGCGGTGCTCGCATCTGCAATTCGGTCGCGGCGCGATCCAGGCCCGCGATCAACGCGGGTGACATAGTCGCCGGCTCCCAGGTGAAGCGCGGCCCGAGCTCGAAGGTGACGCCGCGTTTGCTACCGGCTTCGGCGAGAATGTCATGGAGCCGTTTCTCGATACGGTCCAGGACGGCTGCTTCGGCGCTGCGTGCATCCAGCGTGAAACCGAGCTCGCCCAGAACCCGGCTGCCGCCATGCTGCGCGGGATCGGACTGCACGCGGCCGAAGGTGATCGTTGCTTCACGCCCTTCGCGTTCGAGCGCGTCCCACTCCTTCTCGAGACCCGCAATCAGATCGGCGAAGCCGAGCACACTGTCATGGCGGGCGAAGCGCGGCTCGGCGCCGGAATGGGCATAGGCGCCAAGGCATTTGGCGTCGACATAGCGGAATCCGCCGGCAATCCCGGTAACGATGCCGACCGGCGCTTCGGCTGCGATCAGGCGCGGTCCTTGCTCGATATGCACTTCGATAAAGGCCGCGATCCGGCCGGCATCGATGCCCGGCATGCCCCGCCGCACGGCATCAGGGTCGAACCCTTCCTCGCGCATGTGCTCGGCCAGTGTGCGGCCGCTGTCGGAGCGCCTGGCTTCGAGCGCCTGCGGCTCCAGCAGGCCAAGCACCGCCTGGCTGCCGGGGTAGGACAGCGGAAACCAGACGGCTTCCTCGGCGCGCGTCGCCAGCACGATGAGGTCGCGCGACAACCGGATGCCCTGCCCGACCAGTTCGGCCATGACCGCCAGGCCCGCCGCGATACCGGCCACCCCATCGAAATTGCCGCCATGCGCCACGCTGTCGAGATGCGAGCCGATGACGATCGCCGGCAAATCCGGGTCACAGCCTTTCAGCGTCAAATACAGGTTGCCGGCGGCATCGACGCGCGCGACGGCGCCGAGCCTTTCCGCCTCCTTGCGCACAAGATCATGGGCGAAGTGTTCGCCGGCTCCGTAAGCGACGCGCGTGATTCCCGGCGCGTCCGTCGTAGCTTCGGCGAGCGCGTCCAGGATGCGTCCCGCCAGTTTGCCACCGGCCGTCAGTGAGCTCATGAAGCGACCTGCTGGGCTTCGCCCGCGGCGCCGCGCAGTCGGTGCGGCGTGAGATCGCCCAGCGAAACGCCTTGTCTGGCGACATCGCCCGGCAGGCCGCCGCCGGCGATCAGGCTGGCGCAGACCCGCGACAAGGCCGGCGAAGTCTTGATGCCGTAGCCGCCCTGCCCGACCAGCCAGACGAAATCCGGAAACTCGTCATCCGGCCCGACCACTGGCGACGCGTCGGCGACAAATGTCCGCAAGCCCGCCCAGGAGCGCGACACGCGCTGCACCTCGATCGTCGTTGCCCGTTCGAGACGCTCGGCGCCGATCGCAACATCGATGTCTTCGGCAAAAGCGTCCATCGGCTCCGACGGCGTCGCATCGGCCGGCGAGACGAAGAGTTGCCCGGCATCCGGCTTGAAATAGAACTCCGCGCCGACATCGTTGACCAGCGGCCAGTCGGCGATGTCGAGACCAGCCGGCGCCGGAATGTTGAAGGCGGTGCGACGCTTCGGCTGCAGACCGACCGGCCGCACCCCTGCCATCATCGCGATCTCGTCACCCCAGGCGCCGGCCGCGTTGACGATCATCGGCGCAAGAAATGTCCCCCCTTCCGTCTCGACCCGCCATTGGCCGCCTTGCCGCCCGATGCCCCTGACTCCGGCCTTGGTGACGATGCGCGCGCCGCGCGCCCGGGCGCCGCGCAAAAAACCCTGGTGCAGGCCGTTGACATCGATATCCATCGAATGCGGCTCGATATAAGCGCCGGCGAGATAATCCCGGCGCAGCACCGGAACGCGCGCGATCGCCTCGTCCGGCGTCATCGCGGCGATCGAGGGAACGAGCGCCTGCGCAGCCGCCAGGTCCTCACGCAGCAGGTCGAGCTGGTCGGCGCGCGCCACGGTGATCATGCCGCGCTTGCTGAGCAGCGGATAATCGCAAAAACCCGTCGGCGGCTCGGTGAGAAAGGCCCGGCTTGCCAGCACGATGCGGCGGATGACGCCGTTGCCGTAGTTTTCGGTGAAGCTTGCCGCCGAACGTCCCGTGGTGTGATAGCCGCAATGGCTCTCGCGCTCGAGCAGCACGACATTCCTGGCGCGCGAAATCTCGAATGCTGCGCCGGCGCCGGCCATGCCGCCGCCGACGATGATGACTTCGGTCTGCTCGCTCATGGATCCCCCAAAATTGTTGCGCGCGCCACCGCGGCCGGCTCGCCCAGGCGGCCGCCGCGCGCACGATCGCGGGCGCCCCGCCCTTCGGCCAGATTCTCGGCTAGCGAATTCTGCGAGGCACAATCCCGCAAAGCGAGGTCGCTGACAAAAGGCACCGGCTTGCCGGCGAGGGCCATACCTGTCAGCCGCGCCCAGACGGCGCGCCGCTTGCGCACCTGATGCGACTGCAACTCGCTGATCTCGGCGATCCCGCTCTCCCGCTTGATCTGCAGTACGCCAGCCTCAACGGCCGCGTCGAATAGCTCCAGCCCGCGCTTCGTGCGCACGATGATGCCATTGAGTGGCTCGTCCTCGACGGCCGGTCCGCCGTTCAGCCAGGAATCCGATACCGCGATATCCGCCACCTGCCCGATCGCGTCGGGGCAGATCTTGCAGCGCGGCTGGATCATCCATTTGTCCTCGTCTTCCCAGAGCTGCCGGTAGCTGATCTCGAAGGCGCGCCCGTCTTTGGTTTCGATGCGATTGAGGCCTGGATTGCCGTGCCCCCGGTAGCGGAAGAGCGTTAGTTCCTCTTCGCTTAGCCCGAAGCGTTGCAGCACCTGCTCCGACTTGGTCAGGTCAGAGGCCCCGCCGCAGACGAAGGCGAGCGCATAGCGCATATATTCGTCGACGCGCGGATCGAGCCGCGCCAGGTTTCGCACCGCTGTGATGTCACAGGGCTTGGCCACCAGCGCGAACGGCTCGCCACGATCGAGGATGGCGTTGAAATCCACCAGCGTCGCCGCCGGCCCATAGCGCGAGCCTGCACCCTCGAGCACCGAAGCGGCATCGAAGCTCAACTTGCGTTCCGTGCGCATCGGCATGGAACGCGAGGCCGCGACATGCAGCACGAACTTGACCCGGCCGGAGTCCAGCAGGAACCGCCCGAGCGCCGTCAGTGTCCCGCCGCCTGAGCCGACAAACCGCACCGTGGGGTCAGCCGCGCGGCCGAGCACCAGCCGCTCGACAGGTCCCCAGACAGTGTCCGTCAACGCGGCTACATGCATCTGGACCGGCGGCGGACCGGCGATGCGCGTTCCCGGGCAGACGGCGTTGATCTTCGCCAGTGTCGGCTTATCCAATGCCCGCAACGCAATCGGTCGTTCGCGTCCTTCGGGCGTCATGACCATGTCGACGTCGCCGGCACCGGCGATCGAACGGCAGAGGCCGCAACCGATGCAAAGCCCGTTCTCGACGATCTCGCCGAGCGACAGCGGATCGGCCGCGAGCGGCGCCGTGTCCTGGCTGCATCTGGTCTCGATCAGGCCCATTCGATGTCAGACCGGATCCGAGATGCGCTTGTAATGGTCCGGCCGCCGATAGAGCGCGAAGTTGAAATTCACCTTCCGGCATGTCTCGATCAGGTCGAGGTCGGCGCGATGGACGATGACGTCGTCGTCGAGCGACATCGCCTGCGCGGCGATCTCGCCGGTCGGCGCGATGATGCAGGAGCCGCCGATCAGCGCCTGGCCGTCTTCGAGACCGGCCTTGGCTGCGGCCCCGACCCAGAGCGTGTTCTGATAAGCGCCGGCCTGCATCGGCAGATGGTTGTGGAACATTCTCAGATGCGCCAACGCCGGCGCCTCGTCGAGAAGCAGCGGCGTGTTGTAGCCGAGCAACGCCACCTCGGCGCCGTTGAGGCAGAGCATGCGGTAAGTTTCCGGCCAGCGGCGGTCGTTGCAGATGGCAAGCCCGACGCGCACGCCGCGATAGTCGAACACCGGAAAGCCGAGATTGCCCGGTTCGAAGTAGCGTCGTTCGAGATGCGTGGTCGTGCCCTCCTCCGGCTCGCTCGAGCCCGGCACATGCATCTTGCGGTAACGGCCGATGAAAGCGCCATCCGGTCCGACCAGATCCATCGTGTTGAAATGGCGTGTGCGGCCCTCTTCATGCGCAAGCTCGCAATAGCCGAGCGCGAAGCCGACCTTCAGCCGCGCGGCGGCATCATAGAGCCGCTGCGTTTCCGGCCCGGGCATGGAGGCTTCGAAGAACGCATCGATCTCGGCCGGGTCGTCGATGCGCCAGCGCGGGAAGAAAGTGGTGAGCGCCATTTCCGGAAACACCGCGATCTCGGCGCCGGCGGAAGCGGCTTTCTCAAGCAGATGCACCAGCCGCCCCACCGTCTCGGCGCGGGTGGCGCTGCGCTGGATCGGTCCGGTCTGGCAAACGGCGATGGTCAGGCATCGAGCCATGGTGTCCAATCCTCGACTGGTTTTCCGGAAAGGTCCGGATCGGCGGCGGCGCGTGCCACGAAACGTCCAAAGCCCGGCTCCGCCTGCAGCTTGCCGTCGGCGACCACCGGCGTGCCCCGCACCAGCACTGTGGTCGGCTTGCCGGTGACAACCCTGCCCTCATAGGGCGTGAAATCGACGCGCGAATGCAGCGCCTTGTGTCCGAGCGTCCAGCGCGCCATCGGATCCCACAGCGCCAGGTCCGCATCGAGCCCGACGGCTATGCTGCCCTTGCGATCGGCGAAGCCATAGATCGAGGCCGCATTGCGCGAGGTGAGGTCGAGATAGCGCTCGAGTGTCAGCCGGCCGGTGAGCAGCCCTTCCGAAAACAGCAGCGGCAGGCGGGTCTCGATGCCGGGAATACCGCTCAGCGTCGTGGTGAAGGCTGGCGCTTCGGAACGGCCGATCTTGTCGGCGAAATAATACGGCGAATGGTCGGACGACCATAGATCGATGCCGCCATCGATGAGTTCACGCCACAGATGTTCGTGACTGCGCGGCGAGCGCGGAGGCGGCGAGAAGACGAAGCGCGCCGCGTCGATTGGCGGCCGGTCGAGATCGGCCGCTCCCAGGAAAAGATATT
Organism: Mesorhizobium argentiipisi (SeqCode); assembly: GCF_037179585.1. NCBI lineage: Bacteria > Pseudomonadati > Pseudomonadota > Alphaproteobacteria > Hyphomicrobiales > Phyllobacteriaceae > Mesorhizobium > Mesorhizobium argentiipisi (SeqCode). The sequence continues at coordinate 93,122 of NZ_JAPYKO010000002.1, forward strand.
GCGGACAGGTCTCGGCGATGGCGGCCACCCCGCGCGTCTTCGCCCGTGCCACCTCCTCCGCTGACTGCCAGGACGAGACATGCACGATGGTCATCCGCGCGCCGGTCATCTCGGCAAAGGCCAGCGCGCGGTGCGTCGCCTCGCGCTCCATCGTCTCGCTGTGGGCGACGACATGATAGCGGATATCGGTGCGTCCGAGATCGATGAGCCGCTGGCGCGTGCGCCGGATCGCAGCGTCGTTCTCGGCATGGACCATGACGATCCAGCCCAGTCTTCTCGCCTTATCGAGCACTCTGAAGAACAAATCGTCGTCGACGGCAAAACCCTGATAGGTCATGAACAGCTTGACCGAGGCGATGCCGCGCCCGGCAAGCTGGTTGAGCTGGCCATCGACATCCGCGCCGGTGCCCATGGTCACCACGGCATGCAGCCCGTAGTCGATCACGGAACGCCCCGCCGCCCGCTCCAGCGCGCGGTCGATGGCGCCGACAGTCGTCATGTTCTGCCCGGGCATGCCGAACGGCACGATGCAGCTGGTGCCGCCGAAAGCGGCGGAGATCGTGCCGGAATAGAAATCATCGGCATTGCCTGCGCCGCCCCAGACGGGCTGATCGAGATGGCAGTGCGCGTCGATGCCGCCGGGCATCACCCAGCGGCCGAGGGCATCGATCGACTTCTGGCCCAACAGGCCCTTGCCGATAGCAGCGATCCGGCCATCATCGATGCCGATATCGCACTCGGCCCAGCCGTCGTCGAGCGCCACGCGCCCGTCTTTGATCACCAGCTCATGCATTGGCGTACCCCCGCCGGCCGGCTCAGCCGGCGGCCGCCGTCACCATGATCTCGACGCGATACTGGTCGCCGGCAAGCCGGGCTTCCACCGTGGCACGCACCGGCATGGCGCTCCTGTCGATCCAGGCATCCCAGGCCGTATTCATCATCTCGAAATCGGCGATGTCCCTCAGCCAGATCTGCGCGCTCAAGAGCTTCGACTTGTCGCTGCCGGCCTTGGCCAGAAGCGCGTCGATCTTGGCGAGGATTTGCTTGGTCTGGCTGGTGGTGTCGCCGGAAAGATCATCCGCGGTCAGGCCGGCCACATAGACGGTGCTGTTGTAGCGGAGCACCCGGCAGAAGCGCTGTCCGTTTTCCAGGCGTTCGATCGTCATGCTGTTCCCTTCCGCTGGTTCTCAACTTCTTGCTTTTGCCTATGGTAAGGAGGGTGCAAAACCGCTGTAAAGGCCGCCGCGCGCCGAGACGCCGCTTTCCTTAGCCGGCATGGCCAAAAAAATTGAAGCCATAGCCGCGTCAATCTTCGTTTGTGGCAATCACCGCAAAGTGTAGCTTCCGCTCGGGCTGCCGTCGGTCAACGGTGCCGCCAGGGAGCCGCCGTAGCCGCATTCATGAGGTCGATCGCTCAATCCGCGATGAGGCTTTGGCACAATGCAGAGCGCTCCCGCGCCATGCTGCCGATCATGATCGGCATATGCCTCGCTTGTATCGGCAGCGCCATGCTGACCACCGCCGTGTCGCTGCATCTCGGCAAGCCCGGCATTTCTCCTCAAGTCGTGCAGATCGTGTTGACGGCCTATCCCGTGGGCTTCCTCGTCGGATGCCTGGTCACGCGCCCGGCTGTCGCGCAATACGGACACGAGCGAACCTTCGTCGCGATCCTGGTGCTGGCGCTGCTGGCGGCCTCCGGCTTTGTCTTCACCGACTTCCTGCCGAGCTGGATCTACTTCCGCCTGCTCGGCGGCTTGGCGATGGCGTCGTTGTTCGTGGTCTGCGAAAGCTGGATCAACCTCTACGCCGAGCAGCACAATCGCGGCGCGCTGTTTTCGATCTACATGTTGACGACGGCCGTCGCCGTGCTGCTGGGACAAGTCCTGGTCGGCATGGTTGGCCCGCAATCGTCACATCTGTTCCTGGTCGCCGCCGCGACAGTGCTGCTGGCGCTGGTTTCCAAATTCATCGGCGGACGCTGGCCGGCGCTGCCGGCCGCCGATCCGGAACACGCGAGTTCAGCAAGGCCGGTCAAGCGCCTCGGCCCCTTGGCGCTGTTCCGGCTGGCGCCGGTCACGGTCGTGGCGATCTTCCAGGGCGGCATCACCAACATGAACATCTTCGTGCTGACGCCGATCTACGGGACGCAGATAGGCCTGTCGGCGGCAACGACGGTCGGGCTGGTCACGACCGTCAGCATCGCCGGCATGCTGGCGCAAACGCCCGTCGGCTGGCTGTCGGACAGGTTTGAGCGGCGCATCATATTGCTTGTCCAGGGCATCCTGTCGGTCGCGCTCTGCGCTGCGATCGCCTGGCTCGGCAATTTTTCGGTGCCATTGCTCTTCGTGCTGTTCTTCGTCTATGGCTGCACGGCGCTGACCGTCTATCCTGTGGCGATGGCCTTCGGCGCCTCGCAATTGCACAGCCGGCACATGGTCGGCGCTTCCGGCACCCTGCTCCTGCTCTATTCGATCGGCAATGTCGCGACGCCCGGCATTTCGGCCGGCTTGATGCAGCATATGGGCGCGCCGGCCATGTTCCTGCTTCTGGGCGGCGGCGCCGTGCTGGTGACGATAGCTGCCTGCTACAATCTCCTGCGCCGGCCGGTCGTCGCGCCGGCGATGCAGGCAGTCGAGGAGCGCGCCTGATGGCGAATGCAGCAACGAACCGCCTCGAAGGCAACGTCATCCTGATCGCCGGCGCTGCCAGCGGCATCGGCGCGGCAATCGCCCGCCGCTGCATCGCCGAAGGCGCAAGCGTCGTCTGCGCGGATTATGATCTCAAGCCGGCGAGCGAGCTTGCCGAAGCACTCGGCCCTGCCGCCGCCGCGTGCCGATGCGACGTGACGGCGGCTCCCTCCGCCGAAGCGGCCGTCGACTTCGCCCGGCAGGAATTCGGCCGGCTCGACGGGCTGGTGCACAATGCGGCCGCGCCGTCGACCAGCGCCACCGTCGTCGATCTCGACGAGAGCGCCTGGCGGCACGAGATCGATGTCGGCCTGACCGGCGCCTTCCTGATGAGCAAATTCGCCGTGCCGCTGATCGCCGCCGGCGGTGGCGGCTCGATCGTCTTCATCGGCTCGCAATTCGGGCGCGTCGCCACAACCAGGGCCGTCGCCTATTGCGCCGCCAAGGCCGGCCTGATCCACCTCGCCAACGCAATGGCCGTCGACCACGCAGCCGACAAGATCCGCGTCAACAGCCTCTCGCCAGGCGCCGTGGCGACGACGCGCTTGCTGCGCCGGTTTGCCGATTTCGAGGCGGCCAATGCCGGTCTCGGCCCTGCCCATCTGCTCGGCCGCATCGCTGAGCCCGACGAGATCGCCGCAGCGGCGGCTTTCCTGCTTTCCTCCGACGCGTCCTTCGTCACCGGATCCGACATGCTCGTGGATGGCGGCTATGCGACGCGCTGAGCCCGAAACCTCACTTCCGAAGGAGTTCCCATGACCCTGCTCGTCACAGGCGGCACCGGCTTTGTCATGAGCGTGGTCGCGCGCGCATGGCTGGACCGTGCCCCGCAGGCCCGTGCCGTGATCCTCGACCGGTCCGGCCTCGACGCGGCCGCCGAAAAGCATTTCGCTCCGGTGCGCGATCGGCTCACGGTGATCGCCGCCGATGTCCTCGAGCCGAAGGCATGGTCTGCGACGCTCGACAAGCAAGGCATCACGGCAATCGTCCACGGCGCGACGATCACGCCGATCTCGCGCGGCAGCGCCTCGGAGGCAAAGCGCCAGCCGGAAGCCGAGGACCCGGCCCGCATCGTTGACGTCAATCTCATGGGCACGGTGCGGATGCTGGACTGGGCGCGCGCGAGAGCGGGCCTCAAGCGCTTCATCTATGTCAGTTCCGGTTCCGTCTATCGCCACAACGGACCCGACTGGGGCAGCGAGCCGCTGCCGGAAGACGGCTATGTCGCGCCGCTGACGCTCTACGGCATCTCGAAATTCGCCTCCGAGATGGTCACCAACCGCTATGCCGACCTGTTCGGGCTGTCGGCGGTCTCGGTGCGGCTCGCTTCCGTCTACGGCCCGATGGACCGCGCCACCGAGAGCCGCAACTTTCGCCATGTTCCCAACCGCGTCGCGCATATGGCCTTGGCCGGCGAGACGATCAGGCCGAACAGCCTGGAGCCCGTCGGCGACTATGTCTCCTCGACCGACGTTGCCGCCGCGATCCTCGCGCTGATCGATGCGCCGCGCCTCAACTACCGCCACTACAATATCGGCTCCGGCTCCAGCCAGACCATCGGCGAGATCATCGGCTGGGCAAAAGAACGCGTGCCGGGGCTGAAGGCCGAGGTGACATCAGGAGAAGACGCCAACATCGTCCAGGATGTGGCGCTGAAAGGCGGCATGTGGGGCGCCTATGACATCGCCCGCATTATGCGCGACACCGCATGGCGGCCGCGTCCCGGCAAGGAAGCGTTCCACGCCTACATGGACTGGATTGCCGGCAACGAAAGCTGAGCCAAACCAAGCCGAAGGAGGACGAGATATACCGATCGATCCGCAGGAAGCGCAGCAGCCGCGTGACTTTGTCGGCTATGGCCCGCATCCGCCCTTCGTCGTCTGGCCGGGCGGCGTCAGGCTCACCGTCAACCTCGTGCTCAACTACGAGGAAGGGTCGGAGTACAACTGGCTGGAAGACGGCCGCAACGACAATTGGGGCGAGTATAATCTCACCTCGAGCCCGCCCGTGCGCGATCTCGGTACCGAGACGCATTTCGAATATGGCAGCCGCGCCGGCGTCTGGCGGCTGGCAAGGCTGTTCGACCGGTACGACATCCCCGTCACCATCTCGGCCTCCGCCGTGGCGCTGGAGCGCAACCTGCCCTTCGTCGAGTGGATGAAGAGCCGCCGCCACGACCTGCTCGGCCACGGCCTGCGCTGGATCGACTACACGACCATGGAGCGCGGCGAGGAAGAGCGCCAGCTGCACGAGGCGATCGCGCTTTACGAAAAGCTGCTGGGAAAGCGCCCGTTGGGCTGGAACTGCCGTTCGCTGCCGAGCGTCAACACGCGCGACCTTCTCGTCGAGGAGGGCGGTTTCCTCTACCACTCCGATCCCTGCAATGACGACCTGCCCTATTTCCTCGACCACCGGGGCACGGAGATCCTGGTCGTTCCCTACTCCAAGACGCTCAACGACAGCCGCTATCTCGTCGCGCCCGGCTACGGCAATCCGCGCGACTTTGCCGAGGACTGTCGCGCGGCCATCGACTATATGCTCTCCGAAGCCGACGAGACCGGCGGCCGCATGCTGACCATCGGCATTCACGCCCGCTGGACGGGCCAGCCCAACCGGGCGTCTGGCCTGCGCGAGGTGATCGAGCATGTCCAGCAAAGCGACGGCGCCGCCTTCATGCGCCGCGAGGACATCGCCCGCTTCTGGCACGCCAACCACGCCCGCTTCGAGCAGCGCGGCTGAGCGATGTTCGACACGCTGATCCGTGGTGGAACACTGGCGAACGCCGACGGGCTAAGCCGCGGCGATATCGGCATTGCTGCGGGCAAGATCGCCGCAATTATCGCGCCCGGCGAAGCCGCCGAAGCCAGCACGGTCGTCCACGCCTCTGGCAGTTTCGTGCTGCCCGGCCTTGTCGATGCGCATGCGCATCTGCGCGACCCCGGCCTGACCCATAAGGAGGATTTTTCCTCCGGCACCCACGCGGCAGCGCTCGGCGGCGTGACGACGGTGCTCGACATGCCAACCGACGAACCTTGGACCGCGACGGCTGAACAACTCGCGGACAAAATGGCCCTGGCCGGAAACCGCATCCATGTCGATGTCGGGCTCCAGGCCGTCCTCAGCCGCGACCTGTCGCTCATCCCCCACCTGCTTGACCTCGCGCCGGTGTCGTTCGAATTGTTCACCGCCGACGTGCCGGACACCTTCCTATTCGCAACGCTCGATGCCGTTGCGGAGGCGCTGAAAACGTTCGCCGGCGCCGATACGCTGATCGGCATCTCGCCCGGCGACCAGTCGATCCTGACCGGCAGCTCTGAGCGCGATCGCTCGGGCAGCATCGCCGCCTTCCTGGGCAGCCGGCCGCCGCTGGCGGAAGCCAACGGCATCGCGCGCGCCCTTGTCGCCGCCGCCTCGACCGAAGCAAAGATTCATGTCCGCCAGATCAATTCCGAACTGGGCGTCGAGACCTGGAGCCGGCTGCGCGGCATCGCCGACGCCAGTGTCGAGACCACGCCGCAGAATCTGTTCTTCACCGCCGATTATTACGAAACGCAAGGCGCCAACCTGAAAGCCTCGCCGCCCTTGCGCTCGCCGCACGATGTCGATGCGCTGCGCGCCGCGCTGGGCGCGGGCCTGATCGACATCGTCGGCACCGATCACGCCCCGCACGCGCCGGCCGAAAAGGCGGCGACTTATACTGCTTTCGCCGACATCCCGGGCGGCATGCCGGGATTGCAGACGCTGCTTCCCACCATGCTGAGGCTGGTCGACGAGGGGCTCATCGCCTTGCCCGACCTGGTGCGTATGTGCTCCCGCAATCCGGCCGAGCGCTTCGGGCTCGGCCGGCGCAAAGGCCGCATTGCCGCCGGGTACGACGCCGATCTGCTCATCCTCGACCCGCGTCGCTCCAGCATCATCGCCAATGCCGATCAGGTTTCCCGAGCGGGTTACACGCCTTTCGATGGCTGGACGGTGAAAGGGCGGCTGACAAACGTATTCCTGCGCGGTCGCGAAATCGTACTCGACGGGCGGCTGGTCGGCCCAGCGCAAGGGAAGATCGTCACCCGGGAGAGATGAACATCATGGCCCTGCTCGCCAACAAGACCGCCATCGTCACCGGAGCGAGTTCCGGCATCGGCCGCGCCATCGCGCTGAAATTCGCAGCCGAAGGCGCCAACATTGTCGTCGCCGACATGATGGGGCAGCCGATCGAGGGCGGCCAAACCACCGTCGACATGATCCGTTCGGCCGGCGGCACCGCCATTTACGTCAGGACCGACATCTCCGACTGGAATGCCGTCGACGCGCTTGTCGGCGAAACCGTCAATCGCTTCGGGCGGCTAGATGTGATGGTCAACAATGCCGCGATCTACACCAGCACCAACCTAATCGAGACCACGCCGGAACAGTGGAACCGCGTAATCGGCGTCAACCTGACCGGTTTCTTCTACTGCAACAAACGCGCCGTCACGCAGATGCTGACCCAGGCGCCGGGCAACGAGGTGCGCGGCCGCATCATCAACATCTCCTCGCAGCACGGCATGGTCGCCTGTCCCGGCGATTTTCCCTACTCCGTGAGCAAGGGCGGCATCGTGCAGATGACGCGCCAGATCGCCGTCGACCACGCCGACGACCTGATCGTCTGCAACGCCATCGCTCCGGGCAAGATCATCACCGGCAAGCCGGGCGTTGCCAACGACCCAGACGCGCTCGACTATTCGCGCCGCCGCACACCCTGGCCGCGGCTCGGGCATCCTAATGACGTGGCGGGCGCGGCGCTGTTTCTCGCCAGCGACATGGCGAGCTACGTCACCGGCATAAACCTGATGGTGGATGGCGGCTGGATGGCGGGCTGACGACTATCGGCCGGGCCGCCGCCCGGCATTCGGGACAGGAACCTTTGCGGAAACCACCCGTTGACCCTGCTGCCAGGGGGTCGACGATGTCTGGGATCCGTTGCCTTGGATGCGAAAACTGACAGAAAAGAGCGCGAAACCGCTCCCGCCGAAGAAGTGCGGGCCCAGCCCCGGTCCGATCAGCAGCAACGCCCGCCAGGCGACGACAGACCCGTCGAAGACAAGCGCGGCGACGACGAGCGGGCACAAGACACGCAGGCGAATGACAGTCCGCCGGACGACTACAGACCCGGCCTCATCAGACGCCATCCCTACATAACGGTGGTCGTCGCTGTCCTTGTTCTGTTGGTCATCGCGGCCGTGGTCATCTGGTGGATCAACGCGCGGCAGTATGAATGGACCGACGACGCCTATATCGATGCCCGCACGGTGACGGTCGCTGCGGAGATTTCCGGGCGCATCACCGAAGTCGCCGTCACCGACAACCAGCCGGTCGAGGCCGGCGCCGTGCTTCTGCGCATTGACGACAGCGACTATCAGGCCTCGCTCAAACAGGCGGAAGCCGGCGTGGTGGCGGCGCAGGCCGAGATCGCCAACGTCCAGGCCCAGACACAGGCACAGAACGCCAAGATCGATGCCGCCGAAAAGCAGGTGGCGCAGGCACAGGCGGCGCTCGAACTCGCCAAATCCGAGGACCAGCGCAACCGTGAGCTCCTGGCCAAGGGCACGGCGACGCAACAACAGGCGCAGCAGGCCGCTTCGACCTTGCGCCAGGACCAGGCGGCGCTGGACGCGGCCAATGCCAATGCCGAGGCGGCGAAAAGCCAGGTGGCGGTGCTGCAGGCTCAGGGCAAGAGCGCCGAAGCCAAGCTTCAGCAGGCCGGGGCCACCGAGAACCAGGCTAAGACCACCCTCACCCGCACGACCATCCGGGCGCCCCTCGCCGGCCATGCCACCAATATCACGGCGGCAAAAGGCACCTATGCGCAACCCGGCCAGGTGCTGATGATGTTTGTGCCCAACGACGTCTGGGTGAAGGCCAATTTCAAGGAGACGCAGCTCGACCTGATGCGGCCTGGCCAGCCCGTCGACATCGCCATCGACGCCTATCCGGAAAAGACATTCCATGGCCATGTCGACAGCGTCCAGGCCGGCAGCGGCACGGCGTTCAGCCTGCTTCCAGCCGAAAACGCCACCGGCAATTTCGTCAAGGTGGTGCAGCGCGTGCCGGTCAAGATCGTGTTCGACCAGCCGCCCGGCGTCTATCTCGGTCCCGGAATGTCGGTGGTGCCGACGGTCAAGGTACGATGAGCGATGCCGCAACAGCCCAGGGCAGCGAAAGCCGCTCCGCCGCCGGCGGGCGCAACCCCTGGCTGATCGCGATCGTCGTCTCGATCGCAACCTTCATGCTGGTGCTCGACACCTCGATCGCCAATGTCGCGCTGCGCAACATCGCGGGTAGCCTCGCCGCCGGCATGGACGAGAGCACATGGGTGATCACCACCTATCTCGTCGCCAACTCCATCATCATTCCGGTCAGCGGCTGGCTGGCCAGCGTCATCGGCCGCAAGCGCTATTATATGATCTGCGTGGCGACCTTCACGCTGGCATCGTTGCTGTGCGGGCTGGCGCCCAATCTGCCGACGCTGATCGCCTTCCGCATCCTGCAGGGGCTCGGCGGCGGCGGCATGGCCCCGAGCGAACAATCGATCCTTGCCGACACATTTCCGCCTGAGAAACGCTCCCAGGCCTTTGCGCTTTACGGCATTGCCGTGATCGTCGCGCCGACTGTGGGGCCGACCATCGGCGGCTGGCTCACCGACAATTTCTCCTGGCACTGGATCTTCTTCATCAACGTGCCGTTCGGCATCATGTCGCTGGCGCTAGTGCAATGGCTGGTGATCGAGCCCGACATTCTCGAACGCGAGCGCCGGGAACGGTTGAGCAAGGGGCTGAAGGTCGACTGGATCGGCTTCATCCTGGTGGCGATGGCGCTCGGCTGCCTCGAAGTCTTTCTCGACGAAGGCCAGCGCAACGACTGGTTCGCCTCGACCTTCATCACCACTTTCGCCGTGATCTCCGCGGTGTCGTTCCTGCTGCTTGTTCCGTGGGAGTGGACAAGGCGCGAACCGATCGTCGACATCCGCCTGCTTTTCAGCCGGCAGTTCGGCATGTCGTTCCTCGTCATGATGGCGGTGGGGGCGGTGCTCTTCAGCACCACGCAGCTTTTGCCGCAGCTGCAGCAGACGACCTTCGACTACACCGCCACCCTTTCCGGCCTGTCGATGATGCCGGGCGGCATCGCCATGCTCATGCTGATGCCGATTTCGGGCTTTGCCGCCGGTGTCGTTCAGCCGCGCTATCTCATCATGTTAGGCATGTCGGTGGTCGCGGTCGCGCTCTGGCACACGACCTCGCTGACGCCCGACGCCAGCTTCGGTTTCTTCGCCTATGCGCGCGTCTATATGATGATCGGCCTGCCGTTCCTGTTCATCCCGATCTCGACCGCCGCCTATGTCGGCCTGCCGCCGCAGAAGACCGATCAGGCGTCCTCTCTGATCAACGTCGCGCGCAACGTCGGCGGCAGCATCGGCGTGTCTCTGTCCAACACGGTAATTGCCCAGAACGCCCAGTTCCACCAGTCGGTGCTGGTCGGCCACACGGCGCAATCGAGCGACACCTATCAGCAGACGCTTCGCCAGGTGACGGACCATTTCGTCGCCGAAGGCTCGCCGCTGGCCGAGGCCAGGCAACAGGCTGTGGGTTGGATCGGCCAGGAGATCGGCCGCCAGGCTTCGCTGCTCGCTTATATCGATGTCTTCTTCTATTGCGCGATAGCCACGGCAGTGCTCGTGCCGTTCGCCCTGTTGCTCAGGCCGCCGAAGCCCGGGCCAGCCAAACAGCAGGACAGCCCCGCCGTGTGACAGAACCGCTTGCAAAAGGATGCTTGTGCGTCAATGTCGGTCGGGCGATGGTGCGGGAATCTTGGAGGGGACCATGCGCAACATCACGACATCGGCACTGCTGGCGATAGCCACCATCTATGCGACTGCTGCCAACGCCTTGGACAGCAGCAACACGCCGGTCGTCGTCACGCCTCTGGCGTCGAAGACGACCACCGCGTCCGGCCAGCCGATCACGCTGCCGCAGAAGAACGTCGAGGTGCAAGTCTCATCCTATCAGATCGCGCCGGGCGCGACGCTGCCCGTGCACAAGCACCCCTTCCCGCGCTACGCCTATGTCGAGCAAGGCACGCTCAAGGTCACCAATGTCGAGACCGGCGCCAGCAATACCTACAAGACCGGCGACTTCATCATCGAGATGATCGGCCAGTGGCATCAGGCCACCAATATCGGCGCTGATCCGGTCAAGCTTCTGGTGATCGACCAGGTCGAGCAAGGCGCCAAGAACACGATCCTGAAGCAGTAGCGGCAAGACGCGCGCTTCGAAGCGGGCGTCCTCCTCTCGATTCACCCCAGGCGCCCACCGGTTGCCGCGTGGTGGTATTCAGGCGGTTGAACGCATTGATCAGCGCGATCTGGATCACCAGGGCGGCGAGCGCCTTGTCATCATAATGGCGCGCGGCCTCGTCCCAGACGTCGTCCGGCACCGCGTCGGAACGATCGGCCAGGCGCGTCGCGGCTTCCGTCGCCGCGAGCGCGGCGCGTTCGGCTTCGTTGAAGTACGGCGTCTCCCGCCATGCCGACACGGCAAAGATCCGCTCGTCCTTCTCGCCGGCCTTCTTCAGCTCGCGCGCATGCATGTCGACGCAGACGGCGCAGGCGTTGATCTGGCTGGCGCGCAGGTGAATGAGCTTGCGCGTCACGTAAGGCACGTCGCCGGCTTCCGTCGACTTATCGAGCGCCAGCAGCGCCTGCAGCGCGCCGGGAATGAGCATCACCGGGTTCTTCAATCTTGCTTCCATCGTCGGTTTCCTCGGGTTCTTGCGGCCGGCAGGGCGTCAATCAATAACTTTCCAGTTATGAGTAGCTCATAACTTTGCAGTTATGCATTGTCAAGCGGCTTCCATGGCTGGACCGATGGTTGCGGCTTTCGCGGCGGCGCGCCCGGTGCTAGGGCTGCCCATCTCATCGAAAGCACGGATGGAAGCCGGTGGCGGACACGCAAAGACCCCTGATTGAAATCTGCGTCGAAGGCATTGACGGGCTGCTCGCCGCGCAGGCGGCCGGTGCCGACCGGGTCGAGCTCTGCGCCAGCCTGATCGAAGGCGGCATCACACCGAGCATGGGCACGGTGCGCGCCGCGCTCGAAAGCGCGACCATTCCCTTCCATGTCATCGTGCGCCCGCGCGGCGGCGACTTCCTCTACAGCGAGGCCGAATACCGCTCGATGCTCACCGATGTCGAAGCGCTGCGCGAGCTCGGCGTCGCCGGCGTCGTCGTCGGCTGCCTGACCGCCGACGGCGCCATTGACGAGGCGCGCATGAGCGCATTGGTTGAGGCCGCCGGCCCGCTCAACGTCACCTGCCACCGCGCCTTCGACATGACGCGCGATCCGGCCGAGGCGCTCGAAGCCCTGATCCGCTGCAAGGTCGGCCGCGTGCTGACCAGCGGCCAACGCGATACGGCGATTGAAGGCGTGGAGCTCCTGGCTGAGCTGGTTCGCCAGGCCGGCTCGCGCATCATCATTCTCGGCTGCGGTGCGCTCGCGCCCGACACGATCGGCGAGGTGCGCAGGCGCACGGGACTGACCGAGATGCATTTTGCGGCACTTGCCGACGTGCCGAGCGCCATGCGCTACCGCAATCCGAATGTCGGCATGGGCGGCACCGACCTCGACCGCGAATACCGCAACACGGTGACCGATCAAGCCAAGGTGGCGGCGACGATCGCGGCCGCGAGAGCCTGATGGCGCAAACGATGAGGAAGGAATTGCTGCGGATCGAACGCGTCTCGCCCGCCGACGAGCCCGCCATCCTCGCGCTCAACAACGAGCATGCGGCGGAGCTGTCCTGGCTCGAGCCGGAACGGCTTTCATTCCTGCTCGGCGAGGCTTTCTACACCCGCCGCATCGGCGCGCTCGAAGCCTTCATCCTATGCTTCGCCCAGGACGCAAGCTACGACAGCCCGAACTTCCTCTGGTTTCGCCAGCGCTATCCGCGCTTCGTCTATGTCGACCGCGTCGTCGTAGCGGCGGACGCCCGCGGCCGCGGCCATGCCCGACGGCTTTACGAGGATCTGTTCGAGCAGGCCCGGCGCGCCGGCCACACGATCGTTACATGCGAGGTCAACGCCGATCCGCCCAATCCGGCCTCCGACGCCTTCCACACAGCGCTCGGCTTCGCCGAGGTCGGCGATGCGGTGATCCACGGCGGCAAGAAGTCGGTGCGCTATTGGGCGAAGCCCATCGCCGCCTGAGCGGCGGTGCAACGCTGGCCAGGAAAACAAGCTGAAGCTAATATAGCCGCTCCGCTGCTGGGGGCGACATCATGGCGAGCAATGTCTTCCGCTTCGACGAGAGCTGGGACATCCCTGAAGGCACGCCGCAGGAGGTGTGGGACGTGCTCTCGGACGCTCAGCTTCTGCCGCTTTGGTGGGGCGATGCCTATAAAGAGGTCGAACCGCTCGACAAGAAGGGCAAGGGCGTCGTCGGCGCCCGCGCCAGGGCGAGAGCGCGCGGCGCGCTGCCTTATGAGCTGAACTTCATCATAGAGGCCGCCGAGCTCGAGCCAGGCCGGCTGGTGATGGTCAAGACCTTCGGCGACTTCGACGGGCTGTGGCGGGCAGAGCTGTCGCCGTCCGGAACGGGCACCCATGTCGACCTGGTCTGGCAGGTCACGGTCGAGAGGCCGATCCTCAAACTTCTGGCGCCGATTCTGAGACCAGCCTTCGCCTGGAACCATCGCTGGACCACGCCACGCGGCGAAGCCGGGCTCCGCCGCTACCTCGCCGCGCAACGAGCGACGAAACCTGCTTGATCACCAGTTTCGGTTGAGCCAGCCGCGGGCGGGTTTCTCGACGATGTAGTAGCTCGCGAGCGCGCAGGCGAATACGGCCGCCAGCATCGGGGTCGTCGCGCTGCCGCGCTCATCGACGAATTTGTAGAAAGGCTGCTGCCAGAGATAAAGCGAATAGGACCACAGCCCCAGCATCACCATCGGCCGCGATGACAACGGCCCTTTCAGAGTGCCGCCGGCGAAGTCGAGCGTGTTCACCGCCAGGGCCAGAAGCGGCACGGCGAGGGTATAATGCAGAGGCGTCGGTATCGGGTTGCTGAACAGCAGTACGCCGGCACCCGCGGCCGCCAGCGCCACATGGCGGCTCTTCAGCAAAGCCGGCAGGCGCCCATCGGCCTTGAGCAGGCAGATCGCGGCCGATAGCAGGATCGAGGCGATATGCACGTCCGTGCGCCAGTAGGTGGTCTCGTAGCCCATGCCGAGAACCCCGTCCGAAATGGCGCCGTTGGCCATTGCCAGCAGCGCCAGCACGACCAGCAGACGCACGACATTCGCCCTTCCGGGAACCACCACGCTGATCAGCGCCAAAAGGATATAGGAATGCTCCTCGACGCAGAGCGACCAGATATGGTCGAGCGCGCCGGCGCGAGTGATGAAGATGCCGGCGTAATTGTAGGTGAAGGTCAGCGCCGTCAGCGCCGCCTTCCACTTGAACGCGATGTAGGTGCCAGCAAGCCCGATCGAGGCGGCGATCACGAACACAAGCAGCGCAGGATAGATGCGCGAAAAGCGGCGCTTGAAGAATTTCTTCAGCGGAAAACGCTCGATGAACAGGATCTCGCCCATCAGCCGGCCGCTCAGCACGAAGAAGAACTCGACGCCGAGGACGCCGAGATTGATTCCCGGGACCGGAAAGAAATGGCCGATCAGCACCAGGGCGATCGACAGGCCGCGCCAGCCGTCGAGATAGGCAAGTCTTGCCCTGGCTTCCCTGTCGGCTGCGGCCCGCGGCAGGACAACGGACGCTGCGGAGATGTCGGTCATACCGTGCCTTCGCAACTCAAGGTCCGCATGCGAAGCGTCGCCCGCGTCCCGGACCATCTGGTATTCCCGCCGGATTTATTTTGCAGTGCGGGATAACTTTGTGCAAGCGCGAAGCTGCGATTTGGCCGGCGTTTCCGGTCAAAGCTTTGTTATGGCAGAGAAAAAGGGGCCGCTTCGGCCCCTTCTTTGATGCGCGGCGTCGCCGTTCAGGCGTTAGCCGCCGCGACGGCGCGCTTGGCCATCACCGCGATCAGATTGGCGCGGTAGTCGGCGGAGGCGTGGATGTCGCTCATCAGTCCTTCTGCCGGCACTTTGAGGCCGGCGAGCGCTGCGGTATCGAAATTCTTCGCCAGCGCCGCCTCGATTTCCTTGGAGCGGAAAACGCCATCCTCGCCGGCGCCGGTCACCGCCACCCTCACTCCGTCCTTGCTCATGCTCACGAACACGCCGACGACGGCGTAGCGCGAAGCCGGGTTGCGGAATTTCTGGTAGGCAGCCTTAGCCGGAGCGGTAAAGCTCACCGCGGTGACGATCTCGCCTTCCTTCAGCGCTGTCTCGAACAGGCCCTTGAAGAATTTGTCCGCCGCGATCTCGCGCTTGTTGGTGACGATCGTCGCGCCCAGCGCCAGCAATGCCGCCGGATAGTCGGCCGCCGGATCGTTGTTGGCGATCGAGCCGCCGATTGTGCCCTTGTGACGCACCGCCGGGTCGCCGATCAGCGATGCCATATGCGCAAGCGCCGGGCAGGCCTTCCTCAGCTTCTCGTCGCTGGAGACGTCGTAATGGGTCGTCGCGGCACCGATGGTAACCGTCTTGCCGGACACTTTGACGCCTTGCAGGTCCCTCAACCGCGACACGTCGACCAGATCGGAAGGCGACGCAAGCCGCGTCTTCATCGCGGGGATCAGCGTCATCCCGCCGGAGAGCAGCTTGGCCTCGCCGTTCTTCAGCAGCTTGGCGGCGTCGGCGACGGAAGAAGCACGATGGTAGTTGACCGAATACATGCTCGTTCCTCCTCAGTGCTTCGTCGCGCGGATGGTTGCCCACACCGTGGCGGGCGTCGCCGGCATGGCGATGTCTACGACGCCGAGCGCATCGGTGATGGCGTTGATGACCGCCGGCGGCGAACCGATGGCGCCGGCCTCGCCGCAGCCTTTGACGCCGAGCGGATTGCCCGGGCATGGCGTGTTCGAGGTCGAGACCGCGAAGGACGGCAGGTCGTCCGCGCGCGGCATGGTGTAGTCCATGTAGCTTGCCGTCAAAAGCTGGCCGCCGTCGTCGTAATGCGCGCCTTCCAGCAACGCCTGGCCGACGCCTTGGGCGATGCCGCCATGCACCTGCCCTTCGACGATCATCGGATTGATGATGTTGCCGAAATCGTCGGCCGCGACGAACTGGATGATTTCCGTCAGGCCGGTTTCCGGATCGATCTCGACCTCGCAGATGTAGCAGCCGGCCGGGAAGGTGAAGTTGGACGGATCGTAGAAGGCCGTCTCCTTCAGGCCCGGCTCCATGCCGGCGGGCAGATTGTGGGCGGTATAGGAGGCAAGCGCCACCTGGAACCAGGGCAGGCTCTTGTCGGTGCCCGCGACTTTGACCTCGCCATTCTCGATGACGATGTCGCCCTCATCCGCCTCCAGCAGATGCGCGGCGATCTTCTTGGCCTTGGCTTCGACCTTGTCGAGGGCCTTAGCGACGGCCGACATGCCGACGGCGCCGGAACGCGAACCATAGGTGCCCATGCCCATCTGCACCTTGTCGGTGTCGCCATGCACGATCGAGACGGAGTCGATCGGCACGCCGAAGCGCTGGGTGACCAGCTGCGCGAAAGTCGTCTCATGGCCCTGGCCATGGCTGTGCGAGCCGGTGAGCACCTCGATCGTGCCTACGGCATTGACACGTACCTCCGCCGATTCCCAGAGGCCGACGCCGGCGCCGAGCGAGCCGACCGCCGATGACGGCGCCAGGCCGCAGGCCTCGATGTAGCAGCTCATGCCGATGCCGCGCAGCTTGCCCTGCTTGGCGGCGTCGGCGCGGCGCTTGGTGAAGCCGGCATAGTCGGCGGCCTTCATCGCCGCATCGAGCGAAGCGTTATAATCGCCCGCGTCATAGGCCATGATCACGGGCGTCTGATGCGGGAAGGACGTGATGAAGTTGCGGCGTCGAAGTTCCGCCGGCGACACGCCAAGCTCGCGCGCCGCGGTTTCCATCATCCGCTCGAGCACGTAGGTGGCCTCCGGCCGCCCTGCCCCGCGATAGGCGTCGACGGGCGCCGTGTTGGTGTAGACGGTGCGCACATTGGCGTGGATCGCCGGGATGTTGTACTGGCCCGACAGCAGCGTGGCATAGAGATAAGTCGGCACGCAGGACGAGAACAGCGACATATAGGCGCCGAGATTGGCGATGGTATCGACCTTCAGCGCAGTGATGCGATTGTCCTTGTCGAAGGCTATCTCCACCGTCGAGACATGGTCGCGGCCATGCGCGTCCGAAAGGAAGCTTTCGGTGCGGTCGGCGACCCATTTGACCGGAACGCCGGTCTTCTTCGATGCCCACAGGCAGACGATCTCTTCCGGATAGATGTAGATCTTGGAGCCGAAGCCGCCGCCGACATCGGGCGCGATCACGCGCAGCTTGTTTTCCGGCGCGACGTTGTAGAAGGCGCTCATTACCAGTCGCGCGAGATGCGGGTTCTGCGACGTCGTCCAGCAGGTATAATGGTCCTCGGCCTTGTCGTAGTGCCCGAGCGCCGCGCGCGGCTCCATCGCATTCGGCACCAGCCGATTGTTGACGATCTTCATGCGCGTGACATGGGCTGCCGACTTGATCGCCGCGTCGGTTGCCTTGCCGTCGCCGAGCTCCCAGTCGAAGATAAGGTTGTTCTCTGCCTCGGCATGGATCTGCGGCGCGCCGGGTTGGATGGCTTTCGTGGCATCGACCACGGCCTTCAGCTCCTTGTAGGTGATCTCGACCGCTTCCGCCGCGTCGCGCGCCTGGCCCTTGGTGTCGGCGACGACGATGACGACCGCATCGCCGACATAGCGCACCTTGTCGACGGCTAAAGGCGACCACGCGCCCATTTTCATCGGCGTTCCGTCCTTGGAGTGGATCATCCAGCCGCAGATCAAATTGCCGATGCCGTCGGCCTTGAGCTCCTTGCCCGTCAGGACGCCGACGACGCCCGGCATCGCTTGGGCATTTTTCACGTCGATCTTCTTGATCTGCGCATGCGCGTGCGGACTGCGCACGAACACGGCATGCTTCATGCCGGGGACCACCATGTCGTCGACATAGCGGCCGCCGCCGGTGATGAACCTCTTGTCTTCCTTGCGCGCCACGCGGGCGCCGACGCCTTCGATACCCATAGGAATTCCTCCGGAATTTTAGGGGAGTAGTGAGTAGCGAATAGTGAGTAGGAAAGATTGGAGTAGCGGTCGGTCACAGTGACGCCGACCATTCGCTACTCACTATTCGCTACTCACTACTCACTCATCTCACGCAGCCTGCTTCGCCTTGCCCTTGGCGCCCCTCGCCATCGTCTCCGATGCGGCGAGAATCGCCTTCACGATGTTGTGGTAGCCCGTGCAGCGGCAGATGTTGCCATCGAGCTCGGCGCGCACCGTTGCCTCGTCCAGGCCTTCCGGATGGCGCGCGATCATGTCGGTCGCCGTCATGATCATGCCCGGCGTGCAGAAGCCGCATTGCAGTCCGTGATACTCCTTGAACGCGGCCTGCACCGGATGCAGCCCTGCGCCATCCGCCAGTCCCTCGATGGTGACGACGGTCGAACCCGAGGCCTGCGCGGCAAGCATCGTGCAGGATTTCACCGCCCTGCCGTCGACATGCACGACGCAGGCGCCGCATTGCGATGTATCGCAACCGACATGCGTTCCGGTGAGGCCCAGATGCTCTCGCAGGAAATGCACCAGCAACGTTCGGTCCTCGGCGCTCCCGCTGACCCGCCTCCCGTTCACAGTCAACGACACGTCCGACATGCAACCTCCCTGGGTATCAACCTTGGTCATTGCCGAATGCCGCGCTTGTGCTTCGGCAGTGCGTTGTTCGCGCACCGTACAATGCGCAAAACAGCGCTGCCAGCGTCGGTTGCATTGTACTTTCGGTCATAGCAAAGCACCACGCGCCCCAGCGACCGGCCCATTGCCAAAACCGGGATTGAAGGCAAAGATGCCTTCGACGCGCGCGTGCCCGACATAAAAGACACGCATAAGCCAGCGTTGGGGGAATTGCGGAGAAGGCAGCTGGCCAGTTCGAGCACACGCTATGCATCGGGCCTTTCAGCGCTCACCACGGATGAGCCGGACCCAAATGCCTTTGCCCGGGCCATCGCGGCCGAAGCGGCGATCGTCGATGCCGGCTTCGCGCTTCTGTTCTTCTCCCAAAGCCTGGTCGACGCGGCGGCGCTCGCGCAAGCGCTAAAGGTCCATGCGCCGTCGCTCGCCTATGCCGGCTGCTCGACTGCCGGCGAAATCACGCCGCAGGGACTGGAGGAAGGGCATGCCCTTGCCCTGCTTTTGCCGTCGGCGTCGTTTTCGACCGTCAGCACCATGGTCGAGAACCTCTCCTCCTCCGGCATGGACGGGATTACCGGCAAGGTCGTGGAGCTCAGGCGCCTGCTGCGCGGCCGCGCCGGCCGGGAGCGGGCGAAGAGCGTCTTCGCCCTCTGCTTCATCGACGGGCTTTCCTACGCCGAGGAAGCGGTGACCTCGGCCATCCACTGGGGGTTGGATGACATCCCGCTGATCGGCGGCTCGGCGGGCGACGACCTGAAATTCGAGACGACCAGTCTGATCTCGAACGGCAAGGTCACTTCCGACAGCGCCATCATCGTGCTGGTCGCGACAGAGATTCCTTTCCACGTCTTCAAGACCGACAATTTCATCCCGACCGACGAGAAGCTGGTGGTGACGGCATCCGACCCCGACCATCGCATCGTGCGCGAATTCAACGCCACCAACGCGGCGGAGGAATATGCGGCCTCCGTCGGCATCGTGCCGCAGACGCTGACGCCGCTGAGCTTTGCCTCGCACCCCGTGGTGGTGAAGGTCGGCGGCGAATATTACTGCCGCTCGATCCAGCGCATGCACCCTGACGGCTCGCTGTCCTTCTTCTGCGCCATCGACGATGGCGTGGTGCTTTCCATCGCCCAACCGAAGAACATGGTCGAAGCAACCCGCGCGGCGCTTGAGGATGTCGAGCACCGGCTCGGCGGCATTGACATGATCCTGGGCTTCGACTGCGTGCTGCGCCGGCTCGATGCCCGCAACCGCCAGGTCCACCGTGAAATTTCGGAACTCTACCAGACCAACAAGGTGATCGGCTTCGGCACCTATGGCGAGCAGTATCGCTCGATGCACCTCAACCAGACTTTCACCGGCATCGCCTTCGGCGAGCGCCAGGCGGCTGAGTGAGCGAGATGCCGCTTCGCGACATCGACGACCTCGAAAGGTTGAAGAAGATCAATGCCGCGTTGGTCAGCCGGGTCGAGCGCTCGATGGACCAGCAGGGCAATGCCTTCTCGCTGTTCCAAACCGCGATTTCGCTGGAAAACCGGGTGCGCAACCGCACCGAGGAATTGCACGCCACGCTGCGCCGGCTCGAGCAGTCGAACATCGACCTCAGCGCGGCGAAGGAGAGCGCGGAACTCGCGAACCTCTCCAAGACCAGATTTCTCGCCGCCGCCAGCCACGACGTGCTGCAGCCGCTGAACGCTGCGCATCTGTCGGTCTCGGCGTTGGCCGAGGTCCAGACCGGCGACGAAGGCAGGAAGCTGGTGCGCCAGGTCGAGCGCTCGCTGGAGACGATGGAAGATCTTTTGCGCACCCTGCTCGACATCTCCAAGCTCGACGCCGGTGTGGTGCAACCGGAAATCGTCGACATCAGCTTGGAGACGCTGTTTTCCTCGCTGCGCTCGGACTTTTTGCCCGAGGCGGACAAGAAAGGCTTGTCGCTGAAGTTCCGGCCGGTCAACGTCGTCGTGCGCTCCGACCGCACACTGCTTAGACGTATCCTGCAGAACATCCTTTCCAACGCGCTCCGTTATACCCGCTCCGGCGGCGTGCTGGTCGGCACCAGGCATCGCGGCGACACCATCCGCATCGACGTCGCCGATACCGGCTGCGGCATCCCCGAAGACCAGCGCGAGGCGGTCTTCGAGGAATTCCACCGCGGCACCTCGACGCTTGCCGATGCCGGGCTCGCCGGCGGGCTTGGCCTCGGCCTCGCCATCGTGCGCCGCATGGCGGCCGCGCTCGGCCACCCGGTAACCTTTTCCTCGAAGGTGGGACGCGGCACCATCTTCCACATCGACGTACCGATCGGCATGGCAGCCGAACCGGTGGCGGCCGTCGCCGACATGGACCGCCCGCGCGGCTACGGCCTGTTCGGCACCAAGGTGCTGTTGGTCGAAAACGACGCCGACGTGCTCTCAGCCATGACCTCGCTGCTGGAGCGCTGGCAGTGCCAGGTGCGTGCCGCCACCTCGACCGACGATGCGCTCGACCTGCTCGGCGACACCGCCTGGGTGCCCGACATCGTCATTGCCGACCAGCATCTCGACGGCGGCGACCTCGGCACCGCGACGATCGCCGAGGTGCGCGACTATCTCGGCCGCCCCGTACCGGCGCTGATCGTTACCGCCGACAGCTCCGAGTTCGTCGCCAAGGCCGCCCGCGCCGCCGGCATAGAGCTGATGCGCAAGCCGCTGAAGCCGGCGCAATTGAGGGCGCTGCTGGCGCATTTGTTGGCTTAGAGAGGCTATCCAATGAACCAGGCTTGTGGGAAGTCGATAGTCCTCTACAGCCTGTTGTCCCGCCAGGCATAGAAATAGCGTTGAACCCTCAAAATCGGCGGAAAGCGGTCCGGCAACGCCCGCCACTGACAGCCCGTTCAGGCGATATAGAGGAGCGCGTCCACAACCGCCCGCAGCTCGGTCGTACGCCTTAGCTCCGGACAGGAACGGCTCGATCAACGCCCATCCCGGTCCGTCATTGCATTTGCATCTCGATGCCCCGTGCGGCAATACTGCCGCCGGGTAGTCTCCGTCCGACGCATATTGTGATTCCGCTCAAATCTAGACAGCTCAAGCGAATCACAACGGACGAGGCCACTCAACAGCGTCCACCCCCAATCTCGAGTTTCGGGTCAGGCTCTTACAGAGATCGGATATTGTAATGGCGACGGAGAAAATCGACAAACCAGAGGATTTCATAAATTCCTTTTCATTCCACGATGTTAGTTTAGATAGAATAAGTATCGATTTCGATAGTCAGACCGCGAAGCTGGCCACACCGGACATGAATTGGAATTACGAAGGCAGCCACGGATATGTTAAGAGACCGTGCAGATTAATATTTGGTGGCACGACCGCGTACTTCATAGATGTTGTTGATTTGGACGGAGTAAGAATAGGAGACATAAGCGCAAACATCATGGGAGATTTGATTTCAGCAAATATTAACCTTAACCTTGGGGGCGGGAGCTCTAGCTGGGGGAGAGATCATGGCAGTATTAGTTTTATGTTTAAAACTCTTGAAATAGCCGACATGTAATTACCATTCTCTGCCGCCACGGGAGTCTATCTCACCGAATGGAACGGAGGAATTACGGTGACAGTGCACTTTTCATCCGCCCTCAAAACCCCGCTTGGTCCCTGAACAGCTCCGCATTGTCGAGCTTCGACACCTCGATCACCGCTTGCGTGCGGCTGTAGACGTTGAGCTTGCGCAAGATCTCCGAGACGTGCGCCTTCACCGTGGTCTCGCCCACCTGCAGCTCATAGGCGATCTGCTTGTTGAGCATGCCCTGGCGCAGCATCTGCAGGACTCTCAGCTGCTGCGGCGTCAGCCTGGCCAGGCGCTGCACCATGTCGGCGCGGTCGGTGCTGTCGGGGTCCGGCGGCTGGCCCTCGTAATTTTCCGGCACATAGACCGCGCCTTCCATCACCGAACGGATGGCGGCGGCGAGATCGCTCTTGCGGGCTGATTTCGGGATGAAGCCGGCGGCCCCGTAGGACAGCGCCTCGGAGATGATCTTCGGCTCCTCATAGCCCGACACGATCACCACCGGCAGCCGCGGGTAGCGGGTCCTCAGTTGCAACAGCCCCTCGAAGCCATGCACGTCGGGCATGCTCAAATCGAGCAGCGCGAGGTCGAACGGCTTGGCGTCGGCAAGAAGCTCGATCGCTTCGCCGATCGAACGCGCCTCGACCGTGTCGACGTCCGGATAGGCCATCTGCACGGCGCTGTGCAGCGCCTCGCGAAACAGCGGGTGGTCGTCGATGATCAGGAAGCGGGCGCGATCGTTGACGGCGGTCATTGCTCAGGATCAGGCATCGGTTCGGTTTCAGCCGGCACAGGATAGTCCCATGAACCATGGCCAGATTATTGGCAAATAGTATACGCCCAATGGTACAGCGCATTGTCACTGAAACGAAAGGCCGATGCGGGACGTCGAGTCTTGCCCGCCCGGCAAAATCGGCGGAAGGTGGGCACGATTCAAGCCAGCGCAGAGAAAAATCATGCCAGAATTCGTCCTTCCGCCGCCGGCGATTGCCTCGGTTGCCGTCACAGGCTCGGCGGAGCGGTTTGCCGTGCGCCGCATCTTCTGCGTCGGCCGCAATTACGCGGCGCATGCGCGCGAACTCGGCAATGACGAGCGCGACCCGCCCTTCTTCTTCACCAAGCCGGCCGACGCGGTGGTCGACAGCGGCGCCGAGATTCCCTATCCGCCTTTGACCTCGAACCTGCATCACGAGATCGAGCTGGTCGTTGCTGTCGGCAAAGCCGGCTTCCGCGTTCCGCGCGAAGACGCACTCGCCCATGTCTGGGGCTATGGCGTCGGCGTCGATCTGACCCGCCGCGACCTGCAGGATCAGGCCAAGAAAGCTGCCCGTCCCTGGGATTGGTCGAAGGCGTTCGACCAATCCGCGCCTTGCGGCGCGCTCGTTCCGGCCGCGAAAACGGGACATCCGGACAAAGGCCGCATCTGGCTTGCCGTTAACGGCGCGGTGAAGCAGGACGGCGACCTCGCCGAACTGATCTGGCCGATCGCCGACATCGTCTCGATCTGCAGCGAGGCGGTCGAGCTTCGGCCCGGCGACCTGATCTTCACCGGCACGCCGGCCGGCGTCGGCGCGGTCCAGGCGGGCGACAGGATCACCGGCGGCGTCGACGGCATCGGCGAGATCGCAGTGACCATCGGGCAGCCGAGGCCATGAGCGACCTCGTCCTTCACAACTACTACCGCTCCTCCACCTCCTACCGGGTGCGGATCGCGCTGGAGATGAAGGGCCTGAGCTACACTTATGTGCCGCACCACTTGCGCCATGGCGAGCATCTCGAGCCCGCCTATCGCGCCGTCAACCCGCAAGGGTTGGTGCCGGCGCTGGTTCTGGACGGCGGCACGCTTCTGACCCAGTCGCTGGCGATCATCGAATATCTCGACGAGATCCAGCCGGAGCCGCCGCTGCTGCCGAAAGATGCGCTGGGTCGGGCTCGCGTCAGGATGCTGGCGCAGATGATCGCCTGCGACATCCACCCGGTGAACAATTTGCGCGTGCTGACCTCGCTGCGCAGTTTGTTCGGCGCCGGCGACGAGGACGTCGTCAACTGGTTCCGGCACTGGGTGAACGAAGGTTTCCAGCCGCTTGAGAAGATTCTGGCTTCGTCGCCTGAGACCGGAACCTTTTGCCACGGGGATGCGCCGAGCCTTGCCGACATCTGCCTCGCCGCCCAGGTTACCAGCAATGCCCGCTTCGGCGTCGACATGGCGCCCTACCCGGTGATTGCGCGCATCAACGCCGCCTGCATGGCGCTGCCGGCGTTCCAGAAGGCTGCGCCGCAGAACCAGATCGATGCCGAATAGGGGAGCCAAAGACGCCGAGGAGGCCAAGGCACTCGCCGACATCGAAGAGTACGGCTGCCATATCCTCTATGTGCTGGAGGAGGACGAGCATCCGCCCTTCGCCTACTCCGTCGGGATCGAGCACAATTTTGGCGTCCCTGAATTGGTTGTGATTGGGCTCAAGCCGGAGCTTTCGCTGATCATCATCAATGAGTACTGCAGACGCGTGCGCGGCGGCGAGAGCTTCCGCGTCGGTGAGCGGGCATCGGGTTTCCTGGGAGGCGGCTTCGATTGTCAGTTCGGTGCGGTCCATCCGGACCACTATCCCGAATATTTCGGTTGGGATATCTGGTTCTACGACGGCCCGGATTTCCGGATTTTGCAGCTAATCTTTCCAACAACCTCCGGCGTTTGGCCATGGGATGCCGAAGCCGACGACTGGCTTCGCAAACGGCAGCGCCTTCTAGACCAACCACCGTTGCCCCCTTAGTTCGGATCGTCGTCCAACCACTTGCCATTGAACCGAGATATATGGAAGCAATCCTATGAAAGCCGTTGTCTTCGAGAAATTCGGCGAGGCGCCGACGATCCAGACCGTGCCCGATCCGAAGCCGGCCGCCGACGGCGTGGTCATAAAGGTCGAGGCTACGGGTCTTTGCCGCAGCGACTGGCATGGCTGGATGGGCCATGACGAGGGCATCACGCTGCCGCACGTCCCCGGACATGAGTTGGCTGGCGTCGTCGTCGCCGCCGGCAAGCAGGTCGGCCGCTGGAAGGCCGGCGATCGCGTCACGGTCCCCTTCGCCGTCGGTTGCGGCCGCTGCTTCGAATGCACGTCGGGCAACCATCAGGTCTGCGAGCATCAGACGCAGCCGGGCTTCACCGGCTGGGGCTCGTTTGCCGAATATGTCGGCATCGAGCACGCCGACACCAATCTGGTGCGCCTGCCCGAGGAGATGGAGTTCGCCACCGCGGCCAGCCTTGGCTGTCGCTTCGTCACCTCCTTCCGGGCCATCGTCGACCAGGGCCGGGTGACGCCGGGCGAATGGGTCGCGGTGCATGGCTGCGGCGGCGTTGGCCTCTCGGCGATCATGATCGCCAGCGCCATGGGCGCCAACGTGATTGCCATCGACCTCACCGACGAGAAGCTGGAATTCGCCAAAAAGATCGGCGCGGTGGCGACCATCAACGCCTCGACGACGCCGAACGTCGTCAAGGCCGTCAAGCAGATCACCAATGGCGGCGCGCATATGTCGATGGACGCGCTTGGACATCCGACCACTTCGTTCAACTCAATCTCGAATCTGCGCCGGCGCGGCCGCCATGTTCAGGTCGGGCTGATGCTTGGCGAGCATGCCCGCCCGCAAGTGCCGATGGACAAGGTGATCGCCTTCGAGCTCGAAATCCTCGGCAGCCACGGCATGCAGGCCTACCGCTATTCCGCGATGATGGACATGATCCGCACCGGCACGCTGAAGCCCGAATTGCTGGTGGGCAAGAAGATCAGTCTCGAGGAAGCGCCTGCCGCGCTGATGGCGATGGGCGGC
Organism: Mesorhizobium argentiipisi (SeqCode); assembly: GCF_037179585.1. Lineage (NCBI taxonomy): Bacteria > Pseudomonadati > Pseudomonadota > Alphaproteobacteria > Hyphomicrobiales > Phyllobacteriaceae > Mesorhizobium > Mesorhizobium argentiipisi (SeqCode). The sequence continues at coordinate 119,034 of NZ_JAPYKO010000002.1, forward strand.
TTCGAGGGCATCGGCATCGGGGTGGTGACGAAGTTTTAGTAGGCGCTTACCGCGCGAACTTTTTCGCCCCGAACACGCAGGCCACGACGCCAAGCGTCACGACCACCATCATCGGACTGACCTGCTCGTGCAACAGGCTCGCCGCCAGCGCCAGGCCGAAGAAAGGCTGCAGCAGCTGCAGTTGCCCGACGGCGGCGATGCCGCCTTGCGCGAGGCCGCGATACCAGAAGATGAAGCCGATCAGCATGCTGAACAGCGAGACATAGGCAAGGCCGATCCACGCGCCCGAACCGACGGCCGCGAAAGATGGCGGCAGCGTCGCGAAGCTCAACGCCAGCATGACCGGCAGCGACAGCGCCAGCGCCCAGCAGATCACCTGCCAGCCCCCGAGCTTGCGCGACAGCTTGGCCCCTTCGGCGTAGCCCAGCCCGCAGACGATGATGCCGCCGAGCATCAGGCCGTCGCCGACCGGCGAGGCGGTCACGCCTTGCGCCAGGGCAAAGCCGGCGACCAAGGCGCTCCCCAGGCACGAGAACAGCCAGAAGGCCGGGCGCGGATGGTCGCCGCCACGCAGCACGCCGAAGATCGCGGTCGCCAGCGGCAGCAGCCCGACAAAGATGATCGAATGCGCGGAAGTGACATGCTTCAGCGCCAGTGCGGTCAGCAGAGGGAAGCCGACCACGACACCCAGCGCAACGACGGCGAGCGAGATCAGGTCGCTGCGCTCCGGACGTTTCTCGCGGAACAGCAGCAGCATCGCAATCCCGAGCAGACCGGCGATCGCAGCCCTGGCCGCCGTCAGGAAGGTCGGGTCGAAATCCATCACCGCCACCCGCGTCGCCGGCAGCGACCCGCTGAAGATCAGCACGCCGATGAAGCCGCTGAGCCAGCCGTCGAAACTCTTGTCCATGATCTGCTCCGTTTGCGCTTCCGTACGGCGCAGGCCATGGTGTCGCCAGAGACAATGGAGTACAATTCCACAAAACTGTAATGGTCGACAGAGAAGTACAGATGGATGGATCGGGCCCAAATCCCAGCGGTGCCACCCTCGTCGAAACCGTCATGGCGGCAATCCGCCAGCGTATCGCGGCGCGCATGCTGACGCCCGGCGCCCGCCTGCCGTCAATACGGGCCATGGCCAAATCCATGCAGGTTTCGAAATCGACCGTGGTCGAAGCCTATGACCGCCTCGCGGCGGAAGGCACGATCCGTTCGCGCCCGGGCTCGGGTTTCTACGCCGCCGGCCAGCTTGCGCCATTGTCGCTGGCCGAGATCGGCCCTCGGCTCGACCGCGCCGTCGATCCGCTCTGGGTCTCGCGGCAGTCGCTCGAAGCGGGGGAGGAGATGCTGAAACCCGGCTGCGGCTGGCTGCCAGCGTCCTGGATGCCGCAGGCCGCCTTGCGCCGGGCGCTGCGCACCGCTGCCCGTGCCGACGACGTGGCGCTTGCCGATTACGGCACGCCGCTCGGCCTCCCGCCGTTGCGCCAATTGCTAGCAAGGCGCATGGCCGACCATGGCGTCGAGGTCTCGCCGGACCAGATCATGCTGACCGACTGCGGCACCCAGGCGATCGACCTTCTGTGCCGCTTCCTGATCGAACCCGGCGACGCGGTGCTGGTCGACGATCCTTGCTATTTCAACTTCCATGCGCTGTTGCGCGCCCATCAGGCCAAGGTTGTCGGCGTGCCTTACACGCCTTCGGGGCCGGATATCGAACTCTTCGCCGAGGCACTCGCCGAGCACCGGCCGCGCCTCTACATCACCAATTCCGGCATCCACAACCCGACCGGCGCGATCCTGTCGCCGGTCACCGCGCATCGGCTCCTGAAACTCGCCGACCAGGCCGACCTCACCATCGTCGAGGACGATATTTTCGCCGACTTCGAGCACAGCCCTGCCCCGAGGCTCGCGGCCTTCGACGGGCTGCAGCGCGTCATCCAGATCGGCTCCTTCTCCAAGACGCTGTCGGCCTCCGTGCGCTGCGGCTTCATCGCGGCACCAGCCGACTGGATGGAAGGCCTGACCGATCTCAAGATCGCCACTACATTCGGCGGTGCGCGGCTGTCCTCGGAGCTCGTGCTGACCCTGTTGAAGGACGGCAGTTACCGAAAACATGTCGAGCAGTTGCGCACGCGCCTGTCGCGCGCCATGGCCGAGACCGCCGGCAGGCTGAAGGCGATGGACATCACGCCCTGGATCGACCAGCCTGCCGGCATGTTCCTCTGGTGCCGCCTGCCCGACGGTATCGACGCTGCCGATGTCGCGCGCCATGCGCTTTCGGACAATGTCGTGCTGGCGCCCGGCAATGCCTTCAGCCTGTCGCACACCGCCGGCCACTTCATGCGCTTCAACGTGGCCCAGTGTGCCGACGAGCGTATTTTCAGGGTGCTCGAAAAGGCGATAGCCGCGTCTCGTCGCAAGGCCGCATAGTCTGGGCTGGGTCTCAGCAGGCCTTACGCCCCTGCCCGCTTGCGGCGCTCATACATCATCACCAGCGTCTCGGCGGTCAGCGCCGGCTTCTGCTCGCCTTCGATCTCGACGGTGTTGGCCGCCTTCATCAGATACTGGCCGGGGCCGAGATCCTCCATGGAAAGCAGCGTAGTGCGCAGCCTGATGCGCGCGCCGGCCTTGACCGGCGCCAGGAAGCGCACCTTGTCGAAGCCGTAATTGAAGGCGGCCTGGGTATTTTCCGGCACGATGCCCATCTCCAGCGCCAGCGCGCCGATGATCGACAAGGTCAGATAGCCATGCGCGATCGTGGTGCGGAACGGGCTCTGCCGTTTCGCCCTTTCGGGATCGACATGGATCCACTGGTGGTCGCCCGTGCACTCGGCGAACTGGTCGATGCGCTGCTGGTCGACCGTCGTCCAGTCGGACACGCCGAGCTCCTGCCCGGACATCGTACGCAACTGTTCGAAGGTCGGCGGCGTTCTCGGCCGTGTTTCCGTCATTCCGGCTTTCCCATCACTTTTTGCCTGTCTCCCGACCATGAAGCGGCGGCCTCTGTCAATTCGCCGCCCCGCGATTTTCGCCGGTAGAGTTGATGCTTTGGGGCGGGCCGAGAACGCTCGGACGCCTGCGCCGGTTGCATCGCATGTCGGTCGATGGCCCGAATCGCCAGGTAGCCTATTTCTTTTCGTAGCCGGCGCGGATTTCCGCCATCGCATCCCGGATCCGGTCGCGCAGGATCTCGATCGATTCGGTGCTGGATTTGCGCACAAGGTCAGCCACTTCGCTGGCATTCTTCAGCGTCGTCTCGAACGACCTTCGGGCAAATTCCGCCTGCCTGCTCATCAGCTCCTGCGGATTGCCGGGCGTCTGGTAGTTCTGCGCCATCCGCGCGATCTCATGCAGCGCATTCTGTACCATCTCATGCTGCCTCGCCAGCACCGAGGAAGCGCCGGCCGCACCAGCCCTCGCCGACTTTTCCAGGGCTTCGAGGTTCTTGCGGTGATGATCGAGGATCGCCTGGACATCGACATTCGGCAGCTTGAGGTCGCGGCCGAACCTGCTGAACATGTCGAGAAAGGAGTCTGACTCCGGTTGTTTTGCCATGCCCTGCCTCCCGTTTTGCCGCCTTTGCGGCGTCCCCAAGAGCAATTCCAGGAAAGTGTTACGGTTTTCCGCCCGGAATTGCGTAAAGCAAAGAGATAAAGGGAGAATAGTGCGTGCCGGGCCGGCGTCAATTGACGAGGAACAGCCGCTCCGCCGTATAGAGCGCCAGGCCGGCTAGCCCGCCGATGATCATGCCGTTGAAACGGATATATTGCAGGTCCCTGCCGATATTCGTCTCGATCAGCCGCGTCAGCTGCGCCAGGTCCCAGCGCTTGACCTGGTCGGCGATGAATGTCGACACCCCGCTCTTCTGGCTTTCCACGAAGGAAGCCAGCGCCACGACAAAACCCTGGTTCATGTCGGCCCTGATCTGGGCGTCGTCGGCCAGATGCCTGCCGACCTCGACGAACATGTTGGCGAGGTGCTCGCGGATCGTCGAATTCGGCGCATTGGCGTCCTGTTCGATGAACAGGCGCAGGCTTGTCCACGCGTCGCCGGCCAGCGCCCTCACTTCCGGACGGCCGAGGAAATCGCGCTTCAGCTTCTCGGCCCGCCTTGCATATTGCTTCGAGGTCCTGAGCCGTCCGATGAAGCCAAGCGCGAAACCGTCGAATTCGGCGCGCATCGGATGGTTGGGATCGGCCCTGACCTCATCGAGCAGCGAGCCTGCCGAAGCGACGATCTTCTTCAAGAGATAGGCGTCGGCGCGAAACAGGTTGAACAGCGACGGCAGTTCCTCGCGGATCTTTTCGCGCATCGTTGCGAGTGCCTGCTCGTCATTGAGGAAACGCCCGACGACCCTGATGAACTCGTCGAACAGTTTTTGGTGACGGCGATCGTCGGTCAGCGCCGACAAAAGCTCCGCCGCAAGCGGCGCCAGCGGCACCTTTTCGATCTGCTCCAGCATGCGGCTGGTGACGAAGTCGCGCAGGCCGGATTGCTCAACCGCAGTTAGCGTCTGCGGCACCAGCCGCGCGACGAATCGCGACAGGTCGGCGGCGCGTTCGGCATCGGCGAGCCAGTCGGCGACCAAAGCGGCGAAATCGACCTCGGCGAGCTTTTCGCGCACCGGCTCCGGCGCCAGGAAATTGACTTCGATAAAACGACCGAGATTGTCGGCGATGCGGTGCTGGTTCTCCGGAATGATCGCGGTGTGCGGGATTGGCAGTCCGAGCGGCCGCCGGAACAGCGCCACCACGGCATACCAGTCGGCGATGCCGCCTATGGTCGCCGCCTCGGCGAAAGCCGCGACGAAACCGAGCCATGGGTAGCTGCCCTCGAAGGACTTGGCGAGCGCAAAGACGAGGATGGACAGCGCAAGCGCTGCGGCGGCGATGGACTTGGTCCGCCGCAATGCCGAGAGCTTTGCTTGCGCATCGGCGTCGAATCGAACCGGCGCAAGGGCCGGGGCTGACTGTGACATGGAAAGGCCGTTTCCTGTTTGCACCCGCCTTTATCTAGTGGCTGCCCCGCCAAAACGCTTGCTCGAAGCTTGGGAGGCATCGCTGGCCGCCAAAGCGCAGGTATGCACGAAAAGTTGACACGATTGTTCAGCTATGTACCGGTCCAGTCTGGAATTGTTCCAAACTATGGGCCATATTCGGCTCAAGCTAATATTTCGCGAGGATACCATGCGGCTCACGCGCCAGACCAATTATGCGATGCGCATCCTGATGTATTGCGCCGCAAACACCGACAGGCTGAGCCGCATCCCCGAGATCGCCGCCGCCTATTCCGTGTCGGAATTGTTCCTGTTCAAGATCCTGCAGCCGCTGGTCGAGGCCGGCCTGGTCGAGACCGTGCGCGGCAGGAATGGCGGCGTCAGGCTTGGCCGTCCGGCCGAGCAGATCAGCCTGTTCGATGTCGTGCGCGTCACCGAAGAGAGCTTCGCCATGGCCGAGTGCTTCGAGAACGACGCAGCCGAATGCCCGCTGGTCGACAGCTGCGCCCTGAATTCGGCGCTGCGCGAGGCGCTCAACGCCTTCTTCGCCGTGCTTTCCCGCTACACAATCGCCGACCTCGTCGCTGCACGCCCGAATGTGCGCAGCCTGCTCGGCATCGACCTCCTGGAGCAGCGCGCGCCTGCGGCCTAAGCCGCCGATTGCGGCAGTACGAACGGGATATTCCCTGACGGCAGAGCGCCGACCTTCAGCCTGCAGTCGAACACCTTTTCGATCATCTCGTCATTGAGCACATCCACCGGCGAGCCGGCGGCGGCAAGCTCGCCGTTACGCAGCACGAAAATCCGGTCGGCATACATGGCCGTCAAGTTAAGGTCGTGCAGGATCGCCACCACGCCGCCGCCACGCCGGGCGAAATCGCGCGCGATGTTCATGATGATGAGCTGGTGCTTGACGTCGAGGCTTGAGACCGGTTCGTCGAGGAACAGGTAGCGCGGCCGCCCTTCGAGCACCGGCGACCAAACCTGGCAGACCACGCGGGCAAGCTGCACGCGCTGCTGCTCGCCACCCGAAAGCTCCTGGTAGAAACGGCCGGCGAAACCGTCGAGGTCGACGCGCGCCAGCGCCTGCTCGGGCAAACGCGCATCCTCGCCGGGCAGCACGCCGGAGCGCCCGCCGATCAGGCCGAGGCGCACGATCTCGCGCACGGTGAACGGGAAGGACAGCGCCGTGGCCTGCGGCAGCACCGCGCGCAGCGTGGCTGCCTCGACCGGCTTCATCGCCGACAGGTCGCGGTCGTTGAGGGTGACGGTGCCGGTATAGGCAAACTCGCCGGTCAGCGCCTTCAGCAAAGTCGTCTTGCCGGATCCGTTTGGCCCGACGATGGCCGTCACCTCGCCGGGCTGCGCGGTGAAATCGACATGGGACACGATGCGCTTGCCGCCGATCGCCACCGAAATGTCGCGCGCTTCGATCATGGCGAACTCACAGATCAACGACGCCGCGCTTGCGCAGCAGGATCCACAGGAAGAACGGCGCGCCGGCGACCGCGGTGACGATGCCGATCGGCAGCTCGGCCGGCGCGACGATGGTGCGGGCGGCCGAGTCGGCGATGAGCAGCAGCGATGCGCCGAGCAGGGCCGAGGCCGGCAGCAAATAGCGGTTGTCTGGGCCGATCGCGAGCCGCAGCACATGCGGCACGACGATGCCGATGAAACCGATGCCGCCGCTGACCGCGACCGAAGCGCCGACCGCTGCCGACACGCCGACGATGGCCGTATATTTCAGCCGCTGCACCGGAATGCCGAGATGACCCGCGGTCGCTTCGCCCAGCGCCAGCGCGTTGAGGCCTCGCGACAGGAACGGCATCGCCGATAGCGCCAGCAAGATCACCGGCCCAACGGTGCCGATCTTCGGCCATGTCGCGCCGGCAAGCGAGCCGAGCTGCCAGAAGGTCAGGTCGCGCAGCTGCCGGTCGTCGGCCATGAAGATGAGGACGCCCGTGAGCGCCATGGCCAGAGCGCTGATGGCGATGCCGGCAAGCAGCATCGTGGCGACCGACGTCCGCCCCTGGCGCGTAGCGATGGCGTAGAGCAGCAACGTCACCGCGAGCCCGCCGAAGAATGCCGCGAGCGGCAAAGCGAGCGTGCCCAGCGCAAGCGTGACAGGCGCGAGCCAAGTCGTGCCGAGCACGATGATCGCCACGGCACCGAGACTGGAGCCGGCGGAAACGCCGATCAGGCCGGGATCGGCAAGCGGATTGCGGAACAGCCCCTGCATCACCGCGCCGCAGACGGCCAGCGCTGCGCCGATCAGCACGCCGAGCAACACGCGGGGCATACGGATGTCATAGACGATCAGCCGGTCGCGCGCCGCAAGCGCGCCATCCGACGGCGCGGCGCCGGTGAACCAGTCACGGATGATGCGGACGGCCGATGCGTCGGAAGCGCCCGCCGTCAGCGACAGGAATACGGAAAGGACCAGCGCCAGGCACAAAAGCGCGATGACGAACCTTGCTCGCGCCGAGCGATCGCCATCGGCTGCCATCGCCCGGCCCGGCGTGCCTGCTATCGACTGTTCGGCCATGGCCGCTCAGTCCAGGCCCTGGTTGCCATAGAGCTCGACCGCGAGATCGTGGATGGCTTCGGCGGTGCGCGGGCCGAAGCCGAGCAGATAGCCACCCCACATGCTGATCATCTTGCGGTTCGTGCCCGCCGGGGTCGACGCGACGGCCGGGTTGGCAAACAGCTCCTCCTCCGAGATCGGCGGTCCGCCGCCCTTCATCGTCAGGATCACATCCGGTCTGGCGCTGACGATCGCCTCATCCGTCATCGACTTGTAGCCGGAAAAACGCTCGACCGCGTTGACCGCGCCGGCCAGCCTGATAATGCCGTCGGCCGCCGTCTCGCTGCCCGCGGCAAGGATCTTGCCGCCCTGCGTCGACAGCACGAACAGCACCCGCTTGCGCTCGTTGATCGAGGCCGTCTGCTTTTCGGCCGCCATCAGCTTCGCATCCGTCTCCGCGGCCAGCTCTTCCGCCTTGGCCTCGACCCCCAGCGCCTTTCCGACGATGCGGATCTTTTCCAGGATGCCCTCATGATTATAGTGGTCCGGCACCTCGATGAAGGGCACGCTCGACTTCTTCAGCACGTCGACCGCTTCTTTCGGGCCGCTGCCCTGCAGGGCCAGGATTCCGGTCGGATTGACAGACAGGACACCCTCGGGCGACAGCGCGCGCATATAGCCGACATCCGGCAACTTCGCCGCCGCCTCGGGATAGCTGCTGGTCGAATCGCGGGCGACGAGATGCCCCTCCTCACCGAGCGCATAGACGATCTCGGTGATCGAGCCGCCTATGGAGGCGATCCGCGAGCTGTCCGAAAAGACCGTCGTGCCTTCGTCCGCCTTGGCTGGCTGGCTGACGGCAAGCAGGACGCCGAGCATCGGCGCAAGCGCCGCGCGGAAACTGAGAACAAGGCGCATTGGGTGCCACCTCATGCCGCGGTCGGATTGGGAATGCGGGGCAGGTTCTCGGCGAGAAAGCGCCAATCTTCCCGCTCGCCTTCGCGCTCATGGCGCTTGCCGAAGAACTGAATGATCATGCCGCCATTGGCGTCATATGCCTCCAGCGAGGTGACATGGCCGTCCTTGGTGGGCTTGCGCACCGCCCAGACCTCGTGGATGTGGTCGGCCCTCAGATGCAGGTGGAAGGTCTCATCGACCACGTTGATCCACGGGCCCATCGTCTTGACCGATTTGATCGGGCCGGAATGGATCTGAATGCAGCCGCGATTGCCCACGAAGCACATGATCGGCATCTCGCCTGCCGCAGCGTGGTGGAACATGGCGCTGACCGCGTCCTTGTCGAGCAGCCAGGCATAGTCCTGGCCCACCATGCGCACCGCCTCGCGGCGGCTGAGCTTCAGCGTCTTCACCATCCCGAAGAACTGATGCACGTCGGTGAGCCGGCTCCAGCGGTCGCGCAGATCGTCGATCGAGGCACCCCGACCCTGCGTCTCATCCTCCCTTTCCGTTCCGCTTTGGAGGATCGCGACGGTCGGTTCCTGGTTCGACGATTCGAGGCTCGCCACCAGTTTCTGGTAGGCATAGAGGTTGGATGCGGGCCTTAGATGTACCTTGTGGACCGCCTCGCCGGCTGCGTCGAAGAACTGCAGGCTGCGGCGGATTTCGTCGCCGTCGCGCTTTTCGACGGCAAAGCCATGCGCCCAGACTTTCGGGAAGATGCGCAGGTCGATGTTTTCGCCAAGCACCATGGCGTTGTGGTTGCCGGTCACGACCTTGTCGTAGACGCCGATCTTTTCGTGCACGGCGCTTTCATTGCGCGTCAGCGCCATCACCTCGCCGACCGCCTCGAGGCCGGTCAAAAGATCGTTCACACGCGGCTCGACACGGAGAGTGCCGACGCCGCAATGCGCCGCGACCAGCTCCGCTTCCGAAATAGCCAATTGCGCTGAGAGATCGCGCTCCCGCATTTTCGGATTTTCTTCTCGCGCCCGCCGGATTTCCTCCGGCGACGGCTTAACGCGCTGGTCCATATCGTTCACCTGCATTGCCTGATGTCTGCCCGTCTACCGCCCGCGATTGCAGTCACTTGTTGAGGATCAGCTTGCCCTGACGGGTGATCTTCAGGCGGTAGAGGGCACCATGATGCTCGATGCCGATCTCGTGCTCGCCCTGGAAAAGCGTGTTGCTGGAGAGCGTCCTCACCGCCAACGGCACACGTTCGTAACGCATCTGCGTGTCTTCCGGACGGCGAACGCGATAGCGGAAATCGTTGGGATTGTGGGTGTTCATCGGTTGTCCCTTTCCTCTCCGGCCACCTTGGCCGCAGCCTCATAAAATGCCGATTCAATTCTTGACTATAATAGTCATGTTTACTAGTCAGTGCATTACCGGACTAAATGAGTCAACATTTAAGACGCCGGATGTGATTAAAAATGCGAGCGAGCCAACGGCCAGCCAGCTGCGAGCCTGAAAATCTGGAGTTGGGGCATGGAGTTGGTGACTTGGGGACGAACGGGCCTGGCTGGCGATAGCGCGGGGCCGGGCTTCCGATCGATGGCACAGACAATCGCCGCATTGATGGCCGGAGCGGCGGCGATCGCGCTCAGCGCGCCCGCCGCGCAAGCGCAGCAAGCCGCGCAGCCGGCCACCCAGCAGCAGGCCGATCAGAAAAAGAAAGCCGACGAGCAGGCCGCGGCCGAAGCAACCCTGCTCGACAAGATTCTCGTCATCAGCCGCACGGGCGAAACCGCGATCCAGTCGCTTGCCTCGGCCAGTCATGTCGACCAGGAGCAGCTCGACCGCCGCATGGCGACGACGCCGAACGAGATGCTGCTCGGCGTACCCGGTGTCACCGTCCAGGCCGACGCGCGGCGCATCTCTTCGAGCATCAACATCCGCGGCCTGCAGGATTTCGGCCGCGTCGCGGTCATCGTCGACGGCGCAAGGCAGGACTTCCAGCGCTCCGACCACGGCACGCAATCGACCTTCTATGTCGATCCCGAGCTGATCAAATCCGTCGACGTCATCCGCGGCCCGACCGCCAACACCTACGGCTCCGGCGCCATCGGCGGCGTCGTCTTCTTCGACACCAAGGAAGCGGCGGATTTCCTCAAGCCGGGGGAGACATGGGCCGGCTCGCTGACCGGGCGCTATGAAAGCAACGGCAAGGGCTGGACCACCAGCGCCACCGGCGCTTACCGGATCAACGAGAACTGGGACGTTCTCGGCAACATCGTCTACCGCGACTACGGCGACTACAAGAACGGTGGCGGCGACACCGTTGCCGGCACCGGTTTCGACGTGCTGAGCGGTCTGCTCAAGACCACGATACGCCCGACCGAGAACAGCGAACTGAAGCTCGGCTGGGTCGGCTCGAAGGACGGATGGACGGAAACCAGCGGCGGCGTGCCGGCGAACGACGTCGATTTGAAGTCGAACACTTTCACCGCACGCTACAACATCACTGACGACGCCAAGAGCTGGCTCGATCTCCACATCAACACCTCCTACAACAGGACCCTTCTCGACCTGACGACGCTTACCGCGCAGAACCGCTTCGATCCGACCACCGGCCTGCCCGTGCTGCTGCCGGCCGGCTCGCTGTCGACCTTCGATGTCGGCACCACCGGCATCGACATATGGAACACGTCGCGCTTCGAGACGGCGAGCGTCGCCCACGAACTGACCTATGGAGGTGACTGGGTCGGCGACGATGTCGAGACCGGCGGCAGCGCCGGTGGCGACAGCTTCTATACGCCATCGGGCAAGCGCAACGTCTCCGGCGCCTACATCCAGGACAAGCTGACCTGGGAGTGGCTCGAGGTCATTGGCGGCCTGCGCTACGACAATTACAGCCTGAAGGACGACACGAACGAGACGTCCGGCGATAGGGTTTCGCCGCGCATCACCGTCGGCGTCTCGCCCTTCGAAAGCGCCGGCCTGGCCGGCCTGCAATTCTACGGCACCTATGCGGAAGGTTATCGCTCGCCCTCGCTGACCGAGACGCTGATCAGCGGCAACCATCCGGCCGGCGTCAGCTTCCCGTTCCTGCCCAACCCGAACCTGAAGCCCGAGACGGGGAAAACCGTCGAGTCCGGCGTCAACTACAAGCAGAACGACATCATCGAGGGCGGCGACGCGCTGCGGCTCAAGGCAGCCTACTTCCACAATAACGTCGACGATTACATCGAAGGCGTGACGCTCTCGCCGTTCGATCCGACCAGCGGCTGCCCGTTCGGCCCGGGCATTCCGATCTGCTTCCAGTACCAGAACTTCGCCAAGGCCAAGATCAATGGCTTCGAACTGGAAAGCGTCTACGACGCCGGCTGGGGCTATGCCGGCCTGTCGGCCTCCATCGTCGACGGCCACACCATCTCCTATGAAGGTGAGCGCGCTGACCTGGCCACCATCCCCTCCTCGCAGGTGACGGCCCAGCTCGGCCTGCGCTTCCTTGAGGACAAGCTGACCGTCGGCGGCGAAGTGCAGTACAACGGCAAGCCCAAGGGCAATCCGGTGGCCAAGGACTTCACGCTGGTCAACGCCTTCGCCAGCTACCAGGCGACTGATAATCTCAAGCTCGACTTCCGCGCCGACAATCTGTTCGACGTCAAATACACCAACCCGCTCAACGGAAGCACGACCGCCGTCCTCTACGAGCCCGGCGTCACGCTGAAGCTGGCGGCAACCATGCGCTTTGGCGGCTGAGCTAGGCATGAAACGCTTGACGGCATCCCTTCGTCTGCTGACCTCGGCGTTTGCGATGTCGCTTGCAGCGGTGCCGACGTGGGCCCAGTCCGCGCCGGCTCCGGCACTCAGCCTCGAGCTCAACACCGCGCAGCCTTCGGAAAAAGGCTGCCGGCTGACTTTCGTCGTCAACAATGCGCTCGGCGCCGATCTGTCCAAGGCGGCTTTCGAGATCGCGCTGTTCAACGAGGCCGGCGTCGTCGACCGCCTCACCGTGCTCGATTTCAAGGACCTGCCGGCCGGCAAGACCAAGGTCACGCGCTTCGACCTCGCCGGCGCCAACTGCGGCAAGCTGAGCCGCGTGCTGATCAACAGCGCGACCGAATGCGCCGGCATCGAGCCGGCGGCCTGCATGCGCGCGCTGAAGACCTCGACCAAAACCGCCGTCGCTTTCGGGGTCTGACAAGCGGTGTGCTTGGAGCGGGCACGCAACGCCTTTGCACAGGCCCCGGCCGGTATAGGCTTGGCGATGCTTGCGGCAATCGATGTTGATTTGACAATGTCGGGTCGCTTGCCGCAGGTCTCCTCGCGAGCCATGCAGGACATCAACTCCCTCCCAGACGCCGACAGCGACCCGACGATCCCGCAGGCCGATCCGCTCGCGCGGGGTCGGCAGTCGGCGCAAGACCGCAAATGGCCGGTGGCGATCATCGCCTCCGGCTTGCTCCATGCCGCCGCCGCGGCGGCGTTTTTCATCGCGCCCGCCGGCATGCTCGACTCCACGGATGCGATCCAGGCGCAGGGCTCCGATCGGTCGGGCGCCGAAGTGGCCGGCAGCGTCCTCGACAACCAGCCTTCCGGCGCGGTGGATGTCACCCTGGTTCCGGATCCGCGGCCGCCCGAACCCGAAACTGCTAAGCCCGTAGCGCCAGCCCAGGCGGCTCAATCCGCAGCGGACCAGCCGACGTCGCAAGCGGCGCAGGAAGCCGTCAGGCAGCCGCCCGCCGCTCCCAAAATACTGGAGGCGGACTCCCCGCGCCCGGACGATCAGACCGTCGCCGCGAGCAGTGATACCGCAGCGCCTGCAAATCCGGCGCCAAGCGCCGAAGCGCCTCCCGCCGAAGCCGCCCAGCCACCGATCCCGAGCGCAAAGCCGAGTCCAGCCACCGGATCGCCACGGCCGATCGCGGCGCTTGGCGCAATCACCGATGGCGATGAGGCTGACTTTGCGAAGATTGCCAGCAAGGGCGGAAAGCAAGCCGCGACCGGCAATGCGATCGAATCCCGCTACAGCGGTGAAATCCAGAAGAAGCTTGCCCGCGCCAACCGTCGCGTTTCGAAATCGATCCAGGCCAAGGCTCGCAACAATGCCAGGGTGGTTTTCGTCGTCGCGGCTGACGGCAGCGTCAGCGACCTGCAGCTCGCCGAAAGTTCAGGCTCCGACGACCTCGATCAATTCGCCTTGAAGCTGGTGCGCCAGCAAGCTCCCTTCCCTCCCATCCCACCCGAGACCGGAAGGTCAAGTTGGGTGTTCAGGGCGCGGGTCGGCCCGTTTTGAGGCCTGCGCCAAGCAAATAGAACCGTCCTCAAACGCCGGAATTCGTCCATTCGAAAGGAACCCAATGTACATCGCCATGAACCGCTTCAAGGTCCAGAACGGCTCTGAAGAAGCCTTTGAGGACGTCTGGAAGAACCGCGATTCCAGCCTCTCCGAAATGAAGGGTTTCAAGGAATTCCACCTGCTGCGCGGTCCGGTCAACGAGACCGAAGGCTATACGCTGTTTGCCTCGCACACGGTCTGGGCAAGCCAGGAGGATTTCGTCGCCTGGACGAAATCGGAAAACTTCCGCGCCGCCCATCGCAACGCCGGCGGCTCGAAGGTGCACTATCTCGGCCATCCGCAGTTCGAAGGATTCTCCGTCGTCGAAGGCGCCTGAAACGCGCCTCCGCCAAAAGGGCTCGTCTCGAGCTGACTATGCTGCCGCCAGCAGGCTGGCGTTCCCGCCCGCCGCGGTCGTGTCGACGCAGACCGCGCGCTCATGGGCGTAGGCCACCGGATTGAGCACTTCGCTGACCAGCGGCACGATCGGCCCGGCGCGCTCGGCAATCACCTTGCGCACGATCCGCGCCGCCTCCGGCGTGCCGGAGAAGGCGACGACATCGACCCGCAGCGAACGCGCCTCGACCGGATCAGGCCGGCCGTCGATCGCCGCGAGCGGCAGACCCTTGCCGGTCAACGCCGACAGTGCAGCCGGCGCGCCCGGCGCCACCGCAAGCACCGCATTGCCGGCCGCAAGCGCCTGGATCGTCTGGGCCAGCAGCGTCTCGGCATCCGGGCCCAGGCACAACACCCGGCCACGCGGTGCCAGCGACAGCGTGTTGGCCTCGCCGGTCGGTCCCGGCAGATCGACCTGGCCGAAATCGAGGCTGGCGGCTGCGGCGATCGCCGCCGCACCCTTGCCGCGCAGATGCTTGCGCAGAATTGCAACGCGATCCGGCCGCGTCGACCAGCCGCCCAGCGCCGGATCCGGCAGATTGTCGGCAAGCTCGGTCGCGGTCACCTTGTGGCCCTCGCCAAGCTCGGTGCCGGCCTCAGGCCCCTTGCGGAAGCGGCGCAGGTAATGCGGTCCGCCGGCCTTCGGGCCGGTGCCCGAAAGCCCCTCGCCGCCGAAGGGCTGCGAGCCGACGACGGCGCCGATCTGATTGCGATTGACATAGATGTTGCCGGCATGGATGCCATCGACGAAATGCTGGACGCGGCCTTCGATGCGGGTGTGCAGGCCGAAGGTCAGGCCGTAGCCCTTGCGGTTGATGGCGGCGATCACTGCATCGATCTCATCGGCATCGAAAGTCGCGACATGCAGCACCGGGCCGAACACCTCGCGCTCCATCTCCTCTATGCCTTTGACGCGGAATACATGCGGGGCGACGAAACGGCCGGCTGCTGGCGCTTCCAATTTCGCGATCAGCCTGCCTTCCAGCCCCTTCTTCTTGCAATAATCGCTGATGGACGCTTGCGCCTCGTCGTCGATGACAGGGCCGACATCGGTCGAGATTGCCCAGGGATTGCCGACATTGAGCGCTCCCATCGCGCCCTTCAGCATTTCCAGCATCTTCTTCTCGACGTCCTTCTGGACATAGAGCACGCGCAATGCCGAGCAGCGCTGGCCGGCGCTCTGGAAGGCGGAGGCGAGGATGTCGCGCACCGCCTGTTCCGGCAGCGCCGTGGAATCGACGATCATCGCATTCAAGCCGCCGGTCTCGGCGATCAGCATGGCGTCGGGGGCGGCCGTCTCGGCCAGTTGCTTCTCGATCAGCTTGGCGACCTCGGTCGAGCCGGTGAAGCAGACGCCGGCAATGCGCGGATCGGCCGTCAGTGGCGCACCGACCGTCGGGCCGTCGCCCGGCAGAAGCTGGATGACATCTTCCGGCACGCCGGCCTCGCGCAGCATTTCCACGGCGCGGAAAGCGATCAGCGGCGTCTGCTCGGCCGGCTTGGCGATGACCGAATTGCCGGTGACCAAAGCCGCCGCGATCTGGCCGGTGAAGATCGCCAGCGGAAAATTCCACGGCGAGATACAAACGATTGCGCCGCGCGCTTCGGTGCCGGCTTCGGCATTGGCCGCCTCGGCGGCGTAATAGCGCAGGAAGTCGACCGCCTCGCGCACCTCGGCCACCCCGTCGGCCAGCGACTTGCCGGCCTCGCGGGTGGCGAGAGCGAAGAACTCGGCGGCGTTGGCCTCGTAGAGGTCGGCGGCGCGATTGAGGATCGCGGCGCGCTCGGCAGCCGGACGCTTCGCCCAGGCGGGTTGCGCGTCGACGGCGATGCGCACGGCGGTCGCCACCTGCTTGGCCGCCGCCTCATGCACGGTGCCGACGATCTCGTCGGGCTTTGCCGGATTGACGATCTGGCGCTGCTTGCCGTAGCCGGCGGCACGCGTCACCGGCTTGGCGTGCCAGCGATCCGTTCCGGCGAATTCCGCCCTCGCCTTGTCGATGGCCGCGAGCGTCACCGGATCAGTGATGTCGAAGCCCTTGGAATTGCGCCGGCCGGCGCCGAAGATCGCGGCCGGGCGCGCGATCGCCGGATTGGCAGCCGGCCCCTGCGTCTCGACAACCGCTAGCGGATCGCGCGCGATCTCCTCGGGCTCGACTTCCTCGTCGGTCAACTGGTGGACGAAGGAGGAGTTGGCGCCGTTTTCCAGCAGACGGCGCACCAGATAGGCAAGCAGGTCGGAATGCGCGCCGACCGGCGCATAGATGCGGCAGCGCGTGCCTTCGGCCTGCCGCACGGTCTCGTGCAGGGCCTCGCCCATGCCGTGCAGGCGCTGGAACTCGAAGCTGTCGCGGTCCGTCGCCATCGACAGGATGGCGGCAACCGTGTGCGCGTTATGCGTGGCGAACTGCGGATAGATCTGGTCGGTCATCGACAGCAGCTTTTTCGCGCAGGCCAGATACGAAACATCAGTATTGGCCTTCCGGGTGAAGACCGGATAACCAGCCAAGCCAAGCGTCTGCGCCCGCTTGATCTCCGTGTCCCAATAGGCGCCCTTCACCAGCCGCACCATAATTTTGCGGTCGTACTTCCTGGCGAGCGCATAGAGCCAGTCGATGACGAAGGCCGCGCGCGGGCCGTAGGCCTGGACAACGACGCCGAAACCGTCCCAGCCGGCAAGTTCCGGCTCGGCTAGCACGCGTTCGATGACGTCGAGCGACAGGTCGAGGCGGTCCGCCTCCTCCGCGTCGATGTTGAGGCCCATGCGCGAATGCCGGGCGGCAAGCGCCAACGACAGAAGCCGTTCGGCCATCACCGGCAGCATGGTCTCGCGCTGCGCCGCCTCGTAGCGCGGATGCAGCGCCGAGAGCTTGACCGAAATGCCGTGATTGTAACGGATGTCGGGACCGTTCGACCCGGAATCGAGCGAGGAGATCGCATCAGCATAGGCGCGGTGGTAGCGCAGCGCGTCGGCCTCGGTGCGGGCCGCTTCGCCCAGCATGTCGAAGGAATAGAGATAGCCCTTCTGCGTCATCGTCCGGCCGCGCTTGACGGCCTCGGCGATGGTGCGGCCAAGGACGAACTGCTCGCCCATCTCCCGCATCGCAGCGGCGACCGCCTTGCGGATCACCGGCTCGCCCAGCCTGCGCACCATGGCGCGCAGCGTACCCTCGATGCCGCCCTCGCCTTCGTCGAGCACGCGGCCGGTCAGCATCAGCGCCCAGGTCGATGCGTTGACGAAGATCGAGCTCGAACCACCCGAATGCGCCGACCAGTCATGCGGCGCGATCTTGTCGGCGATGAGATCATCCATCGTCTCGGCATCGGGCACGCGCAGCAGCGCTTCGGCCAGACACATCAGCGCCACGCCTTCCTTGGTCGACAGGCCGTAGGCAGAGAGGAAGACCTCCATCAGCCTCGGATCGGTCGAGCCGCGCACCGCCCGCACCAGATCGGCCGCGCGCGCCGAGATCGCCTTGCGCTCCTGCGCCGAAAGCCCCGCCGTCGCCGACAGGCGCTTCATCGCCTCGTCTTCGTCGGGTAAATAATTGGCGCGGATCTGCTGGCGGATGGCGTCGAGCGGCATGTCGGGTCCATGAAAGCGAGCGTGAGCGAACGGTCTGGCGGCCGCCGGACCGAATGGCGCAAGCTAGCACAGCTGCGATTTCCAGTCGGTCCAAAGAAATCGACAAGATAGACCAATCGATCTATCATATAGGGAGTAATCCCATCATTTCGACCGTGATTCCAATGATCGAAGACCAATTGGACCGCATTGACCGCAACATCCTGTCCGCGCTCGGGCGCGATGGCCGGCTTTCGATGTCTGAACTGGCTTTGAAGGTCGGCCTGTCGAAGACGCCGGTGCAGGCGCGCGTGAAGCGGCTGGAGAAGGACGGCTACATAAGAGGCTACCGCGCGGTCATCGATCGCGAGCGCATGGGCGAAGGTCATGTCGCCTTCGTCCAGGTGAAGCTGTCGGACACGCGCTCGGCAGCGCTCGACGCTTTCAACCGCGCTGTTCAGGGGGTGCCGGAG
Organism: Mesorhizobium argentiipisi (SeqCode); assembly: GCF_037179585.1. Taxonomy (NCBI): domain Bacteria; kingdom Pseudomonadati; phylum Pseudomonadota; class Alphaproteobacteria; order Hyphomicrobiales; family Phyllobacteriaceae; genus Mesorhizobium; species Mesorhizobium argentiipisi (SeqCode). Next base: position 137,232 of record NZ_JAPYKO010000002.1, read on the forward strand.
ATCGAGCAATGCCACATGATGGCATCGAGCTTCGATTATCTGCTGAAGGTCCGCACCACCGACATCGCCGCCTATCGCCGCGTGCTCGGCGAGCGCATCTCCGCCCTGCCCCATGTCGCCCAGACGTCGACCTTTGTCGCGATGGAGACGGTGAAGGACCGCTAATCAGACAGCGTCTTCAGGAACGCCACCAGCGCGGCCCGCTCGCGCTCGGACAGCTCGAGCGGGTGCACTTCGGAGACGCCTTCCACGCTGGGCGGTGCTTTCAAATAATGCCCCACCACCTCATCGAGCGTCGCGAACTGGCCGGCATGCATGTAGGGCGGCCGACTTGCGGCGCCCCTGAGCGACGGAGTCTTGTAGGCGCGCATGATTTGCGGCCCGTCCTTCACCATGAAACGCAGCTCGCGGCAGGCGCTTTCGTCGCCGTCGCGGAACTTGCCGAGACAGTTGAAAGGATCGGTCTCGACCTGCGCCACGGCATCGACGCGCCCGCGGTCTGGCGGCAGGCCGTCGATCGCAGGCACGCCGGTGTTGTGGAAGGAGTTGTCGGTGAAGCGCGGGCCATTGTGGCAGGTCACGCAATTGGCTTTGCCGATGAACAGCTTCAGCCCGAGGATCTCTTCCGGCGAGAACGCCGCATTCCCTTCCGGCTTGGCGCCGGTGGCCAGATCGATGGCGAAGCGGTCGAAGCGCGTCTGCTCAGGCTCGATCGAGCGCTCGAAGGCGGCGATCGCCTTGCCGATATTGGCAAAGACGCGGTTGACGTCGTCTTGCTGGCCGGTGGGCATGGCGTTCCACGCCGCCTTTTCGGCATCGCTGCCGAGCGGGCTGGCATTGGCCGGCACAGTGGAAAGGTCGGGCAGCGGTCCGAAGATCCGCTCATAGCGCTCGCCGAACCGCTTCTTGATGTAATGCGCGAAGGCGGCCCGGTTGCCGGCCTGCTCGAGCGGGTTTTCAAGCGGCGTCAGCGCCTGCGCCCACAGGCTGTCGCGCCTTCCGTCCCAGAAGAACCACGGATTGCGCGCCACGCCCGCCAACGGGATCGTGCGCCGGTTGGTGTGGCCGATGCCGACCGCCTGCGGCAGGTCGTCCTGGAACTGGCGGTCGATCTTGTGGCAGGTCGAGCAGGACACCGTGCCGTCGCGGCTCATGCCGCCATCGAAGAACAGCGTGGAGCCGAGCGCCGCGGCCGCTGGCACATCCGCATACTGATTGGTGGTGTCGACTTTGAGCGAAGGCAGCGTGTTCAGCGCCAGCGACGCAATGGTCTTCTTCTCGGCATCGCTGAATTGCGGCTCGCCGCAGCCGCCCAGCAAGGCGAGAGCGGCTAAAGCCAGCAGGCTCGCAACGCTGATCAGCCGCCTCATCGCCCGCTCACAACACGACGTTGAAGACGACGGAATCGGAACCCGCCGCCGCCGAAATATCGAAATGCATCTGCCACCAGCCGCTCATCGTGAACTTCACGCCATCGATGCGATAGCGCCCCTGGCCCAGATAGTCGGTCGCCTGCGGACTGGTCGGCAGGCCATGATCGTGCTGCGGCATGCCGCCGGAAACGGTGATGGCGGCGCCCTCCACCGGCGCGCCGGCGGCGGTCTTCAGCGTCAGCAGCCAGGACTGCAGCTCGCCCTGCCCGACGACGCCGCGCTCCGGCTCGAAGCTCGCGACGAACAGGCCGTTCGTCGTCTTTTTCGAGCGCGACACGTCCGGGCCCGGCGCCGATTGCGGCAACGTCAGATAGACGGCGGCCACGATGCCGACCAGCAGAGCGGCCAGACCGAGGCCCGCAAGGATGTAACGCCATATCGATGCCAAGCCCATTCCTCTTCGGCTGCTAACGTCGCGGGACGCTTGCCGCGTCCCGGCCCGCTTGTGGAAATCGCTTCTGGCGCAAAATTCGCCGATAGCCAAGCATGGCGCTGCCGGTCGCAAAAAGCTACAGCAACAACATCTTAGGAAGGGACAAGCTCGCATGGCCAATGGTATCGCGTCGATCGGCGAATGCATGCTGGAACTGTCGGGCCGGAGTGGTTCGGACTGGCGCTTGGGCTTCGCCGGGGACACCTTCAACACGCTCTGGGCGTTGCACGCCTTGAGCCCGGAACGGCCCGCGACCTATGTGACGGCCTTCGGCGACGACCCATTCTCGCGCGACCAGATCGCTTTCTTTGCCGAGAATGGCATAGGCGTGGGCAACAGCCCGGTCATTGCCGGCGCGCGCCCCGGCCTTTACGCCATAACGCTCACCGGGGCCGAGCGCGCCTTCACCTACTGGCGAAGCGACGCGGCCGCGCGCCAGCTCGCCTCGGATCCGACAGCACTCGCAAAAAGCCTTGAAGATCAGGCGCTTGTCTATTTTTCCGGAATCACCCTGGCAATTCTGGACGAGGCCGCGCGGAAAACTTTGCTGACGGCCATAGTTGCGGCCCGCAAGGCCGGCTCGCTCGTCGCCTTCGACCCGAACTACCGCCCGCGTCTGTGGCCGAGCCGCGAGACGGCCCAGGCCGCGATCCTGGAAGCGCTTGCCGTGGCCGACATCGCGCTTCCGACTTTTCCGGACGAGCAGATGCTATTCGGCGACGCGACGCCGCAGGCAACGGCGGAACGCCTTTGCAAGCTGACCGGCGAGGTCGTGGTCAAGAATGGCGAGCAGCCGGCCCTGATTGCGCTGAACGGCGCTTCGCAAGTCATTGAAGCCGTGCACGTGGCCGCCCCTGTCGACACGACGGGCGCCGGCGATTCCTTCAACGGCGGCTATCTCGCCGCGCGGCTCGCCGGCCTTGCGCCCGCCGCCGCCGCTCGCCGCGCGCACAAAGTCGCTGCCGCGGTTGTGCAGGTTCGCGGCGCGTTGGCTCCATTCGAGACGTTGAGAGCTGCATTCGATAGTTAAACAGCATCGAAGCTTAGGCCGGGCCATCACTTCAATACCGTCAAACCTTAAGGCAGACGGAACCGGTACTCCGTCACCTGATGATAGATCTGCCCCGGCCACAGCGTCGCCTGCGGGAAATAGGGCCGGTTCGGCGCATCCGGCCAGGTCTGCGCTTCGAGGCAGAGGCCTGAAAACGCCTTGTAGCGGCGGCCGTCGAGTCCTGGCGACGTCGGCGCGACGAACTGACCGCTATAGAGCTGCAGTCCCGGTTCGGTGGTCCACACTTCCATCTCGACGCCGGAATTGGCGCCTTGCACCCAGGCAGCCTGGTGCAGCGGACCACGGCTGGAGGCCAGGCAGTAATTCAGGTCATAGCGAAGCTGCTCGCCTTCTATTTCCATGCGCAGCGCCCGCGCCTGCCGGAAATCGAAAGGCGTGCCGTCGACCGGCTTCACCAAGCCGGTCGGGATCATCTCGTCATCGACCGGCGTGTAGGCACTGGCGTTGAGCATCAGCCGGTGGTCGAGGATGTCGCCGGCCCCGCCATCATCGAGATTGAAATAGGAGTGCTGCGCGAGGTTGCACAGCGTCGGCTCCTCGCAGGTCGCGGTCAGTTCCATGCTGAGCGTGCCCGGGATCTTCAGCCGGTAGGTGCAGGTGACGTCGAGCGCGCCGGGAAAGCCCATGGCGCCGTCCGGATCGTGCAGCGTCAGCGTCACAAAATCGCGGCCATGCAGCGAGACGGTCCATGGCCGGCGGAAATAGCCTTCCGAGCCGCCATGCAGCGTGTGCTTGCCGAGAAAATTCTGCTCGGTCTGGTAGCGGTTGCCGGCGATCGTGAAGCGGCCCCCACCGATGCGGTTGGCAAAGCGGCCGACCACCGCCCCGAAGAAGGCGCGGTCGGTCTCGTAGGGTTCGAAACTGTCGTAGCCAAGCACCAGGGGCGCGTCATGGCCGCTCAGCCTGAGATCCTGGATGATGGCGCCGAGCCCGATGATGTTGGCCGTGATGCCGCCGCCACGGATGGTGAACCGGCGCACGGCCTCGCCCGCCTGCGTCGTGCCGAAGACCTCGCCGTCCTTCATCGCCATGCCCAAATGTCATTTCCGATCCGTGGATTTAGGCCGGCTGCCTATCATCCGGCAAGGTCAGGCTAAAGCAATTCCACGAAAAGTGCGCAGCGGTTTTGCGCCAAAACAAGGCGATAGAGCAGTCCACCGTTTTTCTGAAACGGTGGACTGCTGGCGCCTGCCCTGTTCCAGAGATCGATGTCAGAGTCCGAGGCCACCGAAGCAGGCATATTTGGTGTCGAGATAGTCCTCGATGCCTTGATGCCCGCCTTCACGGCCAAGACCGGATTCCTTGACGCCGCCGAACGGCGCCTCGGGCGTGGTGATCAGGCCTTCATTGACGCCGACCATGCCGTATTTCAGGCCTTCCATCACCCGGAAGGCGCGGCCGAGATCGCCGGTATAGAAATAGGCAGCGAGACCGAACTCGGTATCATTGGCCAAGGCGACCGCCTCTTCCTCGGTCTCGAACTTGAACACCGGCGCGATAGGCCCAAAAATCTCTTCCTTCATGAAGCGCATGTTCGGTGTGGCGCCGGAGATCACCGTCGGTTGGAAGAACGAGCCGCCCAGCGCATGGCGTTTGCCGCCTGCGACGACCTTGCCGCCCTTCGACGTCGCGTCGGCGATGAATTCTTCGACCTTTTCGACCGCCTTCTCGTCGATCAGCGGCCCCTGCTGCACGCCTTCCTCGAGGCCCGAGCCGACCTTCAGGTTGTTGCTGGCGGCGGCGAGCTTCTCGACGAATTTGTCATAGATGCCGGCCTGCACGAGGAAGCGGTTGGTGCACACGCAGGTCTGGCCGGAATTGCGGTACTTGGCCGTGATGGCGCCGGCAACCGCGCGATCGACATCGGCGTCGTCGAAGACCAGGAACGGCGCGTTGCCGCCAAGCTCCATCGATACTTTCTTCACCGTCGAGGCCGACTTCTGGATCAGGATCTTGCCGACCTCCGTCGAGCCGGTAAAGGTGATCTTCTTGACCAGCGGATTGGCGCAGATCTCGTCGCCGATCTCGCCCGCCGAACCGGTGACGACATTGACGACGCCTTTCGGGAAGCCGACTTCCTCGACGAGCGCGCCCCAGGCGAGGCCCGAATAGGGCGTCTGCGAGGCCGGCTTGACCACCGCGGTGCAGCCGGCGGCCAAAGCCGGACCAATCTTGCGGGCAAGCATCGAGGACGGGAAATTCCACGGCGTGATGGCGGCGATGACGCCGACCGGCTCCTTGGTCACCAGGATGCGGCGGTCACCCCATGGCGACGGAACGATGTCGCCATAGACGCGGCGGCCTTCCTCGGCGAACCAGAGGATATAGCTGGCGGCCGAGCCGATCTCGCCCTTGGATTCGGTGAGCGACTTGCCCTGCTCGATGGTCAGCAATTCGGCGAGCACGTCCTGATTGTCCATCATCGCGTCATGCAGCTTGCGCAGGAGCTTCGAGCGCTCGAGCGCGGTGGTCTTGCGCCAGCTCTTGAAGGCTTCATCCGCGGCCTCGATGGCGCGGCGGGTCTCGGCCTTGCCGGACTTCGGCACGGTGCCGATCTTCAGGCCCGTCGCCGGATTGTTGACGTCGATGGTCTGGCCGCTGTCGGCCTGAACCCATTCACCATTGATGAGATTGGCCTGGCGCATGAAATGGCTGGTTTTCTGAAGCATGGTCTGGCCTCCGTTCGGCGCGCTGATCGGCCGTTTTTCTGGATATCCGTTGAAGCGTGCTTCAAGAGCCGCACGCGGGCGCATTGCTCTTACCTAGGGAAAAGCGGGCAAGCAATCACAAGATGGCATATAGGGGTTGGGCCAGCAAAAGCGAGCCGCGTTCAGCGGCTCTATCCGAATATGTGAATGACCACCGTCAGCCAGAACGACGTGGTCACCACCGCGCTTGCGGTGGCAAGCGTCATCTGGTTCGAGGCCAGCGCCTGGCCGGTGTTGAACTGGACGGCGATCAGATAGGAGTTGATGCCTGAAGGCAGTGCCGCAACCACCACCGCGACCTTGGCCGTCAGCGGCGGCAGACCGAGAAGCCAGACGAAGGCCAGAACCAGCGCCGGCATCAGGAACAGTTTCAGCACCGACAGCGCCAGCGCCGGCCTGATATTCCCGGAGATGCCGAAGCGGCGCAGGCTGAGCCCCATGGCGAACAGCGCCACCGGACCGGCCGTGTCGGCAAGCGTGTCGACCAGCCGCTCGACCAGGTTCGGCATCGGTGCGCCGGTGAGGCGCCAGGCGAGCCCCGCCAGAATGCCGATGATCAGCGGATTGATGAACAGGCGCCGGAGGAAGCTTTTGACGACGCGCAGAGGATGCACCGTCTCGCCGCTGCCGCGCCCGAACATCTCGAACAGCACGATCGAGGCCATCATCATGATCGGCAGGTGGACCGAGACCAGCAGCGACAGCACTTCGAAGCCGCTGGCGCCGAATATGCCCAGGATGAAGGGCGCGCCGAGCAGCACGACATTGGAATAGGCCGAGGATACGCCGCCGACGATGCCGGCGCGGGCATCTCGCCCGAACAGCCGCGTCACCACCAGATGGCCCACGGCCCAGGTGATGGCCGCGGCCGCGAAATACGCGCCCCACAGCGACCAAGGCGTGACGCCGTGGAAATCCGATTTGACCATGGTCTGGAAGAGCAGCAGCGGCATCGCCACGTTGACGGCGAATTCGGAAATGCCCTCCCCGCTCACCGGCTTCAAATAGTTAGTGAGCCCGGCAATATAGCCGAGCGCCACAAGGCTGAAGACGAAGAGGACGGTTTCGGTGAGTGGAGTCATTTTGCGGGCGGAGACATTTTTCCCGTGATAGGCGAGCCCTGACCGCGGCGCAATCGGCGCGGCGGGCCGATCTCCGGCGCCTCTGCTTGTTTTCCGGACGGCTTTGCGGTCCCTATATGCCAATCACGACCTTGGTTCGCCCGGGCCGCCATAGGACTTCCGATGCTTCGACTTGTTCTGGTGCTTTTTCTCCTAGCTGTTCCGAGCCTTGCCCACGCGACCGATGCCGGCTGGGCGCTGCTGCGCGACGGCGGCCATGTCGTGCTGCTTCGCCACGCCTTCGTGACCGGGGCGACGGACCCCGCCAATTTCGACATTGGCAATTGCGCCACGCAGCTCAATCTGTCCGAGCGCGGCAAGCAGCAGGCAAGCCGCATCGGCGCGCTGTTCGCGGCGCGCGCGGCGCCGATCGATCATGTGCTCTCCAGCCGCTACTGCCGCTGCCTGGACACCGCCCGCATCGCTTTTGAATCCGAGCCGCAGCCCTTCGCGCCGCTCGACCTGCTCAAAACCGACCCGGCCGAAAAGGCCGCGCAAATGGCCGCGATCATCAAGGAGATCCGCGGCTATTCCGGCTCCGACAATCTGGTCCTGGTAACGCATGTGGAAAACATCGAGGCGCTCACCGGCGTCGCGCCACGCGAGGGCGAAGCCGTGGTGGTGGCGCCGGATGGTGATGGCCTCAAGGTGCTTGGACGGGTCACGTTCTAAGGCGGCGCCAACCGGTGTTGCCGAAATGCAACTCCCGGGAGAAGCCGCAAATTCGCCGCGAGAATGCCGCTTGCGACAACCCGTCGCAGGGTCTATAGGCGCGCTCCCGGTCACGAAAACCGAAGCGAGCACAGCGGTTTGGAGCTTTCGCCTCCGCCCGCGCAGCCGGCTTTGCCGCGCTGTGTACGGTGCCGTTTCGGAGTGTTGGGACTTGCGGGTGTAGCTCATGGAGAGCGCCGGAGTTGGTCCGGAGACAGGGTTCGATTCCCACACCCACGACACGGATAGCTCAGTTGGGTAGAGCATCAGACTCATAATCTGACGGCCGAAGGTTCGAGTCCTTCTCCATTTGGCCTGATAAGCCAAGGCACCCTTTTACGGTGTTATTCGAAAATGGTCCGGGGACCGGAATGCGAGGACTTCACGGACGGCAAGGTTTCGGCCTCGCCGGGCGGCGATGTCCTGCGCCATCGGCTCGCGGCCAGGCCCGCGGTGACGATCAAGGCGCGGCGCGGCCGGCAAAGGAAGCTTCGGCTTCCGGCGCCCGCTTCGTCGCCCCGCGATCCGCTCCCGAATGCCCGCGGCGGATCGATGCTATCGGTCCCCGGATCATTCGTGCCCGGGAGATGAAGCACGACGACGTGAAACGAGAAACGAAAGGATGCTTCGACGCATGACGTGACGCCTCGCATGGGGCCATGCCCGACAGGAGTAAGACAATGAAGACCATTCTCGCAAAGCTTCTTGGACGCCAGCGCGTCCTCGTGAAGGAAAATGAACGTGCCGTCGCCCTCTACAAGGGCGAGATCCAGGCGATCCTGATGCCGGGCGAACATTGGCTCGCCAACCAGCGCGGAAACCTGGAAATCTCCAGGCACGACCTGAAGAACCCGGAATTCGTTTCGGCATACGAGAAGGCGTTGTTCGACAAGCTCCCGGACGTGGCCGCGCGTCACTTCACCGTCGTCCGCACCGGACGCACGGAGGTTGCGGTCATCGAGCGCGACGGTGCCTTGCATGCTGTTCTGATTCCGGACCGCAAGCTCGTGCTTTGGACCGAGGCGGGACCGTGGAAGGTGACGTCCGTCGACACGGCGGCCGATCTGGCTGTCGATCCGGCCCTGATGCGCCGGATCGGCCAGGCCCGCAAGACGGAGCATGTGTTCCTCTATCCGGTCGTGGACGGCCAGGTCGGGTTGCTGTTCGTGGATGGCGTCTTCGCCCGCACACTTGCCGCGGGCGTGCATGCCTTCTGGAATGTCGGGCGCATGGTCCAGGTGAAGGTCGTCGACACCAAGCGCCAGTCGCTCGATGTCGCCGGGCAGGAAGTGTTGACCAGGGATCGCGTGACGATCCGCGTCAACATCGCCGCCGAATACCGGGTCGTCGATCCGGTGACGGCGGTGAGCACGGTCAAGGACTTCTCGGAAGCCCTCTACCGCGCCCTGCAGTATGCCTTCCGCAAGACGCTTGGCGCGCTCACGCTCGACCAGATCCTCGACAAGAAGGTGACGGTCGACGAGGACGCGGCAGCCAAGGTGCGCGACGACATGGCCGCGATCGGCGTCGAGGTCAGCGATATCGCTCTCAAGGATGTCATCCTGCCGGGCGATATGCGCGAGATCCTCAACCAGGTGGTTTCGGCCGAGAAGCAGGCCGAGGCCAACGTCATCCGCCGCCGCGAGGAGACGAACGCCACGCGTTCGCTGCTCAACACGGCCAAGGTGATGGCGGAGAATCCGGTGATGCTGCGGCTGAAGGAGCTCGAGGCTCTCGAAGCCATCGCCGGTAAGGTCGAGCGGTTCACCGTCCACAACGGGACGGGCGGGCTGCTCAACGACCTGGTCAAGCTCCGCGACTGATGCATGTCGCCCAAAGCGGTTCCGGCTTTGGGAGAACAACATGCATCGACATGGAAAGCTTACGCAGCATAAAATGGGAAGGGCCGCCGGTTCGATCGGCGGCCCTTCTTGCCTTTCCTCAACCCTGTACCCATCTGCCCCCGGCGCATCAGGCCTTTTCCTGCCGGGAAAAACCGATTAGACAGCGCCCAAACAAGATGCGGACAGATTCCGCCCGCAACCGAAGGAAGAGCCCTTGTCCACCACTTTCGAGAAAGTCGCCAAGATCATTGCCGACACCAGCGAGATCGACATCGACACCATCACGCCCGAGAGCCACACCATCGACGATCTCGGCATCGATAGCCTCGATTTCCTCGACATCGTTTTCGCCATCGACAAGGAATTCGGCATCAAGGTGCCGCTCGAGAAGTGGACGCAGGAAGTCAATGACGGCAAGGCTTCGACCGACGATTATTTCGTCATGAAGAACCTGTGCGCCAAGATCGATGCTCTGGTCGCGGCCAAGAACGCCTGATGTCCACAGAGCGCGCGAACTTGACGCGCTCAGCGCATGAGCCGGAAATCGGCATCGATTTTCGGAAAGGATCATGCGCAAAATCAAAAAGTCGCCTGACCCACAACAGCCACCCATGAGTTCCCACGACGTCGTCATCACCGGGATTGGCCTTGTCTCTTCATTGGGAGAAGGTCCCGACGCGCACTGGCAAAAGCTGACGCAGCCCGGTTTCCAGCCGGTGCTCGATGCGGCGCGCTTCGCGCCCTATACGATCCATCCCCTGCCGGAGATCGACTGGAACCTGCAGATCGCCAAGCGCGGCGACCAGCGCCAGATGGAAACCTGGCAGCGGCTCGGCACCTATGCGGCCGGCCTGGCGCTGGATGACGCCGGCATCAAGGGCAATGACGAGCTTTGCACCACCATGGACATGGTGGTGGCGGCCGGCGGCGGGGAGCGCGACGAAGCCGTCGATGCCGTGATCCTTGCGGCCTCCGAGAGCCGTAACGACCGCGACGTGCTGCTCAACGAGAAGCTGACGACGGAACTGCGGCCGACTTTGTTCCTCGCCCAGCTCTCCAACCTGCTCGCCGGCAACATCTCGATCGTCCACAAGGTCACCGGTTCGTCGCGCACCTTCATGGGCGAGGAAGGCGCCGGCGTCTCTGCCGTCGAGACGGCGGCCGCGCGCATCCGCTCGGGACAGTCGACCCATGTTCTGGTCGGCGGCGCCTTCCAGACCGAGCATTCCGACATGCTGCTCGGCTACGAGCTTGCCGGCTACCTGCATCGTGGCCCGTGGAAACCGGTCTGGCAACGCCAGGGTTCAGAAGGCGGCGGCGTGGTCACGGGCTCCGGCGGCGCTTTCCTGGTGCTCGAACAGCGCGAACACGCAAAAAACCGTGGCCGCAAGATCTACGCCGAGCTTGGCCCCGTCGTCTCCGGCCGCGCCAGGCGCCGGCAAGGCGAGTTGAATTCGGAGATTGCTGCGCTGTTGAAGCAGGCCAACCTTCCCGACGGCGACCTGCTTACGATTTCCGCCGCTTCCGGCGGCCACGCCGCCACCGCGGCCGAAAAGGCGGTGCTCGACGCCAACCCGGCTTTGGCCGTGCGTGCCTTTTCAACGCTGACCGGCCATATGAAGGAAGCGCAATTCCCCTTTGCGGTTGCGCTCGCGGCGATGGCCGTCGATCGCGGCGCCGGCTATCCTGTCTTCGATGCCACAGTGGAGCGCCCATTCGAAGGCGCTCCCAATTCCGTCCTTGCAACCGCGATCGGCTACCACCAATTCGAGGGCCTGGGGCTGGTTAAAGCCGCTTAGATCGGTTTTTCGCAATTCCGGGCGGAAAACCGCTGCACACTTTTCCTAGAATTGCTCGATAACGAGGCAGACAAAGCATGGCCAATCTTCGCGATCACATGGGCAGGCCGATCGTCGCCGTTACCGGCATCGGCGTGGTGACCTCGCTCGGCATCGGCAAGGCCGACAATTGGGCGGCGCTGACCTCGGGCAAATCCGGCATCCATCCGATCACCCGCTTTCCGGTCGACCACCTCAACACCCGCATTTCCGGCATGGTCGACTTCCTGCCCTCGAGCTCGAAGGGCGCGAGCCACCTCACTTACGAACTGGCCGAGACGGCAGCCCAGGAGGCTGTCTCGGAAGCAGGCCTCGATTCCGGCGATTTCGGCGGCCCGCTGTTCCTGGCCTCGCCGCCGGTCGAGCTCGACTGGGCCGACCGCTTCTCGCTCTATAATTCCGACAAGCAGGAGGCAGGCGCCGAAAGGTTGCTGCGCGTGGCGCGCGGGTTGAAGGAGCTGGATGTCTTCGAAACCACCCAGTTCGGCTCGATCGCCGACCGGCTGGCCGACCGCTTCGGCACGCGGGGCCTGCCGATCACGCTGTCGACCGCCTGCGCCTCGGGCGCCACCGCCATCCAGCTCGGGGTCGAGGCGATCCGGCGCGGCGAGTGCGACAAGGCGCTGTCGATCGGCGCCGACGGCTCGGCGACCGCCGAAGCGCTGATCCGTTTCTCGCTGCTCTCGGCGCTGTCCACCCACAACGACATTCCCGAGAAGGCCTCAAAGCCATTCTCCAAGGACCGCGATGGCTTCGTGCTGGCCGAAGGCTCCGGCGCACTGGTGCTGGAATCGCTGGAAGCCGCCCTTGCGCGCGGCGCGACGATCCTGGGCATCATGCGCGGCTGCGGCGAGAAAGCCGACGATTTCCATCGCACCCGCTCCAAGCCCGACGGCTCGCCGGCGATCGCGGCCGTGCGCGCTGCCCTTGCCGATGCGGGCCTCGGCGAAGACGAGATCGACTACGTCAATGCGCACGGCACCTCGACGCCCGAGAACGACAAGATGGAGCACCTGTCGCTGTCCACCGTCTTCGGCGAGCGCATCGGCTCGATGCCGATCTCGTCGAACAAATCGATGATCGGTCACACACTGTCGGCCGCCGGCGCGGTGGAGGCCGCCTTCTCGCTGATGACCATGCGCGAAAGCGTCATTCCGCCGACCATCAATTACGACAATCCCGATCCGGCTATTGTCCTCGACGTCGTCCCGAACAAGAAGCGTGACGCCGAGGTCGGCACGGTTTTGTCGAACTCCTTCGGCTTTGGCGGCCAGAACACCTGCCTTGTCATGGCGCGGGAACCGGTCTAAGCGGATTTTTTCCGCAATGCATGTCGCGCAAAACTGAAATCGGTTTTGCGACAACGACGTGCGTAACAAAGAAACTAAAGCGCATTGCGCTTTAGAACCGAACTGACAGGCCCAATGCGCGCATTGCAACTTATCGAGGACCGCCGTCTCGAAACGGTGGACCTGCCGCCTCCCCCGCCGCCTTCGCTGGGCGAAGTGACGCTCCGTATCAAGGCGGTGGCGCTCAACCATATCGATGTCTGGGGCTGGCGCGGTATGGCCTTTGCCAAGCGCAAGCTGCCGCTGGTCGTCGGCGCCGAAGCCGCCGGCGAGGTCGAGGCAGTCGGCCCCGGCGTCTCCGGCCTGCAGCCCGGACAATTGGTCTCGATCTATGGCGCGCGCACCTGCGGGCTGTGCCGCGCCTGCCGCGAAGGCCGCGACAATCTCTGCGAGCATGTCTCCGGCGTGCACGGCTTCCATCTCGACGGCTTCGCCCAGGAGAAGATCAACCTGCCGGCGCGCCTCGTGGTGCCCGCTCCTCCCGGCGTTAGCGAAATCGGCGCCGCGGTCGCGCCCGTCACCTTCGGAACGGTCGAGCACATGCTGTTCGACAACGCGAAGCTGGAACCGGGCGAAACCATCCTCGTCCATGCCGGAGGCTCCGGCATCGGCACCGCAGCCATCCAACTCGCCAAGAAGATGGGCTGCACGGTCATCACCACGGTCGGCTCGAACGACAAGATCGACAAGGCCAAGGCGCTTGGCGCCGACCATGTCATCAACTACCGCGAGGACCGTTTTGAAGGCGTCGTGCGCAAGCTGACGAAGAAGAAGGGTGTCGATGTCGTCTTCGAGCATGTCGGCGCCGACACATTCGCCGGCTCGATGCTGTGCTTGAAGCGCGGCGGCCGCCTGGTCACCTGCGGCTCGACCTCGGGCGTGTCGACGCAGATCAACCTGATGCAGCTCTTCCAGCAGCAGCTGAAGCTGCTCGGCTCCTTCGGCTGCCGCATGGAGAACATGGCCAATGCCATGCAGAAGATGGCCGCCGGCCTCGTCGTCCCCGTCACCGATACCGAAGTCGGCTTCGACGACATCGATGCCGCGCTGAAGCGCATGGAAGGCCGCGACGTCTTCGGCAAGATCATCCTGCGCGTTTCCTAAGCAGTTCCAGGAAAGGCGGATGGTCGGCACGGTGTTCAGGAAAGCCCGCCGGGACTTGATGTTCCGCTACGGGCGGCGGCTGCGCCAGTTGGAGCACTGGCTGGTCGCCAAGCTTGCTATCGTCTTGCTCTCGCTGCTGCGCCTGTTGCCGCCGGACAGCGCGCTCAACTTCGCCGACCGCGTCGCCCGCCGGGTCGGTCCGCTGGTCGGGCGCCATCGCGTTGCGGTCAACAATCTGCGCCTTGCCTATCCGCAAAAGAGCGACGCCGAGATCGAAGCCATCGCGCGCGACATGTGGGGCAACATGGCCCGCCTCGCGGCCGAATACATCTTCCTCGATGCGCTGTTCGACTTCGATCCGAACGCTTCGAAGCCGGGCCGGGTCGAGGTGCGCGGCGTCGAACATTTCCACGAGATCGCCGGCGAGAAGAAGCCGCATATCTTGTTCACCGGCCATCTCGGCAATTTCGAGCTGCTGCCGGTGGCCGCCGCCACCTTCGGCATGAACATCACGGCGCTGTTTCGCCCGCCGAACAACCCCTATCTCGCCGACTACATCCACTCGACGCGCCGCTCCTCGATGGGCGCGCTGCTGCCCTCCGCCGCCGGAGCGTCCTTCGCCCTTGCCGCCATCCTGGAAAAGGGCGGCAATATCGGCGTGCTGGTCGATCAGAAATTCTCGGGCGGCGTAGACACGACCTTCTTCGGCCGCCCGTGCCAGAGCAATCCGATGCTCGGCATGCTCGCCCGCCACTATGACTGCGATGTCTACCCCGCCCGTTGCATCCGGCTGCCGGGCAACCGCTTCCGTCTGGAAATCCAGGACAGGCTGACCTTGCCGCGCACCGAAGGCGGCAGCGTCGATGTCAGCGCCACCACCCAGCTGCTCACCGATGTGGTCGAGCGCTGGGTGCGTGAGGATCCCGGCCAGTGGATGTGGTTCCACAAGCGCTGGGAAATCAGCGGCCGCCGCCGTAAGCGCGGACAGTCGAAGGCGACAGTCGGCCTTTAGGTCAGTTGGTGACGACAATCCGCGTGTTGCCGAAGCCGACTTCCTTGACCATCGAATAAAAGGCTGCGGCGTTAGCCGGATGCAGGCGCACGCAGCCATGCGACGCCGGTCGTCCGAGATTTCTCACCGACCCGGTGCCGTGAATGGCGTAGCCGCCGTGAAAGAACACCGAATACGGCATCGGCGAGTTGTCGTATTTGCGCGAATACCACATCCGGGCGGTCCATTGCGGCCGGTAGCTGCCGCGCGGCGTGAAATAGCCCTTGCGCGCGGTCGACACACTCCAGCGATAGACGACTTGGCCATATTTGCTGACGGTCATGGTCTGTGATGAGACGTCGATATTGGCGACCAGCGTGGCCGCCCGGCTTGCGATAGACATGCCGAACAACGCGGTTGCCAGCACGGTTGCCGTGAGAACGAACTTTTTCATGCGATCAAACCCCTTTGATTGCCCCCTGCCATCCATGCGGTTTTCCATCTTTTTTGCCGGCAGGTGCGTTAAGTACCACACACTGATTGACGAAACCGCCAATCCAATGCGGTGAATTTGAATGATTTTCCCGGTATAGTTGCCGCTGCGACACGCACCCTCTGGAGTTTAGGCGAGGGCGTTGGGCCATGCCTGGATCGTCGTGTGGCAATGAGTGACTGCTGCTTGCAAAAGTGCTGCGTTCCTTCTTCAATCCACCGCATGGACGAACAACTTCTCAAGGCGGTCGAGGACCGGGCCGACGACCTCGTTGCGCTGACCGCCGACCTGATCCGCTTCCCGACCGTCAACCCGCCAGGCGAGGCCTACCGGCCATGCGCCGAGTTTCTTGGCGCGCGCCTGAAGAAACGCGGCTTCGAAACCGAATTCATCCGTGCCGAGGACGCGCCCGGCGACAGCGACCGCTATCCGCGCGTCAATATCGTCGCCCGTTTCGACGGCCGCTCGCCCGGCGCCTGCGTGCATTTCAACTCACATATCGACGTGGTCGAGGCGGGCGACGGCTGGACCGTCGATCCCTTTGCCGGCGTGGTGAAGGACGGCAGGGTCTATGGCCGCGGCGCCTGCGACATGAAGGGCGGTCTGGCCGCCTCGGTCATCGCCGCGGAAGCCTTCATGGCAACCTATCCGGATTTCCCCGGCGCCATCGAGATATCGGGCACGGCGGACGAGGAATCGGGCGGTTTCGGCGGCGTCGCGCATCTGGCCAGGCTCGGCTATTTCTCCAAGCCGAAGGTAGACCACGTCATCATCCCCGAGCCGCTGAACAAGGATCGCATCTGCCTTGGCCATCGCGGCGTCTGGTGGGCCGAGATCGAAACCAAGGGGGAGATCGCGCATGGCTCGATGCCGTTCCTCGGCGACAATGCAGTACGCCACATGGGCGCCGTCCTGCAGGCCTTCGAGGAGGAATTGTTCCCGGCGCTCGACCGCAAGATGACGCGCATGCCGGTGGTGCCGGAAGGCGCCCGGCGCTCGACCATGAACATCAATTCCATCCATGGCGGCCAGACCGAGGATTTCCGGCCGGGGCTTCCCTCGCCCAACGTGCCGGATTCCTGCCGGCTTACCATCGACCGGCGCTTCCTGCTCGAAGAGGACATCGTCACCGTAAAAGCCGAAGTCATCGGCATCCTCGACCGGCTGAAGCGCGAGCGCAAAAAATTCGACTACGAGATCCGCGACCTCATGGAGGTGCTGCCGCTGATGACCGAGCGCGACGCGCCAGTGGTGAAGGCTGTCGCGAAAGGCATCATGGAGGTGTTCGACCGCGAACCCGACTATGTGATCTCGCCGGGCACATACGACCAGAAGCATGTCGCGCGCATCGGCCACCTCTACGATTGCATCGCCTACGGCCCGGGCATTCTCGACCTCGCCCACCGGCCGGACGAATGGGTCGGCATCGCCGACATGGTGGAATCGGCCAAGGTGATGGCGATCGGCCTCAACATCTTGCTGACAGGTACGACGGACTAAGAGCAATTCCAGGAAAAGTGTGTAACGGTTTTCCGTCTGGAATTGCGCAAGAACAAGAGAGCGAGCGGTTCTCCGTTTCCGTGAAACGGTGAAACGCCCTAATCGCGCCGTTAATGGGAAAAACATTTCCCGCGGCGGGACACGGCAGCACGAAACGCAATTTACTCGCGCGCGAAATCACGCTTCTATCCGCCAGCCTGAGCACGTTTGAGCAATGGGAGTTCAGCGATGAAACTGTGGAAGACCATCCTGGCCGCGGCTGTGCTGTCGCTTGCTGCCGCCACGTCGGCCTTTGCCGCACGCACCGACCTCACGCTTGGCATCGTGCTTGAGCCGCCACATCTCGATCCGACCGCCGGCGCGGCCGCGGCCATCGGCGAAGTCACCTATGCCAATGTCTTTGAAGGGCTAACGCGCATCGACGACAACGGTCAAGTTCAACCCGCTCTCGCCGAGAGCTGGGCAGTCTCCGACGACGGCAAGGTCTACACGTTCAAGCTGCGTTCCGGCGTGAAGTTCCACGATGGCTCGGCCTTCAGCGCCGACGACGTGAAATTCTCGCTGGACCGAGCGCGTGCTAAGGATTCGCTCAATCCGCAAAAGCAGCTCTTTGCCCACATCACCGATGTCACAGCGGTCAATCCGACGACCGTCAAGGTCACTCTCGACGGGCCGCAGGGCAGTTTCCTCTACGACATGGGCCAGGTTGCGGCAGTGATCGTGGCGAAGGCGTCCGCCGAAGGCAATAAGGACAAGCCGATCGGCACCGGTCCATTCAAGCTCGATCACTGGGCCAAAGGTTCCGAGATCACGCTCGTCAAGAACTCGGACTATTGGGGTACAGCCGCCGCGCTCGACAAGGCGACGTTCCGCATCGTGCCGGACGCGGCCGCGGCTGTCCCCGCATTGCTCTCGGGCGACATCCAGGCTTTCGCCAACATGCCCGCACAAGACGCGCTCGCGCAGGTCCAGTCCGATCCCCGCTTCAGCGTCGTAATCGGCTCGACCGAGGGCGAGACAATCCTGTCGATCAACAACAAAAAGCCACCCTTCGATAAGCTTCCGGTGCGGCAGGCGCTCGCCTCGGCGATCGATCGCAGTGCCGTCATCGCCGCGGCCTCGAACGGTCTTGGAAAGCCGATCGGCTCTCATTTTTCGCCAGGCGATGCGGGCTATGTCGATCTCACTGGCGTCTATCCGCACGACATCGCCAAGGCCAAGGAATATCTGAAGGAAGCGGGGCTCGAGAACGGCTTTTCCGCCACGATCAAGCTGCCGCCCGTACCCTACGCACGCGACGGCGGCCAGGTGATTCAGTCACAACTGAAGGAGATCGGGGTCAATCTGCAGATCATTCCGGTCGAATGGGCGGAGTGGCTGAGCCAGGTCTTCACCAACAAGGACTACGACCTGACGATTGTTTCCCATGTCGAGCCAAACGACATCGATATCTATTCGCGGCCCGGCTACTATTTCCAGTATGACAATCCGAAGTTCAACGATCTCATCAAGGAACTCGGCACCACCGTCGACAAGGACAAGAGGCTGGAGCTGCTGGGCGAGACGCAGAGGATTCTCGCGCACGACGTACCCGCCGTCTACCTGTTCGAGCTGCCTAAGATTGGCGTCTGGGACGCCAAGCTGCAGGGCATGTGGACGAACTGGCCGATCGAGGCGGACGATCTCACCAAGGTGAAGTGGACGGATTGAGGCCGGCGCGATCGCCCGATCGCCTCCCATGACCGCCTACCTGCTCAAGCGCCTCATCATCGCCGCCCTCACCCTGGTGCTGGCCTCGATCGTGGTGTTTGCGGTCATGGAGATCCTGCCCGGCGATCCGGCACGCCTGATGCTGGGCATGAATGCCAGCGCCGATCAGGTCGAAATGCTGCGCAACCAGATGGGGCTGAACGCGCCGCTGGTGCTGCGCTACCTGCACTGGGCGGCGGGCTTGCTCAGCCTCGATTTCGGCCGCTCCTACACCTATTCGGTGCCTGTCATCGACCTGGTGCGCGAACGCATTGCCGTTTCCCTCCCGCTGGCGCTGATCGCGCTGGCGCTCTCGACCATCATCGCCATCCCGGTCGGCGTCTTCTCCGCCAGCCGGCAGGGCCGCGCCGGCGACACGCTCGCCATGGGTGCCGCGCAGCTCGGCGTCGCCGTGCCGAATTTCTGGTTCGCGCTGATGCTGATCTATCTGTTCGCCGTCTGGCTGCATCTGGTGCCGGCCGGCGGCTTTCCGGGCTGGAGCGCCGGCATCTGGGCTGCGTTGAAATCCCTGATCTTGCCGGCCGTCGCACTAGCATTGCCGCAGGCAGCGATCCTGGCGCGCGTCGCCCGCTCGGCGCTGATCGAGGTGCTCAACGAAGACTATATCCGCACCGCGCGCGCCAAGGGCCTGCCCTATCGCGCCGTGCTCTGGCGCCATGCGCTGCGCAACGCCATGATCCCGGTGCTCACCATCCTCGGCCTGCAATTCGCCTTCCTGCTTGCCGGAACCATCATCATCGAGAATGTCTTCTACCTGCCTGGCCTCGGCCGGCTGATCTTTCAGGCGATCACCCAGCGCGACCTGATCGTCGTCGAGAGCATCGTCATGCTGCTGGTCGCCGCCGTGATCCTGATCAACCTCCTCGTCGATTTCTCCTACGCCATCGTCGACCCCCGCCTCAGAGGCCGGCAATGACCATACGCGTCGACCTGCCCGAGGAAACGCTTGCCGGCGTGCTGGCCAAGGCCTTCGGCAACCGCTCCTTTCTGATCGGCTTGATCATCACGCTGCTGGTCGTGGCCGTCGCGCTCGTCTCGTTCCTGTGGACGCCTTACGACGTCACGAGGTTGGTGATTGCCGACAAGACGCAGGCGCCCTCCTGGGCGCACTGGTTCGGCACCGACCATTTCGGCCGCGACATCCTGTCGATGATCATGGTCGGCGCCCGCAACTCGATCGCCGTGGCGTTGGTCGCGGTCGGCATCGGCATGGGCATCGGTGTGCCGCTCGGCGCCTTCGCCGCGGCGCGCGGCGGGATAGTCGACGAGGCGCTGATGCGCCTCAACGATCTCGTCTTCGCCTTTCCGGCGCTGCTTTCGGCAATCATGATCACCGCGATCTTCGGTCCCGGGGCCGTCAACGCCATCATCGCCATCGGCATCTTCAACATCCCGGTCTTTGCCCGCGTCACCCGCGCCGGCGCTTTAGCCATCTGGCCGCGCGAATTCATCCTTGCCGCGCGCGCTGCCGGCAAGGGCATGACACGGATCACCGTCGAGCACATCCTGCCCAACATCGCGACGCTGGTGCTCGTCCAGGGCACGATCCAGTTCGCGCTGGGCATCCTAGCCGAAGCCGGGCTTTCCTATGTCGGCCTCGGCGCGCAGCCTCCGATGCCGAGTTGGGGCCGCATGCTGTTCGACGCCCAGACGCGCATGGTGACCGCGCCCTGGATGGTGATCTTCCCCGGCATGGCGATCGTCATCACCGTGCTCGGGCTGAACCTGCTCGGCGACGGCATCGCCGACATCCTCGATCCGAAATCGCGGCGGCGCCGATGAGCCTGCTCGAGATCGAGAACCTGTCGCTGACGATCGGCGCCACACCGATCCTGAAAGGCGTCGATCTGACCATCGCGCCCGGCGAGGTCGTCGGCCTCGTCGGCGAATCCGGCTCCGGCAAGTCGATGACGGCGCTGACGGTCATGCGGCTGCTGCCACATCTGGCACGCGCCGACGGACGCGTCGCCTTCGACGGCATCGACATCCTCGGCGCGAGCGAGGACCAGATGTGCGCCCTGCGCGGCGACGATATCGGCATGGTCTTCCAGGAGCCGATGACGGCGCTCAATCCGGTCAAGACCATCGGCGAACAGGTCGCCGAAGGCATACGCTGGCACACCAGGGCAGGTCGCGCCGAAGCCGAGGAGCGCGCGCGAAAAATCCTCGACCGTGTCGGCCTGCCCGAGGCCAAATTCCCGCTGTCGCGCTACCCGCACGAACTGTCCGGCGGCCAGCGCCAGCGCGTCGTCATCGCAATCGCCTGCGCGTTGAAGCCGAAGCTGCTCATCGCCGACGAGCCGACGACAGCGCTCGATGTGGTGCTGCAGGCGCAGATCCTCGATCTCCTCCGCGATCTGGTCAGCGAGAACCGCATGGGGCTGCTGCTCATCTCGCACGACCTCGCAGTGGTGACCGAGATGGCCGACCGCCTGACCATCCTGCGCCGTGGCGAGGTGACGGAAGCCGGCGACACCGCCCGCACGCTGTCGGAACAACAGCATCCCTACACACGCGAGCTGGCGCTGGCTTCCATGCATGTGCCGGCGCGCCCGAGGCCGCACCCTGCCGGCTCGGCAAAACCCTTGCTCGAAGTCGAAGGTATCGGCCGGGACTATCCGGGGCGGCGCGAGACCCTGTTCCGGCCGGCGCAGCCGATCCGCGCCGTCGACGATGTCTCGCTCACCATCGAGCCCGCGCAATCGGTGGCGCTGGTCGGCCGCTCGGGCTGCGGCAAGTCCACGCTTGCCCGCATGATCCTCGCTTTGGACAAGCCGACGGCGGGCACGATCCGCTTTCGCGGCGAGCCCATCACGGGCAGGCCGCAATCGGCGCTGAGGCCGGCAAGGCGCGACATGCAGGTCGTGTTCCAGGATCCTTACGGCTCCTTCGACCCGCGCCAGAAGGTGGAAAAGCTGGTGGCCGAGCCGCTGCATCTTCTGGAAAAGCAGCCGGCAAAGGCCGAGCGCCGCGAGATGGTCGCGCATGCGCTGCATGAAGTCGGGCTCGGATCGCGCGACATGGACAAATACCCGCATGAATTCTCGGGCGGCCAGCGCCAGCGCCTGTCGATCGCCCGCGCCATCATCACCCGCCCGAAGCTGGTGGTCGCCGACGAGCCGGTCTCGGCGCTGGATGTCTCGATCCGCGCCCAGATCCTCGATCTTTTCGCCGAGCTCAACCAGAAGCTCGGCATCGCCTATCTCTTCATCACCCATGACCTGACAGTCGCCCGCGCTATGGCGGACGAGGTGCTGGTCATGCATGAGGGCAAAGTCGTCGAGCGCGGCGGCACCGCCGATGTGCTCGACCATCCGCGCTCGGAAGCGGCACAAGCGCTTGTTGCCGCTGCCCCTGACCTGCATCGGGCCATCGCTCGGCGGTTGCAGGAGCAAGGTTAGCCTCTCAGATCATCTGGAATTTTCCAGAGACCTTGAACCGGAGATAAGCCTCTATGCTGCGCGCCATGTTGGGCAGCATTTCGGGCAAGCGGTCGGGCGCAAACCAGCCGACCGCTGTGCTTTCATCATCTGTGACGGCCGGCTCGCCTTCAAAGGAACGCGTGTAAAACACCAGCGCGAAAAACTGGGTGCGATCGCCATTCGGAAACTGGAAGGTTTCATATTGTGGATCGCAGCCGAACCCGAACGGTTCGATATCGCTGACGATCAACCCGGTTTCCTCGACGACCTCCCTGATCACCACCGCTTCCAAGCCTTCGCCTTCCTCGGCATTGCCGCCAGGCAGACCCCACAAGCCGAAATCGGTTCGCTTCTGCAGCAGGATGCGCCCGTCGGCGTGCTCGATGACGATGCGTGCGCCTGGCATGAGCACCAAACGGTTCCCGATCAACGCCCGCAATTGCCCAAGATAGCTGTCGGCAAAGGCCATTCAAACGCTCCCAGCGCCAGCGAACAGTTTGCTCACTCTTACGGCTTCACCAAATCGACGGGGCTGATGTCGAGCAGGTCGAGCGTGCGGCGCAGAAGCTTCACCTCGCTCTGCGCCAGCCTGGCATCGGCCTTGGCGATCTCGGCCATGTGGCGTGCAAGCAGCTTCCGGCGCTCGACATCGAGATCGCGGAACAGCGCGATCGCCTGCGAGCCGTTGGTCTCGTAGCCAAAATCGTTGAGATATTCGATGACGCTGTCGATCGAGCCCTCAGGGATGCCGAAGGCTTCCTTGCAGATGCGCCGGAACACGACCATCTCGCTCTCCGAGACCGAGCCGTCGGCCAGGATCATGCGGAACAACATCAGAAGTTCGGCCGACAGCACCGGGTCGTCTGCGACCTTGCGCACGCCCGGGTCACCGTCGAAGATCGAACGTATCTGGTCGAGCAGCGCCATCGCCATCAAGCTCCCCTTTGTGATTCCGTCGAGATTGTTAGCGTGGAATTGGTCTTGCGCAAACTGGTGGAGCGTGATGGAAGCTGCGGCTTGCTTCCAAGCACCCCTTCGCGATGATCGACCTTACCCTGCAGACCGTTCTCATCCTCATCGCCGCCGCCTTTGCCGCGGGCTTCGTCGACTCGATCGCCGGCGGCGGCGGGCTGATTACGATCCCCGCGCTGCTGCTTGCCGGTTTTTCGCCGGTCGCAGCACTCGGCACGAACAAGCTGCAAGGGATGTTCGGTTCGGGCTCGGCGACGATTCACTATGCCGCCAACGGCCAGGTCGATTTGCGCCGCCAGCTGCCGTCGGCGCTGCTGGCGCTTGTCGGCGGCGCGGTCGGGGCGCTTTTGGCGACCGTCGTGCCCGGCGATTTCCTGCGCGCGCTGTTGCCGCTGCTTCTGATCGCCATCGCGTTCTACTTCGCGCTGAAGCCGAACATGGACGACGTCGACCGCGCCGAGCGGCTGTCGCCTTTCCTGTTCGGGCTGATCGTCCCGCCGCTGGTCGGCTTCTATGACGGCGTCTTCGGTCCCGGCGCCGGCTCCTTCTATATGCTCGCCTTCGTCACGCTCGCCGGCTATGGCGTGCTTAAGGCGACGGCGCACACCAAGCTGCTCAATTTTGCGTCCAACATCGGCGGCTTCGTCGTCTTCGCCGCCGTCGGCGTCATCGACTGGAAGATCGGCCTGATGATGGGCGTGGCGCAGTTCATCGGCGCCCGCGTCGGCGCGAGCCTGGCGATCCGCATCGGCGCAAAGCTGATCAAGCCGCTGCTGGTGGTGGTCTGTCTGGCGCTGGCGATCAAGCTATTGGCCGACCCCGCCAATCCGCTGCGCCAACTGGTTGGTGTGTGAGGGCTCCTGCTGGTAGAGTTCTGGTGTTGCGAATCATGTTGGAGGGACAGACATGAATCTCAGTGCACCCACCCAGATCGTGTTCATTATTTCGTTAGTTATCGCCGTCATCGGCCTTCTCGCCGCCCTTGGCATTCTTGCATTCATTCCGCTTGCGTCCGTTTGGATCATGCTCATCGCCTACATCGTGCTCGCCGCCGGCTGTTTGATGCGCGGCGCCTGAAATTCGCAGATCTTAGGCAACCCGGAGCGCCCGGCCTTGCCGGGCGCTTTTGATTTGAGGACGCGGTCTGCTAGGCTCGCGCCATGTCCGACGAGCCAGAGCACCATCGCCAGGACAATCGGTCCCCGGCCCTCCATTTTGAGATGGTGCGGCGCAAGCCTGCTGCCTTGCTTACGGGCATCGTCACGGATATCTGCGGCTACCGCGAGACCCGCCCCGGCCATTTCCGCATCGTCGAATATGCTTCGCTAACCGTG
This sequence comes from Mesorhizobium argentiipisi (SeqCode), assembly GCF_037179585.1. Classification (NCBI taxonomy): domain Bacteria; kingdom Pseudomonadati; phylum Pseudomonadota; class Alphaproteobacteria; order Hyphomicrobiales; family Phyllobacteriaceae; genus Mesorhizobium; species Mesorhizobium argentiipisi (SeqCode). The sequence continues at coordinate 161,327 of NZ_JAPYKO010000002.1, forward strand.
CCGCTGGTGATCAGCTTCGCTGAACCCTTCGCCATCGGGCTCGGCCACAGCCCAGGTGACAATGACCGCCACGCCAGCTTCGCCGCCGGCCTCTATGCCGGGGCGGTGATGATCGAATCCTTCGGCGGCGCCTGCTGCGTCCAGGTCAATTTCACGCCGCTCGGCGCCAGGCAATTCTTCGGTCTGCCGATGAGCGAGCTGCGGGATCGCATGGTCGGGTTGGACGATGCGCTGGGCTTTGCCGGCATCGCGCTGCGCGAAAAGCTCGGCGAGACGACGGATTGGAACGCGCGCTTCGACATTGCCGAAGGATTCATTACAAGCCGCCTTGCCGAGGCGAATGCCCTTTCGCCCGAAATCTCCTGGGCGTACAGGACGGTCATCATGTCGGGCGGCCGCACCCGCATTTCGGCGCTCGCCGGCGAGATCGGCTGGAGTCGCAAGCATCTGGCCGCCAAATTCACCGACGCAATCGGCATCGGCCCGAAGACCTTGTCACGCATCGTACGCTTCAACCGCGCGCTGTCCCTGTCGAAGCGGCAGGACGAAGACTGGGCCGGCATCGCCGCCGATTGCGGCTATGCCGACCAGGCGCATCTGGTGCGCGAGTTCCGTCAGTTGGCCGGCGAAACACCGACCGGGCTCGCGGCAATGATCTAGCCCTCAGGCGAGGTAACATTTCTTCAAGACGCCGAGATCGCCTTCGCACAGACTGGCATTCATCAACCGATCCAGGGAGATTGTCATGCCGACAGCAAACGAAGCACCCCGTCTCTATCCGGCCCTGCGCTACAGGAACGCCGCCAAAATGATCGACTGGCTCAGCGAGGCCTTCGGCTTCGAACTTCACGCCCGCTATGGCGAGGGCGACATCGTCCACCACGCCGAGCTGACTTTCGGCTCCTCAATGATCATGCTGGGCACAGCACGCGACGACGACTACGGCAAGATGGTGGGCGAGCCCGGCAGTGGCGGCGGTAAGTCGATCTACGTCGCTGTCGGTGATGCCGATACCGCCTACGTGCGTGCCAAGAAGGCCGGCGCGAAAATCCTCCACGAACTGGTCGACCGCGACTATGGCAGCCGCGAGTTCATCTGCCTCGACCCGGAAGGCAATGTCTGGTCCTTCGGCACCTATTGGCCGAAGGCGGGTGAGAAGGCGTAGTCAGCGCGCCAGCCCAAAAATCGCATCGCAGTCGAGATGCCTTTCCAACTCCCCAGCGACCTCGTCCAGCGCCTTCTCGACGTCCGCGCGATAATCGATGCCGCCTCCCTTGACGCCAAGGCTCTCCAGATAGGCGGCGCGAAAAGCGTCCGCGGAAAACAGCCCGTGCAGGTAGGTGCCGATCACCTTGCCGTCGGCAGAGACCGCGCCGTCCTCGACGTCGTGGAGGATCGCCGAGGGCCGCGCCGTATCCGGGCCGGTGGTGCGGCCGAGATGGATTTCATAGCCCTCGAGCGGCAGGCCGAACTGCACCGAATGCGCGCTTGAATTGCGCACGGTCTTCTCAGGCTCCATCACCGTTTCTATGTCGAGCAGGCCGAGGCCTTCGGCCTCGGTGACGCTGCCTTCGATGCCGTCGGGATCGCGCACCATGCGGCCGAGCATCTGGTAGCCGCCACAGATGCCGACGACATGGCCGCCGCGCTTGCGATGGGCGAGAAGATCGCGATCCCAGCCGTTCTCGCGGAATTTTATGAGGTCGCCGATCGTCGATTTGGAGCCGGGGATGACCACCAGCCCGGCATCTTCCGGCAGCTTCTTGCCCGGCGGCACGAACACCACCTCGACCTGCGGCTCGGCTTTCAGCGGATCGAGATCGTCGAAATTGGCAATGCGCGCCAGCATCGGCACCGCCACCTTCAGCGCTCGTTTCTCGCCGGAAGCCAAGCGCTCGAGCACCACGGAATCCTCGGACGGCAGCCGCCCGGCCGCCTTCAGCCACGGCACGACGCCGAAGCAGCGCCAGCCGGTGAACCTTTCGATCGCGCTTATCCCCTCGTCGAACAACGAGACATCGCCGCGGAACTTATTGATGAGATAGCCGGCGATCATGCGCCGGTCTTCCTCCGGCAGGATCAGATGCGTGCCGGCCACGGACGCAATGACGCCGCCGCGGTCGATGTCGCCGACCAGGATCACCGGCACATTGGCCCGCGTGGCGAAGCCCATATTGGCGATGTCGCGGCTTCTGAGATTGATCTCGGCGGGCGAGCCCGCACCCTCGACGATGACCAGGTCCGCGCCCTCGCCCACCTTGGCCCAGGAATCCAGCACCGCGTCCATCAGCCCGGCTTTCATCGCCTGGTAGTCGCGCGCCCGCGCCTCGCCATAGACCTTGCCCTGCACCACCACTTGCGAGCCGATATCGCTCTGCGGCTTGAGCAGCACCGGGTTCATATGGACGGTCGGCCTCACCCCGCAAGCCAGCGCCTGCAGCCATTGCCCGCGGCCGATCTCGCCTTCGCCGGCTTTGTCGTCGCCCGGAATGTCGGCGACCGCGGCATTGTTCGACATGTTCTGCGGCTTGAACGGCCGCACCTTCAGCCCGCGATTCTTCGCAGCACGGCAAAGCCCCGCCACCAGCACGGTCTTGCCGACATCCGAACCGGTGCCTTGCAGCATGATCGCCCTGGCCATCAGCTCTTGCCTCCCGAGCCGATTGTCGATTTCTGCGCCAGCGGTCCGCCGCGCCAGAGATAGAGCGCCATCAGCGGTTCCTTGCCCGTGCGCATGGCATGGCTGACGTTGGAAGCGTGGTGAATGACCTCGCCGGCGTCGCGAACATGGAAATCGCCCTCGCCCATTCGCCATTCCGTGCCGCCGGTCAGCGGGATGTAGATCTCCTCGGCAATGTGATGATGGTCGGGATAGACGATGTCGGGCCCGAGGATCAGCAGGCCGGCCGCGACCTCTTCGTTGACGAAATGCCCGCGTGTGCCGAACACTTCCAGCCAGCCGTAATTGTCGATGAAGCTCTGCTCGAAATCGGCGGGGGTATAGGTCTGCCCCCAGCGCAACTCGTCCCGCTGGTCGGCAACAAATCGCGTCAATGGCCTGGCATCGGCCGGTGCAAGCTCGGCGATGCGATCGAGATGGCTAAGGCAGCCAAGCGCGCGGGGTTCGAGAGAACGTACAGGCATGTCCCAGCCGATGCGCGCGACTTCGTCCGCGACCAGATCGTTGTCGACGCCGGCGAGATAGGCTTGGAATCGCTCCAGCAACTCATCGAAAATTGTCGGCACGCACGAGCTCCGTTCGTCATTCCATGCACAGCCGGTTCTCAACGGTCCGGGTTGCGCGGCGGCATCATTGGTCTAGATTGAACGGCGCGCAAAGCCAAAAACGACAGGCCAGAAGGCCTGAAGCGACAGGGAGCACGCCATGGACGCGGCAGTCGATGCGGGCACTGGCCAATTCGAACTCAACGAGGAACAGCGCGCCATCCAGGAGATGGCCCGAGCCTTCGCGTCGGACCGCGTCGCGCCCAATGCGCTCGACTGGGATAAGGCAAAGCACTTCCCCGCCGATGTGATCCGCGAGACCGGGCCGCTCGGCCTGGGCGGCATCTATGTGCGCGACGATGTCGGCGGCTCGGCGCTTGGGCGGCTGGACGCGGTTCTGATCTTCGAGGCGCTTGCCCATGCCGATCCGGCCTTCTCCTCCTTCATTTCCATCCACAACATGGCGGCCTCGATGATCGACCGGTTCGGCAGCGACGAGCAGCGCCAGCGCTTCCTGCCGAAACTGACCTCGATGGAGTGGCTGGCGAGCTATTGCCTGACCGAGCCCGGCTCAGGCTCGGATGCGGCTGCGCTGAAGACGCGCGCGGTGAAGAGCGGCGGCGATTACGTGCTCAACGGCGCCAAGCAGTTCATCTCCGGCGCCGGCGACAGCGACCTCTATGTCGTGATGGCGCGCACCGGCGCCGATGGCCCGAAAGGGATCTCGACCTTCGTCGTGTCCAAGGATGCGCCGGGCCTGTCCTTCGGCGCCAACGAGCACAAGATGGGCTGGCACATGCAGTCGACCCGCCAGGTCATCTTCGAGAACTGCAAGGTGCCGGCCGAGAACCTGCTCGCCGCGGAAGGCGCCGGCTTCGGCATCGCCATGGCCGGGCTCGACGGCGGGCGGCTCAACATCGCCGCCTGTTCGCTGGGCGGTGCGCAGTCGGCGCTCGACAAAGCGCTAGCCTATACGGCCGAGCGCAAGGCCTTTGGCTCCAAGATCAACCAGTTCCAGGCGCTGCAGTTCAGGCTGGCCGACATGGAGACGGAACTGCAGGCGGCCCGCATCTTCCTCTACGCCGCCGCTTCCAAGCTCGACCGCAAGGCGTCCGACGCCGGCAAATGGTCTGCGATGGCCAAGCGCTTCGTCACCGATATCGGCTTCGACATCGCCAACCAGGCGCTGCAATTGCATGGCGGCTACGGCTACCTGCATGACTATGGCATCGAGAAGCTGGTGCGGGATCTGCGCGTCCACCAGATCCTCGAAGGCACCAACGAGATCATGCGCGTCATCATCGCGCGGACGCTGATTGGGCGCTGACGCCGACGCGCATTGCCGAAGCAAAGATTCCGGAGGAACAAGAATGACAACGATCGCCTTCATCGGCCTCGGCAACATGGGTAATCCCATGGCCGCCAACCTCGTAAAGGCGGGTCATACGGTGCTGGGCTTCGACCTCGTGCCCGAGAACCTAGCGACCGCCAAGGAACATGGCATTACTGTCATGGCGAACGCCGTCGCCGCTGTGAAGGGCGCGGACGTCGTCATCACCATGCTGCCCGCCGGCAAGCATGTGCTGTCGGTCTATGAGGACATCGCGCCCAACGCCAGGAAAGGCGCGCTGTTCATCGATTCCTCCACCATCGATGTCGAATCGGCGCGCAAGGCGCATGCGATTGCCGCGAAGCATGGGCTGCAATCGATCGATGCCCCGGTCTCCGGCGGCACGGGCGGTGCTGCGGCCGGCACGCTGACCTTCATGGCCGGCGGCTCGGATGAAGCGTTTGCCGCCGCCGAGCCGATCCTGCAGCCGATGGCCGGGCGCGTCGTTCATTGCGGCGGCGCCGGCGCCGGACAGGCAGCCAAGATCTGCAACAACATGATTCTCGGCATCTCGATGATCGGCGTGGCCGAAGGCTTCGTCCTGGCCGAAAGGCTCGGCCTGTCGCATCAGGCGCTGTATGACGTCGCCTCCACTTCCTCGGGCCAATGCTGGTCGCTCACCACCTATTGCCCGGTGCCCGGCCCCGTTCCCGCTTCGCCGGCCAATCGCGACTACAAGCCGGGCTTTGCCGCCGCGCTCATGCTGAAGGACCTGAAATTGTCGCAGGAAGCCGCGCAGAGCGCGGGCGCCGTGACCCCGCTCGGCGCCGAAGCCACGCAGCTTTATGCCTTGTTCAACGCGCAAGGCCACGCCGGCGCCGATTTTTCCGGCATCATAAATTTCCTGCGCGGAAACAAAAGCTAAACGGCTGCTTTCGAACGGTTATTAGCGGATTTTTTCGACGCAAAGCCGGCAAATTTAGATTTGCTTAAGGTCTTGCTAACTCACCGGTAACGATGTGCCTTTAAAACGGATTGCGAGGCGGACATCGCGTCTGCCCGGCGCTCCGGATCAGGTCTCGCGTACCGGAGCCCGTAAGTTTCGCAAGTATCCTGTAGCGAAGCGCCATGCGTATCTGGCAGAGCCGCGTTCCCCGGGACGCGGTTTTTGCATTTCGGAGACGCCTTCCGCGAGCCGTCCAGGAATGGACCGGGCGCTCGGCCAGGAGCGCCCGGAGAATATCCGCTTAGCGCTTACGCAAATCGGCATCCGCGAGGTCGAGTGCTTTGGCGATGCGTTCGCAAGCCATGTCGATCGTGTCGCGCGTCCAGATCATCGGCGGCGAGAGAATCATCGTGTCGCCGGTGGCCCGCAACATCATGCCGTTCGCGACCGCATGGTCGCGCACGACGACGGCAGCGCTTCCCGACGGCAGATAGCGCTCCTTGGTCGCCTTGTCCTTGACGATCTCGATCGCGCCCATCAGGCCGATCGAGCGCACCTCGCCGACCAGCCTGTGCCCGGCGATCCGCTCCTGCAGCGCCTGCGCGAAATAGGGACCGGTGTCGTTCTTGACGCGCTCGACCAGGCCTTCTTTCTCGATGATCTCGAGATTCTTCAACGCCACCGCGCAAGCCACCGGATGACCGGAATAGGTGTAGCCGTGATAGAACTCGCCGCCCATCTCGACCAACGTCTTGGCGATACGGTCGCCGACCAGCAGCGCCGACAGCGGCTGGTAGCCCGAGGTCAGCGCCTTGGCGGTGGTAATCGTATCGGGCTCGATGCCGAACGTCTGCGCAGCGAACCATTCGCCGGTGCGGCCATAGCCGGTGATGACCTCGTCCAGCATCAGCAGCACGTCGTATTTGCGGCAGATGCGCTCCACTTCCGGCCAATAGCTCATCGGCGGGATCTTGACCCCGCCGGCGCCCATCACCGGTTCGCCGATGAAGGCGGCGACCTTGTCGGCGCCGGCCTCGAGGATCGCGTCCTCGACCGCCTTTGCCGCGCGAATGCCGAAATCATGGTCGCTTTCGCCAGGCAGCGCGAGCTCATAGGCATAGGGCATCATCACATGGACGATGTTGGGCACCGCGCCGCCGAGCTGCTTGTGCATCGGCTCCATGCCGCCCAGCGACGTGCCGGCTATCGTCGAGCCGTGATAGGCCGACTTGCGCGAGATGACGCGGTTCTTCTCGGGCTTGCCTTCAAGCGCCCAGTAGTGGCGCACGAGCCTGAGCGCCGTGTCGTTGGCCTCCGACCCGGACGAACCGTAGAAAACCTGGCTGACATGCGTCGGCGCCAGCTCCGCCAGCTTCTTCGACAACAGCACCGGCGTCGGCGTCGAGCATTTGAAGAAGGAGTTGTAGTAAGGCAGTTCCTTCATCTGCGCGTAGGCCGCCTCGGCCAGTTCGTCGCGGCCATAGCCGACATTGACGCACCACAGGCCCGCCATGCCGTCGAGGATTTCGGTGCCCTCGGCATCGTAGATGAACGGGCCTTTGGCATGGGTGATGATGCGCGATCCCGCCTCGCGCAGTTCCTTGTGGTCGGTGAAGGGATGAAGGTGATGCGCGGCGTCGATCTGCTGAAGCTGCTTCAGCGAATAATTCTGATAGGTCATGGGTTTGATCTTTCCTCTTGAATCAATCCGGCAGCGGCCGGGGCGGATTCGTCAGAGGAAGGCGGGCGGCGAGTAGCCGATGCGGGCGCACAGCCGCAACAGCTCGGCGCGAAGGGTCCGCGGTGACGGCGTCACCGCGACCCCGAAGGCGCCTGATGTGCTGAAGCGGATCATGGCGGCAGCTTATGCCGCCTGATGCCTAGAATTCAAGCTGTTCCGGTCAGCGCCCGCTGCAGGAATATGTAGCGCATCGCCGTCTGCGCCGCTTGCGGCCGGCGGTCGCCGCGCCCGCCATGGCCGCCTTCGGTCTCCTCGAAGAACAGCGTCCGGCCATGGCCTGCCTCCTGCAGCCGCGCCGCCATCTTGCGGGCATGCCCGGGATGGACGCGGTCGTCGGCGGTGGACGTCATCAGGAGCACGGGCGGATAGGCGACATTCGCCGCGACATGCTGATAGGGCGAATAGGCGCCGAGCCAGGACGCCTCCTCCGGCTTCGACGGATCGCCATATTCGGCTATCCACGAGGCGCCGGGCGGCAATTCGGTGTAGCGCAGCATGTCGAGCAGCGGCACGTCGATGATGACGGCGCCGAACAGCTCCGGCCGCTGCGTCAGCGACGTGCCGGTGAGCAGGCCGCCATTCGAACCGCCCTGGATGCCGAGCTGCGCCGCCGTGGTGATGCCGCGCTTGACCACATCCTCGGCCACCGCCGCGAAATCGTCGAAGGCATTCTGGCGCTTGCTCTTGAGCGCCGCCTGATGCCAGGCCGGGCCGAACTCGCCGCCGCCGCGGATGTTGGCCTGGACATAGGCGTTGCCCTTGTCCAGCCAGAGCCTGCCGCGGATGCCGGCATAGCCGGGCAGCAGCGGCACTTCGAAGCCGCCATAGCCGTAGAGCAGCGCCGGCACCGGCCCTTTCTGGTCGCGCCGCCGCACCACGAAATACGGGATCATCGTGCCGTCCTTCGAGCGCGCCTCGAACTGCTCCGAAACATAAGGCGAGGTGTCGAAGCGGGCCGGCTGCGACTTCACCGTTTCAAGCGTCTCGCCATTGTCGTCCGACCAGATGATCGAGCTCGGCGTCAGGAAATCGGTGAAGGAGAAGGAGACGCTCGAGCCGAAATGCTCGACATGGCTGATGCCGACATTGCCGTTGTCGGGCAGCGCAATTCGTTTCAGCGACCAGCCATCGGCGGTGCGGTCGCAGGCGATGACCTTGCCGCGCACATTGTCCATCAGGTTGATGAACAACCGGTCCTTGGTCCTGGCGAGCCCGGCGATCGAGACGCGATGCGCCGGGGCAAGCACCGTTTCGAACGGCCCGAATGTGCCGCTCTCGATCCAGCGGTCGAAATCGACGGAATAAAGCCCGTCGGGCAGGCATTGCGTGCCGTCGGGGGCCCTCCATGGGCTGCGCAAGCCGAAGATCAGCTGTCCCTTGAAGACCGCCGTGTCGGTGGCATCGTCGGGCAGCGGAATGCGCCGGTTCTCGCCCGAAGCGAGACACAGGAAACTGTACGAGGTGAAGAAGTCGAGCGTCTTGCCGAGCAGCACATGCCGCTTGTCGCCGTCATATTCGACGCTGCTGCCGACCGCGAGATGCTGCTTCTCGCCTTCGAAGATCGGGGTCGCGTCCTCAAGCTTCGTGCCGCGACGCCAGAGTTTGATGACGCGCGGATAGCCGGACTGGGTCTTGTCGCTTTCCTCGAAAGCCGCCGAGACAATGACCGTATCCTGGTCCAGCCAGGAAAAGCCCGACTTGGAGGCGCGCGCGGAAAACCCCCCGTCGACAAAGGACCTCGTCGCGATGTCGAATTCGCGCATCTCGCTGGCATCGCCGCCATCGGGCGACATGTAGAGCAGGCAGCGGTTGAAATCGGGATAGAGCCGGCTCGCGCCGCCGAACACCCATTTGACGCCTTCCTTCGCCGAGAGCTGATCGAAATCGATGATCGTCTCCCATTCCGGTTTGTCGGTCTTGTAGGAAGCGACAGGCGTGCGCCGCCACAGCCCCAGCGCATTGGTTTTGTCCTGCCAGAAATTATAGACGTAGCCGGCAAGTGCGGCCCCGACCGGCATATTGTCCTCCGCGGTCATCAGGTCGAGCGCGGTCTCGAAAGCCGCCTGATAGGAAGGATCGCCCTGCAATTCGGCGACCGTCAACGCATTCTGGCGATGAACCCAGTCCAGCGCTTCCTTGCCGTTGCGATCCTCCAGCCAGAGAAAGGGATCGTCAGCCGCCAATTCGGGCTGGGTTTTGGTCATCATGCTGGTCATGCGGGTCTCCATCCGGCGGCTCCGCCTACATCGCGTCCGCTGCGCCGATATTCAAGAGCAACGGGACCGATTACAAAACCCGCCGGCGCACCACCGTCGCCGCCGCCAGCGCCGCGCAGATTGCGCCCAGCGTGACCGGCAGGCCGGCGGCGCCGATGACATCCATGACGCTGCCGGTGAGCGGCGGCACGATGATGCCGCCAAAACCCCACATCAGAGAGAAGGCGGCATTGCCGGCAACCAGCGCCGAGCCGCTGAAGCGCTCGCCGAGCTCGATGATCGACATCGTGTAGATGCCGTAGGAAACCGCGCCCCAGATAAAGACGCACGCCCAGATCAACGGCGTCTCGATCAGCGCCGGCAAGAGCACGCATCCGAGGCTGGTCACCGCCACGCAGCCGAAGCGAACCAGGCGCGCCGTCAACCTTTCGGCGAGCAGGCCGAGCGGCACCTGCATGGCGATGTTGCCGGCGATCATCACGGAAAGCAGCGCCGACATGCGCGCCTCGGGAATGCCGTGATGCGTCCCATAGACCGGCAGCAGCGCCAATATCGCCTGCTCGAATCCTGCAGCGACGATCACCGCCGACAGCAGCAGCCAGGCCATTGGTATGAAGCCCAGCACCGAGACCTTGTTTTCGGCCTCGTCGACTTTTGGCAGCCGCTTCACCACCACGGCCAGGCAGCCGCCGCAGAAGATGAAGGCAAGAATGCCGACAAGGAAAGGCGGCCAGCCTTCGGTGCCGACGCCAAGCAGGCAGAGCGGCCCGGCCGCGAAGCCCGCCGAGATGATGGTGGAATAGATGCCCATGACGCGGCCGCGGCGCGACGGCGGCGCCAGCGCAATCACCCAGATTTCGCTCAGGACATAAAGCGGGTTGGTCACCACGCCGATCAGGAAGCGCAGCGGAAACCACAGATAGACATTCTGCGTCCAGCCGACCAGCGCCAGCACCAGCGCCGACAGCGCCGCGCAGGTCAGCGCGGTGCGCCCTGCCCCGAACCGCCGCGCCAATCCCGGGATCAGTGGCGAGGACAGGATGAAGCCGACCGGCGTCATCGCCGCCGACAGCCCGATCATCGCCGGCGAAACGCCCTGACGCTGCAGAATGAAGCTGAGCAGCGGGTAGGAAAGCCCTTGCGCGATGGCGAACACCGAAACGGTCGCGATCACGCCGGTGATCGCGGCCCATTGCACCCTCTCGCCGGCCTCTGATTTCGCCAGAGCCATCATTCCTGCTCCAATCGTCCGGAGCCTTAGCCGCTACCGGCGACAGCCGTAAGGGCCAACGGCGGCGAAAGCGCATGTTCCAGCCAGTCCCTGTCAGGAGGGCCTGCGTTGCAGCGAACGATACAGGGCGAACGCCACCAGCAGAATGTCGAGCCCGACGATGACGGCGGGCAGCCCGAGCGGTCCGATCGCCTGCGGCCGGTTGCCCTTCCGTCATGTCGCTTCCCTCGCCCTAGTGGTCGCCGCCTCCTCATCGGCTGCATTGCGGCCAGTCCATTATGCCGGCCAAATTCGCATCCTCACGAGGCTTTCATGACCGCCGCCCTTCGTCCCGCCGAACCGGCACTGGCAACCGATCGCGCCCGCCGTGGCGGCCGCGCGGGCAAGCGCGCCGGCGGCTCGGCCGCCTTCGAGCAGCCCGCCTTCCGGCAGTTGAGGAACCCGCTGACGCCGACCAAGCTGGTGTCCGACGACGAGCTGGAATCGATCCATCTCGCCTCGCTGCGGGTGCTGAAGGAGATCGGCGTCGACGTCCTGCACGACGAAGCCCGCCGCATCATGAAAGCGCATGGCGCGGATGTGCGCGAAGGCTCAGAGCGCGTGCGCTTCGACAGCGACATGATCCTTGAGCTTGTCTCGCAGTGCCCGTCGGAATTCACGCTGCACGCCCGCAACCCGGCGCACAATCTGCGTTTCGGCGGCAACAACGTCATCCTGTCGATGATGGCTTCGGCGCCGAACTGCTCCGACCTCGACCGCGGCCGCAGGCCCGGCAACCAGGCCGACTACCGCAACTTCCTGCGCCTCGCGCAGATGCACAACATCCTGCACTGCACCGGCGGCTATCCGGTCGAGCCGATCGACATCCATCCATCGGTCCGGCACCTGGACTGCATCCGCGACCTCGCCATGCTGACCGACAAGGTCTTCCACATCTATTCGCTCGGCAAGGAACGCAATGTCGACGGCATCGAGATCACCCGCATCGCCCGCGGCATCAGCCGCGAGCAGCTGATGCAGGAACCGTCGGTCTTCACCATCATCAACACCAATTCGCCGCTCAAGCTCGACGTGCCGATGATGGAGGGCATCATCCAGATGGCGAGCATGGGCCAGGCCGTGATCGTCACGCCGTTCACGCTCTCGGGCGCCATGGCGCCCGTCACCGTCGCCGGCGCGCTGGTGCAGCAGAACGCCGAGGCGCTGTCCGGCATCGCCTTCGCGCAGATGGTCAAGAAAGGCGCGCCGGTCGGCTATGGCGGCTTCACCTCCAATGTCGACATGAAATCCGGCGCGCCGGCCTTCGGCACGCCCGAATATATGAAGGCGCAGCTCGTCGGCGGCCAGCTCGCCCGCCGCTATCAAATTCCCTACCGCACCTCCAACACCTGCGCCGCCAACACGGTCGACGCGCAGGCCGCCTATGAAAGCGTGTTCTCGCTGTGGGGCGCCATCCAGGGCGGCGGCAATCTGATGATGCATGGCGCCGGCTGGCTGGAAGGCGGCCTGCGCTGCTCCTACGAAAAGACCATCCTCGACATCGACCTTTTGCAGATGGTGGCCGAATTCCTCACCCCGCTCGACCTCTCCGAGGATGCGCTCGGCTTCGACGCCATCCAATCGGTCGGTCCTGGCGGCCATTTCTTCGGCACCCAGCACACGCAGGAGCGCTACAAGACCGCCTTCTATTCGCCGATCGTCTCCGACTGGCGCAACTTCGAGACCTGGACCGAAGCAGGCTCGCCGACGGCGATGGAGCGGACCAACAAGGTCTGGAAGGAGCGCCATGCTTCCTACGAGGAGCCTTACATGGATCCGGCCATTCGCGAGGAACTCAACGATTTCGTCGAAAAACGCCGCGCCGAAGGCGGCGCGCCGACGGATTTCTGATCATCTGTGTTGAGGATGAATAGTCGACCCCCAATCCGTCGAGCTGCGCTCGACACCTCTCCCCCGATCGACGGGGGAGAGGAAAGGCGCGAGGCGATTCCAGCCGGCGCCCTTCCTCTCCCTCCGGGGGGGGGAGAGGTGGCGCTGCGAAGCAGCGACGGAGTGGGGGAAGGCGCTGCTCAAACGCGAAGCCGCCGCAAACAGGGCGCTACCCAGCGGGCGCGAAATCTCCGGCAGGCCGGCAATCAAGCGGAAGCATTGCTTTGGCTTGAACTGAAAGCACGCAAGCTCTGCGGCTATCGCTTTACGCGCCAGTTTTCCATCGGGCCATTCTTCGCCGACTTCGCTTACCGCGAGCGTTGGCTCGTCGTCGAGGTCGATGGATCCCAACACGCCGACAGCTCATATGACCGCCGCCGCGACGACTTCATGCGCGCTCAGGGCTATTCGATCCTGCGTTTCTGGAGCCATGACGTCCTGAAGCATCGCACTTCCGTCTGTGAAACAATCCTTGCCGCGCTTGATGGCAAACTGGCCGAGAACATCGCGGTGGCCGATCTGCGCTTTGTTTTCACGCCTCGCCCAATCAATTCAGCTCTTAAAACTCAGTCTTTGTAAAACGGATCTATCTGTATGAAATCCCACGTAAAAGCGGTTGTCATCGGCGGCGGCGTCGTCGGCTGTTCGGTGCTCTATCACCTCGCCAAGGCCGGCTGGACCGACATCATGCTGATCGAGCGCTCGGAGCTTACCTCCGGCTCGTCCTGGCATGCGGCGGGCGGCTTCCATACGCTGAACGGCGACCCGAACGTCGCCAAGCTGCAGGCCTATACGGTCCAGCTCTACAAGGAGATCGAGGAACTCTCCGGTCAATCCTGCTCGCTGCATCTGACCGGCGGCGTAATGATGGCCGACACGCCGGAGCGCATGGACTTCCTGCGGCTCGCACACGCCAAGGGCCGTTATCTCGGCATGGACACCGAGCTGATCACGCCTTCGGAAGCCAAGGCGATGTTCCCGCTGATGGACGAGACGAACTTCGTCGGCGCCATGTGGGATCCGGTCGAAGGCCATCTCGACCCGTCGGGCACCACCATCGCCTATTCCAAGGCGGCCAAGAAACTCGGCGCCGAGATCGTGCTGCGCAACCGCGTCGTCGACCTGACGCAGCAGCCGGATGGAACTTGGAACGTCGGCACCGAGCAGGGCACGGTCCATGCCGAGCATGTCGTCAATTGCGGCGGGCTGTGGGCGCGCGAGATCGGCCGCATGGTCGGCGTCGAGCTGCCGGTGCTGGCCATGGAGCATATGTACCTGCTCACCGAACCGATGCCGGAGGTCGAGGAATTCAACAAGTCGACCGGCCGTGAGATGATCGGCGTGCTCGACTTCAAGGGCGAGATCTACACCCGCCAGGAGCGCAACGGCGTCCTGCTTGGCACCTATGAGAAAGCCTGCAAGCCGTGGTCGCCGGTCAACACGCCGTGGGATTTCGGCCATGAGTTGCTGCAGCCCGACATCGACCGCATCGCGCCCTCGCTGGAGATAGGCTTCAAGCATTTCCCCGGCATCGAGAAGGCCGGAATCAAGCAGATCATCAACGGCCCCTTCACCTTCGCGCTCGACGGCAACCCGCTGGTCGGCCCGGTGCAGGGCCTGACCAATTTCTGGTGCGCCTGCGCCGTCATGGCCGGCTTCAGCCAGGGCGGCGGTGTTGGCCTCGCGCTCTCCAACTGGATGGTGCATGGCGATCCGGGCTTCGACGTCTGGGGCATGGACGTCGCCCGCTTCGGCGAATGGGCGACGCTGCGCTACACCAACGCCAAGGTGCGCGAAAACTATTCGCGCCGCTTCTCGATCCGCTTCCCGAACGAAGAACTGCCCGCCGCCCGTCCGGCGCAGACGACGCCACTCTACGACATCATGCTCGCCAACAACGCCGTCATGGGCGATTCGTGGGGCCTCGAGACGCCGCTCTGGTTCGCACCGAAGGGCACGGAGCCGAAGGACATCGTCTCCTTCCATCGCTCCAACGATTTCGGCCCGATCGGCGAGGAAGTGCGCGCCACGCGCGAGAAGGTCGGCGTCACCGAGATCGCCAACTTCGCTAAATACGAGGTGTCCGGTCCGGGCGCGGAGGATTTCCTCAACCGGCTGATGACCAACCGCATGCCGAAGACCGGCCGCATCGTGCTGACCCCGATGGTCAACGAGTTCGGCAAGCTGATCGGCGACTTCACCATCGCCAAGGCCGGCCCAAGGAATGGAGAAGACCGCTTCATGATCTGGGGCTCGTCGGCCGCGCAGAAGTACCATATGCGCTGGTTCGAGAAGCACCTGCCGAAGGATGGGTCGGTGCGCATCCACCGCTTCGACCAGACGCTGGTCGGCCTGTCGATCGCCGGGCCGAAATCGCGCGACCTGCTCGAGAAGCTCGTCGATGTCGACGTCTCGACCCAGGCCTTCCGCTTCATGGATTTCCGTGAGATGGCGGTCGGCGGCGCGCCCTGCATGGTTAACCGCATCACCTATACCGGCGACCTCGGCTACGAGATCTGGATGGCGCCGGCCTATCAGCGCCTCGTCTATAAGGCGATCAAGGAAGCCGGCGCGGAATTCGGCATTGTCGATTTCGGCATGCGCGCGCTGCTCTCCATGCGCCTGGAGAAGAACTTCCCGACCTGGTTCCGCGAGTTGCGGCCCATCTACGGACCGTTCGAAGGCTCGATGGATCGCTTCATCAAGCTGGAGAAGAACGACTTCATCGGCCGCGAGGCGTCAGCCAAGGAACAGGCCGAAGGGCCGAAGCTGCGCCGCGTCTCCTTCATCGTCGACGCTGCCGATGCCGACGTTATGGGCGACGAGCCGATCTGGGCCAAGGTCAGCAAGGACTACGGCACGGTCGAGAAGCCGCATGGCTATGGCGCGCCGCGCTTCGACGAGAGCGGCAAGGAAGTGCGCGGATCGAAAGCCGCCGAAGGCGCTTCCGCAGTGCGCGGCATCGTCGATGGCGAATGGCGCGTCGTCGGCTGGGTGACCTCAGGCGGCTATGCGCATTACGTGCAAAAGTCGATGGCGCAGGGCTATGTGCCAGCCGCCCTTGCCGAGGACGAAAGCGCCGGCCTGTTCGAGATCGAGATTCTCGGCCACCGCCGCCCGGCCCGCATCAATGTCGAGCCGCCCTTCGACCCGAGCGGCGAGAAGATGCGGACCTGACCACCCGGATTTGTTGGATCGCGCCGGTTGCTGTGGCATGGTCGATGCCCCGCTACCGGCGCATCAGCATGAGAAGACCACCCTTGCAGCAGCTAGAGAAATGGACCGATTGGCTCTGCAATGGACGGGTCGGTCCATTCAGCGCCGCGATCGCGTCGGTCCTCATCTATTGCCTGACCCAGATCGCAGTGATGGCGCTGTTGTCTCACATTGCGGGCACGGGCGTCGGCGTCGACGATTCCGAGCAGCTGATGGAAATGCGCTTCCT
Organism: Mesorhizobium argentiipisi (SeqCode); assembly: GCF_037179585.1. Taxonomy (NCBI): domain Bacteria; kingdom Pseudomonadati; phylum Pseudomonadota; class Alphaproteobacteria; order Hyphomicrobiales; family Phyllobacteriaceae; genus Mesorhizobium; species Mesorhizobium argentiipisi (SeqCode). Next base: position 177,390 of record NZ_JAPYKO010000002.1, read on the forward strand.
TGCCGCCGGCTACGGCAGCTCGCAGCCGCCTCTATACACCTGGCTGGCGATGCTTGCGGCCTCGGTGGTCGGAACCAGCGTCCTTGCCCTCAAGATCGTCAAATACGGTTTGTTGGCCGCGGGGCTGGCTGCTTATTTCACCGCCATACGCCGCCTCGGCTACTCGAACCGCGCCGGTGCCGCCGGCATGTTCGGATTGCTGCTGTTTCCCCAGATCTTCTGGGAGATGCAGCACGCCCTCACCCACTCGGTCGCCATATTCTGTTTCACCTCGCTGCTGCTTCTGGCGCTGGTCGAGGTGGAGAAGCGGCGCTCGGCCGTCGCTTATGCGTTTTTCGGCCTGGCGACGGCGGCCGCGATGCTGTCGAAATACAACATCGTCATCTTCCTTGCCGCCCTGTTCCTGGCATCTCTCTCGCTTCACGAAACGCGTAAGGCGATCTTCGACCGACGTTTCGCAATCAGCGTGGCGGTGGCGGTCGTTGCCTGCCTGCCGACGCTTCACTGGAACATCACGCACCCGGATGACTTCCTGGCGCATAGCGGTGGCTTCGGCGCTGGCAACGGCGATGGGCTGGTGGAGACCACAGTGCTCGCTCTGCGGGGGCTGGGCAACGCGATGCTCAATTTCGCGGGCCTGCCGGCTATTATCATTGCCGTCGCCTTTTTCCTGGCGGCATGGAAAACCGCAACAACGCCGCAGCCGGTGCGGTGGCCCGAGAAGCTGCTGTGGCGCACGATCGCCTTGGCGTTGCTCATCACGCTGGTGGTGGTTGTGGCGGGCGGCATCACCCAGTTTCGCGATCGGTGGGTCCTGCCCGTGTTCGTACCGCTGCCCGCAGCCCTGGCCATGCGCTTCGATGCCATCGGGCAGAGAGGCGGAAAAACGCAAGGTACCATCGTCTTCGTCGGCGCGACCCTCGCCATTCTTGTGCTGCCCGTAAGCTGGTACATGCACGTGAATGGCGGCGACAGCCGCGGCAGCATCGTGCGGATGGACTACCGGTCGCTTTATGACCAGATCAACGCCGATGGACCGGTCAAGACCGTGGTCTCGAGTTGGTTCTGGGTCGGCATTCTGCGCCTGGTCGATGCCGATCTGATCGTGCTCGACGACGAGATACCGGACTTCGCCCGGTCGATTCGCGAGCCGGCTGTGCTTGTCCTGACCAACGACAGGGAATCGTCCTCGGATGTCTTCGAAGAGATGGCGAAGGCCGGCTACACAATGGACACTGTCCACCGCACGATTGAAGTGCCGCAGGCACTCGGCTTCCCGTCGCGCAAGGTCACGATTACTAAACTGCTCAAGAAGACCGCGCAGTAGGTTCAGGGAGGACGAATGGACAAGCTAGGCTTTGGCCGCCATCGCAAGATCATGCCCTTCGAACCCGGCTCCGTCGAAGCGTTGCGCGAGGCCTCCCGCGAGAAAGCGGCCTCGCTCAGCCAGCATGTGCTGGGCTATGGCGCGACAGCCGAAGCGGAATGGGCGGCGGCAGGCATCGCCGCGCCCGACCTGCCCGCCATGCGCAGATACCGGCTGGAGCGCATTCGCGCCGAGCTGAAGCGCCGCGACTATGCCGGCGCCCTGCTCTATGACCCTGTCAACATCCGTTATGCGACGGACTCGACCAACATGCAGCTCTGGGTCGCGCACAACCCGACACGCCACTGTTTCGTCGCCACCGAAGGCCCCGTGTTGCTCTTCGATTACTTCTCCTGCGAGCATCTGTCCGACCATTCGGGTGTCGTCGACGAGGTGCGCCCGGCCGTGTCGTGGATATATCTCTATAGCGGCGAGCTCACCGAGCAGAAGGTCCGGCGCTGGGGCGCCGGCATCGCCGAGCTCGTAGCCGAGCACGGCGGCGGCAATCGCCGCGTCGCCGTCGACCACATCGATCCCGAAGGTGTCGAGGAGCTCGCCCGCCGCGGCATATCCGTCGGCAATGGCGAGGCGGTGATGGAGAATGCGCGCCTCATCAAATCGCCGGACGAAATCCTCGCCATGCGCCGCGCCATCGTCGCCTGCGAGGCAGCGATGGGCGAAATGGAAGCGGTGCTCAAGCCCGGCATCTCCGAAAACGAGCTCTGGGCGGAACTGCATCGCGGCAACATCGCGCGCGGCGGCGAATGGATCGAAACGCGGCTTCTGTCGTCCGGCCCGCGCACCAATCCCTGGTTCCAGGAATGCTCCTCGCGCGTCATCGAGGGTGGCGACCTCGTCGCCTTCGATACGGACCTGATCGGCCCTTATGGTTTCTGCGCCGATCTCTCGCGCACATGGCTTTGCGGCGACATTGAGCCGTCGAACGAACAGCGCGACCTCTTCCGCATCGCCGCCGATCAGATCGCCCATAACACCGATCTGATGCGGCCGGGCGTCTCCTTCCGCGATCTTGTCGAGCGCTCGGCGGTGCCGCCGGACGATTGCTATCCCACGCGCTACGGCGTGCTCTACCATGGCGTCGGCCTGGCGGATGAATATCCGACGCTGCCGCATGCCGGCGATTGGACCGACGACACACCCGACGGCGTGCTCGAACCAGGCATGGTGCTCTGCGTCGAAAGCTATATCGGCAGGCTTGGCGGGCACGAAGGCGTCAAGATCGAGGAGCAAATCCTGATCACCGAAACCGGAAACGAGAAGCTTTCAGCCTACCCGCTGGACGAGCGACTGCTCTGACGCGCCGCTTTCGACGGCCGCGATAGCGTCGCGCATCACGGCAATGGTTTTTTCCGGCGTCGTTCTGGCGGTGATATAGGGCAGGCCTTTGCGCCGCGCCGTCCAGCCGACGACCTTCACGCCTTTCGCAGCCGGCTCGAAACGCTGCGCCAGCGCCCAGCTTGCGCAGTCGATTGCGGCGATATCCGCCCTGCCCTCGGCGATGGCGATGATCGACGACCGGTGGCCGCCGCTTTCGCTGCGCGAGCCGAAAATATCGAGGCTCTCTCCCAACCCCACCAGATCGCGCGTCAACGCGATCAGCCCAGACATCGAATCCGGATTGTTGAAGGTGAAGCGTCTGCCGCGCATGAGATCGAGCGGAATGACCGCCCTGCCATCCGCAGGCGCAGGCACCGATGCCTTGCCGTCTGCTAGCATCACCAGCGCGCTGGAATAGAACTCTCCCTTGCCTCCTTCGAAGGCATCATAGCTTGGCTGGGCGACCACTTGCACATGCTCGGCTAGGCCGAGTTCCATCGGCCCCCAACAGGTTTGCCCGAAGAGCAGCGCCGGACTGAGCCAGAGCTGGTGAAAATCAAGCTCATACGCCGGCAGCGTCGCTGGGTCGGGCGCGATCAGCTTGCCGGCCTTATCCAGGATGCCGCCAGGCACTGGCAGCAGATCGCCATTGCTGCGCACAATCGTTTCCGGCGCCTCGATGCCCCCTTGCCGGAAAGCATCGCGCAGCCGTGCCCATCGTGCGTCGACTTCGCCACGCGCCTCGGGCCAGTCATACATCGGCAGGGCCGCAACGAACTTGCTCATGTCAAACAGCTTTCAAAGACAGCCGACCTTCGGCGCCTGTGTTCCGCCGCGAAAAAGCGGACGCGGAAAGTCGAAATTACTCTTTCGGCGGCTCGGCCGGAACCGGCGCCGTGCCAAGCCCGCTGACATTGCGCGCCCTGACGCGCGGCTTGAAGGCGCGGCCCGGCTCCGGCGCGCGACGCAGCATCGGATGGATGACCGGCTCCTTGGCCTTGAAGGCATAGGATTTGATCAGCGCCAGATAGTTCGGATAGACATAGCCGTTGTTCATCTGCAGCCATTCTTCGCGCCGGTCGCGAAACAGTTTGGGCAAACTGTACCAGGCAACCGTCGGGCTCTTGTGATGCACGAAATGCAGGTTGTTGTTCAGGAACAGGAACGACAACGGCGAGCGTTCGACGATGATGGTGCGCCCTTCCGGATGCTCGGACCACTGATGCTCGGCATAGGTGCGCACCGAAATCAGCGACTGTCCGAGCCAGACCGGCACCAGCACATAGAGCCAGAGCGGGATGCCGAAGCCGAAGGTGACGATCGGCGCCACGACGGCAATGCCGATGGCATGCAGCAGCCAAGCCTTGCGGATCGCCTTGTCGCCGGCGGCGATCTGCTTGGCGTCGTCGATGAAGAAGCCGACCGACGACAGCCACGGCCCGAGGATGAGGCGGCCGACCATGGTGTTGTTGATCTTGAGCAGGAACTTCATCGCCTGGGGCAGTTCCTCATGCATCCAGAGCGCCTGGTAATAACTCTCGGGATCGTCCAGCGGGTCGGTCAGCCGCTCGTCGGCATGGTGGCGCAGGTGGATGGTCTTGAAACGCCGGAACGGCCAGACAAGCCCGATCGGCAGGAAGACAAAGGCTTCATTGATCCTGGCGCTGCGGGTCGGGTGGCCATGCAGCACCTCGTGCATCAGCGACGATTGGAGCGCCAGGATCAGCGCCAGCGCGATCAAACCGATCAAGGGATAGGATGGCCAGAGCAACAAGCCGATTGCGAACCATGCGCCGTAGCAGACGAGTGCGAGGAATACCGTCGGCCATTCGATTGCCGGTGCACTGCTGCGTCTCTTGCTGATGCCGGTATTCATGCTTGCCATGCTATCGACCACTGCCCTCCAGTCGCCGGAACCAATTCGATTCCTGACAACATTGTGTCAGGAGCCTGCCGTTACATCAACGCGACAAAGAGCACAAACTGTTGCGAATGCGCATTTTCAGCCGCATATGTTATACATTGTAAACAAACACGGGGATTCATTTCCGCCTGAGCCACGTTCAAACCGGCTCTGGCGCAAATTTTTCCTCTCCGAAGCAGGAGCAGCGTTATGGACAAGCGCGATCTTTCGACCCTGTTCAGGGAGCGGCTGAAATTGCTCTTGACACGCTCCGATTTGAACCAGTCGGCCTTCGCGACCGCCGTCGGCATCGACCGCTCGGCGCTGTCGCAACTGCTTTCCGGCGCCTCGACCCGCCTGCCGCGCGCCGAGACGCTTCTCAACATCGCGGCCGAGTTCAAGGTGTCGCTCGACTGGCTGCTGGGCCTCTCCCACGACGAGGGCGTCACCGGCGAAATTAGAGAGAGCCTCGAGATCGAGGAAGCGCCGGACGGTTTCGACCGCACCTTGCTCGCCAAGTGGCATGCCGAGGCGGCAGGCACCAAAATCCGCTACGTGCCGGCGGGCATCCCTGACCTTCTGCGCACCGAGGCACTGGTCGAATACGAAGCCGGCATCACCAACAAGAGCCGCGAGGCGCAGGCCGGCGAAACGCAATACCGCATCGACTATACAAGGCGGCCGGAGACCGACATGGAGGTGTGCATGCCACGCCACACGCTGGAGATTTTCGCGCGCGGCCTGGGCGTCTGGGACCGTTTCCCGGAAGCCGAAAGGCGCAAGCAATTGCTGCACATGTCAGCCCTGCTCGACGACCTTTACCCCACTTTCCGGCTGTTCCTTTACGATGGCCGCATGCGTTATTCGATCCCCTACACCATCTTCGGCCCCTACCGCGCTGCGATCTACGTCGGCGACATGTATCTGGTGTTGAATGCCACCCAGCCGATCCGCACGCTCACCAGCCATTTCGACAATCTGATCCGCGCCGCCGACATCAACGCGCATGAGGCGGCAAGCTTCGCGCAGAAGCTGGCCGCAATGTCCTTCCCGTCAGGCTCGGTCTGATCACCTGCATCGATATCATGGTGTCGTCGCGCATCGTGTCGGCGTTGACTAGACATAAAGACTTCTTTATATCGTTATTTGAATTCCAAATACGAAAGCTATGGCCATGACCGCGACCAACCCCCTCCACGCATTGCTGGCCGAAAAGGGCGTGCTTCTGGCCGACGGCGCCACCGGCACCAATCTGTTCGCGATGGGCCTGCCGGCCGGCGAGGCGCCCGAGCTGCTCAACGAGACGGCGCCCGAGACCATTGCCAGCCTGCATCAGAACTTCGTCGATGCCGGCGCCGATATCATTCTCACCAACTCCTTCGGCGGCACCCGCCACCGGCTCAAGCTGCATCACGCGCAGGACCGCGTGCACGAGCTGAACAAGCGCGCCGCCGAGATCGCCCGTTCGGTCGCGGACAAGGCCGGCCGCAAGGTGATCGTCGCCGGCTCCGTCGGCCCGACCGGCGAGCTGCTGGTGCCGCTCGGCGCCCTGACCTATGACGACGCCGTCGATGCCTTTGCCGAGCAGATCGAGGGCTTGAAAGCGGGCGGCGCCGAAGTTGCCTGGATCGAGACGATGTCGGCGCCCGACGAGATTCGCGCCGCTGCCGAGGCCGCCATCCTCGTCGGTCTCCCCTATACCTATACCGGATCGTTCGACACCGCCGGCCGCACCATGATGGGGCTGCTGCCGAAGGACATCCACGCCGTCGCCGACGGACTGTCGCAGGCCCCGCTCGGCGTGGGCGCCAATTGTGGCGTTGGCGCTTCCGATATACTCGCCTCGCTGCTCGACATGACCGAGGCGAAGCCGGAGGCGACCGTGATCGTCAAGGGCAATTGCGGCATTCCGGAATTCCGCGGCACCGAGATCCACTATTCCGGCACGCCCGAGCTGATGTCCGATTATGTGCGGCTGGCGGTCGATGCCGGCGCGAAGATCGTCGGCGGCTGCTGCGGCACGTCGTTTGCCCACCTTGCCGCCATGCGCAAGGCGCTCGACGCCCACACCAAGGCTGAGCGCCCGACCGTGGAGACGATCGTCGAGCGCATCGGCCCGATGCGCAACAAGGTGGCGACGGCAAACATTGCCGAAACCAGCGAAGGCCGCCGCGAACGCAGGCGCAGCCGCGCCTGACAGGCCCGCTTATTTGCCGTTTTCGGCGTAGCGGGACAGCGCCGTATTGAAATCGACGACGTTCTGGTCGTCGGAGTTCATCGTCGCCAGCGCGCCCGATGCGCCTGGATCGCTGATCTGCTCCAGCATCACGCGAAACCGGTCGTTGTTGAGCGCCGAAAGCGCTGTGTTGCGGGCCGCATCGACATCGCTCCTGATGCGAGTGGATTCCGCGGACGATCCCCGCGCCGGCGCATTGACCGCCGTCGAGTTCGCGTTCCCGATTGTCGTGATATGCACTGCTGATCCCTCAAATCTCTATCAGCATTGACTAACAGAAGCTCGGTTGCGGCGAAGTTCCCGAAAAGCCGCACAATTTAACGATCGCAAAAAGGCCGCCGGGATTTGCCCCGCCGGCCCTCAGTCAATCGCAATGGCCTACTTGTTGCCGTCCAGCGACGAGGCCAGTCGCACCAGCGAGAGGAATTCTGCCCGATATCCGAATGGATCGGCGCCGCGTGCGGCATTGGCGATCTCCGCGATGCGGTCGTAGCTGAAATTCGCGGTCTGATCCTCGTCGCGCAGCTTCTGCCCGAAAGCCGCAACGGCGACTGAGAAACGCTGGTCGGCGCCGGCCGCATCGAAGGACGAGACCTCGTTGGCGGCGGTCACCGGCGTGGTGATCAGCTTCGAGACATTCTCGTCCGGCAGCTTGTAGCGGATCTTGACGAAGGCATATTCGCCCGCATTGGCGACTCCGCCATTGTCGACCTTGGCCTGGCCGTAGCGCAGCGGATCGACCTGCTCGCCGCCGCTGCCTTTAGGCGTGATCTCATAGACCGCGGTCACCGAATGGCCCGAGCCGATATCGCCGGCATCGACGCGGTCATTGTTGAAATCCTCGCGCTTCAGGGCGCGGGTCTCATAACCGACGAGACGGTATTCGGAGACCGTGGCTGGGTTGAACTCGACCTGAATCTTGACGTCCTTGGCGATGGTGAACAGCGTCGAGGAGGCATCCTCGACCAGCACCTTCTCGGCTTCGGCCAGCGTGTCGATATAGGCCGCCGTGCCATTGCCGTTCTGCGCGATGGTCTGCATCATCTGATCGTTCAGATTGCCGCGGCCGAAGCCGAACACCGAGAGGAACACACCCGTCTTGCGCTCCTTCTCGATCAGCCGCTTGAGGTCGTCGTCATCGGTCTGGCCGACATTGAAGTCGCCGTCGGTGGCAAGCATCACCCGGTTGACGCCGTCCTTGACGAAGGATTGCTGCGCAAGCTTATAGGCTTCGCGGATGCCTTCTTCGCCGGCCGTCGAGCCGCCGGGCGCCAGATTGTCGATGGCCGCAAGGATCTTCTGCTTTTCCGCCGCCTTGGTCGGCATCAGCACCGTGCCGGCATTGCCCGCATAGGTGACGATCGAGACGGTGTCGTCGGGCTTCAGTTTGCTGACCAGCAAGCGGAAGGCGGATTTCAGCAGCGGCAGCTTGTCGGGCTCGTCCATCGAGCCCGAGACGTCGATCAGGAAAACCAGATTGGCCTTCGGCTGCTCGGCCGGCGTCACGTCGAAACCCTTGATCGCGACATGCATGAGCTTGGTGTGCTCGTTCCACGGCGTCGGCATAATGGTGACGGTCGAGTTGAACGGCGTTGAAGCCGATTCCGGACCCTTCCAGTCATAGGGGAAGTAGTTGATCATCTCCTCGATACGGACCGTGTCCGGTTCGGGCAGACTGCCTTCCTTCAGCGAGCGCCGCACGAAGGAATAGGAGGCCGTGTCGACATCGATCGAGAAAGTCGAGACCGGATCCTGGGCTGTTTCATGCACCGGATTGGTTTTGAAATTCTCGACGCGGTCGCGGTTTTCCTCCTGCGGCTGCATCTGGTCGGCCGGCATCGGCGCGGGCTGCACCATGAGCTTGGAATCGGCGATCGCAGGCGGAGACGCCGGAATAGCGGCCGGGCTGCCTGCCGGCGCCTTGTCGGCCCGCTCCAACTGGTCGGCGCTCCGCTTCGGGGAATAGCCCGCAATTACCCCGACCCCGTCTTTGCCGCCGGCCGCAAGCTGGCCGCTCTCTGCTGGCGCCGGTTGCAGGGCAGGCTCAGCTTCGGGCGCAGCCTCCTGCTTGAGCAGGCCGTCGACCTCTGTCGCCGGCTTCGGCGCCGCCGGCGCCGTTTGTGAATTGGCCCGGGTCTCGGCGTCCGCGTCGATCTTCTTTTCTTTGGCAGGCGCCGCTGCCAGCGGCTCGTTGATCGCGGGCTGTTCCGGCGCAGGCGTCTGCGCCGCCGGCTTGTCGGCCAGGCTCTCGATGACCGTGCCGTTGCCGCCGATGACCGGCGGCTGTTCCTTCAGCATCTCGAAAGCGGCATAGCCGGCGATAGGCAGCGCGATCAGCGCGGTGATGGCCGGCGTGGCAATGAGTTTCCGTTGCATGATGTCTCTCCAGAGCATTCTTGCTCGCTCGGTGAGACGAAGGCCAGCCGGTGATCCTTGGGTGGCGGTGGAAAATTTTTCGTCCAAGTCGAAGGCCTGCATTGCGGCGGCCAGCGCGCGCGTCTTCGCCTCGCCGCCAGGCGCCGGTACCGCGATGTCGCGCAGCCTTTCGAGTTCGTTGTCGTCGACCATGGTCACACTTCCCCGGCTGAACGCATCAGCAGCTTCAGCCGTTTCTTCGCTTCATGGATGTGCCAGGAAACTGTCGCCTCCGAGATCGCCATCACCTCCGCCGCTGCTGCGTGGTTGAAACCTTCGCCATAGACCAGCAGCACCGCGTCGCGCTGCTTGTCGGGCAGCATCCGCACCGCCGCCCACAGCGCCTCGGCCGGATCGTCGCTCTGCGCCGACGCTTCGCCCGCGATCAGCGCATAGGCGCCATAGGCATCGGTCTTGGCTACGTCGCGGGCGCGCTTGCGTATCACGTCGCGCGCCGCATTCAGCGTCATGGCATAGAGCCATGTCGTGAAGGCGCCGTTGCCCTGATAGTCGCGGATCGCGCGGCCGAGCCGCACACAGACATCCTGGGCTATGTCCTCGGCGTCGGCCTTGCGCCCGCACCAGCGATAGGCGGCGCGATAGACGAAGCCATAGTGCCTTTCGAGCAGTTTGCCGAAAGCCCCCCTGTCTCCGCCCCTCGCCCGCCCGATCAGTTCGGCATCGGAGGCTTCGCCGTCGTCCAGCATCATCGCCGTCATTTGCCTGTTGGACGAAGGCTAATGACCAATCCTTGGGGCGATGGAAAGATTTTTTTGTGGAGGCACTTTTTCCTTCTCCCCGTTTTACGGGGAGAAGGTGCCCGAAGCGGATGAGGGGCGGCGCGAACATTCGAAGGCTCGCGCTGCACGGCGCCCCTCCGCGATCTGCGAAAGAAGGCTAACCCAGCGTCTCTTTAAAGAACGTCGTCAGCCGCTTCCAATGTACGTGAGCACCGGAAGCGCAGGAAGCCGCCATTTGTAGGCCGGCCTCACCCGAATATCGGCACACCTTATCCCAGCGTCTCTTTGAAGAACGTCGTCAGCCGCTTCCAATGCCTCTCGGCGCCCGCCTCGTCATAGACGCTGTGGTCCTTGACGCACCAGCCGTGGCCGACGCCGACATAGTTTTCGATGACGTGGTCGACCGCTGCTACCCTGAGCGCCTCCGCCAGCCGCGCCGACTGCTCGGGCGGGAAGCTGCGGTCGACGCCGGCGACGCCGACATAGACGCGCGCCTTGATCGAGGCCGCCTTGCGGTGCGGGCTGTCGGGCGCGTCGCTGGCGAGATTGCCGCCATGGAAGCTCGCCGCGGCGGCGATACGGTCGGGATAGCTCGCCGCCGCGTTCAGCGCGCGCGCGCCGCCCATGCAATAGCCGACGACGCCAACAGGTCCGGCGATCCCCTCGGCGGCCAGAGCATCGAGGAAGGCGCTGCCGTCGCGGATGGTCATGCCCTGCGTCGTGCCGCCGCTCAGGATCAACAGCAGGGCCTTGGTCTTTTCCTCGGCAAAGGCGGTTTTGGGATCGAACGGACCATAGGGCGCATAGCGGTAGAAGAGATCAGGCACCAGTACGGCATAGCCATGTTCCGCGAGGCGCTCGGCCATCTGGTCGAGCGCCGGGCGCGGACCGAAAATATCCATGTAGAGGATGACGCCAGCCTTGGCCGGCGCGGCTGGACGAAACAGCCGTGCCTTCGCCGTGCCGTCCAGGGTCTTGATCTTGATGTCCTGCTTCGTCATTGCGCGCTCCGCCGGTTGCCAGGCGATAGATATCCGCACCGCCCGGCAGGGCAAGCCGCAACCTCTCGATCGCGGTCAAGTTTCCGTGCGGTTCGGAAGAATGCCTACAGTCCCGGCGAACGCCGCCATATGGAAAGCCTGGACGTCGGCCCGATAGCGATACTCAGCGCCATAGGGACAGGCGTTGCGGTCGAGGCAGCCGCCGGCGCGGCAGGGCGCACCATCCGTGCCACGCACATGCACCAGGCACGCCTCGTGCGCAAAGCCAGCCACCGAATATGCGCCGACCGGACAGGATTTCAGGCACGGTTTTTCGACACACGTGTCGCACAGATGAATCGCTTCGTGAGCTTCGGGGGGAGAAATCTCGTCCTCGAACAGCAAGGCCCCTCGATAGGCATGCCAGAGCCCATAGGCAGGATGCATGAGAATGCCGAGCGGCGACGGTTTCAGCCCTTCCGCCCGCATCGCCCATTGCTGGAACGGCAGATAGGGCCGGTCTGAAGGCGACACGGCGCGGACGCCGAATTCTTGCGCCACCGCGCCAATCACCTCGCACGACCAGCTGTCGAGTGGGTTGGCGATGTCTCTCGCCTGTCGTTCCCGCCAGCGCTGGAAATGCGACCAGGGCGCCGCGCCGGCCTGTCCGATGAGCAGCACCGATTTGGCTGGAGCGCCGGAAAGTCCGGCTGGCGCCATCTCATCGTCGCCGAAGCTGAAACCGCCGCGCAGGATCAGGCCGTTGGCCGCGAGCGCAGCCGCAATCTCCTCGACCGTGCCGCGGGAAAAAGTCATCCCTTCCGGTCCGGATCGGAGAACGCGCTCCGCCAGACTTCCTTGTGAATGATGTTGGCGACTTTAGCCCGGCCTGACTCGGGCTCCTTTCACGTGAAGGCGTCGGGCATCGAACCCTTCTTCTTGGCGATGAAGTCCTTCAGCGCCTCGTCGATGGCCGGATCGAGATGCGGCGCCTCGTAGGTTTCGAGCCAGCGGCGGGCAAGCTCATTGGCCCGCTGCGGCGCGGTCTTCTCGCCTTCGGCCAGCCACTGCTCGTAGGAATTGTTGTCGGCGATGCTGGAGCGGTAGAAGGCCGTCTGGAAATTCGCCTGGGTGTGGTCGCAGCCGAGATAATGGCTGCCCGGGCCGACCTGGCGGATGGCGTCCATCGCCTGGCCGTTTTCCGACAGGTCGACGCCCTCGGCAAACTTCTGCTGCATGCCGAGCTGGTCGATGTCCATCATGAATTTTTCGTAGCAGGAGGCAAGACCGCCCTCGAGCCAACCTGCCGAATGCAGCACGAAATTGGTGCCGGCAAGGATCGTCGAGTTGAGCGTGTTGGCGCTCTCAAAGGCTGCCTGCGCGTCCGGGACTTTCGAGGCGCAGAGCGAACCGCCGGTGCGGAACGGCAGGCCGAGCCGCCGCGCGAGCTGTGCCGCGCCATAAGAGACCAGCGACGGCTCGGGCGTGCCGAAGGTCGGCGCGCCGGACTGCATCGAGATCGACGAGGCAAAGGTGCCGAACAGCACCGGCGCGCCGGGCCTGATCAGCTGCGTGAACGAGGCGCCGGCGAGCACTTCGGCCAGCACCTGCGTCAGCGTGCCGGCAACGGTCACCGGGCTCATCGCGCCGGCCAGGATGAAGGGCGTGACGATGCAGGCCTGGTTGTGGCGCGAATAGACTTTCAGCGCCCCCAGCATGGTCTCGTCGAACACCATCGGCGAGTTGGCGTTGATCAGGCTGGTCAGCACCGTGTTGTTCTCGACGAAGTCGTCGCCGAACACGAGCTTGGCCATCGCCACCGTGTCCTCGGCCCGCTCCGGCGCCGTCACCGACCCCATGAACGGCTTGTCCGAGTAACGGATATGCGCGTAGATCATGTCGAGGTGGCGCTTGTTGACCGGCACGTCGACCGGCTCGCACACTGTGCCGCCCGAGTGGTGGATCGACGGCGCCATATAGGCGAGCTTCACGAAATTCTGGAAATCCTCGATCGTCGCGTAGCGGCGGTTGCCATCGAGGTCGCGGACGAAGGGCGGGCCGTAGACCGGCGCGAACACGGTCGCGTTGCCGCCGATCTGCACCGAGCGCTCCGGATTGCGCGCATGCTGGGTGTAGATCGAAGGGGCCGTCTTCAACAGCGAGCGGCAAAGGCCCTTGGGAAAGTGCACGCGCTCGCCCTTGACGTCGGCGCCTGCCTCTTTCCACAGCGCCAGCGCCTCGGCGTCGTCGCGGAAGATGATGCCGATTTCTTCCAGCACGGTGTCGGTGTTCTTCTCGATCAGCGCCAGGCCCTCCTCGTTGAGGACCTCATAGACGTTGATCTTGCGCTTGATGTAGGTGAGCTGGGTGCCCGGGCCGCCGCCCGAACGGGCCGCCCGGCGTGCCGCCGCACCGCCGCTGGCGCCGCGTCCGCGCCGTCCACCTGACGCTTCCTGCTCGACTGCCGCGTTATCGCTCATGATCGTCTTCCTATAACTTGGCCTGAATTGGCTGGGGCGGCCCTTCGTCGCCGCTTCTTGCCGGATCGTAGCCATGCACCCTATTGGAAACGGCCAGCCAGCGCCAACGCCTGTCGCAAAATCGACAAGAAAAGCGCCAATTTTTCAGTCGCTTTCCTTTTGCGGGAAGTCGCAAATCAGCTATGGCTAGCTTGCCCTCGCGGGTTAGGTATTGGCGCATCGATTTTTAGGCTGCCGCAGTCATTCCGAGCAGCAAGGAGCCCGAGAAAAATGTCCGACGACGAGATCATCCTTTCCGAGCTTTCCGATGAGGAGCTTGTGCAGCAGATGCATGACGACCTCTATGACGGGCTTAAGGAAGAAATCGAGGAAGGCACCAACATCCTTCTCGAGCGCAATTGGGCGCCTTACAAGGTGCTGACCGAAGCGCTGGTCGAAGGCATGCGCATCGTCGGCGAAGACTTCCGCGACGGCATTCTGTTCGTGCCGGAAGTGCTGCTCTCGGCCAACGCCATGAAGGCCGGCATGGCCATCCTGCGTCCGCTGCTCGCCGCCACCGGCGCGCCGAAGCAGGGCAAGATGGTGATCGGCACCGTCAAGGGCGACATCCACGACATCGGCAAAAACCTCGTCGGCATGATGATGGAAGGCGCCGGGTTCGACGTCATCGACCTCGGCATCAACAACGCGGTCGAGAAATATCTGGACGCCATCGAGCAGCACCAGCCCGACATCATCGGCATGTCGGCGCTGCTCACCACCACCATGCCCTATATGAAGGTCGTCATCGACACGATGAAGGAAAAGGGCATCCGCGACGATTATGTCGTGCTGGTTGGCGGCGCGCCGCTCAACGAGGAATTCGGCAAGGCCGTCGGCGCCGACGCCTATTGCCGCGACGCCGCGGTGGCGGTGGAGACGGCCAAGGATTACATGAAGCGCAAGCACAACGTTCGCGCTTCCGCCTGATCCAAGGCATCAGGATGGATCGACAGAAAAAGCCGCGCCTTGCAGCGCGGCTTTTTTGTTCCCAGATGATAGGCGAGGCTGCCGATCAGTTGACGGTGTCTTTGACCGCCCTTGCCGTCGATTTGACATCCTTGCCGACGCCCCGGATGGTGTTGGCGCAGGCGGTGAGTGCAAGCGCGCAGGCCAGGATGGCGATCGGCGCGATGCGTAGCAGTTTCATGGAAGGTGTCTCCCTCGACAGATATTAAGCCCCGCAGCGAAAGCCGGCCCGACTTGGTCAAAACGCAAAAAACGGAACCGAATCAAACAGACAGGCTGCTCGTCATCGCCTGCGGGATGATTGCGCGCGAAGTTTTGGCCGTCAAGCAACGGCTAAACCTCGACCATCTCGAACTGACCTGCCTGCCGGCCGACTTCCATTTCTATCCGGACCACATCGCCCCTGCGATGGACAAGGCGATCGAGAAAGCCAAGGCGGAAGGCTACCAGCACATCTTCGTCGGCTACGCCGATTGCGGCACCGGCGGCCTGCTCGACCGCGTCATCGAGAAGCACGGCGTCGAGCGCATGGCCGGGCCGCATTGCTTTGCCTTCTACCAGGGCATGGACGCCTACGCCAAGGTCGCCGATGACGACATGATGTCGTTCTACATGACCGATTTCCTCTGCCGCCAGTTCGACGCCTTCTTCATCAAGCCGCTCGGCCTCGACCGGCATCCGGAGTTGATCAAGGATTATTTCGGCAACTACCAGAAGCTGATCTATCTTGCCCAGACCGACGACCCGGAGCTCGACAAGGTCGCCGAGAAAGCGGCCGCCATGCTCGGCCTCACCTATGAGCGCCGCTCGACCGGCTATGGCGACCTGACGAGCGAACTGGCACGGGCGGCACAGGGCGCTGCCCAAGACGCCTAGCCTTCACGCCTGCTTCAGCGCGGCAAGCACGTCGGCGAAGCTGGTCCTGCAGACGAAGCCCAGCCTCTCCCTCGCCCGCGACGGATCGTAGACGCGGTCGATCGACGGAAACATCGTCCAGTCCTGCTTGGCAAAAAGGCGCGGATATTCCGGGAAATAACGCGCCACCACGGCCGGCGCGTCGGCGATCAGCTCGGCGCAATCCTGCGGCCGGAACGGTGTCGGCGCCGAGATGATGAAGACATCGAAGCCCAGGCCCGGCGCCTTCTGCAACGCCGCAACATGGGCTTCCGCCGCATCCTCAACTGTCAGCCGGCGGAACAGCAACTCGTTGGCCTTGGTGTTGGCGTCCGATTGCTCGATCGCATGCGCCATGTCGTCCGCTTCGGGAAAGAAGCGCGCCGTGCGCAGCACCACGACCGGCAGTCCGTGTTCAAGGTGGTAGAGGCGGCACAGATGCTCGGCGGAAAGCTTCGTCACGCCGTAGATGTTGCGCGGCTCCGGCGACATCTCTTCCGTAAGCCAGGCGGCCTTGCGCGCGCCCCCCTGGAAACCGGCGCGGATCGCCTGCGAGATCATCAGCGACGTCGTCGAGGTAAAGACGAAGCGATGGATGCCGCAGGCAACCGCCGCGTCGAGCAGGTTCAGCGTCCCCTGGACGTTGGTCGCGACGAAATCCGTGTTCTCGAAATGCTCGATGTTCGGCTTGTGCAGCGCGCCGCTGTGAATGATGGCCTCGATTTGATTGTCGCGGACAGTTCCGAAGACCAGCTCTCGATCCGCGATCGAGCCGACGACTTGCGTGCGCGCCGAGGCAACCGGATCGAGACCGACCACCTCATGGCCGAGCGCTTCCAGTCGTGGCTGAAGCGCACCGCCCAGCCAGCCGGACGATCCCGTGAGCAATATCCGCATCGATCAAACCGCCATTTTCGAGCTCACGCTGTTAAGCATGGATGACAGGCGATGGCGAACCGGTAAGTTGTGCGCCAGTGATGGAAAAAATTGTTCCAGCCATCGATTGAGGAAAGACATTTCATGACCCCTCGCCTGCTTTTTGCCGCCCTCGGCCTCGTCGCCCTCACCTTGCCTGCCCATGCCGACGGCGAAGTGCAGAAGCTGATCACCGCCGCCGACAAGACGCGACTGGATAGATACGGCGAAACGCGCAAGGCGGCCCTCGAGGAGGCAAAAGCCGGCAATCCGTCGGAGGTCAAGCAGTTGAATGACCTGCTCGCCAAGCCACTTGTCGCCTTCTCCGACAAGGACCTCACCGGAAACTGGAAGTGCCGCACCATCAAGGCAGGCGGCCTGAGCCCGCTCATCATCTATGGCTGGTTCAAGTGCAAGGTCACAGACGACGGCTCGGGCTGGCGGCTTACCAAGGTCAGCGGCTCGCAGCGCACAACAGGCCGCTTCTTCGACGACAACGAGAAACGCGCCATCTATCTCGGCTCGTTCTCGGTCAATGACGACAAGGCCAAGCCCTATGGCAGCGGCCCCGAAAGCGACCAGGTCGGCTACGCCTTCCGCAACAGCGCCACCGAATGGCGCATCGAATTCCCAGCGCCCTATTACGAATCGAAGCTCGACATCATGGAATTCAAGCGCTGAACCGGGCGCTGAAACGCCTGACTGGGTCTCGGGCACACCAAGGATTAACCCCGCTCCGCATAGCATGCGCCCGATTTTCATAGCGGGTGCTTGCCGTGGCAGCGTCGGAATCGAGTACGCGACCGATCGTGGTCGTCACCGAAGGTGGCCCGCATATCTGGGCCATCGTCAATGCGCTTGCCGACCGCCTCGGTCCTGTCAGCGTCATCCTCGAATCCGCTGAATCCAAAAAGCGCCTGCTCATCGGCCGCGCGCGACGCCAGGGCTGGATCTCGGCCATCGGCCAGCTCGGCACGATGGTGCTGACCAGGCTCGGCAAGCGGTTCCTGGCCGGTCATGCCGAGAGACTGATCGCCGAGGAGAAGCTCGCGACCGAGCCGCGGCAGGGCCAGACGATCATCCATGTGCCTTCAGCCAACGCGCCGGAATGCCTGAAAGAAATCAACAGCATCAAACCTGGCGTCGTGCTGCTTGCCGGCTGCAGGCTGCTGTCGAAGGATACGCTGGCAAAGATGCCTTGCCCGGTGCTCAACTATCACGCCGGCATCGCGCCGAAATATCGCGGCATGAATGGCGGCTACTGGGCGCTGGCCTGCGGCGATCAAGGGAACTTCGGCACCACCGTGCATCTGGTTGATGCCGGCGTCGACACCGGCGGCGTGCTGAAGCAGGCGCGCAGCAGGCCCAAGACCGGCGACACGATTGCCAGCTACGCGCTGCGGCAGGCCGCCTTTTCGCGCGATATATGCGTCGAGGCGGTCGGCAATGCGCTAGCCGGCAGACTGGAAACGATCGATCCGGATCTACCGTCCAAGCAATGGTATCACCCGACGATCTGGTTCTACCTCTGGACCGGCCTGACCAAGCACGTCTGGTGATCAGCCGGCAACCGATTCCAGCATTCGCTTTGCGTCATGGCCAGCGTCGCTTTTGAAGGCGCGCGCGTCGTCCCATAACAAGCGGCTCAACCACGCATGCGGCAATGCTCCATGACTTCGAGGAGTTGAGAATTCATGGCCGATCTGATCGTCGTCTACTGGCGCGACATCCCAGCCCAGGTCATCGTCAAGAAGGGCCGGCAGAACGCCAAGCGCGAATTGCCGCTGCGCTTCACCGAGGCGATCGACATGTGCGCCATGCGCACCGGCGCCGGCGGCACCGACGACTATCTGGCGGAATGGCGCAAGGCCGACCCGGTTCCGGTCGGCGACGACATCGAGGCCGAGGTCGAGAAAGCCTATCAGGAACTCGACGCGAAATATGACCGCGAGCGGCTGGTCGCTCTGGTCAAGGCTGGCGGGAAAGAAAATGTCTGAGCAACAGCCGACGGTTACGCAGGCCACCTTGGTCAAAAAGGCAGCGCCGAAATCCGACTACAAGCCTGCCGACGTGTCGCCGCAGCGACGCGTCCAGCGCACTTTTGCCGTCAGACTCTGGTCCATCCGCCACTCGCGATTGCTCGAATGGTTCTACAGCCGCTTCGCCGACGCCTTCCTGCTCCTGCATCCTCTGTGGAAGGGCATCGGCTACAGCCGGGTCGAAGCCCCGGTGAAATTCATCGAGAAGCGCGTCAAGGGCTTCATGTTCGACTGCCGCATGTGCGGCCAGTGCGTGCTCTCCTCCACCGGCATGTCGTGTCCGATGAATTGCCCGAAACAGCTTCGCAATGGCCCTTGCGGCGGCGTGCGCGCCAACGGCAATTGCGAGGTCGAGCCCGACATGCCTTGCGTCTGGGTCAAGGCCTGGGAGGGCTCGCGCAACATGGTGCATGGCGACAAGATCCTGACCGTGCAGAAGCCGGTCGATCAGTCGCTACGCGAAACCTCGGCATGGCTCAGGGTAACGGCGCAGGCCGCCGCAGCGCGTGAAGCCGCCCAGAACCAGCAGAACACCGGAGCTTCAGCATGAGCGTCCGCCACCAGCGCGACGAGAACCCGGCCGGCATCCATCTGCCGCTCGATCCCCTGCCCGGTCATACTTCGCGCGGCCGGCTGGAGCGCGTGCTGCGCCGCGGCGAGTTCGCGGTAACGACCGAGCTCAACCCGCCAGACAGCGCCGATCCGGAAGACGTCTATAACCGCGCCAAGATCTTCGACGGCTGGGTCGACGCCATCAACGCGGTCGATGCCTCAGGCGCGAACTGCCACATGTCCTCGGTCGGCATCTGTGCGCTGCTCACCCGCATGGGCTATGCGCCGATCATGCAGATCGCCTGCCGCGACAAGAACCGCATCGCCATCCAGGGTGACGTGCTGGGCGGCGCCGCGATGGGCGTCGCCAATATGCTCTGCCTCACCGGCGACGGCGTGCAGGCCGGCGATC
This sequence comes from Mesorhizobium argentiipisi (SeqCode), assembly GCF_037179585.1. Taxonomy (NCBI): domain Bacteria; kingdom Pseudomonadati; phylum Pseudomonadota; class Alphaproteobacteria; order Hyphomicrobiales; family Phyllobacteriaceae; genus Mesorhizobium; species Mesorhizobium argentiipisi (SeqCode). Next base: position 196,668 of record NZ_JAPYKO010000002.1, read on the forward strand.
AGCCCGGCGCCAAGCCGGTATTCGACCTCGATTCCATGTCGCTGCTCGAAACCATCCGCATCATGCGCGACAACGGCAAGTTCCTGTCCGGCCGCAAGCTGACGACGCCGCCGCAGGTTTTCCTCGGCTGCGCGGTCAATCCCTTCGCGCCGCCCTACGACTTCCGCCCGATCCATCTCGGCAAGAAGATCGCCGCCGGCGCGCAGTTCGCGCAGACCCAGTACTGCTTCGACGTGCCGATGTTCAAAGCCTTCATGCAGAAGGCGCGCGATCTCGGCCACACCGAAAAGCTCTTCCTGCTCTGCGGCGTCGGCCCGCTCGCTTCCGCCAAGACCGCGAAATGGATCCGCTCCAACGTGCCGGGCATCCACATCCCCGATGCGGTGATCAAGCGGCTGGAAGGCGCGCAGGATCAGAAGAAGGAAGGCAAGCAGCTCTGCATCGACATCATCAACGAGGTGAAGGAAATCCCGGGCGTCGCCGGCGTCCATGTGATGGCCTATCGCCAGGAGGAATATGTCGCCGAGATCGTCGATGAATCCGGCGTGCTGAAAGGCCGCCAGCCCTGGAAACGGGAGATCCGCCGCGACGATCAGATCGTCGCCGAACGGCTCGACCACATACTGCATGACGAGATTACCGAAACCCAGGTGGACATGGTGAAGACCGCGCACTGATGTATGTCGCCCAAAAGTGGGAACCGGTTTTGGGGCAACGACACACATGAACTTAGAGCGCGGACGGCACGCATTCACTTGAACCAAATCAGATAACGATATAAAGAACTCTTTATATCCCGACGGAGAGATTCCATGACCCGCACCATCGTCGCCTCGGCGACCCGAGAAATCGTCATCGGCTTCGATCAGCCCTTCTGCGTGATCGGCGAGCGCATCAACCCGACCGGCCGCAAGAAGCTGGCCGCCGAAATGGTGGCCGGCAATTTCGAGACCGTCATGAAGGACGCGCTGGAGCAGGCCGCCTGCGGCGCCACCATGCTCGACGTCAATGCCGGCGTCACCGCCGTCGACCCCAACGCGACCGAACCGGCGCTTCTCGTGCAGACGCTGGAAATCGTGCAGGGCCTGGTCGATCTGCCGCTGTCGATCGACTCCTCGGTCAGCGCCGCGATCGAGGCCGCGCTGAAGGTCGCCAAGGGCCGTCCGCTGGTCAACTCCGTCACCGGCGAGGAAGAAAAGCTCGAGGCCATCCTGCCGCTGGTCAAGAAATACAACGTCCCGGTCGTCGCCATCTCCAACGACGAGACCGGCATCTCGATGGATCCGGATGTCCGCTTCGCCGTCGCCAAGAAGATCGTCGAGCGCTGCGCCGATTTCGGCATCCCGGCGCATGACGTCGTCGTCGACCCGCTGGTGATGCCGATCGGCGCGCTGGGCGATGCCGGACGCCAGGTATTCGCGCTGCTGCGCCGGCTGCGAGAGGAGCTCAAGGTCAACACCACCTGCGGCCTCTCCAACATCTCCTTCGGCCTGCCGCACCGCCACGGCATCAACGCCGCCTTCATACCGATGGTGATCGGCGCCGGCATGACCTCGGCAATCATGAACCCGGTCCGGCCGCAGGAAATGGAAGCCGTGCGCGGCGCCAATGTCCTCAACGGCACCGACGAGAACTGCACCAACTGGATCCGCACCTACAAGGATTACAAGCCGGCCGAAGGCGGCCAAGCGGTTGCGGCTCCAACAGCCGTCAATGCGCCGGGCGAAGGCAACGGCAATGGCGGACGTCGCCGCGGCGGCCGCGAAGCCCGCATGGCCAGGGGATAAGCGCGCAACCGTGAGCCGCACCGCAAACAATGCTGGTCCGATCGCATCGCGGATGCGCTCGGACAGCTCTGCTTTGCGTTCAGGCCACGCCCAATATGGCGTCGAACAACGCCATTCCCGCCCAGGATCCGAAGATGCCCGTTACGCCGCCGACGATGAAATCATCGTCATGGGCGGGCCAGTACGCGTGCAGCAGCAGCGCACCCACGATCGCGCCGATAATCCCGGTAGCGAGGTATTGCGGATTGCGCAGCCACGAGCCCTTGATCACGCGCACCATGGTGAACGCGGTGAAGATGGCGGAGAGCAGCAGATCCGACATGGTTGGCCCCTGGACCAACGGACTCTCCGCCCAATAGGAAAACGATCCGTTAAACGGCATCGGCAATTGCCATCGAGACACGTGCCAGCATGAATCCTCCCCCCAACATCACCGATCCGCTCGTCCTGTTCATGCCGTCGGGCAAGCGCGGCCGGTTCCCGGTCGGCACGCCGGTGCTCGATGCGGCGCGCCAGCTCGGCGTCTATGTCGAAAGCGTGTGCGGCGGCCGCGCCACCTGCGGGCGCTGCCAGGTCGAAGTGCAGGAAGGCAATTTCGCCAAGCACAAGATCGTCTCGTCCAACGACCACATCTCGCCCAAGGGGGCCAAGGAAGAGCGCTATGAGCGCGTGCGCGGCCTGCCCGAGCGGCGTCGCCTCTCCTGCTCGACGCAAATCCTCGGCGACCTCGTCATCGATGTGCCGCAGGACACGGTCATCAACGCGCAGACCATCCGCAAGGACGCCGACACCAGGGTAATCGCCCGCGATACGGCGATCCGCATGTGCTATGTCGAGATCGAAGAGCCCGACATGCACAAGCCCCTCGGCGATCTCGACCGGCTCAAGATCGCCCTGATGAAGGACTGGGGCCTCAAGAATCTTGAATTCGATTTCTATCTGCTGCCGCAGGTGCAGGGCATCCTGCGCAAGGGCAACTGGACCGCCACCGCTGCCATCCACAAGGATGCCGACAGCGATATCGCGCGCGTCATCGCGCTGTGGCCCGGCCTAAAGAACGAAGCCTACGGCCTTGCCTGCGACATCGGCTCGACCACCATTGCCATGCATCTGGTGTCGCTGCTGTCGGGCCGCGTCGCCGCATCTTCCGGCACGTCCAATCCGCAGATCCGCTTCGGTGAGGATCTGATGAGCCGCGTCTCCTATGTGATGATGAATCCGGACGGCCGCGAAGGCATGACGGTCGCCGTGCGCGAGGCGGTTTCCGGCCTCGTCGACAAGGTCTGCGCCGAAGGCAACGTCCAGCGCGCCGACATCCTGGATTCCGTCTTTGTCGGCAATCCGATCATGCATCATCTGTTCCTCGGCATCGATCCGACCGAGCTCGGCGGCGCGCCCTTCGCGCTTGCCGTCTCCGGCGCCGTGCGCATCAAGGCCTCCGACATCGGCCTGAAGCTCAACCAGGGCGCGCGCCTCTATATGCTGCCCTGCATTGCCGGCCATGTCGGCGCCGATGCCGCCGCCGTAACTCTTTCGGAGGGGCCGCATCGCCAGGACGAGATGATGCTGATCGTCGATGTCGGCACCAATGCCGAGATCGTGCTCGGCAACTCGGCGCGCGTCGTCGCGGCTTCCTCGCCTACCGGCCCAGCCTTCGAGGGTGCGGAAATCTCCGGCGGCCAGCGCGCGGCCCCCGGCGCCATCGAGCGCGTGCGCATCGATCCGGACACGCTCGAGCCGCGCTACCGCGTCATCGGCTCGGAACTGTGGTCGGATCAGCCGGGCTTCGCCGAGAGCGTGCAGGCGACCGGCGTCACCGGCATTTGCGGTTCGGGCATCATCGAAGTGATCGCCGAGATGTATCTGTCGGGCATCATTTCCGAGGACGGCGTCGTCGACGGATCGCTCGGCATGCGTTCGCCGCGCATCGTGCCGAACGGCCGCACGTTCTCCTACGTGCTGAAGGAGGGCGAGCCGAAGATCACCATCACCCAGAACGACGTGCGCGCCATCCAGCTTGCCAAGGCGGCCCTCTATGCCGGCACCAAGCTGTTGATGGAAAAGCAGCACACCGACCATGTCGACCGCATCCATTTCGCCGGTGCCTTCGGCTCCTTCATCGATCCGAAATACGCCATGGTGCTCGGCCTGATCCCCGATTGCGACCTCGACAAGGTCTCGGCCGTCGGCAATGCGGCCGGCGCCGGCGCGCGCATGGCGCTGCTCAATCGCGGCTACCGGCGCGAGATCGAGGAGACGGTGAGCAGGATCGAGAAGATCGAGACGGCGCTTGAGCCAAAATTCCAGGAGCACTTCGTCTACGCCATGGCGCTGCCGAACAAGGTCGACCCCTTCCCCAAGCTGGCGGCCGCGGTGAAGCTGCCGCCGCGCAAGACGGTGGGCGAGGACGGCGCCGCTGGCGACGCCACCCCTCGCCGGCGTTCGCGCGAGGAACGCGCGGCACGGCGCGGCCGCGGCTAGAGCATGATCCCGAAAAGTGGGAACCGGTTTTCGGAGAAGATCATGCTCCAACAAAGAGTTAGATCAGGATGGCGAGTCAACGAAACGTCATCCTGATCTAACGTTTCAACTCATTCCGCGGCCCCTGCGGCCGCGGCATTGGCTGCCTTCACGGCGCCCTTGGGACGTTGCGGATGCAGCAGCCCGATCAAAGGTTTTTCGATGATCAGATAAAGCATTGCCGAAAGCGCCAGCGTGGCGACCAGGATCGTCGCCGGCTGCAATGCTGCCGGCAGGCCAATCCTCAGGACGACGCCGGTCGCCAGGACGCCGACCACGACATGCCACAGATAGATCGAATAGGACGCATGGCCGAGAAATGTGGGCAAGGCAGCCGGCTTGAACGGCCGCGCCCGCTCGGCAGAAACCGCGCCCGCCACGATCAATGCGGCCGGAAGTCCCCAGCGCAAGGCGCGCGGCAAATCGGCATCGAATAGCGAGCCGGCCGCAAGCAGAAGAAATCCTGCGCCAGCCATCGCCAGCCCCACCCCGAGCGGTAGCCTGGCGCCCTGGAGCCACAAGCGCCCCACGATGACGCCGGCCGCGAACTCGATCACGACGGGATCGGTGAAGGCATGCGCATATCCGGCGGGAAGGACGAAATGCAGCGCGACGATGGCGACAAGCGCGCCGGTGAGGACGCCGAACCGCCACCGCTCGCCCAGAAACAGGACAAGCGTGAAAACGAGATAGAACATCATTTCATAGGAAAGGGTCCAACCCTGTATGACGATGGGATGCAGCGCGCCCTCCTGCAGGACCGGCAGGAAGAACAGTGAGCCCAGGAAATTCGGGGTACTGAAGAAATGGCCGTAGAAGAATTGCGGCTTGAGCAGGATGCCCGCCGCGGTCAGCAGCGTGACGATCCAGTAGAGAGGCACGATGCGGGTGATCCGGCGCCCCATGAAGCGCCAGGGATCGGCCGGCCTGCCGGCCGTCGTCACCCACATGATGAAGCCGCTGATGACGAAGAAGATGTCGACGCCGGCTGCCCCGACGTCGAACGGACCGCCGAACTGCTCGCTGACGTGAAAGCAAACGACCGCGAACGCGGCAAGGCCGCGCAGATACTGGATACTATGTATGCTCGTCATGATGCCCTGACCAGTATCGCATCATGCTGCGATGCACATACCCCACGCCGCATTGCACAATAACAATGCAGCCGCTCGCCTCTGTCAACCGCCGATGGCAGCTATCGGATCGAAACGGGCCCGCCGGCATGTTCAATTCATTTGTATGCAAATGTTTCCGGATTCGCGCGATCCGGAAACCGAAACGCTGTTTTCGCGAAATCGACCCGATACATGCGTGACGCATTTAACGGCCATCCAACGGCGGCTGAAGATTATGCATGTCGCCCAAAAGCGCTTCGCGGCTTTGGGACAAAGACATGCAGCTTCGGCTGCCACGCTCTTCAAGGGAGATGAAAATGTCGATGTTTGGAAATCTCAGCCGCTTCGGTGTCACCATCAGGCAGGCTCATGCCAGGAACAAGGCGATCCGCGCGCTCAACGATCTGCCGGCGCATGTCCAGAAGGATATCGGCTGGCCGGCCTCGCCGCCGAGCGACCCGCAGGCAGCCCTTCACGCGCTGCTTCTGGGCACGCCACGCTGATGACCTTTGCCGACAAATGCAAGCTGCTCGGCAAGCGCCGGGGCCGCAATGCGGCTCCGGCTGCCGCCCACAACAAACTGCGCGCGGCGCTGCTGTCGAAGCGGCGCTAGGCCAATGCCAGGAGAAATGCGCAGCGGTTAGGCTCGCCGACTTCGCAGTAGCGTTCTGTTCGAATTGCGCAAACAAAGAACAGGCACCATCACAACGCCGATGCGCCAGCGGCTAAACCTTGACATTTTTAACTGAGGTACAATCTTGGAATAGCGGGGGAACTCTCTTAGTCGGCTCTGCCGAAATGCGTGTATCCGCATGCCCAGTTTGAAAAGCCATCTCGTTTCCTTCATCCTCAGGCACAGCCGCAAGAAGGCGTTTTCCAGTCCCGAGAACCTGCACCGTTGGATCGCCTACGCCCGCAAGACCGAGGACTATCGTCCGCCGGCCTTGCTCAAGGCGCGGCTGGACATCACCGAGGCCGAAATCGACGGCTTTCCCGTCTATGAGATCGCCCCGAAGGCGGGCGAGTGCCGACGCATCCTCTACATGCATGGCGGCGCCTACGTCTTTCAGATCACCTCCTACCATTGGGGGCTGATCGCCGAGATGGCCGAGCGTCTCGGTTTCGGCATCACCGTGCCGATCTATCCCATCGCGCCCGAGTACGATTTCCATGACATGTTCGGCATGGTCGGCGACGTTTACCGGCGTATGCTCGAAGAGACCGACGCCGAGGACATCGTCTTCATGGGCGATTCCGCCGGCGGCAACATGGCGGTCGTGCTGACCATGATGGCGGCCGAGGAAAGCCTGCCGGCACCGTCACGTCATGTGCTGATCTCGCCCGGCCTCGACGTTTCGCTCGCAAATCCCGAAGTCTTCGAGGCCGAGCGGCAGGATCCGTGGCTGGGTATTCCGGGTGGGCTGGAAGCGGTGCGGCTCTACAGCGCCGGTTTCGACCGCAACGACTGGCACATCAGCCCGCTTTACGGCGACTTGTCCGTGCTGCCGAAGACGCTGCTGCTGACCGGTTCACGCGACATGCTGACACCAGATAATCTCATCTTCGCCGAACGCGCGCGCGCTGCCGGCGTCGAGGTCGACGTGGTCTACGAGGAAGGCATGTTCCACGTCTGGCCGCTGATCGAGATGCCCGAGGCGCGCCGCGCGCGCGACAGCATCGTCGACTTTCTCAGCGTTCCCGCAGCCCGCCGAGTTCTTGCCCGGCGCAGGACAAAGGCTGATTTCGCAGCCCGCCCCGCGCCAGCGGCTGAATAGCTCAGAACTTGCCGGTTTCGCGAAACAATTCGAACGTCGCCCGGATATGGTCGGCCACGGCCTTCACCGGTGCGCTCGCATCGGGCGCCACCACCATGGCAAGATTGTAGGTGCCGATCTCGGGCATGCCGTCCTTGGCGCCCAGCGAGACCATCTCGTCGCCGAGGAAGGACTTCGGCAGCGGCGCCACCGCAAGGTCGGCCATGATAGCGGCACGCTGGCCGGCCGTGTGGGCGCTCATATAGGCGATGCGGTAATTGCGGCCCTCGCGTCCAAGCGCTTCCAGGGCGCCGGCCCGCCAGGCGCAGCCTTCTTCCCACAGCGATACCGGCAGCGGTTCGCGCAGATGCGCGCAGCCGCCCTTGGCCCCGGCCCACACGATCGGCTCGGTCAAAAGCACCTCTGCGCCGACCGCGCTTGTCTTGTAGGAATTGGTGAGCAGCGTGATGTCGAGCGCGCGGTCGTCCATGCGCCGGCGCAGATTGATGCTCTGGTCGATGGTGACGTCGACGGCGATCGAGGGATGCGACTGGGCGAAGCGCTTCAGCACATGCGGCAGCACGCGCTCGCCATAATCGTCGGGGGAACCGAGCCGTACTACGCCGACGATGTCGGGGATGATGAACTTCGACACCACCTCGCGGTTGATCGACAAAAGCCGGCGCGCATAGCCGAGCAGCATCTCGCCATCCGTGGTCAGCGTCACCGAACGCGCGTCGCGCGCGAACACGGAACGGCCGAGGATATCCTCCAGCTTCTTGATCTGCATGGAGACGGCCGATGGCGTGCGGAACACCGCATTGGCGGCGGTGGTGAAGCTGCCGGTCTCGGCAATCGCCACGAAGGTGCGCAGCACATCGAGGTCAAGCAGCGGCAAAGGATGATTGAGCGGGGCGTTCATGGCAGCCTGCCTTCAATTTTTCTGATGCAATCCATCATTCCATTTCGTTTGATTGAACATCACTCCAAGCGCATAGTCAACTCGATCGATACAGGATGCTGCCAAAAGCAGCCATGAAACGACCCTGACACAGTCCTGCAATCGACGTGAAATGAAGCTGAAACAGACCTGGTTTAACGCAATGACGGGCGCCCCTCCCTGCCCGCATAGAGGAGAAAGAAATGTCTATCCTGTCATCCATCGGTCGGCTTGCGACCGAATTCAGCGCGGCCCGCGCCCGCTACCAGACCGAACGCGCCATCCATGCGCTGCCGATCGAACTGCAGAAGGATATCGGCTGGCCGGAAGCCGCCGATGCCAAGACCGGCTTGCGCCTCGGTGTTGGAAGCTGGGCCGGAGCGAAGTAACCGAGTGTGTATGAAGTTCTGAAGGCCTGCCGCGTCAGCTCGGCAGGCCTTTTTGTTTGGTCTTTTGTTTGCGTTCAAACGACTTTTCCAGCCATGCGGCCGCCGCATGACGCATATGAGCCACCCGCATAGCGGATTAACAAACCAATTAACCCACCGAAAATAATGGAAAATTTTGGGCACGCTGCCCAAGAATGTCGCAAACCATGTCGCTTTTCATATCAAGCGCTTCGCTTTTGCGATTCAGTTTTTGCTGAACTGAGCCTATATCACCGTCAGCCAAAACGAGCTGCCCCACTCCATTAAGCGAAGGCGACCCGTCTGAGCAACCAAATGGAGATGACGATGAAGCTCTTTGCCCGCCTGTTCACCCGCCGTGAAATGAACCTGACAACCGCTATGGAACGTCAGCGTCTTGCCAAGACCATGCCCGGCCAGACCGGCGCCATGGCTGCTGCCCGTCTCGGCTTCGTGGCCTGAGACAATTCGGCATGCTGAATTCAACGCCGCCCCGCTTGGCGAGGCGGCGTTTTCATTGGGGCGTTGACACCTGACGTCGGCGAAGAGACGCCCTGCAGTTGCACGAATTGCCCATTTGCGACCCGTGTCGCAAATTTAATCTTCACTTAGCCGCCTACCCGATTGACAGGAATGATTTTTCCTGTTGTCGCTATGCTGTTCGCGACATCCTGTTCGCGTCATGGCTGCGTGAGGTTTCCCCGTGAATGCCGTAAAGCATCCGATCAAGAGATCGTTTGTATTCTTCCTCATTCCCGATTTTACGATGATTGCCTTCGCGACGGCGCTCGATCCGCTGCGCTCGGCCAACCGGATGCTCGGCTACGAAGCCTATCGCTGGCGGCTGGCCAGCATAGACGGCAAGCCGGTGCGCGCCTCGAACGGCGTCGAATGCGCCGTCAACACCTCGCTTGAGGAAGAGCGCAAGAAGATGGCCGGGCCGGATCGGCCGAACATGGCGATCGTCTGCAGCGGCATCAATGTCGAGCGCTACCACAACAAATCGGCCTTCGCCTGGCTGCGCGAGGAATACAACCGCGGCGTCGCCGTCGGCGGCCTGTGCACCGGCGCCCACATCCTGGCCGCCGCCGGCCTGTTATCCAACAAGCGCTGCGCCATCCATTGGGAGAACCTGCCGGGCTTTTCCGAGGCATTCCCGAAGGCCAATGTCTTTGCCGACCTCTTCGAGGTCGACCAGAACGTCTACACCTGCGCCGGCGGCACCGCCGCGCTCGACATGATGCTGAAGCTCATCGGCGACGATTTCGACGAAAGCCTCGTCAACCGCGTTTGCGAGCAGGTGCTGACCGACCGCGTGCGCAGCCCGACCGATCGCCAGCGCCTGCCGCTGCGCGCCCGCCTCGGCGTTCAGAACTCGAAGGTGCTCACCATCATCGAGCTGATGGAAGCCAACCTTGCCGAGCCGCTGTCGCTGATCGAGATCGCCGACCATGTCGATCTTTCCCGCCGGCAGATCGAGCGCCTGTTCCGCACCGAGATGGGCCGGTCGCCCGCACGCTACTATCTGGAGATCCGGCTCGACCGCGCCAGGCACCTGCTCATCCAGTCGTCGCTGCCGGTGGTCGAAGTGGCGGTGGCCTGCGGCTTCGTCTCCGCCTCGCATTTCTCCAAATGCTACCGCGAGCTCTACGCCCGCTCGCCGCAGCAGGAGCGCGTCGACCGCAAGCAGTTGCTGGCAGCTTAAGCAGGCAGAGGCGAAGTCGTCTAGGCGGACTGCGTCTGCGCGGTCCGCATCGCCTCGATGCGGATGTCTTCGGTGAGTTGCGCCTTCAGCGCGGAAAATTCCGGGCTGGTCTTCAGCGTGTAGAGGCGCGGATGCGGCAGGTCGACCGGCACGTCCGATTTGATGCGGCCGGGCCGGGCGCTCATCACGATCACCCGCGACGCCATGAAGATCGCCTCCTCGATGTCATGGGTGACGAACAGCACCGTCTTCTTGCGCCGCTCCCAGATGCCGAGCAGCAGTTCCTGCATCAGCCCGCGCGTCTGGTTGTCCAGCGCGCCGAACGGTTCGTCGAGCAGCAGGATTTCGGGATCGTTGGCAAGAGCGCGAGCGATCGCCGTGCGCTGCTGCATGCCGCCCGACAGCTGTTTCGGCCAATGGTTCTCGAAACCCCTCAGACCGACGAGATCGATATAGGAGGCGACGATCTCGTTGCGCTCGCGCTCGGGCCGGCCTTGCTCGCGCAGGCCGAAACCGATGTTTTCGGCAACCGTCAGCCAGGGAAACAGCGTGTAGGACTGGAACACCATGCCGCGATCCGGTCCCGGTCTTGTGACCGCCTTGCCGTCGAGCAGCACGCGGCCGGTACTCGGCGCTTCCAGTCCGGCGACGATCCTGAGCAGCGTCGACTTTCCGCAGCCGGATGGCCCGAGGATGGTGATGAAATCATTGGCCGCGACCGCGAGATCGACCGGCTGCAGCGCCCGCACCGGCTGCCCGCCTCCGACCCCGGCAAAGGTCCGCGAGACGCCTTCGATGAGAAGCTTGCTCACGCCACGCTCCATGGATAGAGCCAGCGGTTGAGCGCCTTGAAGGCGAAATCGGACAGAAGCCCGATCAGCCCGATGACGATGATGCCGAAGATGATCTGTCCCGTCGCCAGCCGCGATTGGCTATTGATGATCATGTAGCCGATACCTGACGACGAGCCGATTAGCTCGGCGACGATCACATAGGTCCAGGCCCAGCCCAGCACCAGCCGCAGCGTTTCGGCGATCTCCGGCGCGTTGGCCGGCATGATGACGCGCTTGACGATGCCGTTGTCGGTCGCACCCAGCGTATAGGCTGCGTCGACCAGGTCTCGCCTTGTGCTGCCGACCTTGACCGCGACGATCAGGATGATCTGGAACACCGAGCCCACGAAGATAACCAGGAGTTTTTCGAGTTCCCCAATGCCGGCCCACAGGATGAGTAGCGGAATGAAGGCCGACGCCGGCAGGTAGCGCGCAAAGGACACGAACGGTTCGAGGAAGGCTTCGACCGGCTTCCAGGCACCCATGGCGATGCCGATCGGCACCGCGACGATCGACGCCAGCACGAAGCCGCCGAAGACGCGCCAGATGGTGATCAGGATATCGAGCCAGAACCGGTCTTCGACGAGCAGCCGCCAGCCGTCTCTCAGCATCGACAGCGGATCGGCGAGAAAGATCCGGTTCACGTGGCCGCCGAGCGTGATCCACGCCCAGAACGCCACGAACAGCACGAAGAAGGCGATGCCGAGCACGGTTCGCGTGCCCGGCGCAACGGGATGCAAGGGACGCAGCATCAGGAAAAGTCCATGAGAGGAGGGATCGGCGGCCGGGCGCCGCCGGTCCGGCAATGCGCGATCAGTTGGCGACCGCGCTGGTGTCGGCGAGCGTCGTCACGTCCGGCGCTTCCTTGATCAGCCCCATCTGCAGCAGCAGCTCGGCGGCCGTTTTGGAGAAGTCCTGGAACTCCTTGGTGAAGAACTGCTTGTTCTCCGCCTTGTCGGCCCATTTCAGATACTTAGCCGAGTCCTCGAACTCCTTGGCAGACTGCTTCACGTCCGCACCCATGATCTCGTAGGATTTCTGCGGATCCTTCTTGATCATGTCGAGCGCGTCGAAATAGCTGTCGGCGAGCGCCTTGGCGGCATCGGGATTGGCCTTGAGAAAGTCCGGCGTGCAGCCGACCGTATCCATCACCATCGGATAATCGAGCGTGGTCGCCAGGATGTGGCCCTGGTCGGCCTTGTCGCGCACGGCGGAGATGAAGGGCTCGTAGGTAACGGCGGCATCGTTCTGGCCGGCGAGGAAGGCTTGCGCCGCCGCATCCGGCTCCAGGTTGACGACGGTGACGTCCTTGGTCGACATGCCGTTCTTGTTGAGCACCCAGGCGAGCAGGAAATAGGGCGAGGTTCCGGGCGCGGACGAAGCGACGTTCTTTCCCTTGAGATCGGCGACGCTCTTGATGTCGTTGCGCACGACGATGCCGTCGGCGCCGTAGGATTTATCGAGCTGGAAAATCTGCTTGGTGGTGACGCCGCTGGCGTTCCACACCATCCAGGTCTCGACCGTGGTCGCCGCGCATTGCAGGTCGCCGCTGGCGATGGCCAGCGGGCGGCTCGCCTGCGGCACTTTCTTGAGCGTGACGTCGAGCCCGTGCTTTTCGAAAAGCCCGGCCTGCTTGGCCAAAGTCAGCGGCGCGAAACCGGTCCAGCCGCTGATGCCGATGGTGATAGACGTCGCCGCCATCGCCGGCGCGCCAAGCACGGCGGCCGACGTCAGCGCCGCCGCGAAAATGGAGGTTCTTTTCATTGTGGTTCCCCTTTTTGTGGTGAGCCCGAATTGTCTCACAGACCCCAAAAGGCTTGTCAATGAAGCAGAAGCCGCACTCGACGATGGTCCAATCTGGCGCACGCAGGCGGACCTTGAGGGGCTTCTCGATTGCTCACGGCGTGCCCCAACCGCGGTTGCGCCACATCTTCTCGCCCGCCAGGCAGTCGGCGGCCGGCTTGTCGTCAGCCAAGACGATCGGCGGATGCGCCGCCTCTTCTGCCGCCCATTGCGGTGAAGCCGGGCCGGCAAGCTCGAGCACCAGCTTGCGGCGGATCGCTTCGGGGAACTGCGTCCAGTCATTGACCGGGATCATGAAGGCGCCCGGTCCGCCGATGACGCAGTCGCTGTAATAGCGGTCGAGATTGTCGACGTCGAAGGCGCCGCTGAACCCGCCACGCGTCATCAACGGCAGTCCGTTGATGGTGATGCCTTGCTTGACCACTTCGTCGCGCGTGAGATTGACCGGCGCGCCCTGGTTGTTGGGCCCGTCGCCGGAAACGTCGATGACGCGCTTCGTGCCCTGGAAACCGCTCTCGGCGAACAGGTCGCTGCCGAAGCTCAGCGCGCCCGAGATCGAGGTCCGCCGGGCGCTGTCCGGCGGGCGGGCACTGAGCTGAGCCACCACCTTCTCGGCATCGTCGCGATTGGCGATCACCGTCCACGGCACGATGACGCGCTGCCAGGTCGTCCCCGCCCATTCGACATAGGTAACGGCGATCTTGCCATAGGCGCCGTCGGCGATGGCCTTCAGCACATTGTCATGCGTCAGTGCCGCGGCGTAGCCGTGACGCTGGATCTCCAGCTCGGCCGGCGACATCGAAAGTGAAACATCGACCGCCAGCACCAGTTCGACATCGACGGGCTCGGCGGGAGAAGCTGCCGGCGTCAGCCAAAGCGCCAGCGCCATGGCGGCACCGGCTGAGACGGTATGCCTTGCGCGGGCATAAGCGGACATGGAGGAAGATTAGGCGAAAATCGCCGCGCGCAAAAGCCGGGAATATCCGGCATTGGATTTCCGCCGGCGTGGACCTTAAAAATATCGCGCGAGATTCGAACGGATGCGCTCCAGCACCGTATCTCCTGAAAGATCGGGGACGAATTTCGCGCCAGTGATCGCTTCATAGGCCTGCATGTAGACCGCCGAGGCCTGGTTGACGATCTCGTCCGGAATTTGCGGGATCGGATCCTTGTAGGGATCGCACCGCGCCGACACCCATGAGCGGACGAAATCCTTGTCGAAACTCTGCGGCCGCTCGCCGCTTGCGTACGCCTCGTTATAGCTCTGCGCGATCCAGTAGCGGCTGCTGTCGGGCGTGTGGATTTCGTCCGCCAGTACGATGGCGCCGTCCGGCGCGGTGCCGAATTCATATTTGGTGTCGGCCAGGATCAGGCCGCGTTCGGCGGCGCGCTGCTGGCCGCGGGCGAACAGCTGCAGCGCATAGCGAGATACGGTGTCCCACTGCGCCTGCGTAAGCAGCCCCTGTTCGATGACCTCGGCTTCGGACAGCGGCTCGTCATGGCCGCCGCTGGCGGCCTTGCTGGTCGGGGTGATGATCGCTTGCGGCAGCTTTTCATTGTCGCGCAGCCCATCGGGAAAGGTGTGACCGTAGAAGCTCCGTTCGCCTTTCCTGTATTTGGTCAGGATCGAGGTGCTGGTGGTCCCCGCCAGATAACCGCGCACCACAATCTCGACCGGCAGCATGTCGAGCCGCCTGCCGACGACGACGTTGGGGTCCGGATACTCCAGCACGTGATTGGGGCAGATGTCGGCGGTTTCCTCGAACCAGTAGCGCGCCGTCTGCGTGAGGACCTGCCCCTTGAACGGGATCGAGGCCAGGATCGTATCGAACGCGCTCAGACGATCGGTGGCGATGATGATGCGGCGCCCGTCCGGCAGATCGTAATTTTCGCGCACCTTGCCATTGTAGCGATTGGGCAGTTCGGGAATGAAGGCGTCGGAGAGGATGCGCATGGGACATGTAGCTTTCGCGGGCTTCTGATCGGGCCACATAAGCCGCTGGCCCCCTGCGCATCAAGCCAAGCATGAAGGCCTTCCGAGGAAGGCCAAAGCTTTTCCGATCAGTTGCCGCTATCGCGCCGGTCGTCAACTCCTCGGCTTGAGGTTCTCCGGGTCGTAGAGCGGCTTGTAACCGACACCGGCCACCTCAACCGGATAGGTCTCACCAAAATACTCGACCTGCAGCTTGCGGCCTTCCTGGCAGAAGGCCCAGGGCAGATAGGCAAGCGCGATATTCTTGCCGATAGTTGGGCCGTAGGCGACCGAAGTGGTGAAGGAGCGGCGGCCGAGCTCGTCGACCAGCGTCTCGCCCGTCGCGGGATCCTGCACCGGCATAGTGCCGACCGGATAGCGCGCGACGCCCTTGTAATCGGTGTTCTCGGTCATCACCAGCGTGCACAGCATCGCCGGCTGATGCGCGCGGGCACGATATTCCAGGTGCTTGGCCTTGCCGCAGAAATCGTTCTCCTTGACCTTCGGACGGGCGAGGTCGGCCTCGAGCAGGTTGTACTCGGTCAAGAGATCGGCGTTCTGCAGCCTGAGGCTCTTTTCCATGCGGCGCGTGTTGGCGTAGGTCTCGACGCCGAACGGCATGACGCCGGTGGAGCGCAGCGCGTCCCAGACGGCGAGCCCATCCTCGTAGCGCATATGCAATTCCCAGCCCTGTTCGCCGACATAGGAGATGCGGAACGCAGTGACGTCCTTGCCGCCGATCTTGATCGGCTTGATCGCGGCGAACGGGAAATTCTCCGGCGTCAGCCCGTTCGGGTCCTCAACCACCTTCTGCAGGGTCGTGCGCGCATTCGGCCCCCAGATGCCGATAGTAGCGTATTTCTCGGTCACGTCGGTGACGGTGACATCGAAACCCTTGTCCTGCGCGGTGCGCTGCATGTAGCGGAAATCGCGCGGGCCGGCGTCGGCGCCGTCGATCACCCGGCAGCGATCGGCCATGCGGATCACCGTGAAGTCGGCGCGCACCATGCCCTCCTCGTCGAGGAAGTGGGTGTAGATGCCCTTGCCGATATTGTTGTCGCCGCCGATCTTGGCCGCGCACAGCCATTCCAGCAACGCGACATGGTCGGGTCCTTCAACGTCGTACATCGAGAAATGTGAGAGGTTGACGATGCCGCAATCCTCGCTCATCGCCAGGTGCTCGGCATTGGAGACGCGCCAGAAATGGCGGTTGTCCCACTCGTTCTCGCGCACCGGCACGCGGTTGCCGTACTTCTCCAGCAGATGCTCGTTGGCCGCGTAGCCATGCGCGCGCTCCCAGCCGCCCAGTTCCATGAAATAGCCGCCGAGCTCCTTCTCGCGCTCATAGAACGGCGAGCGGCGGACATTGCGGCCCTTGGAGAAGGGCTCGCGCGGATGCACCGCCGGATTGTAGACCTTCATCGCCGTCTCGGTGCAGCGGTCCCAGATGAACTGTTCCTGCATCTGGTGCGGATAGAAGCGCGAATAGTCGATCGCGTGATGGTCGATCGACGTGCGGCCGTCGGTCATCCAGTCGGCGATCAGCTTGCCCATGCCGGGGCCATCCTTGACCCAGATGGCGACGGCGTACCACAGGCCCCTCACCTTCTGGCTCTCGCCCATGGACGGGCCGCCATCGGTGGTCACCTGCAGCAGGCCGTTGAAGGAATGGCCCTCATTGTAGCCGAGTTCGCCGAGGATCGGCGTCAGCTCCATGGCGCGCTCCAGCGGCGCCATGATCTGTTCCATGTCGAGGTCGCGCTGCGAGGGCGACAGCCGCGCCTGGTCTTTTTCCAGAAGATCGCGCGGGTGGCACAGACGCGGATTGGTCTCCTCGTAATAACCCCACTCGATCTGACCGCCCTCGGCGGTCTTCGGGTCGCCGGTGTCGCGCATATAGGCCGAGTTGCCCTGGTCGCGCAGCAGCGGCCAGCCGATCTCCTTGCCGGTGCCGGCAAACTCGTTGTACGGCCCGAAGAAGGTCAGCGGATGGTCGATCGGCATGACCGGCAGGTCCTCGCCGACCAGCGCCGCGGTGAGCCGGCCCCAGATACCGGTGCAGACGACCACATAATCGGCCTCGATCGTGCCACGCTCGGTCACCACGCCCTTGATGCGGCCGTTCTCGACGATCAGCTCCTTGGCCGAGGTGTTCGCGAAAGCCTGCAGCTTGCCGGCGGCAACCCCCTGGTCGACCAGCTTGCCGGCCACCGTCTGCGAGCGCGGGATGACGAGGCCGGCGTCGGGGTCCCACAGGCCGCCTTGCACCAGATGCTCCTCGATCAGCGGGAACTTTTCCTTGATCTCGGCCGGCTCGATCAGCCGCGCGCGGGTGCCGAAGGATTTTGCCGAGGCGATCTTGCGCTTGATCTCGTCCATGCGGGCGTCGTCGCCGACGCGAGCGACCTCAAGGCCTCCGACGCGGGCGTAATGGCCCATCTTCTCGTAGAAATCGATCGAGTAGAGCGTCGTCCAGCACGACAGGAAATCGTGGCTGGTCGTGTAGCAGAAGTCAGAGGCATGTGCCGTCGAGCCGATATCGGTCGGGATGCCCGACTTGTCGATGCCGACGATGTCCTCCCAACCGCGCTCGATCAGGTGGTGGGCGACGGACGCGCCGACAATACCACCCAGACCGACGATGACGACCTTCGCCTTTTTCGGAAACTCTGCCATTGCCCGCGACTCCAAAGGGATAAAGCGGGCGGGACTATAGGGCGGAGCGGCAGGGTGATTGAAGCCTGTTTGCGACATTAGAAAAATGCCGAGCGACCCTGACAGCCGAACGCGCCTGGCTCGGGCTGTTACAGTGAGGAATTCCTCATGCGTCGGGACTGGCTTCGTGCTGGGTACATCGCAGGAGTTCCTCGAAGACAAGCCGCTTGCCTTCGCGCACGCTGTCCTCGAGCGGCTTCGCACCGGCCAGATACGCGGCGATCGCGCTCGCCAGCATGCAGCCGGTTCCGCGCATCGATCCCGCAAGCCTCGGCATGTCGAGGCGCACAGGCTCTTGTCCGCCGCTCAACAGAATATCTGTCGATCTGGGTCCCACTGCATGGCCGCCCTTGATGAGCAGCGCCTGCAGCCCTCCCGCAAGCAATCGCCTTCCCTGCCGCAGCGCATCATCGTCGTCCGAAGCCAAATCCGATCCGGTCAGCATCGCCAGCTCGACAAGATTCGGCGTCATGAGACGGCAAAGCGGCATGAGATCGTGCTTCAGGGCCCCGAGCGCCTCCGGTTCCAGCAATTGCCTGCCCGACGAGGAGGCCAACACCGGGTCGAGGACCGCCGGTATCCGCGGATTTTCGCGCAGCACGGCGGCAACCGCCTCGACAACGTGTGCCGTTGAAAGCATGCCCATCTTTATCGCCAGCACTTTGTTGGCGCGCAGCGCTGCACGCATCTGATCGGCGACCAGGCCGGGTTGGATATGGTGGACTGCCGTAACGGATTGGTGTGTCTGCACCGTCACCGCGGTAACGGCGAGACAGGTCCGCAGGCCGATGGAGGAGATCGTCTCGATGTCGCGCGCAATCCCGGCACCCCCGCTGGAATCCGATCCGCCGACAACAAGCACATGCGGGTCCCGGTTCAGCGCCATTGATCCGTCTTTTCGATCCATTCTCTGGTGCGCGCTTCGGGATCGGAATTCAAAGTTATATCCGTCACCACCGCCGCACTGTCGGCGCCGGCTTCGAAAACACCATTGAGCCGCTCGGGGTTGAGGCCGCCGATAGCGACCAGCGGCAGACGCGCGATCCGTTCTTTCCATACTCGGACCCGTTCCAGCCCCTGCGGAGCCCATTTCATCTTCTTCAGGATGGTGGGATAGACCGGGCCGAGCGCAACGTAGTGGGGCTTCGCCGCAACAGCCGTTTCCAGCTCGGCATCGTCGTGGGTGCTCAGTCCGAGCCTGACGCCGGCGGCCTGTATCGCCCGAAGATCGGCATTTTGCAGATCCTCCTGACCGAGATGGGCGAAGTCGCAGCCCTCCTCGATCGCCAGGCGCCAATGATCGTTGATGACAAGCTGGCAATGGTGTCGAGCGCACAAGGCTTTTGCCTTGCGGATCTCCATGCGCAGCCCGTCCTCGTCCATGTCCTTGATGCGGAGCTGCACCAGCCTGACGCCAAGCGGCACCAGCCGCTCGATCCAGGCGGCGCTGTCGACGATCAGGTAAAAGGGATCGAGCTTCATGAGAAAACCGCCCTGCCGATCATAGGCGTCGACGGCACGGCGACGTCGCGCGGATCGAGCAGGCCGGAACCATACGCTTCGCGGCCGGCATCGACTGCCTTGCTGAAAGCGCGCGCCATTCCGACCGGATCGGCAGCCTTGGCGACCGCCGTGTTGAGGAGCACGGCGTCGAAACCGAGCTCCATCACGGTTGCCGCGTGCGACGGCCGTCCGAGCCCCGCATCGACGATCAACGGAACGTCGGGGAAATGCCCGCGCATCGAGCGCAGCGCCATGATGTTGACCGGTCCCAAGGCCGAACCGATCGGCGCGCACCACGGCATCAGAACCTTGCAGCCCGCCTCAAGCAGCCGCTCGGCGACGACAAGGTCGTCGGTGGTGTAGGGGAACACGATGAAACCGTCCTCGCACAGGATGCGGGCGGCTTCGACCAAGCCGAACACGTCCGGCTGAAGCGTGTCATGGTTGCCGATGACCTCTAGCTTGATCCAGGACGTGCCAAAAACCTCGCGTGCCATCTTCGCGGTCGTGACGGCTTCCTTCACGGAGTGACAGCCGGCGGTGTTGGGCAGGATCCTCACGCCGAGCGAATTGACCAACGACCAGAATTGTTGGCCGCCCCTGCCGCCGGCCATTTCCCGGCGCAGCGAGACCGTCACCACCGAGGTGCCCGACGCCTTGACCGCTTCCGCCAGTACGGCCGGCGATGGATATTGGGCGGTGCCGAGGAGCAGCCGTGAGGCAAGCTTCGTTCCGAGAAGATCGAACATGGCTAGCCTCCCTGCATGGGCGAAAGGATTTCGATCCGGTCGCCATCGGCCAATCGAAATTCCGCCCGGTTGGCCGCGGGTACGACATCGCCGTTGAGCGCGGTGGCGAGCCAGTTGCCCTCATAGTCGAGCTCCTTCAAAAGGGCGTCGAGCGTTGCCGCCCTGGCCTCAAGCGCTTCGCCGTTGACGATCAGCTTCATTTTCAGACTCCAGCTTGGTCGTTGAATTGAAAAGGCCGGCAGCCTGCTCCGCCATGGCCGGTGAAAGCAGGAAACCGTGCCGATAGAGGCCGTTGACCGTGATCGCGCCGTCCTTCTGCCGTTTCACTCGTGGCAGATTGTCGGGATAGGCAGGGCGAACGCCCACCCCTGTCTCGACGGTTTCGGCCTCACCGAACGCCGGATGAAGTGCGTAGGCTGCGTTGAGGAGCTCCATCAGCGAACGGGCGGTAATCGGCCCGTCATGATCGCTTTCGATCATGGTCGCGCCGACCATGAAGTGATGATCGGCCCGCGGCACGATGTAGATCGGATGGCGTGGATGGAGGAGACGCACGGGCCGAGCGAGCGAGACCTCGCGCGTGTGGAGGATCAGCATTTCACCGCGCACACCGCGCAAATCGTCGTCGGCCCGCGCCATGCCTGTGCAATCGATCACCCGATCAAAGCCGGAAGGAGCGATCTCGCCCGCCTCGAAGAGGAAGACGACGCCCATTGCGCGCAATTTGCTGGCCAGCGCTTCGAGAACCCGGCGGGGATCAAGATGAGCTTCGCCCGCAAAGAACAGGCCCTTGCGGAACCGGCCGGCAAGGTCGGGTTCAAGGGCCGCAATCGCCTCTTCGTCGACGGACTGGTGGTTACGCGTTCGAGCCGCAAAGCGGGCAAGCTCCAGGGCGTCCCGCGCATGGGCGACGACGAGAGTGCCGGCCTTCGTCACGAGCCCGGGCAGTGTCCTTTCCCACCACTCGGCCGAAGTTTTGCCGAGAGTGACAACCGCCTCTTCGGTGCTTTCGCGCTCGCACCAGGGGGCCAGCATGCCGCCGGCAAGCCAGGAGGCCTTGCCGCCTATCTGGCTGCGAATTTCGGCAACCGTTACGGACGCACCCCGCGCGGCTAATTCATGGGCGACGGTGAGGCCTGCCACACCGGCGCCTTTGACAAGGACACGGCGCATGACTCAGCGCGCGCCCCGATCATCCTGCGCCGAAGCCTGTTCTTCCGCTCCGGGCGTTTCGACCGGCATATAGAGATCGCCGCCGGCGCGATATTTCTCCGCCATCGCCGCCATCCCCTCTTTTTGCGCTTCCGCGCGCATGTCGTGGGAGATGCGCATGGAGCAGAATTTCGGTCCGCACATCGAGCAGAAATGCGCGACCTTATGCGCCTCCTTGGGCAAAGTCTCGTCGTGGAACGAGCGCGCCGTCTCGGGATCGAGCGACAGGTTGAACTGGTCTTCCCAGCGGAACTCGAACCGCGCCCGCGACAGCGCATCGTCGCGGATCTTCGCGGCCGGATGACCCTTGGCGAGGTCTGCGGCATGAGCGGCGATCTTGTAGGTGATCACGCCGGTCTTGACGTCGTTGCGGTCCGGCAAGCCGAGATGTTCCTTCGGCGTGACGTAGCAAAGCATCGCCGTTCCGAACCAGCCGATCATGGCAGCGCCGATGCCGGAGGTGATGTGGTCGTAGCCCGGTGCGATGTCCGTGGTCAGCGGCCCGAGCGTGTAGAACGGCGCCTCGCCGCAGACGGCAAGCTGTTTGTCCATGTTCTGCTTGATCTTGTGCATGGGAACATGGCCGGGACCCTCGATCATCACCTGGCAGTCTTTCGCCCAGGCGATTTTGGTCAATTCGCCGAGCGTCTCCAGCTCGGCGAATTGCGCTTTGTCGTTGGCATCGGCGATCGAGCCGGGGCGAAGGCCGTCGCCGAGCGAGAAGGATACGTCATAGGCTCTGGCGATGTCGCAGATCTCATCGAAATGCTCATAGAGGAAGCTCTCGCGATGACGGTGCAAGCACCATTTGGCCATGATCGAGCCGCCGCGGGAGACGATGCCGGTGACCCGGTCGACGGTCAGCGGGATGTAATGCAGCCGCACGCCGGCGTGGATGGTGAAATAGTCGACGCCCTGCTCGGCCTGCTCGATCAGCGTGTCGCGATAGACCTCCCAACTCAGATCCTCGGCGATGCCGCCCACCTTCTCGAGCGCCTGGTAGAGCGGCACGGTGCCGATCGGCACCGGCGCGTTGCGTACGATCCATTCTCGGATGTTGTGGATGTTGCGGCCAGTCGACAGGTCCATCACGGTATCGGCGCCCCAGCGGATCGCCCAGACCATCTTTTCGACCTCTTCGGCCATCGATGAGGTGACGGCGGAATTGCCGATATTGGCGTTGATTTTCACCAGAAAATTGCGGCCGATAATCATCGGCTCGCTCTCGGGATGGTTGATGTTGGCGGGGATGATCGCGCGGCCGCGCGCCACCTCGTCGCGCACGAATTCCGGCGTGACGAAGTCCGGTATCGATGCGCCGAACGCTTCCCCATCCTGTTGCAACCTGCTTCGTAGCATCTCGCGGCCAAGGTTCTCGCGGATGGCTACGAATTCCATCTCCGGCGTGATTATGCCGGCGCGCGCATAGGCAAGCTGTGTCACCGCCTTGCCGGCTTTTGCCCGCACCGGACGATTTCGGACTGGAAATTCAGGCGTCAGCCGTTCGCCCGTCGCAAATCCGTTGTCCTCGGGCCTGACGTGGCGGCCGTCATAGGCTTCGACATCGCCGCGCGCGGCGATCCAGTCTTGCCGAAGGCGGGCAAGACCCTTTTCGATATCCGTTTCGATCGCGGGGTCGGTATAGGGGCCTGACGGATCGTAGACCGTCACCGGCGGTTCCCCGGCTGTCGGGTGCACGCTGATCTCGCGCATCGGCACCCTGATCTGCGGATGGATGATGCCGTTCTTTTGGATTTTGCGCGACGCCGGCAACGGCCCGGTCGATACGGTGGGGGTCAAGGCATTCATTTGAGGCTCCTTTGCTCGTTGCATTGGAGACCCAGTTCTGTGCCGGAAGGATGAAAAGACGCTTTGTCTGCCTGCTTGAGACAGGTCTTCGGGCATCAAGTCCCGCAAAAGCGCTTGCACCGTCCCTACGCCAGTATGAACTGGATCAGGTTCAACGGGTCACTGCGCCGCAAAGCCAGCAGTATCTCAGCCCCTTGCCGGGACTCCCCTGGTGAATGGCTCAAGTTGAGCGAGGCGCCGCCGTTTTGTCAAGCACGTCCGGCCCGGGTAGTGGGTCACGCTGGCGTGACTGACAAGCTTTGGGGGATCGCGGACATCGTTGCGCTTATCGAAGCGAAGAAGCAGAGAAGCCGACGGTGCGCGGCTCTTACAAAACGGATCGCTTGATGCGCAGGAACATGAGCGGCCCGACCAGCTTATCAAGGTGACACAGGATTTCTGGCCGGGCCGCCCAGTAAGGCCGGGGTTGCCTATCCCAGCCTACCCCGCCCAAGTTCTTCCGAAAGCTGGTCAGGGTCAATTACGCCCCGCCTGAAAAGCCACATGACCTTCATGGCTATCTCTTCGCGCTCATTCTCGCGAACAATTCGATGTTTTGCGCAGTAATCGTTGAGAGCTTTTGTGAGGATTGTGAGTTCGTCGGAATCCGCCACCCCGCATGACAACATGCCTGCCTCCTCATATATGGGCGGAAGCATACCGCTTCCAACGTCCGCCTGCCTCTACCCCGTTACGAACGACTTGAAAAAGATACACCCGGGAAAAGTCAGCTTCGAGTCAATTCGATGGGACTGAGGTCGGACGCCGATTAGGGCTTCTTGAGGAGACGCGCCTCGCGAATGTGCGAATTGGCCGGACGGCAATTGGGTTGGGTTGCCGCTGCAGCGATTGATTGGTGATGCAGCTTAGGCGAAGGCCCAGATATCCTCGGCCTGGAAGCCGACCTGGTAGCCGGCGGTCTTGAGCTTGACCACGACCTGGCCGATCTCGGCGGCCGGAAGCGCGCCGACCTCGATCTTGATCATGCCGGGGCGGTAGCGCTCAAGGTCGAGCTGCTCGAACACCATCCAGTCGGCGCCTTCGCAGTCGACCAGGAACGCGTCTATGTGGGTGATGCCGTGCGGTCGAGCAGCGTCTGCAAGGTCTCCGACGGCACGTCGATGTCCTTCAGATGCGGCACGAATTTGTTGAAGTTGGCGTCGGCCTCGCCCCAGGCGTTCTTGCCCGACATCAGATTGGTGTCGGTGACCGACGAGCAGCCGATGAACTCGATCGGCAACGTGCCGGCTTCAAGCGCCGCGGCATCGAAGGTGTGGACCGTGATCGTGCCCTTGGTCCTTGTCACCGCCACCGGCTCCATGACGAAGCGGCTGGCATCCGGGTAGTTGGCGCGAAGCCGCTTCTGATTGTAGGGGATCGGCTCGACCAGCATCGCGCGTGCTCCGGGGATCCGGTGCAGCCAGGGCGTCACGTCGTCGAACAGCGCGCCGTCGCAGGCGCCGACATTGACCAGCTGGAACGGCTGGCCGTTGCCGCCGAAGCGTGCCCGGAGCGCCGCCTTGGCCAGGAACTTCGTGCCGTGCAACGCCGGCCCGCGATCGAGCAGACCCTCAGGCAGGCTGAGCGACAGGAGAACGCGCGCAAAGCTGGACACAGAGCTCATGACTTGTCTCCGGGAATGACCTGCAGCGCGGCACGGCCGCCGCCCTGGCTTGCCGCCGCCCATAGCGCCATCAGCGGCGCGGCCAGCAGCAGGAAGGGCGGCAGAAGATTGGGGAAATAGATGCGGGTGTCGTGGATCGGGAAGACGGCGAATTTCGCCAGCACGCCAAGCACCAGCGCCGCCAGCAGGATCCCGGCGCGGCGGTCGAGCCGAAAACCGGCGCGGCTCAAGCCGAACCAGCCGGCCAGTGCCAGCACCGACACGCCGACCCAGCTGTTGACGTTGATGGCGCGCACCACAGAGGCCGCGAAGGCCTTGAGATAGGCCGTCAGCGAAAACGGCGGCTCGAACCCGTCCATATTGTAGTGCTGCTCGATGCTGGAGAACCAAAGATGCGGCCACCAGCCGGGATGCTGCGCCCAGTGCGAGATGGCGAAATAGGCGATAAAGGAGGCCGCGAAGCCTGCCAGCGCGCCCCATGCCCTCTCGCGGAAAGCGATAAGCAGTACGGCGAAGATGGCGAGAAAGACGATGTTGTCCGGCCTGGCTATGAATGCGAGGAAGAGCAAGACCGCCGTCGCCGCCTCGCGCTTGCGCACATAGGCGAAGACACCGCCAAGAAACAGCGCCGAGCACAGAAGGTCCGGCGTCGAGGCCCGCGCCGAATCGCCGAAATCGGCCATGATCAGCAAGGCGCCGACGACAGGCGCCAGCGCCAGCGCGCCTACCGCGCGCAGCCAGGCGAGCGTGATGGCGCCGAACAGAAGCACCGAGAATACTTGCACCAGCCGCATCGCCTCGACCGGCGAGACGACATGGCTGAGGCCGGAAAGAATTTCGGCATAGAGGAACTTGATCCGGTACATGCCGAGCAGCGAACGGAAGTCGGCGGCATTCTCCGTCATATGGCTGCGGAAACCGCCGCCATCGTCCGTCAGCGTCTTGTAGTCACCCGCCGACATGCCGGCCTTCACCGTGCCGTAGGCATAGTCATGCAGCGCCTGGGGATCCGGATAGGCGCTTTCCTCGGCGATCGCGAGATAGGGCAGCATGTCCCAGTTGGCGTCGGGCATGAACCAGGCGGTCGCGGCGGTCAGCAGGATATAGAGCGAGAAGGCGATCGCCCCGATCGATGCTGCCCATTTCGCGTAAGCCCCCTCGCCCCACGCCAGGCCGGCACCGGTCAAGCGTTCCAGCGGATTGGTCGGCGCGGACGGCCTGGTCAGCATCCTCAGCGGCCCCTATTTACCGACCTGGCTTTTCACGAAATCCTTCACGATCGACACGATGCCGCGCGACAAAAGGCTGTCGAAGGCATCGACGAAGCGGTCGACATGCTCGGGCTGGCAGATCAGCGGCGGCTCGAGCCGGATGACGTTGCGGTTGTATTCGGTAAAGGCGACGAGCACGTCGTAGTCGCGCAGCAGCAGCGAACCGACGAAGCCCGACAGCGAGCCCTTCAGCTTGTCGTCGAGCACGCTCACCACCGGACGCAGCACCATCGGCAAGGTCTGCGAGAAATCGTGGAACTCGAGCCCGATCATGAAGCCCTTGCCGCGCACATCCTTGATGATCTTCGGATATTTTTCCTTGAGCGCCTGCAGCCGCTGCAGAAGGTACTCGCCGGTCGAGGCGGCATTGTCTATCAGCCCCTCGTCATAGAGCACGTTGATGCCCTCGATCGCGGTGACGCAGGCCTCGCCCATGCCGCCGAAGGTCGCCATGGCGTGGATCATCGCCGTCTTCGGCGTGCCATAGGCTTTCATATAGACGTCGCGCCTGGCGATCATCGCCCCGACCGCCGCCTTGCCGGCGCCCAACGATTTCGCCAGCGCCGTCACGTCGGGTACCACGCCGTAATGCTCGAAAGCATAGAAGCGGCCCGATCGGCCATAACCGCACTGCACTTCGTCGGCGACCCACAGCACGCCATATTGGTCGCAAAGCGCGCGCAGCTTCTGCCAGTACTCGGCCTTTGCCTGGATGATGCCGCCGCCGCCCTGGATGGTTTCCAAGACGATGACGCCGATCTCCGGATCGCTCTTGAACAGGTGCTCGACAGCGTCGATGTCGGCGAAGGGAACGCGCACGACATTGTCGGCGACCTTGAAGTCGGCGCGGTAGAGCTGGCCGTCGGTGATCGCCAATACGCCCTTGGTCTTGCCGTGGAAGGAATTCTCGGCATAGACGATTTTCGGCCTCTTCGGGCCGGCGGCGCGTTCGACGAGCTTCACCGCCGCTTCCATGGCCTCAGAACCCGACGAGCCCAGGAACACCATGTCGAGATCGCCGGGCGAGCACTTGGCGATGTTGTGCGCAAGCGCCGCCGCATATTGCGACATGAAGGCGATGGCGATCTCCTGGCGCTTCTCCTCCTGGAATTTCTTCCGAGCGTCCAGGATGCGCGGATGGTTGTGGCCGAAGGCGAGCGACCCGAAGCCACCGAAGAAGTCGAGGATCTTGCGGCCGTTCTGGTCGATATAGAACATGCCCTCGGCGCGCTCGATCTTGACCTTGTGGAAGCCGAGCAGCTTCATGAAATGCAGCTGTCCGGGGTTGAGATGCTCCTTGAACAGGTCGGTGATGCGGGCGAGGTCCATCGCCTTGGCTTGCTCGACGCTGATCAGGTCGGGCTTGGCGATTGCTGCGGGCGAAAGCGCCGGCGCATCGACCAGCGTGCGCGAGCTTGTTTGTTCCGGCTTGGCCATGACGGTCATCTGAAAAATCTCCCCTTCGCGCCTTATTCCGCAGGCACATGTCTAGTGGCGACGGCCTGGCCGTCCTTCTTGGCGCGGTATTCACTGTAGGCGGCAATTAGCATGTCCTCGTCGCGATATTGCGGCACCCAGCCGAGCTGCCGCTCGGCCTTGGATACGTCGAGCACGCACTCTTCGTCGGCGATCAGATACTGCTCCGGATCCATGATCGGCATGTTCAACAGATCGAGCAGATCGAGCGTACGCTTGACCGCCCAGCCCGGCGTCGGCAGCAGGAGCGACTTCGAGCCGGCATGGCGGATCAGGTCGCCGAGCAGTTTTTTGACCGGCGGCGGATTGAGCGAGCCGAGATTGTAAGCCTCGTTCGGCACGCCGGCTTTCCAGGCCGCGCGGGCGGCTTCGGCGCAATCGAACACAGAGATGAACTGGTAGGGATTCCGGCCCGAACCGATCATCGGCACCGGCAGGTTCCAGTCGATCAGCTTGAAAAGCTTTTCCAGGATGCCGAGGCGACCGGGGCCGATGATCAGGCGCGGCCTGAACAGGGAGATCGACATGCCGCGCTTGCGCCATTCGGCGGCAAGCTCCTCGGTCTTGAGCTTCGACAACCCGTACTCGCCGAGCGGCGAGACGGGATGGTCTTCGGTCATCGGCAGGATAACCGTGTGGCCGTAGATCATGTCGGTCGTATAGTGGACGAGCCTCTGCGCGCCGGCCTTGTCCATCGCCTGGATGATATTCTCGGTGCCGTGGAAGTTCACCGGGAAGAAGAAATCGTGCCGCTTGGCGCGCACCTGGATCGGCGACAGCATCTTGGCCGACAGATTATAGACCATGTCGTCGGCCTTGAGCCCCACCGCAGCGACCGAGGCCGGATCGGTGACATCGCAGGTGATGAAGCGCACCGAGCGGTAATGCGGCAGGTCGTTCTTGACGATGTCGGCGACGACGACGGTCTCGCCATCGGCGACGAGCTTGGCGGCAAGGTGACGGCCGACGAAACCGTCGCCGCCGAAAATCACATGTCTCATCGAACGATCTCGCTTGTGCCGATCTTGTCGGGATTGATGGATGCGGTCTGGTCCTCATGCCTCCGCCCGTCCATTTCCCGGCCACTTTGCGCGATCAGGATCGTGCCGACGCAGATGCAGGCGATGCCGGCGATGCGCCAGCCATTGAGGTCCTCGCGGAAGACGAAATAGGCAAAGATCGCCACGGCGACATAGGCGAGGCTGAGGAACGGATAGGCGAAGCTGAGCTCGACCTTGGACAGCACATAAAGATGCGACGCCATCGAGATGACGAAGGTGCACAGGCCAAGGAACACCCAGGGGCTGAACACGATTTGCAACAGCTTGACGAACGGATTGGCGCCTTCGAAGGAGATCGGCCCCATCGACATCATGCCTTGCTTCAGCATCAGCTGCGCCGCGGCATTGGTCATGACCGTGAAGAGAATGAAGATTATGTATTTCATTGTTGCCACCCGCCCCTTGGGCGGTCCTATTACAAACCCACAAATATTTCGTGAAGCCATGATATTGTTTTGAGCAAACCATGGCGTAACGCTTTATTTAGCATGGCTTATTCGACTTTTATTCAGCGGCTTCAGCGCTCCCTTGTCCGATCTCCAATCTCTTGGCGGTACGCGCCCAGAAGCTTGATATGAAAGCCGGATCGCGAAGCGCCTCCAGCCGCTGCCATTGCGGGAACGACGCAGCGAATGTCTCAGGCCCCATCCGGGCATCCTTGTAGGGGTTCACCGCCCCGCCCGCCCCGACCGCGATACGATCAAGCTCGGCGAGCAGCCGCAACGTCCCTTCGCCCCGATTGGGGAAATCGAGCGTCAGCGTGTAGCCGGGCCGCGGGAACGACAGCAGCGCCGGCGAGCGGACGTCGCCGAAGCGCTTGAGCACGGTCAGGAATGATCCCTGCCCTGCCCGCCGTGCGGCGTCGAGCAGCACAGGCACGATGCGGCGCGCATTCGCCTCCGGCACCACGCTTTGGTGCTGGAACAGTCCGCGCGGCCCGTAGAGCCGGTTCCAGTCTCGGACCCCGTCCAGCGGAAAGAAGAAGCCCTGATAGCCTGCCGGGTGCGGAGCCTGGGACTTGCCCTTCTTCCAGCGGTAGGCCGCGTTGAAGACGGTGAGGAAGGGCCGATTGAGGACATTGAATGGTGGCTGCACCGGCACGGAAAACCAGCTGCCGGCGCGCGCCGCCGCGTGCGAGCCGTGTTCGGCATGGTTGCCGGTGAACAACAGCCCGCGACCGCGCCCGTGGCCACTGGCAAGCTGATCGATCCAGGCGACGGCATATTCGTTGGCCTGGTCGGCAGCCTCGGCAAGATCGAAGAATTCGCCGAGATCGCGAAACCGCGTTGCGCTTTCCATGACATCGAGCGACGGCACCCGCATCAGCTTGATCGATGCCGACAGGATCAGCCCCGTCAGCCCCATGCCGCCGATCGTCGACCCGAACAGTCGGACATTGTCGGTCTGCGAGCAGCGATAGGTCCGGCCGTCGGACCGAAGCAGCGTCAAAGCCTCGACATGGCAGCCGAAGGTGCCGCGCCGATGATGGTTCTTGCCATGGACATCATTGGCGATTGCGCCGCCCAGCGTCACGAATTGCGTGCCTGGAACCACGGCCGGAAAGAAGCCGTAGGGCGCGGCATGAGCGATGATATCGCAAAGCAGCGTGCCGGCATCGGCCTCGAGCACGCCGGTCTCGGCGTTGAAGGAACGGATGCGGTTGAGCGGCCGCATATCGACCACCATGCCGGCATCGTTCTGGCAACTGTCGCCATAGGAGCGGCCATTGCCGTATCCGAGCAGCGATCCGGTCTTCGCCTCGCCGCGCTTAAGCAAGGCGATCGCCTCGTCCGCCGGAATCGCCTTGCGCGCCGACGCGGTCGCCAGTCCGAAGCTGCCGAAGCGCTTGTCCGTCATCACCAGCCTCCGGCGACGAGGAAGACCGCGCCGATGGCGACGACGATCTGGCTGCGCCAGTCGCGGATGATGAAGACGACCGGGTCGTCATGCATCTCGTCGCGGCGGGCGAGGATCCAGACGCGCATCGTGAGATAAAGCACGATCGGCGCCAGCGGCCATATCAGCCACGGATGCGGATAGAGCTCGCGCACCGCCGGGCTGTCCATATAGAGCGCCAGGACCAGCGCCGAGGAGAAAGCCGACGCCATGCCGGCCTGGGCGACGATTTCCTGGTCCTCGGTGCGATAGCCGCGGCCGGCAATGCGCTCGCCGGGCGGGATAGCCGTGGTGCGCAACTCGACGAAGCGCTTCACCAGCGCCAGCGACAGGAAGAAAAAGATCGAGAAGGCAAGCAGCCAGAAGGAGACGTCAACGCCGGTGGCGGCTGCGCCCGCAAGCACGCGGATCGTGTAGAGGCCCGCAAGCGTCAGCACATCGATCAGAAGCATGCGCTTGAACGACAGAGAATAGGCTGTGGTGACGACCAGATAGCCGGCAAGCACGCCAAGAAATTCGATCGGCAGGAACAAGCCGGCGGCGATGCCGACCGCAAGCAGCGCGACGATCGCGCCGAGACCGAATGGGATCGACAACGCGCCGCTTGCGAAAGGCCGGTTGCGCTTTGTCGGATGCTTGCGGTCGAGCGCCAGGTCGAAGAAGTCGTTGAGGATATAGATGGCAGAGGCCACGGCGCTGAAGGAAATGAACGCCAGCAGGCATTCCCAGATCATATTCGGATTGAAATATTCGTGCGACAGCACCATCGGCACGGCGATCAGCGCGTTCTTCAGCCATTGATGGATGCGCAGCATCTTGACGTAGATCTTTAGCGTCGGCTTCGGCGCGGGTATGGCATCTGCTTGATGCGCCGCCTGCCAGCGCCGGGCGCTGCGGTCGGGCGCCACCACGAGCGCGTTGCGCGCTGCATCGAACACTTTGAGGTCGTGGCGGCTGTTGCCGGCATAGTCGAAGCCTGCATCGCCATAGGCGGCAACAAGTGCAGCGCATTTCCTGCCGGAGGTCCTGTTGTGCGGACCATCCGTCGCCAGCACATGATCGAAAATGCCGAGATGCGCCGCGATCGCCTGCGCGAACTTACGCGGCGTTCCCGTCGCCAGCACGATCTTGCGGCCCTCCCGGTGCTCGGCGCACAGCCGATCGAGCAGATCCCGACGATAGGGCAGCGAGGCCGGGTCAATGTCGACGCGGCTGGCGATTTCCTGCTTCAGCCGGGCCGGGCCGCCGGTCAGCCAAAACGGCAGGAGAAAGACATAGAGCGGGTTCTTCTTGAGGAGGATGAACAGGCCTTCCCACAGAAGGTCCGTTGCGATCAGCGTACCGTCGAGATCGACCGCAAGCGGAATTGCGTTCCTGTCCGACCTCGCGTCCATTGCCCTGCCCCGATCGAGCGCAGGATCCCTTAACTCCGATCTCGGAAGGGAACCACGCGCCAACTCAACCCACGCCGTGTGCCGGCGTCCTGGGGGGCAGATATAGCCGGAGATGACGCAGCGAACGTTAAAACGTCCGGTTGCAGTGCATTGTCATGCCGGTTTTTCGGCGTCATCGTTAAGCGACGGCTACCGGAAACGATAAAAGGCCGGACATCGGTCCGGCCTTGCCAATCTTGCGGCGCCACTCTGTGGCGAGAGTTACTTGATGCGGGCCGCGCCGCCCGAGATTTCGACTGTTTCCGAGCCGGTCAGGGCTTCGAGGTCCCCATTGGGCAGGGTGACGAAGCAGCCGTTCGAGCAGAATTCCACCGTCTCGCCGGCGGCAAGCGTCAGCTCGCTCTTGGCGCCGCCTTCGGTCACGACCAAGGTCCGCGTCTGAGCGTCCCTGTTGATCGCGCTGGCGGCGAAAGCCGAACCGCCCAGGGCCAGCAAAGCAATGGCGGCAACGACAGACTTCCACATTGAAATTTCGGTGTTTCACACACCGCCTCTGTTCAAATTTGCAAGGCATTCTCGCCCTTTGCATCGAAGCTTATAGGAGATGTTACCTGAACCGCAACTGAATGCCGCATTCATGCCACAATCGGTTTCGGCCCCGGGTGAGCCGTCGCCCAACGTGTATCGAGATTCAAGTCAGGCCGAGCCGAAAATTGCACCGGAAGCGCAGGAAGCCGCCATTGCAGGCCGGCCTCACCTGAATATCAACGCACCTCAGCCGGGGTCCGGCTTGCGGCCCCTACGCTTCGTCTTGGCCAGCCGTTCCCGCTCGGCCGCGGCTTCCGCCTCCAGCCTCTCGCGCTCCGCGAATTCGGCTTCGATCTTGTCGTCGTCGATTGGCCAGGCTTCGTGCTTCTTGCTCTCGACCACGGCGCGCGGCGTCGATGGTATCTCGATCTGCTCCTGCTCGAAGATATCGAAGATGGCGAAGCGGATATCGTTCTGCACGACGCTGCCGTTCATGATGTCGGCGACGAACACGCGAATTTCGAATTCGAGCGCGGCCGAGCCGAAATTGGCGAAGAGGACGAACGGCTCGGGGTTCTTCAGCACCATCGGATGGGCGCGCGCAATGTCCGTCAGGATGGCATGGACGCGCTTGAGGTCGCTGCCATAGGCGACGCCGACCTTGATGTCGATGCGCCCGAGCTTGTTGCGATGCGTCCAGTTGCCGACCGCGTTGTTGATGAGGTTCGAGTTGGGCAGGATCACCGCCTGCCGCTGGAAGGTCTCGATCTCGGTGGCGCGCACGCTGATCTTGCGCACCGTGCCGCTGACGTCGCCCGCGACGATCCAGTCGCCGACCTTGAACGGCCGTTCGGCAAGCAGGATGAGGCCTGAGACGAAATTGGACACGACGTTCTGCAGGCCGAAGCCGATACCCAGCGAAAGCGCGCCGGCAACCAGCGCCAGGTTGGAAAGATCGATGCCCGCCGCCGAGATGCCGACCAGCGCGGCGACCGCCACGCCGGCATAGCCGACACCGAGCCGGATCGAGTTGCGCACGCCGGCATCGACCTTGCCGCGCGCCATCACTGAGCCGTCCAGCCAGCCCTGGAACCAGCGCGTCAGGAAATAGCCGATGATGAAGACGACGATGCCACTGAGGATGCCGAGGAAGGAGATGGTCACCGAACCGATCGTGACGCCGGTCGCCAGCTTGTAGGCCCAAGCCTCGATATCGCCGGGCTGGAAGCCCCACATCAACAGGATCAGCGGCAGGAACACCACCACGATCATCAGATTGATGGCGATGCTGACGACCAGGCCGAGCTGGTCGAGGGCGGTATCCTCGTAGCTGGAGTTTTCCGAAAGCCATCGCCCGACCGAAGTGTCGGCGAAGCCGCCCTCCTCCCCGATCGCGCGTGCCGACAGGAAGCCGATATAGGCCGTCACCAGCACCGTGCCGGTCACCACGACCTGGAACGAGACGAAAAGCGCCAGGCCGATATAGCCAAGCAGCGCAGCCGCAATGGTGAACAGGCCGAGGGCGATGGCCATGAAGCGAAGCCATGCCGGCCAAGGGCGCCAAGAGCCGTCAGCCGTCCTGAAAGGCCGCAGCAGTCCCATCAGGATCAGGATGATGCCGACGATGATAGCGGCGACAAAGCCCCTGGCGATCGTCAGCGAAAGCGGCGACCCCATCTTCTCGTTGACGACCGACAGGAAGTAGTTGAACCCGAGCACCAGCGCCATGGCGGTCGTCAGGCCAACCAGCCAACGCGCCGGGCCGGTCGCGACCGGGATCAGCCGCCAGTTGGGCAGGCGCGGTTCGAGCGCCGCGTTGGTCAGCCGGTTGACGCAGAACACCATGGCGATCACCGTCAGCAAGGCATTGAGGAACGTGCCGATATCGCCACGCAGCACATTGTAATAGTTGAAGAAGAACACGGCTGAGGCGAAGAAAACGCCGAGCGCGAGGGTCGGCAGCAGCGTCGACCAGAAGGCCACCGACAGGCGGCTGAGATAGGAGGGATCCTCGACGGTCGGGTCGGCCTCGAAGATGCGGCCGAACAGGCGTCTGCCGCCGATCAACAGCACGGCCGCCAAGGCCAGCGCCATAAGCGTCGCCGCAAGGATCGCCTGGAACTTGAACCTGACGGCGAAGCTCGCCCAGGACGACAACGCCTTGTAGAGGCCCGTGAACTGATCATGCGCGTCGGAAAAGGCCTGCGGGCTCAACGCGTCGGTCAGGTCATAATGCTTGGTTATGACGCTGCGGAAAAGCTCGCTGCGCATGACGGCGATCTTGTCGACCAGCCCGTTGACGCGGATGGACAGGTTTTGCGCGCTGGCGACGACCGCGTTGATCTGAGCTTTTTCCGTGGCAAGCGCGCTGCGCTCGCTGCTGACGATCACCGGCTCGGCAGGTTGCCCCTGCGCCGGCGGCGGGCCGAGAACCCCGACGCGATTGTTGATGTCGGTAAGGCGCTGCCGGAATGCCAGCGCGCTGTTCAGCGCGGCGCGCGAAATATCCTCCAGCTGCAACCGGATGTCGACAAGCCCCGCATCGTCCTGGTCGGGGTCGCTCAGTTTCTTTTCCAGGCCGTCGGTCCTGGCCGTCAGGTCCTGGATGACCTTGGTCTGATCGGCGATGAGCTGCGACGAACCATGGCCGATCGCCTGCGCCGACGCCTCGAGCGCCGGCTGCCCGAAGACAGCGACGATGACGACCAGAAGCAGGCGCAGCAGGCGGAAGAACATGACTTTGTTGGCGACTCGCGGCCGAAAAATTCTCGAAATTTCCGCCTTTGATAAAGACCGGCATATCGGGCGGCAAGCCGTCCGATCGCATCGGCGAGAGTCGGCCTGGCGAAAAGCGATGGCGTAATCTTGGCTTTCCGCTTCCCGCCTGCTCTATAGTCTGCCGCCTCGCATCATAAGGACGATAGGAAGAATGGCGGAATATTCAGCCTTTTCGCTGCTCAAGAACGCGCTGAACGGCAACAAGGATTGGAAGCCCGCCTGGCGCAAGCCCGACCCCAAGGCTTCCTATGACGTGATCGTCATCGGCGGCGGCGGCCACGGTCTTTCGACCGCCTATTATCTTGCCAAGGAACACGGCATCACCAATGTCGCGGTGCTGGAAAAGGGCTGGCTCGGCTCCGGCAATGTCGGCCGCAACACCACCGCCGTGCGCTCCAATTATCTCTTGCCGCAGAACACCCGCTTCTACGAACATTCGATGAAGCTGTGGGAGAACCTCTCGCACGACCTCAATTACAACGTCATGTTCTCGCAGCGTGGCTGCCTGAACCTCGCGCACACGCCTGCCCAGCTCGACGATTATGCCAGGCGCGGCAACGCCATGCGCCATCTCGGCGTCGACGCCGAGCTGATGAGCGTCGATCAGATCAGGCGGCTTGTGCCGGCGCTGGACGTCTCGGGTTCGGCGCGCTTCCCGGTGCTTGGCGGGCTGATGCAGCCGCGCGCCGGCACAGCCCGGCACGATGCTGTCGCCTGGGGCTATGCGCGCGGCGCCGATCGGCGCGGCGTCGATATCATCGAGAACTGCGAGGTGACCGGCTTCCTGCGCGACGGCGACCGCGTCACCGGCGTTACGACGACGCGCGGCGAGATCCGCGCCAAGAAGGTCGCGCTTGCGGTTGCCGGCAGCACCGGCCGCGTCATGCAGCTTGCCGGCATTTCGCATATGCCGATCGAAAGCCACGTGCTTCAGGCCTTCGTCTCGGAATCGCTGAAGCCGATCATCGATACGATCCTGACCTTCGGCATGGGCCATTTCTACATTTCGCAGTCCGACAAGGGCGGCCTTGTCTATGGCGGCGACCTTGACGGCTACAACAGCTACGCCCAGCGCGGCAGCCTGCCGATCGTCGATGAGGTGATGAGCGAGATGGTGGCGCTGTTTCCCGGCCTGGCGCGCGTGCGCATGCTGCGCTCCTGGGGCGGGCTGTGCGACATGACGATGGACGGCTCGCCTATCATCACCACTGGCCCGCTGCCAGGCATGTATCTCAATTGCGGCTGGTGCTATGGCGGCTTCAAGGCGACGCCCGCCTCGGGCTGGTGCTTTGCCTACACCATTGCCAAGGACGAGCCGCACGAGTTCAACGCGCCCTTCACGCTCGACCGTTTCTACCGTGGCCTCATCATCGACGACAAAGGCCAGGGCGCGACGCCCAGATTGCACTAGGGTTTGGATTGAAAAATGCTGATCACCTGTCCCTATTGCGGCCCGCGCGACGTCATCGAATTCACCTACCAGGGCGACGGCAACCGCCAGCGGCCGCAGCCCGCCTCGCAGAACCTCGACGCCTGGAACGCCTATGTCTACGACCGTCTGAATCCGGCCGGCGATCACAACGAGATCTGGCAGCATTCCGGCGGTTGCCGGTCCCATCTGCGCGTCGTTCGCAACACCTTGACGCATGAGATTTTGAGTACCGAATTCGCCCGTGGCGGCCACAAGACGGAGAGCCGCTCGTGAGCCCGCGCCGCACCGAGACCGGCGGCCGGATCGATCGGCTGCACACCATCCGCTTCACCTTCGACGGCGCGCCTTACACCGGCCATGCCGGCGACACGCTGGCCTCGGCGCTGCTTGCCAATGGCGTGACGCTGTTCGGCCGTTCCTTCAAATATCACCGCCCGCGCGGCCTGCTTGCCGCCGGTGTCGAGGAGCCGAACGCGCTGGTGACGGTGCTGCGCGGCGAAGTGCGCGAGCCGAACATTCCGGCCACCATGGTCGAGATCTATGACGGGCTGGTCGCCGTCAGCCAGAACCGCACGCCCTCGCTCGCCTGGGATATCGGCGCCCTCAACCAGCTCGGCGGCAAGCTCCTGTCGGCCGGCTTCTACTACAAGACCTTCATGGGTCCGGTGATCGGTCCGCTGAAGGGCACGCGCTTCTGGATGTTCTGCGAGCATTTCATCCGCCGCGCCGCCGGACTCGGCAAGGCCGGCACCACTCCCGACCCGGCGCGCTACGAGCGCATGAACGCATTTTGCGACGTGCTGGTCGTCGGCTCAGGTCCGGCCGGCCTGATGGCGGCGAAGGCCGCCGCCGACCAGGGCGCCCGCGTCATCCTTGCCGACCTCGAAGCCCACTTTGGCGGCTCCGCCAACTGGTCGGGCGAAACCATCGACGGCATGCCTGCCGCCGAATGGGCCCTGCGCATAGTTGCGCAGCTCGAAGGCAACGACAATGTCCGCCTGCTGCCGCGCACGACCGTGTGGGGTTACTATGACGGCAACACGCTTGCCGCGCTGGAACGGGTGACCGACCATAAGGAGACGCCTGCCAAGGGCGAGCCGCGCCAGCGCTACTGGGCGATCCGCGCAGGCACAGTGGTTCTCGCCACCGGCTCTTTCGAACGGCCGCTGGTGTTTCCGGGCAACGACCGTCCCGGCGTCATGCTGGCGCATGCCGCGGAACGCTACGCAGTTGAATATGGCGTGCTGCCGGGACAGCGCATCGCCCTCTTCACCAACAACGACAGCGCCTACCGCTCGGCCGTCGCCTTGAAGAAGGCCGGCGCCGCGGTGGTCGCCATCATCGATGTCCGTGCCGACATCTCGAACGACATGCGCCGGCTCGCCGGCGAGGCCGAGGCCGAGCTTCTGGACGGCCATGCCGTGGTTGCGACCGAAGGCGGCAAGGCCCTCACCGGTCTCAAGGTGCAGCGCTTCGACGCCATGAGCGGTGCGCTGAGCGGCGATGAACGCAGCATCCATGCCGACAGCCTGTTGATGTCGGGCGGTTGGTCGCCGACCATCCATCTCGCCAGCCAGGCGGGCGCCAAGGCTGAATGGGACCCGGCCAGGCAGGCCTTCCTGCCGCCCAAGCCGACGCAGCGTTGGCTCGGCGCCGGCGCCTTCACCGGCAGCTTCTCAACCGCCGAAGCCATCGCCGAGGGCCGCGCGGCTGGCGTTTCGGCTGCCGGCGGAACGGCGGCGCCCGCCGCCCTGCCGACCGTCGAGGCCGCACCGGGCGATCCAGATCCGGCGCCGGTCTTCGAGATCAAGGCCAAGGGCAAGAGCTTTGTCGACTTCCAGCACGACGTGACGGCCGAAGACGTGCGGCTTGCGCACCGCGAAGGCTTCGTATCGGTCGAGCACCTGAAGCGCTACACCACGCTGGGCATGGCGACCGACCAGGGCAAGAACTCCAATGTGCCTGGCCTCGCCATCATGGCCGAGGCGCTCGGCAAGCCGATCCCCGAAGTCGGCACGACGCGCTTTCGCCCGCCCTACACGGCGGTGTCGATCGGCTCGCTGGCCGCCGAACGCTTTGGCGACCTCAAGCCCGAACGGTTGACGCCGATGCATGACTGGCACATTGCCAATGGCGCGACCATGTATTCGGCCGGGCTCTGGTACCGGCCGATGATCTACGGCCTTCCCGGCGAGACGGTCGAGCAGGCCTATGTCCGCGAAGCGAAGGCCACGCGCGAAAGCGCCGGCATCGTCGATGTCTCGACGCTGGGCAAGATCGCGGTGCAGGGACCGGACGCGGCGGAGTTCCTCGACCGCGTCTACACCAACATGTTCTCCACGCTTGCGGTCGGCAAGGCTCGCTACGGCCTGATGCTGCGCGAGGACGGGCTTGCCTTCGACGACGGCACCACCTGGCGGCTCGGCGAGCAGGAATTCCTGATGACCACCACCACCGCCAACGCCGGCAAGGTGATGCAGCATCTGGAATATTTCCTCGACGTCATCTGGCCGGAGCTGAAGGTCACCGTCACCTCCGTCACCGACGAATGGGCGGGTGCGGCGATCGGCGGGCCAAACGCGCGCGCCATCCTCGCTTCCTGCGTCACCGGCACCGCCGTCGACAACGCCACGCTGCCCTTCATGGGCATCGTCCATGGCCGGATCGCCGGCGTGCCGGTGATGATCTGCCGCCTGTCCTTCTCCGGCGAAATGGCGTTCGAGGTTTATTCCGGCGCCGGCTACGGCACCCATGTCTGGGAGGCCTTGATCGAGGCCGGCAAGCCGTTCGGCTTGGTCACCTATGGGCTCGAGGCGCTGGGCACGATGCGCATCGAGAAGGGCCATGTCACCGGCGCCGAGATCGACGGCCGCACCACCGCGCGCGACCTCCATCTCGACTGGATGCTGTCGAAGAAGAAGCCCTTCATCGGCTCGGCCATGATGGACCGCGAAGGCCTGATCGCCCCTGACCGGCTCGAGTTGGTCGGACTGATCGCCCTCGACAACCGGCCGCTCAACGGCGGCGGCCATGTCGTCGAGGAACTGGACGAGGACAATCCGCACGACTCGCTCGGTCACATCACCGCCTGCTGCTATTCACCGGCGCTCGGCAAATATATTGCTTTGGCCTTAGTAAAGGGCGGCAAGGCACGTCAGGGGACCCGCGCCTTCATCTCCGACCCGCTGCGCAACCGGTTCGGGCCGGTCGAGATCGTCTCCAACCATTTCTACGATCCGGACGGGAGCCGCATGCATGGCTGAGCAGCATTTGCCCGAACGCCAATCGCCGCTCGAGCCGGAGTATCATCCGGGTTCGCACGGCAATTTCGACCATGGCGTCGATGTAATCCTGTCCGAGATGCGGCCGGGCACGATCCTGCAGCTCGCCGCCTGGCCGGGTGAAGAGAAGCAGCTGATCGAAATTATCGGCAAGGTCACCGGTCTCGCTCTACCCGATGGCGCCGGCGGCGGCGTGAGCAGCGGCGCCCGCGCCGCCTTCGGCTTCGCTCCGGGAAAGTTCACCGTGGTCGACGAAGCGGAGGGGCTTGCTCAAGCCTTCGCCGACGCCATCACGCCAGCCGTCGGTACGCTGACCGATCTCTCGCATGGCCGCACCGCGATCCGCATCGCCGGCCCGAAGGCCGAGTGGGTGATGGCGAAGTTTTTTGCCATCGACTTCGCCTTGTCGGCCTTCCCGCTCGGCGCCGGACGTTCGACCAACCACCATGACGTGTTTGCCCAGATCCAGCGCAGCGGCGCCGACCAGTTCGACATCTACGTCTTCCGCTCTTTCGCGCGCTCGTTCTGGAAGGCCTTGTGCCACGCCTCGGAGGAAGTCGGTTACGAGGTGCAGTAGGCCGCTCGGCGTTGCTGGCTAAGCATTGGTCCAGGCGGCATCTGGCATTATCGACGGCTGCAACTGCTGCTTGAGCGCTGGGCCAGCAGGCGCGATAGGTAAGGAATCACGGGGTTTGCCGAGGCAAACGTCCGCTCAGGCAACCAGTTCGACCATACCCTTCCATGACTGTTGAGACTTCGGCGGCCACGACCCGCTTTGCTCCGGCGGAGGGTCCGTCGATGCTGTTACCAGCAACCGTAGCTTGCGGCGTGTTCATGACCAGCCTCGACCAGAACGTCGTGGTCACCGCGCTGCCCGGCATCGGCGAGAGCCTTGATCGCCCGCCAAGCCAGCTTGGGCTTTTGATCACCGTCTATGTCGCTAGCCTCATCGTCACCATGCCGCTCGGCGGCTGGCTGGCCGACCGTTTTGGGCTGCGCAACGTCTATTGCTTCGCCCTGCTCGTCTTCGCCAGCGCCTCGGCCTTGTGCGGCCTTTCGGAAAACATCTGGATGCTGGTCGGCTCGCGCGCTTTGCAGGGCTGCGGCGGCGCGCTGATGGGCACGCTTGGCCAGGTCGTGATCCTGTCGAGCTTCCCGCGCGCCCGTACGCTGAAGATCAACATGTATATTTCGCTCGCCGGCCAATCCGGGCCGCTGGTTGGGCCGCTCGTCGGCGGCGCGCTCACCACCTACGTCTCCTGGCGATGGATCTTCTATATCAACATCCCGATCGCCCTGACCGCGGCACTTCTGGCCGCCTCCCTGTTTCCGACGACAACCAAGCCGGTTCGCACGCCATTCGATTTGCCGGGCTTCCTGCTTGTCGGCAGCGGCATGGGATTGCTGGTCTTCGGCATGGATTCGCTTGCCGCCAAGGATGCCGCGAACAGCCTGATCGGCATCGAGCTTGGCCTGGCGATCGTCATCCTGACGGTTGCCGCCTTCTATTGCCTGCGCGCCCGCAACCCGCTGCTCGATCTCAACCTGCTGCGCATCCGCACCTTCCGCATCTCCTTCCTCACCGGCGGGGGACTGGACACAATCGGCCTGAGCTCGGTGGTCTTCCTGCTGCCGCTGATGTTCCAGCTCGGCTTCGGCATGAGCGCGGTGCAGGCCGGATCGCTGACCTTCGTCGCCGCGATCGGATCATTGCTGATGCGCTTCTTCATGCCGCGCCTGTTGAACCGCTTCGGCTTCAAGCGCGTGCTGGTCATCAACACGCCGATCATCGCCCTATTGGTCGCGGGCTTTGCCCTGATGCAGGAGAGCCTGCCGGCCTGGATCGTGCTTGCCTATATTTTCGCCTTCGGCGTCTTCCGCTCGGTGCAATGGGCCTCGACCGGCAACCTTGCCTATTCGGACATCGCGCCGGAGCAGCTCGCCCGCTTCAGCGCGCTCTATTACATCCTGTGGCAGCTTGCGGTGGCGATCAGCGTCGGCCTCGCGTCGGCGCTCCTGTCGCTGCTAGCCGGCGGCGGCAAGGCCAGCGTCAACGACTATCGCATCCTGTTCGTCATCGAAGGCCTGATCACGCTTTGCGCGCTATCGGCCTATCTGAGGCTGACGCCGCAGGACGGCGCCCATGTCAGCGGCCATGGCGCGCATATGAGCTCGGACTGATAGGCCGGTCTGCGGGCTGCCGACCCTATTTCGCGAAGGTCACCCAGTCCTCGATCGGCGCGCGGTCGGTGCGGAACTCGTTTTCTGGCTTCGAGGTGTCTTCGTAGCCGAGCGCCATGCCGCAGACGACGACCTCCTCGTCGGGAATGTTGAGCACCGGCCGGATCTGCCGGTGATAGGGCGCGAAGGCAGCCTGGGGACAGGTATGGAGTCCCCGGCCCCGCGCCGCGACCATGATGTTCTGCAGGAACATGCCATAGTCGATCCAGGAGCCTTGGTTCAGTCTCCGGTCGATCGTGAAGATCATGCCCACCGGCGCATCGAAGAAGATGAAGTTGCGGTCGTGCTGCGCCCGCATCTTGTCGACCTCGCGGCGGCCGATGCCCAGCGCGCCGTAAAGCCCGAAGCCGTTGGCGCGGCGACGCGTGAGGTAAGGTTCGAAGAACTGGTCGGGATAGTAGCGGTACTCGTCCCACTCGGCCTTTTCGGCGCGGATGCCGGAGTTGAGGATGGCGTCGCTGATGCGCTGCTTGACCTCGCCCTTGGTCACATAGACGCGCCAGGGCTGCATATTGGTGCCGGACGGCGCACGCGCGGCAACCGCCAGGATTGCGCGGACCGTCTCGTCATCAACCATGTCGGGCAGGAAAGCGCGCACGGACCGGCGCGAGGTGATCGCCTCGTCGACGATCGCCGCTTCCGATGCGATCCGGATGTTCTTCTCAAGCATGGGCCGTCCCTTTGCGCATGGCCAAAAACCGTAAACACGGTTTCCCTTGACGACCATCCGCAGACTCTAAGCTAAACTGGTCCCGACCGGGCGCCCCACTCGCCGCTCGTGCGCGAGCCTTTGCATCAACGGCCGAAATCGCGCAAGCAAATCTTGTGGCCTATGAAAATACCCTTGATTTTTTCATGAATTTGCCTCTCATGAAATTTATTCAGATTTTTTCACGAGCAATCTTTGACCACGACCGCGACCAAATCGGAGCAGGACAATGGCGACCGGCTGCTGGCCGGCGACATCCGTGCGCTCCGCAAGGCGCGCGGCCTCACGCTCACTGAAATTGCGCTCAAGTTAGGTCGCTCGGTCGGTTGGGTCAGCCAGGTCGAGCGCGGTCTTTCTATCCCTTCGCTAGGCGATCTCAGGGCATTCGCCAGCCTCTTCGATGTTCCGATCAGCCTGTTCTTCAGCCATGATGTGCCTGTCGAGCAGGAACGCGGCGTGGTGGTGCGCGCCGGCAGCCGCCGATCGCTTGGCACAAGTGAATCCGGCCTGGTGGAGGAGCTTCTGTCGCCCGACCTGGGCGGTAGCTTCGAGATGCTGCGCTCAGTCTTCGCGCCGGGCGCGGAGCTGAAGACGGAAGCGCGCCGTCCGACGGAAGAAGCGGGCTATGTCGCGTCGGGCACGT
The DNA here is from genome assembly GCF_037179585.1 of Mesorhizobium argentiipisi (SeqCode). NCBI lineage: Bacteria > Pseudomonadati > Pseudomonadota > Alphaproteobacteria > Hyphomicrobiales > Phyllobacteriaceae > Mesorhizobium > Mesorhizobium argentiipisi (SeqCode). Next base: position 239,865 of record NZ_JAPYKO010000002.1, read on the forward strand.
TCGAGATCGAGATCGACGGCGTCTGGCATCGTCTCGGCGAAGGCGACTCGTTCCGCTTCGAGGGCAAGCCATTCCGCTGGCGCAATCCCGGCGCCGAGCCGGCGGTGGTCATCTGGGTAGTTTCGCCACCGGTATACTGACAATGCATGTCACCCAAAAGTGCGAAGCGGTTTTGGGATAACGACATGCATCAAAAGAAAAATCGAAGCGCGAAGCGCTTAGGCTTTGGAGGAAGAACATGGCGGGTTTGCCGGCCACGGCACGCGTGGTGATCATCGGAGGCGGTGTCGTCGGCTGCTCATCGCTCTACCACCTCTGCAAGGCGGGCTGGACCGACTGCGTGCTTCTGGAAAAGAACGAACTGACGTCCGGCTCGACCTGGCATGCCGCCGGCAACGTGCCGACCTTCTCCTCGTCATGGTCGCTGATGAACATGCAGCGCTACTCGACCGAGCTTTATCGAGGCTTGGCCGAGGCGGTCGACTATCCGATGAACTACCATGTCACAGGATCGCTGCGGCTCGCCCATACCAAGGAGCGGATGCAGGAATTCCAGCGCGCCAAGGGCATGGGTCGCTACCAGGGAATGGATATCGACGTCGTCGGACTGGACGAGATCAAGCGCCGCTACCCCTTCATCGAGACGCATGAGTTGAAGTGCGCGCTGTATGACCCGAGCGACGGCGACATCGACCCGGCGCAGTTGACGCAGGCGCTGGCCAAAGGCGCGCGTGACACGGGCGCCAAGATTATTCGCTTCTGCCCGGTCACCGGCGTGCGCCGCGAGAACGGCGAATGGGTGGTCGAAACACCACAGGGCGAAATCCGCTGCGAGATCGTCATCAACGCGGCCGGCTACCGCGCCGCCGAAGTTGGCAAAATGTTCGGCCGCGACGTGCCGATGATGGTAATGAGCCATCAGTACATATTGTTCGAGGAAATCCCCGAACTTGCCGCCTGGACGAAGGAACAAGGCCACAAGCTGCCGCTGCTGCGCGACGTCGACACGTCCTATTACCTGCGCCAGGAAAAGAGCGGCATGAATCTCGGCCCCTATGAGCGCAATTGCCGCGCGCATTGGGCGACCCATAACGATCCGATGCCGGAGGATTTTTCCTTCCAGCTCTTCCCCGACGATCTCGATCGCCTCGAACATTACCTGGCCGACGCCGTCGCCCGGGTACCGATCCTCGGCACCGCCGGCCTTTCCAAGGTGATCAACGGACCGATTCCCTACGCGCCGGACGGTAACCCGCTGATCGGGCCGATGCCGGGCGTGCCGAACGCCTTCGAGGCCTGCGTCTTCACCTTCGGCATCGCGCAAGGGGGCGGCGCCGGCAAGGTGCTGGCCGAATGGGTCACCGAAGGCCAGACTGAGTGGGACATGTGGTCCTGTGATCCGCGCCGTTTCACCAGCTTCGCCTCGGCGCCCGACTATTGCGTCGCCAAGGGCATGGAGATCTACGGCAACGAATACGCCATCCAGTTCCCGCGCCACGCCTGGCCGGAGGGGCGCAACCGCAAACTGTCACCGCTGCATGATCGCATCAAGGCGCTGGGCGGCCAGTTCGACGCCTATAATGGCTGGGAGCGCGCGACTTGGTACGCACAGCCCGGCGACGATACTTCCGAGGAGTCCACCCTCACCTTCCGCCGTGACGGGCCTTGGCAGCAGCGTGTGCACGAGGAATGCCTTGCCGTGCGCGACGCCGCCGGCATCCTCGACCTGCCCGGCTTCTCGCGCTTCAATCTCGAAGGCCCTGGCGCGGCCGAATGGCTGGCGCTGCAGGTCACCGGCCCGGTGCCGAAACCGGGCCGCATCGGCCTGGTCTATTTCGCCGACGACAAGGGCCGCATCGTCACCGAAATGTCGGTGGTGCGTCATGGCGAAGACCAGATGACGCTGATCACTGCCGCGGTGGCGCAGTGGCATGATTTCGAATGGCTGAAGTCGCGCATGCCCGCCGACGCGGCCTTCACGCTGACCGACCGGACGGAGGAATACTCAACGCAAATCCTTGCCGGCCCGAACTCGCGCAAGATCCTTGCCGAAGTCTGCGATGCGGACCTGACGCTTCCCTGGCTGACGCATCAGGAAACGGCGATCGCCGGACGCTGGACGAAGCTGGTGCGCGTCTCCTTCGCCGGCGAGCTCGGCTGGGAGATCCACACCAAGGTCGCGGATACGGCGACCGTCTTCGACGCCGTCTGGACCGCAGGCCGGAAACACGGCCTAAAACCTTTCGGAATGTATGCGCTGGATTCGCTGCGGCTGGAAAAAGGCTACCGCGCCTGGAAGGGCGATCTGTCGACCGACTATTCGATCCTGCAGGGCGGGCTGGAGCGCTTCGTCAAATGGGACAAGCCGGACTTCCGCGGCAAGACGGCTTTGCTCAACGAGAAGCAGCAGGGTGTGAAGAAGCGCTTCGTCACTTTGGTCGTCGAGAACCCCGGCGACTGCGACGCGCCCTATATGTCGACGCTCTGGCACGACGGCACGATCGTAGGCGAGACGACGTCGGGCGGCTGGGGCCACCGGGTCGGCAAGTCGATTGCGCTTGGCATGCTGCGCGCCGATCTCACGCAACCGGGCACCGCGATCGAGGTCGAGATTTTTGGCGATCGCTTTAAGGCCATCGTCCAGAACGACGAACCGCTGTGGGATCCGAAGAATGAGAGGTTGCGGGCATGACCTCCGTCATCCTCACTGACGGCGGCATGGGACAGGAACTGGTCCGGCGCAGCAAGTCCGAGCCGACGCCGCTGTGGTCGGCCAAGGTGCTGATCGACGAGCCGGAACTTGTGCGCGACTTGCATGCGGAATTCATCCGTGCCGGCGCCCGCGTCATCACCATCAACACCTATTCGGCAACGCCGGAGCGCCTGGCGCGCGAGGGCGCCGAAGATCTGTTCAAGCCGTTGCAAAAGCGCGGCATCGAACTGGCGCGCCAGGCTCGCGACGAGGCAGGCGACACAGCCATCGCCGGTTGCCTGTCGCCTCTGTTCGGCAGCTACGCGCCGGCGCTGACCATCTCATTCGAGGACACGCTCGATATCTATCGCCGTATCGTCGCAGAGCAGGCCGACGGTGTCGATCTGTTCCTTTGCGAAACGATGGCTTCCGCCGAGGAGGCGCGCGCAGCGGTCACCGCGGCCTCGGAAAGCGGCAAGCCCGTATGGGTGTCCTGGACGCTCGCTGACCATGGCACGCCGCGCCTGCGCAGCGGCGAAACCATTGCTGCCGCCGTCAATGCCCTCGATGACCTGCCGGTCGCGGCCCGGCTGCTCAACTGCTGCCGGCCCGAAGCCATCGCCGCCGCCCTGCCCGAACTCGTTGCCCTGGACGGACAGGTGGGTGCCTATGCCAATGGCTTCACTTCGGTCGGGGCGTTGAAGCATGGCGGGACGGCGGACGTGCTGCACGCCCGCCATGATCTCGATCCGCAAGCCTATGCGGACCAGGCCATCGGCTGGGTCGATGTCGGCGTCGGCATTGTCGGCGGCTGTTGCGAAGTCGGCCCCGCCCATATCGCCGCCCTGCGCGACAGGCTCACGCGGGCCGGCCACCAGATTTCGGGAGTTTTCTGATGCCAAAGCCATCAAAGCGCATTACCGGTATCGTGCCTTCGGGCAAGGACGGCTGGGAGGTCCATTTCGCCGCCTGGAATCGCAAGCAGGCCGGCGAAGACATCATTGTGCTCTCGGTCGGCGACCATGATTTCGACACGCCGTCGGAAACCATCGAAGCCTGCGTGAGCGCCGTGCGCGGCAGCAATCATCACTACACGCCGCTGCCCGGCTTGCCGCGCCTGCGCAAGGCGATGGCCGCCGCCGCGACCGCTTGCGCCGGCATCCTCACGGAACCCGACGAGGTCATCGCCACACCCGGCGGCCAGGCAGCGCTTTATGCCGCCGTGCAGGGCGTGCTCGACCCTGGCGACCACGCCATCGTCGTCGCGCCCTACTACGCCACCTATCCCAACACCTTCAGCGCCGCGGGTGCCAGCTTCACGGTAGTCGAGACACCGGCCGAAGATGGGTTTCAACCTCGCGCGGACATGATCCGCGCCGCGCTCAAGCCCAACACCCGCGCCATCCTGATCAACACGCCGAACAACCCGACCGGTGCCGTCTATTCGCGCGAACGGCTCGAACAGCTGGCCGAAATCTGCAAGGAGCACGATCTCTGGCTGCTGTCGGACGAGGTCTACTGGACGCTCGGCGGCGGCGAGCACATCTCGCCGCGCTCGCTGCCCGGCATGGCCGAGCGCACGCTGGTCATCAACTCCATGTCGAAGAGCCACGGCATGACCGGCTGGCGCATGGGTTGGCTGACCGGGCCGAAAGCGATGATCGCGCTGATGACCGACCTCAATCTGGTCACGACCTACGGCCTGCCGGCCTTCATCTCCATCGCCTGCGCCGAGGCGCTCGAAAACCACTATGGTGTGAAGGACATCGCCGAGCGTTACGCCGCTCGGCGCACGATCTTTCTCGATGCCATACGCGGCGCCAATGAAGTCACCGTGCGCGGCTCCGAAGGCGGCATGTACATCATGCTCGATGTCTCCGCAGTCGAACCCGACGACGAGAAATTCGCCTGGGCGCTGCTCGACAAGGAAAAGGTCGGCGTCATGCCCGGCTCGAGCTTTGGCGAGGCCGCCGCCGGGCACATCCGCATCAGCCTCTGCCAGCCCGAACCCATCCTCAAGGAAGCAGCGCTTCGCGTGCGCCGCTTTGCTTCCAACTATCGCCGCGAGGCCGCATGACCAAGACCATCCCGACCAAGGCCCGCGCCGTAATCATCGGCGGCGGCGTCTCCGGCTGCTCGGTCGCCTATCACCTGGCAAAGCTCGGCTGGACCGACATCGTGCTCTTGGAGCGCAAGCAGCTCACCTCAGGCACCACCTGGCATGCGGCCGGGCTGATCGGCCAGTTGCGCGGCTCGCAGAACATGACGCGGCTGGCGAAATATTCGGCCGACCTCTACGTCAAGCTCGAGGCCGAGACCGATGTCGGCACCGGCATGCGCCAGGTCGGCTCGATCACCGTCGCGCTGACCGAGGAGCGCAAGCACGAGATCTACCGTCAGGCTTCGCTCGCCCGCGCCTTCGATGTAGACGTGCGCGAGATTTCGCCGCGCGAGGTCGAGGAGATGTATCCGCACCTCAACGTCTCGGATGTGGTGGGCGCGGTGCATCTGCCGCTCGACGGCCAGTGCGATCCGGCCAACATCGCCATGGCGCTGGCCAAGGGCGCGCGCCAGCGGGGTGCTGCGATTATCGAGAACGTCAAGGTGACCAAGGTCCACACGAAGAATGGTCGGGTCTCCGGCGTCTCCTGGACGCAGGGCGAGGAGCAAGGCACGATCGAGACCAATATCGTCGTCAACTGCGCCGGCATGTGGGCGCGCGAGCTTGGCCGGCAGAACGGCGTCACCATCCCGCTGCATGCCTGCGAGCATTTCTATCTGGTCACCGAGCCGATCCCGGGCCTCTCTCGCCTGCCGGTGCTGCGTGTCCCGGACGAGTGCGCCTACTACAAGGAGGACGCCGGCAAGATGATGCTTGGCGCTTTCGAGCCGGTGGCGAAGCCCTGGGGCATGGACGGCATCCGCGAGGATTTCTGCTTCGACCAGTTGCCCGAGGACATGGACCATTTCGAGCCGATCCTGGAAATGGGCGTCAACCGCATGCCGATGCTGGGCACCGCCGGCATCCACACCTTCTTCAACGGCCCCGAAAGTTTCACGCCGGACGACCGCTACTATCTCGGCGAGGCGCCCGAACTCTCCGGCTACTGGATGGCGACCGGCTATAACTCGATCGGCATCGTCTCCTCCGGCGGCGCCGGCATGGCGCTGGCGCAGTGGATCAACGACGGCGAGGCGCCCTTCGACCTGTGGGAAGTCGACATCCGCCGCGCCCAGCCTTTCCAGAAGAACCGCCGCTACCTCAAGGAGCGCGTCTCCGAAACGCTCGGCCTGCTCTATGCCGACCATTTCCCCTACCGACAGATGACGACCTCGCGCGGCGTGCGCCGCTCGCCCTTGCACGAGCATTTGAAGGCGCGGGGCGCCGTCTTCGGCGAAGTGGCGGGCTGGGAGCGCGCCAACTGGTTCGCGCGCCAAGGCCAGGAGCGCAAATACCGCTATTCCTGGAAGCGGCAGAACTGGTTCGACAACCAGCGCGACGAGCATCTCGCAGTGCGCAACGGCGTCGGCCTGTTCGACATGACCTCCTTCGGCAAGATCCGCATCGAGGGTCGCGATGCCTGCGCCTTCCTGCAGCGGCTCTGCGCCAACGACATGGAGGTCGCGCCGGGCAAGATCGTCTACACGCAGATGCTTAACGCCAGGGGCGGCATCGAGAGCGACCTCACCGTGACGCGGCTTTCGGAGACGGCCTATTTCCTGGTCGTGCCCGGCGCTACGCTGCAGCGCGACCTTGCCTGGTTGCGCAAGCACGTCGCCGACGAGTTCGTCGTCATCACCGACGTCACCGCCGCCGAAGCCGTGATCTGCGTCATGGGTCCGGAAGCGCGAAAACTGATCCAGAAGGTCAGCCCGAACGATTTTTCCAACGAAGCCAATCCGTTCGGCACCTTTCAGGAGATCGAGATCGGCATGGGTCTTGCCCGCGCCCATCGCGTCACCTATGTCGGCGAGCTTGGCTGGGAGCTCTACGTCTCGACCGAACAGGCCGCTCATGTTTTCGAGGCAATCGCCGAAGCCGGCGCCGATGTCGGCCTGAAACTTTGCGGCCTGCATACGCTCGATTCCTGCCGTATCGAAAAGTCCTTCCGCCATTTCGGCCACGACATCACCGACGAGGACAATGTGCTGGAGGCGGGCCTTGGCTTTGCGGTGAAGACGAGCAAAGCCGGCTTCATCGGCCGCGACGCTGTGCTCAGGAAGAAGGAAGCCGGCCTGTCACGCCGGCTGGTGCAGTTTCGCCTCAAGGACCCGCACCCCCTGCTCTTCCACAACGAGGCCATCCTGCGCGACGGCAAGATCGTCGGCCCGATCACCTCAGGCAATTACGGCCACCATCTCGGCGGCGCGATCGGGCTTGGCTATGTGCCTTGCCAAGGCGAGAGCGAGGCGGATGTGCTGGGCTCATCCTACGAGGTCGAGATCGCCGGCGAGCGCTTCGCCGCGGAGGCCTCGCTGAAGCCGATGTATGACCCGAAGGCGGAACGGGTGAGGATGTAGCGCGGTCTGCTCTTCTCCCCTTGTGGAGAAGGTGTCGCCGAAGGCGACGGATGAGGGGGGCTCCAGGGAAAGCCAGCGTCTCACTCCGCTGGAACACCCCTCATCCGTCTCGGCGCTGCGCGCCGATCCACCTTCTCCCACAAGGGGAGAAGGGAACTTGCGCTACCCTCAAAACCTCTCCAGCCTCGCCCTCACCTTCGCCAGGAAAGCCGCCCTGCTCTTCGGTGTCGAGGAATCCATCAGGTAATGCGCGAGAAAGAACGTCTTGCAGCGCGTGGCGCACAGGGCCCGCATGCCGCGCAAAATCGTCTTGCGTCCCGGCTGGCCGACGACCACGCTCCACCAGGTCGGCGCGCCGCAGGTAGTGATGACGCCGACCTTGGTGACGTGCCGCATCAGCGACGTGATCCGCCCCTTGCCGGCCGGCAGCTTGAAGGCGATGTCGGTCGCCCAGCCCCGGTCGAACCAGCCCTTCAGCATCGCCGGCAACCCGTACCACCAGGTGGGGTAGATGAAGAGGATCGCCTGCGCCCATTCCAGAAGTTCGAAATGCGGCTTGAGCGCCGGGTCTTGCGGCGCCCGGTCGTTGTAGAAGCGCCGCTCCTCGCAGCTCATCACCGGATCGAAATTCTCGGCATAAAGGTCGAGCAGCCGCACGTCCCAGCCTCGCCCTTTCAGCACCTCCACCGCCATGTCGCGGATCGCCGCGCAATAGCTTTCAGGCACCGGATGGCAATAGACCACCAGCGCGCGCATCAGAACGCGTCCATCGTGCCCGCGACCTTCGCCATGAAAGCGTTGCGCGTCTCCTCGGTTGAGAGGTTCATCGAATAATGCGCGAGATAGGAGACGGGAGCGCCTGGCTCGATGGTCGCCCGCAGCATGCGCTTGACGATCTTGCGCGGCGGGTCGCCCATCAGCATGGCGCGAAAGCGGCTGCCGCCATAGGTGGTGATGGCCGCGAGCTTGCGGATGTTGTGGAATGTCGGCTGCACTTTGCCGTCGACCAGCTTGAACGACACGCCGGGCAGGAAGACGCGGTCGAAGAACCTTTCAGGATCGCCGGATAGCCGTAATTCCAGACGGGGAAAGACAGCACCAGCGCTTCTGCATTCTTCAACCTTTCGACATAGCCGGCGACCGCGTCGTCCGGCCCGCGCGGGTCGTGGTAGCCGAGCCGCTCGGCGCGCGTCATCCTCGGATCGAAATCCTCGGCATAGAGGTCGCAGTCGTCGACCGCATGCCCGCCCGCGGCGAGGTGCTCGACGATCGTCTTGTGCAGGCCGGCATTGAAGCTGGTCTCCACCGGATGAGCGTAAAGCACGAGGATGTTCACGGTAGGATATCTCTGAGGTCAGCGCGAAGCACGCTCATCGCAAATCACCCCGCCTTTTGCAGCCCCTTGAACAGGAAAGACTTGCCGGAGCGATAATCATAGTCCGGGTTTTCCCAGGCGATCATCTTGCCGGGATTGAGCAGCCCTTGCGGATCGGTCTCGCGCTTGAAGGCGAGCTGGATCTCGTCGGTCTGCTTCATACCGCCCTCTTCCAGGGTGTAGCGATGCGGGTTGAAGATCCAGCAGCCATTGTCCTCATGGATGCGGATGATCTCGTCGAGCCGCTCTTCCGTGGTGTAGCGGACCAGTGGCAGGCCGGCGGCGCCGATCGCGCCATCGAAGCGGATGAATTCGAGATGCGCTGGCACCTCATCACCGAAGCGGTCGACCATCGCCTTGACGTGCGCAAGGTGATCCGGCGACGGATAGCGCGCCTGCAGATAGGTGATCGTCGGATCGACCCTGATGGCGCGCAGCGTCGTGTGGTTCCAGGTCAGCTCATAGGCCGGCGGCAATCCCTTCAGGTCGGTCTCGAGGTCAGCCCTGAAGACAATTTCGCCTTTGCTGGCCCGGACAAACGCAAGGAATGCATCCATCGCATGCGGAGCGATCATGCACACCACGATGCTCTGTTCGCGCCGGAAGAACTTCTGGTGCCGTTTGAAATAATCGTAAGGGATGGGCGCCGAAATCGGCGTGATCAGCTTCGCCAGAATGCCGTCCTGCATAGCGAGGTCGTTGCCGAAGCCGGCCGCGTCCATGAAATCGTCGAAACCGACGATGACGTCGATCCAGTCGTAGGAAGCCGTCAGCGGCATCTCGACCTCGGTGATGATACCATTGGTACCATAGGCGTGCATGACCTTGAGCACATCCTCGCCGGTGAGTTCCATGACACGGGGCTCGGCCTCCATCGTCACGGTCCTCAGCCGGATGACGTTGCCCAGGTCGCGCAAGCCGCCCCAGCGGATCGAGCCGACGCCGCCGGAGCCGCCGGCCACGAAGCCGCCGACCGAAGCGGTATTGTAAGTCGATGGCGACATGCGCAGCTCCTGTCCGGAATGTGCCCGCGTCGCCTTGTCGATGTCGACCAGCACCGCGCCCGGCCCGGTCACCACCCGCCCCTGCGCGATCGTCTTGATCTCGTTCATCTCGGCGAGGTTCAGCACCACGCCGCCCGATAGCGGCATCGCCTGCCCATAATTGCCGGTGCCGCTGCCGCGCGGTGTCACCGGGACGCCGTGCTTGTGGCACGCGGCAAGCACGCGAACGACCTCGTCCTCATTCTTCGGCGTGACGATCAGGTCGCCGGTTATATGGTCGAGCTGCGCCTTCAGCACCGGGCTGTACCAGTAGAAGTCGCGACTCTTCTGCTGGACGATGGCCGGATGGTCGTCGACCTTGATCCCGTCGAGATCGCGCTTCAGCGCTGCGATATCCATCATCCCACCATCAATTCGTCGAGTTCGGCATAGTCGGGCAGTCGGCGTTCGATCGCCCTGCCCTCGCGCACCACGATGCGATCCGATTCGGGCCGCGACAGCAATTCGGTCCAGTTGCGTCCCTTGAAGACGATGAAATCGGCTGAGCCGCCGACGGCCAGCGTGCCGGCGCCTTCGAGCCGCATCACCTCGGCCGGCGTTGCCGTCACCGCCCTGGGCCAGTCGCCGACCGGATGGTCGAAATGCAGGATGCGCGTCGCCATGCGGTAGACCTCCAGCATATCGAGATCGCCATAGGCGTAGAACGGATCGCGCGTGTTGTCGGAAGCGACCGCCACCTTGATGCCGCGCGCCTTCATCTCATGCAGCAGCGTCACGCCGCGCCAGCGCGGGGTGGTGCCGTTGCTGCGGCGGTCCTGCAGATAGAGATTGCACATCGGCAGCGACACCACGGCAAGCCGCGCCTTCGCCACCTTGTCCAGCGTATCGAGCACCTCGAGGTCCGGCTGGCGCGACAGCGAGCAGCAATGGCCGACCAGGATGTTGCCCTCGAAACCGTTCCACAGCGACGCCTCCGCGATCTTCTTCAGTGAGATGGCCGCGACATCGTCGGTCTCGTCGGCATGGAAGTCGAGGTCGAGCCCATGCTCGATCGCCTGCGCGAAAACGTGGTCGAGCAGTTCCTCGAGGTCGGGCACCATATAGGTGACGACGCCGAGCACGCCCTTGGCCGCGGCGACGCGCTTCGCCAGTCGCTCGAACCAGGCCTTGTCACGCACGCCTTCAATGCCGAGCAGGCAGGCCGCCTGCAGCTCGATGCGCCCGCGCCATCTCTCTCGCATCGTTTCGAACACCGGCCAGGAGATCTCCTCCTGCGGCGGCACGCTGTCGAGATGCGTGCGCATGGCCTTGGTGCCATGCGCGTAGGCCGAGCGCAGTGAGAAATCCATGCGGCGCGCGACATCCTCGGCGCTCCAGCGCGCGGCGCGGTCGGCGCCGGTGGCATTGAGCGCGCCCATGAAGGTGCCGTCCGGATTGGGTTTCCGCGGCCAGATATGACCCTTGTCGATATGGGTGTGGCAGTCGACGAAGCACGGCAGCACGATGCGGCCGGCAAAGTCGATCGCATCGGCTTGCGCCTTCGATTCGGCATGGGCGACGATGCTCGCGATCTTGCCGTCGGCGACAGATATGTCGGCAAGCGCGAAGCCGTCGCCGTCGAAGGTTGCGGCGAGGCCGGGCGTCAGCGACCGATGAACACGGGCATTGGCAAGCCGGTAGGAACCAGAGGCAGGTATCAAGATCTGGTCCTCTTCGCGATTTTCCCCGATACCACCTTAGCGCTCCTGTTTCAGCGCGCTCTCGTGCCAGCGGCGCAGGATGAGATGCGACACCAGCGACAGCACCAGGAAGATCAGGATGCCGGTGAGCGAGATCAGGATCAGCGCCGCGAACAGGCGGGGCGCGTTGAGCCGGTAGCCGGCCTCTATGATGCGCGATGCAAGCCCGGACGACTGCCCCTGCGCGCCGGCGACGAATTCCGCCACCACAGCGCCGATCAGCGACAGGCCGCCGGCGATCTTCAGCCCGCCGAGGAAATAAGGCATCGCCGCCGGCAGGCGCAGATAGCGCAACTGCTGCCAGCGCGTCGCGCCGTTGAGCTTGAACAGGTCCCGCAGATTGCGGTCGACCGAGTTCAGCCCGAGCGTGGTGTTGGAGAGGATCGGAAAAAAGGCGACGATCCAGGCGCACAGCAGCAGTTTGACGGTCTGGTTGTCCACATAGATGTTGATCAATGGGAAGATGGCGACGATCGGCGTCACCTGCAGCACGATGGCGAAGGGGAAAAACGACATCTCCACCCATTTCGACTGCGCGAACAGCACCGCCAGCCCGACGCCGCCGATGACGGCGAGAGCCAAGCTGAGGAAGGTGATCCTGAGCGTCACCAAGAGCGAGGAGAAGAGCAGGCCGGCGTCGCTGTGCAGCGTCTGCAGCACCACGCCCGGCCGCGGCAGGATATATTGCGGGATCGCGTTCCAGACGCAGATGCGGTCCCACAGCACGATCGCCAGCACCATGATCGCCAGCGGCAGCACCCATTTGCCGATGCGCTCCAGCCGCTCCTGGCGGGCGCGGCGCGCCTCTTCGGGATCGAGCTTCAGAACATTGTTTTCAATGGCCGTCATGATGCGATCCGGCGGTTGAGTTGATGGCGTCGACCAGCACGTCCGAGGCCTGCCGGCAAAGCGCCGCATAGCCCGGCGAGGTCCGGAACGCCTCGTCACGCGGATAGGGCGCGTTGATGGGGAGTTCGCCATGGACGCGGCCCGGCCGCGCGGCCATGACGACGACGCGGCTGGACAGGAACACGCTTTCGAAGACGCTGTGGGTGACGAAGACGACGGTGAAGCGCTCGTCCTGCCACAGCTCCAGAAGGTCGTTGTTGAGCTTGAAGCGGGTGATCTCGTCGAGCGCAGCGAAGGGCTCATCCATCAGAAGGATGCGCGGCTTCGTCACCATGGCCCGCGCGATCGAGACGCGCATCTTCATGCCGCCGGAAAGCTCGCGCGGCACGGCGTTCTCGAAGCCGGTGAGGTGGACGCGCGACAGCATCTCCATCACCGCCGGCTCCGCCTTGGAGCGTGACACGCCCTTGAGCCTCAGCGACAGCCAGACATTGTCGAAGACGCTGGCCCAGGGCAGCAGCGTCGGCTCCTGGAAGACGAAGCCGATGTTCGAGCGGTCGATCGAGCCACGCCAGTCGAGCTGGCCGGAGGTCGGCGTCGAAAGACCCGCGATCAGCCGCAGCGCCGTCGACTTGCCGCAGCCGGAGGGGCCGAGCAGGCTCAGGAAATCGCCCTCGCGGATCGCCAGGTCGACCTTGCTCAGCGCCGTCACGCCGTTGGAAAAGACCTTGCCGACATTGCGCAATGCCAGCAGCATCGGAGCCTCGCCCGATGCCGCCGGCGTCTCAGCCACTTTCTCCTGGATCATCTCAGGCCGGCCGCCTTACTTCTTCAGCTCCAGCCCGACACCTTTGTTGATGAAGGCCAGCGTATAGGCCTTCTTGATGTCGAGGCCCGGCTGCGCGACCTTGGCCTTGACCATCTTGTCGTAGAAACTCTGGATGCGGGCTTCGTTCATCGTGCCGATGCCGAGCTTTTCCGAATCGCCCGAATCGACAATGCCGAACTTCTTCAACTGCTCGATCGAAAAGGCGATCTGCTCATCCGTCATGTCGGGATTGTCCTTCTTGATCATGTCGTTGGCGGCCTTGTTGTCGCCATAGAGGTACTTGTACCAGCCCTTGGCCGAGCCATCGACGAAGCACTGCACCACCTCCGGCCGCTTGTCGATCGTATCCTGCATCACCTCGATGGTCGTCGCATAGGTATCCCAGCCATTGTCGGCAAGCAGGAACTGGTTCGGCGTGAAGCCTCCCTGCTTCTGCACCGCGAACGGCTCGGAGGTCACATAGCCTTGCTGGATCGACTTCTTGTTGGCGATGAAGGGCGCCGGATTGAATGTGTAGGGCACGCGCTTGGCGGCGTCGAAGCCGAGATCGGTGACCATCCACTGGAAGAAGGTCTGCGCGCCCTCGTCACCCATGATGTATTGGTCGGCGTTCTTCAGGTCTTCCCACTTGTCCAGCCCCTCTCCCGGATGGGACATGATGACCTGCGGATCCTTCTGGAAGTCGGCGGCAACGACGCGCATCGGAATGCCCTGCTGCACGGCATCGAAGGCCGAGAGCAGGTTGCCGCCCATGTAGAAATCGATCTTGCCCGCAAGCAGCATCGGCCGGCCGCTGACCTGCGGGCCACCCTGCATGATGGTCACATCGAGGCCGCAGGCGGCATAGGTGCCATCGGCGATCGCCTGGTAGTAGCCGCCATGTTCCGGCTCGGCCAGCCAATTGGTGCCGAACGTCACCTTCTCGTTCGCGGTAGCAGTCAGCGTGCCCGCCACCAGCAGGACGGCGGCGCCCGCCAACATCTTTCCTTGTCCGATCATAAAACATCACCCTCTCTTGGCCCGGACGCGCGACGCGCAGGGCTCAACACCATCGATTCAAGAAGCAAGACACATGCCACCGCCTGGGCCGCCTGCTTGTGCGGCAGTCATTGCCGAGACCGGACGGGTCATGCCGTACGCGAGGCATCGTGCCTATTTTTTGGACGCCTGTCCATAATCGCTCCTAGCGGCGTCCACTGCATCTTGAATGTTTCATGAATCCGTCTCTAGGCTGTCGGCGGACAGGAGAATGCCATGCTCAAATATCTCGCTCCCAAATCGATCAAGCCGCCTTTCGCCCGCTACAGCCACGGCGTCGAAATACCCGCCGGAAAGCGCCTGGTGCTGTGCTCGGGACAGCTGGGTATCGGCCCCGACGATGCGGTGCCGGAGGATGCCGGGGCGCAGACGGAGCTTTGCTTCAAGAACATCGCCGCGATCCTCAGCGAAGCCGGGCTGACCTTGAACGACACCGTGCGCATCAACGCCTTCGTCACCGATCGTGCACATCTGCAGGCCTATATGGATGTCCGCAACCGGCTCTTTTCAGAACCGGCGCCGGCCTCCACATTGATCATCGTCGCCGGCTTCGCCCGCCCGGAATTCAAGGTCGAGGTCGAAGTTCTGGCAGCCGGCTAGCTGTTGCCGGGGATAGCCTCTAGACCTCGGGCCGGACAGCAGACCAATCAGGAGACGAAAAGTGACGACAAGACGTGTGTGGTGGGGCGACTACCGGACGACCGAATACGCCTCGATCGACGCCGAAGCGACCATCGCCGTGCTGCCGGTGGCGGCGATCGAGCAGCATGGCCCTCACCTTCCGGTCTCGACCGACACCTCGATCATGATCGGCATGCTGGAGACGGTGATCGCGCGCCTGCCCGACGATCTCGACATCCGCATCCTGCCGGTGCAGGCGATCGGCAAGTCGAACGAGCACCTGCATGCGCCGGGAACACTCACTTTGCCCGCCACCACCTTGGTCGACGCCTGGACGGAACTTGGCCTGTCGGTCGCCCGCGCCGGGGTGAGAAAGCTGATCGTCGTCAATTCGCATGGCGGCAATGAAGAGATCATGGGCATCATTTCGCGCGAATTGCGCGTGCGCGCCAAAATGCTGTCGGTGAAGACGAGCTGGCAGCGATTCGGCCGCCCGGCGGGCATGTACACCGAGCTGGAGGACCGTCACGGCATCCATGGCGGCGACGTCGAGACATCGCTGATGCTGCACTTCCGGCCCGACCTCGTCGACATCAGCAAGGCGGAGAAATTCGTCTCCAATGTCGGCCGCGCCGAAAAGGAATTCGCCCTGCTGCGCCACACCGGCACGCACGCCTTCGCCTGGATCGCCAGCGATCTCAATCCGAACGGCGTTGTGGGCGACGCCTCGATCGCCACGGCCGAGAAAGGCCGGCTGACGGCGGAAATGCAGGCCGACGGTTTTATCAACCTGGTCAGGGATGTGCGCAAGGCAAAGCTTGCCGAGTGGCTGTCGTAGCGGCCGGTCCGCTTTGACTTAGGCTTCGATCCCCAGTTCGAAGGGTATCCCCTCGAATGCATCGGCGCCGCGCCCGATCGCCTCGATCGCCGCGATCATGCGGCCGTCGCGCTGAAGCAGCGTGTCGGCGACGGCGATCAGGCGCGGATTGGGCGTAGCCGTTGGCGAGAGAAAGCGCAGTGTCCTTGCGAGTTCCATCTCGTCACGCTTCGGGGCCAGCGCCGCGGCGATGATGTAGGCCGAGGCCGTCGAGCGGCTGACGCCGGCATAGCAATGCACCACCAGCGGCTTCACGCGGTCCCAGCGATAGGCGAAATCGAGCAAGGCCCGCACATGCTCCTCGCCCGGCATGGTCATGCCCTCCTGCGCCACGGCGATATCATGCATGACGAGATGCAGGTGGTTTTCCGCCAGGATCGAGGCCGGGCGGGTCACCTCCGTGCCGGCGGCAAGCAACGACAGCAACCGCTGCGCACCGGTTCTTGCCACGGTTTCGTCGACCTTCGACAGCGAACAGACATGGATCATCGTCCGGACTCCCTCGGCGCATCTTCGCGCTGAGCTGCCCAGCCGGCAAGAGCGCCTTCAAGTCGCTGCCATTCCGCTTCGTTGCCCGGCAAACCGACACGCAGCACTTGAGGCCGCTCGGCAAAATGACGGACCAGCACACCGCGCTCACCAAGTGCCGAAAACAGTGTTGAGGCCTCGGCAAACGACAAATAGCGGAACAGGCTGGTGCCGCCGGCGGCCGGAACATCGAATCGGCCAAGCAGCGCGTCGAGCCGCACGGCATCCCCCGCCAAGCGTTGCCGCATATCGGCCTGCCACTTTGCATCCGACAAGGCGCGGATGCCATATTCGAGCGCCGGGCCGGCCACCGCCCAGGGCCCGAGCTGTGCATCCAGCCGCTCGGCCGTCAGCGGATCCGCCAATGCAAAGCCGAGTCTCACGCCCGCAAGGCCGAAGAACTTGCCGAACGATCGCAGCACGACGATGCCGCCCGCCGCCAGGTCGCCGGCAAGGCTTTGCTCGATCGGGCCGACATCCATGAAGGCTTCGTCGACGACGAGCAGCCCGCCTTTGGCGCGAAGCCGCGCCGCGAGGTCGAGCAGCCGCGCCTTTTCGATCACCCGCCCGTCCGGATTGTTGGGGTTGACCAGCACCGCAAGGTCCGCCTCGGCCAGCGCGTCGAAATCGCTGACTTCAGCGATCGCATGGCCGGCGATAGCCGCCGCCCGGGCGTGTTCGGCATAGGTCGGGCCGAGCACCAGGGCCTTGCCTGGCCGCACCAGCGAGGCGACGCGAGGCAGGAGAATCTGTGTGCCGGGCGCCGCCGCCACATGCATCGCCGAAGGCGCGCCATAGGCCGAAGCCGCAATTTCGGCCAATTCCCGCAGTTGTCCTGCCTCCGGCAATCGGGACAGGGCGGTGGCGGGCAGGTCGAAAAGCGGGTAGGAGTGCGGATTGATACCTGTCGAGAGGTCCACGAAAGGTTGTGGCGCATGAGGAAAAAGCGCGCTTGCCCGGCCAAGGCTGCCGCCATGATCAACCGCTGCGATCGCGCCGCTTAGAAGCTTCATGTCTGTCCTGATCGCTTTCCTGTCACTCGCCGTCGAACGAGCCCTCGGTTATCCCGACTGGCTGTTCAGCGCCATCGGCCATCCGGTAACCTGGATCGGCAGGCTGATATCCTTTCTCGATCGCCGGCTCAACCGCGCCACCGATTCCGACGAATTGCGTCGCCGACGCGGCGTCCAGGCCTTGCTCGTCATTCTGCTGGTGCCTGGGCTCATCGGCCTTGCGCTGCATGTTCTGCTGTGGATGATGTTCCCGACGGGTCTCGTCATCGCCGCCGTCCTCGGCTCCACGCTGCTGTCGCAGAAGAGCCTCGCCGAGCATGTCGAGGACGTCGCCGACGCGCTGGAGACCGGCGGCCTGACGCTCGGCCGCATCGCGGTGTCGCGCATTGTCGGCCGCGATCCGGAAAAATTGGACAAAGCAGGTGTCGCCCGAGCGGCGATCGAAAGCCTGGCCGAAAATTTTTCGGACGGCATCGTCGCGCCCGCCTTCTGGACCGGCATCGGCGGCCTTGGCGGAGGTGCTGCCTACAAGGCCGCCAACACCGCCGATTCGATGATCGGCCACCATACGCCGAAATACGAAGCCTTCGGCCGTGCGGCCGCCCGTTTCGACGATCTCATCAACCTGCCCGCATCGCGGCTCACCGGCCTGCTCATCGTGCTGGCGGCCTTTCTTGTCCCGGGCGCCGATCCGCGTAGCGCCTGGCAGGTGATGCGACGCGACGCCAGGAAACATCGTTCGCCCAATGCTGGCTGGCCGGAGGCGGCGATGGCCGGCGCGCTGGGGCTTTCGCTAGCCGGACCGCGCAGCTATGGCGGCGAAGTCGTCGAGGACGCCTTCATGGGCGAAGGCGGCCGCCGCGAGGCCGAAAGCACCGACGTCCGACAAGCGCTGAAACTCTACCGCATCGCGGACTGGCTGCTGCTTGGCCTGTTCGCGGTCGTCTCGGCGATCGTGATCTATCTGACCATCTTGATCAGCGGCTGAGGCGCCTCAAAATTCAATTCCCTGCTGCGCCTTCACGCCGGCGGAGAAATGGTGCTTGGTCAGCCCCATTTCGGTGACGAGGTCGGCTGCCTCGACAAGCAGCGGCTTGGCGTTGCGGCCGGTGACGATCACATGCAGATCGTCCCGGCGCGCCTTCAGCGCCGCGACAACCTTTTCCAGATCGAGATAATCGTAGCGCAGCGCGATGTTGAGCTCGTCGAGCACCACGAGGCTGATCGAGGGATCGGCCATCAGCTCGAGCGCCTTGGCCCAGGCGGCTTCGGCGGCGGCGATGTCGCGCTTCAGATCCTGCGTTTCCCAGGTGAAGCCCTCGCCCATCGCATGCCAGACGACACGGTCGCCGAAAGCGGCGAAAGCGTCCTTTTCGCCGGTGTGCCATTTGCCCTTGATGAATTGGACGACGCCGACACGCTTGCCATAGCCCAGCATTCTCAGCGCAAGGCCGAAGGCCGCGGTGGTCTTGCCCTTGCCCGGCCCGGTGTTGACGATCAGGAGACCTTTCTCGATCGTCTTGCCGGCCACCTCGGCATCCTGCACCGCCTTGCGCTTGGCCATCTTGGCGCGGTGGCGCTCGGCGTCCTTTTCCTCGATTTCAGCCATGTCATTTCACCTTGAGCGGCAGCCCCGCCACCATCATGAGAACGCTGTCGGCTGTCGCCGCGACCTGCTGGTTGAGCCGGCCCGCGGCGTCGCGGAACCGGCGCGCCAGCGCGTTATCGGGCACGATGCCGAGCCCGACTTCGTTGGATACCACGAACCACGGCCCGCGCGGCCGCGCCAGCACCTCCTTGAGCCGCCGGCATTCGGCCTCGACATCATGTTCGGCCAGCATGTGGTTGGTGAGCCACAGCGTCAGGCAATCGATCAGCACAGGTTGGTGGGCCGGCAAGGCCTCGATTGCGCCGACCAGGTCGAGCGGCGCATCGACGGTGACCCAACCTTCGCCGCGCCGCGACCGATGCAGCGCAATGCGCTCGCGCATCTCGTCGTCATAAGCCTGTGCTGTGGCTATGTAGGTCCAAGGCGACGGGTTAGCGGTCGTCAGGCTCTCGGCATGCGAGCTCTTGCCCGAACGGGCACCGCCCAGGATGAAGGTCAGCTTCCGATCGGAAGCTCTATTGCCGCTCGCGGCTGTCGCGCCGGTCATTCCTGCCTTCACCTTTGGATGAAAATTGTCGTGGCCATCAGGCCGACGGCGCGACTTTAGGCAGAAGCCCTGCGGCCGGCAAACCAAATTCCGCCACCGCGCGGCGCGATTGCGGCACGGCTCATGGCTGCTGCGGGCCGGCAATCCGGGCGGCGACCAGCTGCTGCAACCGCCACAGATGCCCATCATGGATGCCGCGCTGCTCTAGATTCTTTACCGTATTGTAGAGATAGTCGGCGCCCGAGCCCCAATGGCCGCAGGATGTCGCAAGCCTCTCCACCACCTCGTCCTCACTGAGCGGGCCCGCATAAGTCGTACCGCTGCGATTGATGACGAAAGCTAGCGCACGCAACGGTCCCTTGTCGGTTGAGAGCTGCAGAAGGCGCGGCCAGTAGCTTGTCGGCTTCAATGTCATCTCGCGCCGGAAAAGCTTGTCCAGCCCCTGCCTGCGGTTGTTCTCGACCAGCCGGAAAGCAACCCCTTTGCACTGGCCTCCGCGATCAAGCGCCATCATGAGGCCGGGTTGCTCCTTGGTTCCGCGCCAGCGCGTCATCTTCATGCAGAATGAGCGGTGCCAGCCGCGCGCAAGCGCCACGCGTTCCTCGGTGTGCTCGATCTCAGGCTTCCAGATGAGCGATCCATAGCCGAACAGCCAGAGCGGCTCCGTCGCCGGAAGCTCGGCCTCGAACGCATCGAGCATCGCCACATAGTCGCCGTCATCCAGATGCGCCGCATCGGGATCCGGTCCCGCATCCTCGACCCTGCGGAAGCAGCGGGCGACTAGTTCCTCGGTAAGCGACATGGTTCTTGGCAGCATGCGCGCGACCTTAAGGTTCCTGTGCGACCGAAACAATGCGGCCGCCTCGCGATGACAACTCCTAGGCCCGGGTGTCGGCTGTCGCTAAAGCAATTCCAGGAAAAGTGCGCGGCGGTTAGGCTCGGCGCCTTCGCCGTAGCCTTCCGTCCGGAATTGCGTAAAAACAAAGAATTACAGCAGGTCAGCGATCCCATCGGGCGCTGAACGGCTCGATCAGGGAGTAGCCGATGCAGCCCGATCCGAGCGAACGCGCCCCTTGCAACGGCCTGACCAGCCTCCAGCCGACCTTGCCGTCCGCGGACTATTGGCACGCTGACGCCTACCGGCGCGATCTGGACGCCATCTGGTACCGAAGCTGGCTGATGGTCTGCCGCGAGGCCGATATCGCCGAGCCCCTCGCCTTCCGCACGGTGCGCATCGGCAGCCAGGAGATCGTCATGCTGCGCGACGAGACCGGCGCCTTGCGCGCCTTCCACAATACCTGCCGGCATCGCGGCTCGCAGCTTTCCCAGGAGAGCGCCGAGCGGCTGAAGGCCAGGCTGCTGACCTGCCCCTACCATGCATGGTCCTATTCGCTGCGCGGCGATCTCGTGCGCGTGGCGTCGAAATCGCTGCCCGAGGGCTTCGACAAGGCCGATTATACGCTCTACCGCTTGGCGCTCTCGGTCTGGCGCGGCTTCGTCTTCGTCAACCTAGCCGAGCATCCCGACGGCTCGGCGGAAAGCTCGTTCGATCGGGCCTCCGGCGATCTCTCCAACTGGCCGTTGGAAAGCCTCGTCACCGGCCACCGGCTCACCAAGGTGATGAACTGCAACTGGAAGATTTTCTGGGAAAACTTCAACGAATGCCTGCACTGCCCGGGCGTGCACAAGGATCTGTCTCGGCTGGTGCCGATCTACGGCCGCGGCCTGATGGCCAGGCATGATGATCCCGAATGGGCGCGTCACGCCGACAATGACGCGCCGGAATTCTCCGGCCGGCTGCGCGCCGGCGCCGAAACCTGGTCCAGGGACGGCCACGCCCATGGCCCGGTCTTTTCCGGCCTGACCCCGGCCGAACGCGCCGCCGGCCGTGCGCGGCCGTCAGGCAGCGTTCAAAACGCCTTCGGCAGATAGCGCCAGGTGACGAAGCCGCAGAAGGCGGCCAGGATGCCGAGCGTGACGAACACCGAGCCGAGGCCGAAGAAGGTGAGCACCACCGAATAGACCAATGGCGGCGTCAGCTCAGAGAAATCGAGATAGGTGCGATAGACCGCCGCTATCTGCGCCTTCTCGTAAGCGCGCACCGAGCGCATGAAGGCGGTCGAGCCGAGCGCGTCGAGGGCGATGGTGAAGAGCGCGCCGCAGAGCAGCAGCGCGCCGGTGAAGAGCGGCGCGGCCTCGCCGACGCCGCCCGCGGCAAACAACACCGCCGACATGGCGAAATAGGCGAAAGTCATGACCTTGCGCCCACCGAAGCGCTTGCCGGCCCTGCCCCAGAAGATCGCCACGAACAGAAGCGCATTGCCGGCCGAAACCAGCAAGCCGCCGGCGAGCTCGCCCTGGCCGGTGATCACCATGAACAGCGGGCCATAGACGAAGAACGTCGTCCAGAAGCAGGAGCGGCCGAAGGCGATCAGCCAGGCAAGCCTGAGCCTTGGCTGCTTCACGAAGCGGCCGATATTGGCGAGCGGATTGGCGGGACGCGACTTGCCGGGCCGGATCGACTGGTTGTCGCTCAGCCGGTAGAACCAGAACAGGCAGAGCAGCGCCAACGCAAACACGACGACCGCACCATGCGCGGCATAGATGCCAAAATGCGTGTAGAGGAAGATGCCGAGCGTCGGCCCACCGGTCCAGGCGAACATCGACCAGGCCATGCGCAGCGATTCCGCCTGCATGAAGTCGGTCTTGCGGATGTGGTCCATAATGTAGAGGTTGAGCGTGATCGACAGCGCGCTCGCCCCCATCACACGGCAGAGCATGCCGGCAATCTGTCCGGGCAGCGTGTGGGTGACGAAGAAGGCCGAGCCGATCGCCAGCAGCACGCAGCCGGCCGTGTAGACCCAGCGCCGCGCGAAGCGGCGGATCAGCATCGGCATGAACAGCGTGACCGAAAGGCCCATCAGCGACACGATGGTGTAGAGGATCGACACGATCCGCTCATTGTGCAGGATCTCGTAGGCCTGGATCGGGATCACGCTGGAGATAGTGGCGCGGGCGAAGGATTCCACCGCATAGAGCGAGGCGAAGGTGCGCGCATCCGCCGGCCGCAGGACCGGAAGCCAGATCGGATGGCGCACATGGGTGGACATCGGCCCTCCGAGACGTGAATCACGCGCCCGAATCTGGCCGGACCAGCTGCCGGCCAGTAGCAGGAAACCGACCCCGGCAGGCCGAAAAGCGAAGCCTGCCAAAGGCTTTCCGCCTCTGGCCTAAGGCTGAATTTCATGCCTGCCATGAAATGCATTGATGGCCGCCTGCTTCTGTCGTCCACTTGAACCGTGATAGTCGTTTGGCAGGACTGAATCGGATCGAAATGATGAGCCTTCAAACGACGAGCGCCCCTGTTCAGGACGCGCCAAAGCACGGCCGCATCCAGGCCATCGACATCCTGCGCGGCATCGCGCTGATCGCGATGGCGAGCTACCACTTCACCTGGGATCTCGAAAATTTCGGCTACACCGCGCCCGGCCTCACCGCTTTCGGCTGGTGGAAGCTTTACGCACGCTGCATTGCCTCGACCTTCCTGTTCCTGGTCGGCGTCAGCCTCTTCCTCGCCCACGGCCGTCAGATCCGCTGGCCAGGCTTCTGGAAGCGCTTCGCCATGGTGGCCGTCGCCGCGGCCGCCATCTCGGTCGTCACCTACATCGTCACGCCGGACGGATTCATCTTCTTCGGCATCCTGCATGAGATCGCGCTGGCGAGCCTGCTGGGCCTCGCCTTTCTCAGGCTGCCCTGGCTGCTGACGGCGATCATTGCCGCGGCGGTGATTGCAGCCCCCTATTATCTGCGGTCGGAGTTCTTCGACCATCCGGCGCTGTGGTGGGTGGGCCTTTCCGCCACCAACCCGCGTTCCAACGACTATGTGCCGCTTTTCCCGTGGTTTGGCCCCGTGCTTGCCGGCATCGCCACGTTGAAGCTCGCTTCCGCCACTGGCCTGCTCGCCCGTCTGGGAACATGGCTGCCCGGCCGCTGGTCGAAGCCGCTGACCTTCATTGGCCGGCACAGCCTCGCCTTCTACCTCATCCATCAACCGCTTCTGTTCGGCTCGGTGTGGCTGTTCTCGCAGGTTATGCCCGCCGCCCCTCAGGACAGGGAAGCCGGCTTCCTGCCGGCCTGCCAAGCGCAGTGCGAACAGCAGCGGGACAGCAAGTTCTGTACGAGCTATTGTGGCTGTATGCTGGACACGCTGAAGGGCGAAGGGTCTCTCGACAAGCTCTACGCCAACGATCAGTCCAGCGTCTGGAAATCGCATCTGGCCGACCTCGCGGAAACCTGTACTGCCGCGACCGAGGACAAGATGGAGGGAGGACAGCAATGACGGGCATTGCAAAGCCCAGACACGGGATCATTCCCTGGCCGCCGGTGATCTATGTCGCGGCGATTGCGCTAAGCGTCGTCCTCGGCATGCTCTACCCGCTGCCCTGGATCGGCGACATCTTCGGCGATCTCATGTTCGGCGTCGGCTGGGTCGCGCTGTTCGGCGTCGCCATGCTCTGGATCACGGCCATCCGTGTCATGATGCGGGCCAAGACGACATTCGACCCCAATGCCGAGCCCGATCACCTGGTGACGTCGGGCCCCTTCGGCATCACCCGCAACCCGATGTATCTCGCCAACACGCTGCTGCTGATCGGCGTCGCCTTCATCACCGGCATCGCATGGTTCCTGCTCTTTGCCTTCCTCGCCGCCTTCGCGACGCAGAAGCTGGCGATCGAGAAGGAAGAAAAGATCCTGGCGGCGAAATTCGGCAAGAAATACCGCGACTACGCAAAAAGGGTGCGGCGCTGGATTTGAGGCTGCCTCGCTTGGATCGGTCGCGGGGTCAGGCGTCGTTAGCGGGTGGGCTAGCGTGCTTCGCCTTTAGCTAGCCGCAGCGCCTCTCCCGTCGTCATTCTATGGCGAAGCTGAGAGGCTCCGGCTAATCTCGAACGTTTGCGATAGTTGCCCTGCAAATCTCCTGCTCACCGCACTTCACGTATTCACACCCAGCTCGGCCAGCCGCTCCACGCAGGACTCTTCCGCCTGGTCCAACTCGGCCAGCGTCTCTTCCAGGTCGCGCCTTTTCTGGCGCAGGTCCTCGCGCTTTTCTTCGATGCGCTTGATCATCAGCTTGAGCTGGCCGACCTCGCCGGGCGGCTCCTTGTACATCTGGATGATCTCGCGGATCTCGTTGATCGAGAAGCCGAGCCTTTTTCCGCGCATGATCTGACGGATGAGATGCCGGTCGGACGGCCGAAACAGCCGCGTGCGGCCGCGCCTTACAGGCTGCACCAGCCCTTCGTCCTCGTAAAAACGCAATGTCCGCGTCGACACCTCGAACTCACGCGTCAGCTCGGTGATCGTATAATATTCCCGCATTCCCGCTCCCAAGCCCGGGCATCGCCGCCTGAAGCTTCGCCCTTCCCTCCGATGGCACCATCCGCGCCGGAATCGGCACGTAACCCCACGGCAACCTCGCACGGCATTTACGTAAAAGTCAATTAACGCCGGCATGGATTTAGGGCACTCTAAACCACCACGTCGCCAGCCCCAAGAAGGCAAAGAAACCGACGCAGTCGGTGACCGTGGTGACGAAGACGGCGGAAGCCACCGCCGGATCAATCTTGAGGCGATCGAGGACCAGCGGGATGAGTATCCCGGCAAGCGCAGCCGCAAACATGTTGATGATCATAGCCGCCGCGATGATGCCGCCCAGATTGGGATCGCGGAACCAGAAACCGGCCACCATGCCGATGAGCACGGCAAACACCACGCCGTTGACGAAACCGACACCGAGCTCGCGGCGGATGATGCGGGCGGCGTTGTAGATATCGAGGTCCCTGGTCGCGAGCGCGCGCACGGTGACGGTCATGGTCTGCGAGCCGGCATTGCCGCCCATTCCGGCGACGATCGGCATCAGCACCGCCAGCGCCACGATATGCTCGATCGTGCGGTCGAACAGGCCGATAACCGAAGCGGCGAGGAAGGCGGTCACAAG
Source organism: Mesorhizobium argentiipisi (SeqCode) (assembly GCF_037179585.1). Lineage (NCBI taxonomy): Bacteria > Pseudomonadati > Pseudomonadota > Alphaproteobacteria > Hyphomicrobiales > Phyllobacteriaceae > Mesorhizobium > Mesorhizobium argentiipisi (SeqCode). The sequence continues at coordinate 265,105 of NZ_JAPYKO010000002.1, forward strand.
ATTGACCAGCAGCCAGGGCACGCGCGAGCGCGAAGTGGCGAGCACCGTGTCCGACAGTTCTTCATCGCCGACGCCGCCCATGCGCAGAAGGTCCTCTTCCGCCTCTTCCTGGATGACGTCAACCACGTCGTCGATGGTCAGCACGCCGACCAGCCGCCCGTTCTCGTCGACCACGGCTGCGGAGAGCAGGTTGTACTGCTCGAACTCGCGTGCCGCCTCTTCCTGGTCCATCGTGGCCGGGATCGCATGCAGGGTCTCATGCATGACCTGCTCGACCTTGACCGCGCGCTTGCTGCGCAGGATCTGGTCGAGATCGATGGCGCCGAGCAGCTTGAAACTCGGATCGATGACGAAGATCTGGCTGAAGCGCTCGGGCAGGTTCTTGTCCTCGCGCATGTAGTCGATGGTCTGGCCGATCGTCCAGAAGGGCGGCACGGCAACAAACTCGGTCTGCATGCGCCGGCCGGCGGTCTCTTCCGGATAGTCGAGTGCGCGCCTGAGCCTGATGCGCTCGGTGAAAGGCAGCTGCGACAGGATCTCGTCCTGGTCTTCCTTCTCGAGATCCTCGAGAATGTAGACCGCGTCGTCCGAATCGAGCTCCTGCACCGCCTGCGCGATCTGCGCATTGGGCAGGTTGTCGACGATGTCGAGGCGGATCGCCTCGTCGACTTCGGTCAGCGCGGAGAAGTCGAAATCGGAGCCGAGCAACTCCACGAGCGCGCGGCGCTGTTCGGGGTGAAGCGCCTCCAGCACGTCGCCCAGTTCCGACTGGTGCAGGTCGTCGACTTCGCGCTTGAGGGTGATCGTGTCGCGGTCGGCGATCGCCGCGCCGATCCGGGCGAGGAAGGAGGCGCGCACGGCGCCGTCCTCGCCATAAATGTCGGCGTGGCGCTCCTCGGCGGGCGCGGCGCCGGTCGTCTGTCTGTCCTGGCTTTCCACCAGCGCCTCCCGCAACGAGGAATCCCGAAATGAGGTCTAGTGCATGATCCCGGAAAGTGGAAACCGCTTTTCGGGATATCCAAACCTGTGCGGGAGATAGCGCGGCAGTAGGATTCGTCTTGGAAAGACGTCGCGCTAGCGCGCGGAATAGCCAAGGAAATGTGACGGTCGCCTTCGCCCCGCAACTTCTTGGAAACAGCGCGCGGCGCCCGCGTCGCGGGTGCGACAATCGCTTCAGCCGGCGCGACAGCGCATGTCGCTGGGGAAAGAGCACCCCTTCCCTATTGAGGCAGAATTGTCATGATGCATGATCCAGCTGATCAGCGCATCGCCAAATGCTCCGAGGACAAACGCTGCCCTTGAACATCAAGTCTGGAAAGACGAGCGAAGGAAATGCCGAGCGGCGCGTTCGCGTGGTCGTCGCCGAACGCAATCCTTTCGTCGTATCGGCGCTGCGCGAGATGCTGGAATGCGACGGTCGTTTCGATTTGCTCGGTGTCGTGCACAGCGGCGCGCAATTCCTGGAACTGGCCGCCGCCACGCAATTCGATGTCGCCGTCGTCGGCTGGAAGCTCGCCGATATGGACGGCGCCGACCTGCTCACGGAAGTTCAGAGCCGCCAGCTTGGCGTGCGCATCACGATTTTTTCCAACGACCACGATATCGGCATCCTGAAGCAGTGCGTGCGCCTCGGCGCGCAGGGCTACTGCTTCCAGTTCGACGATCCGCCCGTCATCTTCGAGACGATCCTGGCGGTCGCGCATGGCCGTATCTGCATCCCGTATATCGACATCAACAAGGTCAACGACACGCCGCTGTCCCGCCTCACCGTGCGCGAGCGCGAATTGCTGGCGGTGCTTTCCGACGGCTGGACCAATTTGCAGATCGCCACGCGGACGGGGATTTCCGAGAACACGGTGAAGTATCACCTGAAGAACCTCTACGACAAGCTGGAGGTCCGCAACCGCGCCATGGCCGTCGCGCTTTATTCCAGCGAGAAACGCCGCACCTCCAAATCACCTATCGGGTAGTCCGACCGGGTAGGATCATCCCACCCGCAAGGGCCAACAACTTACCCGGCAAGGTGTTGTTGCCGGACCTCGCCGAGATGAAACTTCCTCCACAATCCCAACGATCGGAGGAGTTTCGCGCATGGCTGGGTTCACGCATCTTTTCATCCCGGGGCCCACCAATATTCCGGAGCAAGTCCGGCAGGCCATGAACCTGCCTATGGAGGATATGCGCGCCGCCTCCTTCCCCGACCTGACCTTGCCGCTGTTCGAGGACATCAAGCGGGTCTTCAAGAACGAGACCGGCCGCGTCTTCATCTATCCCTCTTCCGGCACCGGCGCCTGGGAAGCGTCGATGACCAATGTGCTCAGCCCTGGCGACAAGGTGCTGATGTCGCGCTTCGGCCAGTTCTCGCATCTGTGGGTCGACATGGCCGAACGCCTCGGCTTCGATGTCGACGTCATCGACTGCGAGTGGGGCACCGGCGTTCCGCTCGAAATCTATGCGGAGCGGCTGAAGGCCGACAAGGCGCACCTCATCAAAGCGGTGTTCTGCACGCAGAACGAGACCGCGACGGGCGTCACCAGCGACGTCGCCGGCTGCCGCGCCGCGCTCGACGCCGCCAACCATCCCGCCCTGCTTTTCGTCGACGGCGTCTCCTCGATCGGCTCGATCGACTTCCGCCAGGAGGAATGGGGTGTCGACTGCGCCGTCAGCGGCTCGCAGAAAGGCTTCATGCTGCCGGCAGGTCTCGGCTTCCTGTCGGTCAGCAAGAAGGCGCTCGCTGCGTCGCGCCTTTCGACGCACCGGCGCTGCTTCTTCTCTTTCGAGGACATGATCCGCGCCAACGATGCCGGCTATTTCCCCTACACGCCGGCCACCCAGCTGCTGCGCGGCCTGCGCGCCTCGCTCGACCTGATCGAGGAGGAAGGGCTGGACAACATCTTCGCCCGCCACCATCGCCTGGCCGAAGGCGTGCGCAAGGCGGTCGACGCCTGGGGCCTGAAGCTCTGCGCCAGGGCGCCGAAATGGCATTCCGATACGGTCAGCGCCATTCTCGTGCCGGAAGGCATCGACAGCGGCGACGTCGTCAAGCGCGCCTATCGGGCCTACCAGACATCGCTTGGCGGCGGCTTGAACAAGGTGTTCGGCAAGGTCTTCCGCATCGGCCATCTCGGCTGGCTAAACGAGGTGATGGTCTGTGCTTCGCTGTCGGCGGCCGAAATGGCGCTGCTCGATTGCGGCGTGCGCCTGGCGCCCGGCTCGGGCGTGGCGGCGGCGATCGAGCACTTCCGCCGCACGGCCGACGTGCCTGTCGCCAAGGCGGCGTGAGAGGCGCATCATGAGCCACACCATCAATCATCTGAAGAAACTGCGGCTCCAGCGCAGCGAGCTCGCGGTCCCGGGCTCCAGCCCGGAAATGATCGACAAGGCGGCGAACAGCGCCGCCGACTTCGTGTTCCTCGACATCGAGGATGCGGTCGCGCCGCCCGACAAGGAACGCGCGCGCAAGAACATCATCCAGGCGCTGAACGACATCGACTGGCGCGCCAAGGGCAAGACCGTCTCGGTGCGCATCAACGGCCTCGACACCCATTACATGTACCGCGACGTCGTCGATGTCATGGAACAGGCCGGCGACCGGCTGGACACCATCCTGGTGCCGAAGGTCGGCGTTCCGGCCGACCTCTACATGGTCGAGGCCATGGTCAACCAGATCGAGATGGCGAAGGGTTTCAAGACCCGCGTCGGCCTCGAGGCGCTGATCGAGACGGCGCTCGGCATGGCCAATGTCGAAGCGATCGCCGCCACGCCGGGCCGGCTGGAAGCCATGCATTTCGGCGTCGCCGACTATGCCGCGTCCAACAAGGCGCGCACCGTCAACATCGGCGGACTCAACCCCGACTATCCAGGCGATCAGTGGCATTTCGCCCTGTCGCGCATGACGGTCGCTTGCCGTGCCTATGGCCTGCGAGCCATCGACGGACCGTTCGGCGATTTCTCCGACCCGGAAGGCTACAAAGCGGCCGCGAGGCGCGCCGCAGCGCTCGGCATCGAAGGCAAATGGGCGATCCACCCTTCGCAGATCGCCCTGGCCAACGATGTATTCTCGCCGCCGGAGAAAGAAGTCACTCGGGCCAGGCGCATCCTCGAAGTGCTGAAGGAGGCCGAGGCGCTCGGCAAGGGCGCGGCGGCGCTCGACGGCAAGATGATCGACGCCGCGTCGGAGCGCATGGCGCGCAACGTGCTGGTGGTGAACGAGGCGATCGAGCGCGCAGGCCAACTCGTTAGCGAACAAAAGCCGCAAGCCGCGCAATAGACATACCGGGAGGACATGATGGACATCCACGAATACCAGGCCAAGGAACTGCTTGCCCGCCACGGCGTGCATGTGCCGCGCGGCGGCCTCGCCTACAGCCCCGAGCAGGCGACCTACCGTGCCAGGGAGATCGGCGGCGCGAAATGGGTGCTGAAGGCGCAAGTCCACTCCGGCGCGCGCGGCAAGGCCGGCGGCATCAAGCTCTGCTCGAATGACGAGGAGATCTCCAACGCGGCCGAAGCCATGCTCGGGCGCAAGCTGGTCACCCACCAGACCGGCCCGCGCGGCAAGCTGATCTCGCGCCTCTATCTCGAGGAAGCGGTCGATATCGCGCAGGAGCTCTATCTCGGCTTCGTGCTCGACCGCAAGGAAGAGCGCGTCATGATCGTGGCGTCGGCCGCCGGCGGCATGGAGATCGAGGAAATCTCCGAGAGAAAACCTGATTCCATTATCCGCGCCACCGTCGATCCCGGCGTCGGCATGCAGGGCTTCCAGGCGCGCGAGATCGCCTTCGGCCTCGGGCTCGAGAGCAACCTGATCGGCAAGGCGACCGAAACCATCCTCGGCTGCTACCAGGTGTTTCGCGACTACGACGCCTCGATGCTGGAGATCAATCCTCTGGTGGTGACGCGCGACGGCAGCCTCGTCGCACTCGACGCAAAAATGTCGTTCGACGAGAACGCGCTGTTCCGCCGGCCGGAGATTTCCGAGCTGCGCGACAAGAGCCAGGAAGATCCGCGCGAGACTTTCGCCAGCGATCGCGGCCTCTCCTATGTCGGGCTCGAGGGCAATATCGGCTGCATCATCAACGGTGCTGGCCTCGCCATGGCGACGATGGACATGATCAAGATCGCCGGCGGCGAGCCGGCCAATTTCCTCGACATCGGCGGTGGCGCCTCGCCGGAGCGGGTGGCGAAATCCTTCCGCGCCGTGCTCGGCGATAAGAATGTCGAGACAATCCTGGTCAACATCTTCGCCGGCATCAACCGCTGCGACTGGGTGGCCGAAGGCGTCGTCAAGGCGATCCGCGAGGTCGGCGTCGACGTGCCGCTAGTGGTGCGCCTTTCCGGCACCAAGGTCGAGGAAGGCCGCAAGATCCTGGCCGATTCCGGCGAGGCGGTGATCGTCGCCGATACGCTGGCCGAAGCCGCCGAAAAGGCCGTCGCCGCCTGGCGCGAAGCCAGTAAGAACAAGAAAGCAGCCTGAGGGAGGTCGAGAAATGGCAATCCTGCTCAACCGCAGCACGCGCGTCATCGTGCAAGGGTTCACCGGCAAGATCGGCAGCTTCCACGCCGACGACATGAAGCGCTACGGCACCAAGCTGGTCGGCGGCGTCACCCCCGGCAAGGGCGGTCAGACGCATCTCGGCCTGCCCATCTTCAACACCGTCAAGGGCGCCGTGCGCGAAACCCGCGCCGAGGCCAGCATCGTCTTCGTGCCGCCGCCCTTCGCCGCCGATTCGATCATGGAAGCGGCCGACGCCGGCATCAAGCTTTGCGTCTGCATCACCGACGGCATTCCCTCCCAGGACATGATGCAGGTCAAGCGCTACATGCGCCGCTACCGCTTCGAGGATCGCATGCGGCTGGTCGGCCCGAACTGCGCCGGCGTCATCACGCCTGGACAGGCGCTGATGGGCATCATGCCGGGTAGCATCTATCTGCCTGGACGCGTCGGCATTGTTGGCCGTTCCGGCACGCTGGGTTACGAGGCCGCCTCGCAGATGAAGGCGCTCGGCATCGGCGTGTCGACCAGCGTCGGCATCGGCGGCGATCCCATCAACGGCTCGTCCTTCAAGGACATCCTGCAGCTATTCGAACGGGACGACGACACCGACGCCGTGGTGATGATCGGCGAGATCGGCGGCCCGCAGGAAGCCGAAGCCGCGATGTGGGCGCGCGACAACATGCGCAAGCCGCTGATCGCCTACATCGCCGGCCTCTCCGCACCGAAGGGCCGCCGCATGGGCCACGCAGGCGCGATCATCTCCGCCTTCGGCGAGTCGGCGCAGGAGAAGGTCGAGATCCTGAAAGAAGCCGGCGTCGTCATCGTGCCGACCCCTGCCTCCTTCGGCGAAGTGGTGGCCGATACGCTGGCACGGACGAAGAAGGCGGCTTGACGGCCGACCAGGCGAAAGTCGCGGAAAGCGGAAAGTGGAAGCCAGTCTCGTGCCGGCGATCTTTGCGACCGCCGGTCCCCCGATCGGCTCGCCTTGCGGGTCGACGCGCCTTTGGCAAAAAGCAATTCGAGGAAACTGCGCAGCAATTTTGTCGGGAATTGCGAATACTTAGCGCGGCTACAGCGGCGATCGACGGACGTTCGGACCAGCGGCTTTGGAACTGAGCAAACCCATCAAATTTCGTGAGGACGAGCGCAGCCTGCTGTTGCGCCTGCTGCTTCAGGTCGCGAGCGCACGCGAGCCCGAGATCGCCGCGGTCCTGAGCGGCCGCAGGTCGCTCGTCTCGCTGGCCCCCGAGCAGCGCATCCCGGCGCTTCAGGCGAGCGGCGTCTGGTTTCAGTTGCTAGCGATTGCCGACGAGTTGCTTGCCATGCGGGCGCGGCGCGAGCTCGAGCAAGGCGCGGGCGCCGACGAAGTGCCTGGGTCGTTCGCCAGCGTGATTGCCGAGATGGCAGCGAACGGCCACTCGGCGGCCGAAGCTCAGGCGGCGCTCGACGAACTTTGCGTCGGCCCGACCATGACCGCGCATCCGACGGAGGCAAAACGCGTCACCGTGCTGGAGATCCACCGCCGAATCTATCGCAAGCTGACCGAGCTCGACCAGCCGCGCTGGGCGCCGCGGGAACGCGATCTCCTGGTCGCCGACCTGGAGAGCGAGATCGAGCTTTTGTGGATGACGGGCGAGCTGCGGCTGGAGCGCCCGACGGTCGAGCGCGAGATCGCCTGGGGACTGCATTTCTTCCGCGAAGTCATCTTCGAGGCAACGCCGCAGCTCTATGGCAAGCTTCAGGACGCTTTCGAGCGTCACTATCCCAGCGAGCCAATCAAAATTCCCTCCTTCATGCGCTATGCCTCGTGGATCGGCGGCGACCGCGACGGCAATCCGAATGTGACGGCCGAAGTCACCGCCTACGCCATGGCCGAATACCGCAACACCGCCATAGGCTGGTATCTGGCGCAGGTGCAGCGGCTGGTATCGGTGCTCAGCGCCAGCACGAACGTCATCGAGCTGCCGGCCAGCTTCAAGCAGGTGCTGCAATCAGCGCTTGAGAAGAGCGGCGAGTCGCAAGCGATCGCCGTGCGCAACCCTGACGAACCGCTCCGCCAGTTCGCTTCGGCCCTGCTTGCCCGGCTGGTCGCCACGCGCGATGGCGGTAAGGCGTCGTACCTCTCGGCGGAGGCGTTTCGGGCCGATCTCAACGCGCTGTCTTCGGTTCTGGAAGCGATCGGCGGGCGCGCGGTGGCCAGGCGTTTCGTCCAGCCGCTGCTTTGGCAGGTCGGAAGCTTCGGTTTCCGCACCGTCTCGCTCGACATCCGGCAGAACTCCACAGTCGTCAACCGGGTGCTGGCCGAGCTGTTCGCGCTGACGAATCCGGCCGATCCCGTCGCCCCCGGCACGTCGCAATGGTCGGCGCGCATTCGCGCGGCCCTCAGCCAGGGTGAGCGGCTGGAGATTGACGAAAGACGGCTCTCGCCCGAAGCAGCCGAGCTGCTTTCGACATTCTCGGTTATCGCCAAGCAGATCTCCGGCTCCGATGCCGATGCGGTCGGCTCTTTCGTGCTCAGCATGACCCGCTCGGCCGACGATCTGCTCGCGGTCTACCTGCTGGCGCAATATTGCGGACTATCAACCGCGCCCGGTGGCGGTGGCACGATCAGGCTGCGGATCGTGCCGTTGTTCGAGACCATCGCCGATCTGCAGGCAGCCCCTGCCATCCTGAACGGGCTACTCGGCGTCTCGCTGGTGCGGCGGACGGTGCGCGATTTCGGCGCGCGTCAGGAAATCATGCTTGGCTATTCGGATTCCAACAAGGATGGCGGCTTCCTCGCTTCGAATTGGGAGCTGGCAAAAGCGCAAAAGCGCCTCGCCGCCATCGGCCGCAAGCACAACACCAGGATCAGCTTCTTTCACGGCCGCGGCGGCTCCGTCAGCCGCGGTGGCGCGCCGACCGGCCGGGCGATCGCGGCGCAGCCGCAGGGCACCGTCGTCGGATCCATGCGGGTGACCGAACAGGGCGAGGTCGTGTCGTCGAAATTCGCCAATCGCGGCACCGGCCTCAACCAACTCGAGGTTCTCGCCGCCGCCGTGCTGGCGCACGGTGTCCGATCCACGGGCGATGCTAGGCCTAAGGAGACGCCGGAGTTCGACGAAGCGCTGGAAGCGCTGGCGGGCATGTCGCAGGCGTCCTACGCCGGATTGATGGCCGAGCCGGGCTTCCTCGACTATTTCAACCAGGCGAGCCCGGTCGCGGAACTGGCGCTGCTGAAAATGGGCTCACGCCCGGATCGTCGCTTCGGCACCAGCGGCATTGCCGACCTGCGCGCCATTCCATGGGTGTTCGCCTGGAGCCAAAACCGGCATCTGCTGACCGGCTGGTATGGCATCGGCAGCGCGTTGAACTCCTTCGTCACGGTGCGCGGCGAGACCGGGCGCGAGCTTCTGGCCCGCATGTTCGAGCACTCGCGCTTCTTCCGCCTGGTCGTCGACGAGGCCGAGAAGACGCTCTACCAATCCGACATGGAGATCGCGCTGCTCTATGCCGGCCTGGTATCCGACGGCGATGCGGCGCGGCGAATCCACGCGCGGATCGCCGCCGAATACGAGCTGACGCGACGCCTGATTGGCGACCTCACGGGAGGCGATCTTTCCGGGCGCTTCCCGATGTTCAAGCGGCGTTTCGACAATCTGCGCCGGCAGATGGACGACATTCACCGGCTGCAGGTCGAGCTGCTGCGCGAAGCTCGGGCAGGCACCGGCGCAGATCAAAAGCGGGCGACCGACGCCCTGCTCGTCTCGATCAACTGCATCTCGGCAGGACTTGGCTGGACTGGATAGGCACCGTTTGCCGAGTTGCCGGGATCGCCTTGCGTCAAGCTATAGCGGTGTGGTCTCATCACCCGCCGCCGCTTGACTTTGATCCACTGAACCGCAGGCAGCAACGAGATCGGTCGCGCCGATGCCAAATTCTACAGGGTTGGTGAGAATGGTGCGGTCGAGAAGACTCGAACTTCCACGGGTTGCCCCACAGCGACCTCAACGCTGCGCGTCTACCAATTCCGCCACGACCGCACGTGGTAGGAGCCGGAACCGTCCGGCCCGGGGCCTGTAGCAAATCGTTTCCGGCGAAACAAGTGCGCTGAGCGGAATATTCGCTAATGCGTATCACCCACAAGTGCGCAGCAGTTTTGGGAGGACGACGTGCATCAGACAAAGCGGCTGGCACAAGCCTCCGCGGCCCGGCTTAACGTTGGCGGAACTGGACGTTTTGGCCGATTGCCGCCATATGAGAGGAGCATCGAGAAAGTCCATGACAGAACGCAGCCAGATCGCCACGTCGTTCCTTCCCCTGCCTGGTTCGGCGCCGGTGGAATGGGTGATCGAACCCGGCCTCACCTCTTATCCGGATGCGCTGGCCTTCATGGAGGCGCGCGCCGAGGCGATCCGCAGCGGTGCTGCCGGCGAGATGGTCTGGCTGGTCGAGCATCCGCCCCTCTACACCGCCGGCACCAGCGCCCGCACCGAAGACCTGATCGATCCCGACCGCTTCCCGGTCTTTGCCGCAGGTCGCGGCGGCGAATACACCTATCATGGTCCAGGCCAGCGCGTGGCCTATGTGATGCTTGACCTGAAGCGCCGGCGCGAGGATGTGCGCGCCTTCGTCGCGGCGCTCGAGCAATGGATCATCGCCACGCTCGCCGCCTTCAATGTGCGCGGCGAACGGCGCGAGGACCGCGTCGGGGTCTGGGTGGTGCGGCCGGACCGGCCCGCCCTGCCCGACGGCTCACCCGCCGAAGACAAGATCGCGGCAATAGGCATCCGGCTTCGGCGCTGGGTGAGCTTTCATGGCATCGCCATCAATGTCGAGCCGGATCTCGGTCATTTCAGCGGCATCGTGCCCTGCGGCGTCTCGGATCACGGCGTGACCAGCCTCGTCGATCTCGGGCTCCCGGTCACCATGGCCGATCTCGACCTGGCGCTGAAAGCTGCGTTCGAGGATGTGTTCGGGCCTGCCGCCGTTCCGGCTGCAGAGCCTGCTCGCAAGGCCGGCTGAACATCGCTCCGCCTGGAGTGTGTTGAGATTCAGGTCAGGCCGAGCCGAAAATGGTGGGTTCCGAGAACCGGCCTACGCCGGCCGTAGCCTTCATAGAGCAAAGACACTTATGAGGGCTTCGGCCGGCGAAGGCCGGAGCGGAGCGTACTTAAGTACGTGAGCACCGGAAGCGCAGGAGGCTGCCGTTTGCAGGCCGGCCTCATCTGAATATCAACATACTCTACATCAGCTGCGCGGATGCCCACAGCATGCCGTAGCCATGGATGGCAAAGACGGCGAGCAGCGCGCCGGCCATGACCAGCCGGTCGAAGGTCTTGATCGGCTTCAACTCGTGACGCGGCTTCACGCCGCTGCCCATGGTTATCAGGCTCAGCATCGCGAAGACCGCGCCGGCGATCAACAGGAAGCTCGGCGAAAAGCCGGCCCGCCAGCCGAGCGCCAGAAGCGCCGACAAAAGCAGGAAGGACGCCAGAGCAAGTGCGGCCGCCCCGGGCAGATCTGGCGCAGCACCTGCCCGCCGTCGAATTTCCATACCGGCACCAGATTGGCGATGTTGAACAGCGACGCGCAGCCGGCAAGCGTCGCCAAAAGCATGGCGGCAAGCCGATGTCCTTCGCTGCCGGCGAAGCCGCTGGCAGCGATCAGCACCGGCACCAGGAAGGCGGAGAAGCCGGCACCCATCAGCGCCACGAACGCAACCTCGAAGCGGCTGTCATAGGGCCTGCCGCCCATCGCGAGGCCGCCAAGCAGCGGAATGAAGATCATCCGCGCCCGGCGATGCCCCGTCAGGCGGAAGGCGGCCATATGGCCGAGCTCGTGCAGGGCGACCACCGACGTCAGGATCGCGGCCAGGGCCAGGCCGCCGAGGTTGAGGCCGAAGAACGGCCACAGGATCAGGGCCGAAAGTGCGGCGAAGCCGATCTGGCTCAGCGGATGCTCGAACCAGCCGCCCTTGCGATAGGTACCGGTTGCCGCCCAGACGTCGAGCTTGCGCAATTCGCGGCGCATGGCGAAGAAGCGGAATATAAGAAACGCGACACCGCGATAGCGATCGGTCTGCGTAAGCGTGACCCGTGTCGCATCGCCCTCCGGCACAAGCTCGGCGGTCTCACGATAATTCGCCCAGAACGAGGAATCGAGCACCGTGTCCTCGATGACGGTCATCGAGAAGCGTCTGCCCTCGCTGACCTCCTCAAACCGCGCCTTGCGGTCGATCGGCCGCCCGTCCCGTCCTTCCCAGGAGAGCCGGATCAGCGCCGTCCCTTCGCCGTCCAGCGGCTCGGCGGAGAGGATCTCGCCGGACCAGCCGGCATCGCCGCCGAACGGCCACAGCGCCTGCCAGAGGCGTTGGCGATCGGCCTTGATCACGCGGCTGACGGTGACCGTGCGCAGTCCGAGCGGCACGGTCATCAAAAGGAAGATCAGTCCGAGATTGCCGGCCACGAGGGTGACCGTGACGATGACCGACACTTGCCTTGGCTCCCTATCTTGAAGGAGCAGCCTAGCGGCAGCGCGGCCAAGAAAGACTTAACAACAATGGGCGGGCCCTTGCCGTCCCGGGCGGGCTCTTGCCCGTTCCGTGGGCGGGCTTTGCTTATCCCACAGGCGGGCCTTGTTGCCCGCCCGAACAACGGCGGGCCATTGCCCGTCCCGGTAGCGGCGAAGCCGCCTGATCACATGGCGCCGATCCAGATCGCCATGGAAACGAGAAAGGTGCTCATGCAAACGAGCGAGACGACATCCTGAACCAGATCAGACATAACTCTCTCCGTTGTTGTAATGTTCATAATTTGTTCTAATTTTGTTCGAATGTCAACGACCGTCTGAGGTGCGCCAGATTGATTTCGGGCGATCTGTTTGGGCAGGGTTAAGGAAAGATTGACGGCGGATTGGGCTCGGTGCGCAGAGCCAGGCGCAAGCCGAGATTCGGATCAGGCTGAGTCGAGGACGGTAGGTTCCGAGAACCCGAACGGAGCGTACTTAAAATACGTGAGTACCGGAAACGCAGGAATCTGCCGTCCGCAGGCCAGCCTCATCCGAACATCGGTTTGGCCTATAGCGGCACGACCTTCCCCTCAGCCAGCGTCACCCGCCGGTCCATGCGCCCGGCGAGCTCGTGGTTGTGAGTGGCGATCAGCGCCGCGAGACCCGACTGCCTGACCAGCGCCTCCAGCGCATCGAAGACATAGGAGGCAGTGACCGGATCGAGATTGCCGGTCGGCTCGTCGGCCAGGAGCACCAGCGGAGCATTCGCGACGGCGCGGGCAATGGCGACTCGCTGCTGCTCGCCGCCGGAAAGCTCGGCCGGCCGGTGCTGCGCGCGCTTGCCGATCTGCATATAGTCGAGGAGCTGCGCCGCCCGCTCGGATGCTTCCTTGCGGCCGAGCCCCTTGATCAGCTGCGGCATCATGATGTTCTCGAGCGCGGAGAACTCCGGCAGCAAATGATGGAACTGATAGACGAAGCCGACATCGTTGCGGCGGATCGCGGTGCGCTCCTCGTCCGACAGCCGGCCGCAGGCACGGCCGGCGAGGATCACGTCGCCGGCGTCGGGCCGCTCCAGCAGGCCGGCCGTGTGCAAAAGGGTCGACTTGCCGGTACCCGACGGCGCCACCAGCGCCACCATCTCGCCGCGCCTGAGCGAAAAGTCGGCGCCGTTCAGAATGGTGAGCTTGCGCGGCCCCTGGACATAGTGCCGCTCGACGCCCTTCAACTCGATAATGGCCTCGGCCATCATTCGTACCTCAAGGCTTCGACGGGATCGAGCCGGGCGGCACGCCAGGCCGGGAACACCGTCGCCAGGAACGACAGGCCAAGCGCCATGATGACGACATAGGTCGTCTCGCGCGGATCCATCTTCGCCGGCAACTGGCTGAGGAAATAGAGCTCGGGGTTGAACAGGATCCTGCCGGTCATCCACGAGAAGAACTGGCGGATCGATTCGATGTTGAGGCAGATGACGACGCCGAGCAGCACGCCGGCGATCGTGCCGGTGACGCCGATCGCCGCGCCAGTCATCAGGAAGATGCGCAGGATCGCGCCGCGCGAGGCGCCCATCGTGCGCAGGATGGCGATGTCGTGGCCCTTGTCCTTCACCAGCATGATGAGGCCGGAAATGATATTGAGCGCCGCCACCAGCACGATCAGCGTGAGAATCATGAACATGACGTTGCGCTCGACCTGCAGCGCCGAGAAGAAGGTCTCGTTGCGCTGGCGCCAGTCGACGAGGTCGACCGGCCGCTGCGCCGCCTGCTCAACCAGCGGCTTCAGCGCGTCGACATTGTCGGGATTGTCGACATAGATCTCGATGGTCTGCGCGCGCCCGTCCATGTTGAAATAGAGCTGCGCTTCCGAAAACGGCATGTAGACGATCGAGCTGTCATATTCCGACATGCCGACCTCGAAGATCGCCGCCACCTTGTAGCCCTTCATGCGCGGCGTGGTGCCGAGCGGCGTCACGTCGCCTTCCGGCGAGATCAGCGTGATCGTGTCGCCGAGCACCAGCCCGAGGCTTTCCGCCATGCGCTTGCCGATCGCCACGCCCTCGCCGGTGTCGAAACCATCGAGCGTACCCTGCTTGATGTTGCTGGCGACGATCGAAATCTTGCCGAGATCCTCGCCGCGGATGCCGCGCACCAGGGCGCCCGTGCCGCCGCCGACATTGCCTTGCGCCAGGACCTGGCCGTCGATCAGCGGGATCGCGTATTTGACGCCGGCGACGCCGTTGATGCGGCTCGCCACCTGAGCATAGTCCTCCAGCGGCGAATCGAGCGGCTGCACGATGAGATGGCCGTTGACGCCGAGGATGCGGGTCAGCAGCTCGGCACGAAAACCGTTCATCACGGCCATGACGACGATCAGCGTCGCGACGCCAAGCATGATGCCGAGGAAGGAGATCGAGGCGATGACCGAGATCACCGTCTCCTTGCGGCGCGAGCGCAAATAGCGCCACGCCACCATGCGCTCGAAGCCGGAGAAAGCGCCCGCCGCTGATCTGGCCGCTGTCGCCGGCTCGCTCATGCGGCGATACCCAGGCGCTTCTTGGCTTCCGCGATCGGCAGCGTCTCGCGCTCGCCCGACTTGCGGTTCTTGATCTCGACCTCGCCGGCGGCCACGCCGCGCGGGCCGACGATCACCTGCCACGGCAGGCCGATCAGGTCGGCGGTGGCGAATTTGCCGCCGGGACGCTGGTCGCTGTCGTCATAAAGCACGTCCCTGCCTGCCGAAGTCAGAGCCGCGTAGAGCTCGGCGCAGACGCGGTCGCATTCGCCGTCGCCGACCTTCATGTTGATCAGGCCGATATCGAAGGGCGCCACCGCTTCCGGCCAGATGATGCCGTTCTCGTCATGGCTCGCCTCGATGATCGCAGCAACCAGTCGCGACGGACCGATGCCGTAGGAGCCGCCCGAGGCGAAGTGATCCTTGCCATCCGGGCCGGTCACCTTGGCGTTCATCGGCTTGGAGTATTTCTCGCCGAAATGGAAGATATGGCCGACCTCGATGCCGCGCGCCGAGACCTGTTCGCTTGGCGGAACGTTCGTCCAGGCCGCCTCGTCATGCATCTCGTCGGTGGCGGCGTAAGGCGTCGTCCACTTCTTCACGATATCGCCGATCTCGGCATCGTTGGAGAAGTTGGTGTTCGCGCCCGGCACGTCGAGCGTGAGATAGGCGCGGTCGCAGAACACCTGGCTCTCGCCGGTTTCCGCCAGGATGATGAACTCATGGCTGAGGTCGCCGCCGATCGGGCCGGTATCGGCACGCATCGGAATGGCCTGCAGACCCATGCGCGTGAACGTCCTGAGATAGGAGACGAACATGCGGTTGTAGGCGGCCCTGGCGCCCTCGAAATCGAGGTCGAACGAATAGGCGTCCTTCATTAGGAATTCTCTGCTGCGCATGACGCCGAAGCGCGGGCGCACCTCGTCGCGGAACTTCCACTGAATGTGGTAAAGATTGAGCGGCAGGTCCTTGTAGGATTTCACGTACGCTCGAAAAATCTCGGTGACCATCTCTTCGTTGGTCGGGCCGTAGAGCATGTCGCGATCCTGGCGATCCTTGATGCGCAGCATCTCCTTGCCGTAGTCGTTGTAACGGCCGCTCTCGCGCCACAGATCGGCCGACTGGACGGTCGGCATCAGGATTTCCAGCGCGCCGGCGCGGTTCTGTTCCTCGCGGATGATCTGGCAGACCTTGTCCAGCACGCGCTTGCCCAATGGCAGCCACGAAAAGCTGCCCTGCCCCTGCTGGCGGATCATGCCGGCGCGCAGCATCAGCCGATGCGAGACGATCTCGGCCTCGCGGGGATTTTCTTTGAGAATGGGCAGGAAGTAGCGCGACAAACGCATGAACTGGTCCATGAGTGAAATAACGGCGCGGGGAATCGGCGCGCCTAAGGCTGCTTGCCCGGGCTTCATAGCCATTTCAAGGCCGAATGGAAACCCGAGTGCCCCAAAGTATCGGGCCTTCTGCACCTTACCAAAAAGGCGATTTTGGCCGCGAAGTGCCGCAAATCGCTATTTGATCGATTCACAAGCAAGCCCTGCCGCACTATTGTGCAGTGCAGCACGAGATTGCCCGTTTCGGGGCAAAATTCTTCGTGACATTTTCACCTGCCTTGGTCTAGTGTGCGCCGATAACCGAGAGGGCGGAGAAAAATCTGCTCTCCTACGCGGTCAAAGTCTTGGGAGGATGCGATCTAGGCGCGGTAACTCGCTGCCGCCGGACACCGGAAACGGATCGGACGCGTTTAAATTGCAAGGCCTCGTGCCTTGCATTTTTTTTGTGCAATCATCTGCTTAGCGCGACCATCTGCCAAACAGCATCAGCCGTTCGTTAGCCACCGAATTCGGAAGCCCCTTCCGAATTCAACTTTGGCGCGCGTATGCTGCTTAATACTTGGGGACTGTATCTTCAGCGTCAGTGATGGGCATTCGGACTAAAGTCCGGCATGATCCGCATGATATCGTCGAAGCTGAATCCCAGCCCTATCGTAAGACCGTAGAGAATGCCTATGACGACCACCGTCACGATCGTCGCGCGGATGAAAGCACGCAGCATATGCGGGCCGCGCGGCGCGCTGGAAACAGTCCCAAGCGTAACATCCTGATCGTCGTCCTGCGTGCGCAGGCTGAACGGCAGAACGACGAACAGCACCAGCCACCAGGTGACGAAGAACAGCGCGGCGAACAGTATCCAGTTCATACCTGCTCCAGTTCGACCAGCGTGCCGAAGAAATCCTTGGGGTGCAGGAACAACACCGGCTTGCCGTGCGCGCCGATCTTCGGATTGCCGTCGCCCAGCACGCGCGCCCCGCTTGCCTTCAAATGATCGCGGGCAGCCAGGATATCATCGACCTCATAGCAGACGTGATGCATGCCGCCCGAAGGGTTCTTCTCCAGGAACGCCGCGATGGGCGATGTCTCCCCCAGCGGCTCCAGCAACTCGATCTTGGCGTTGCCGACATCGACGAACACCACGGTCACGCCATGCTCCGGCAGCGCCTGCGGCTCGCCCACTCGCGCGCCCAGCGTATCGCGATAGGCGGCCACCGCCGCGGCCAGATCCGGCACGGCAAGCGCGACATGGTTCAGGCGTCCAAGCATAAAGCGCTCCGCTTTAGGGAGTAAGGGAGTAGGGCAGTAAGGCAGTAAGGGAATAGGGGAAAAACAGGCAACTGCTCGTTCTTCCCAACTCCCTACTGCCTTACTCCCCTATTCCCTCATTCGTCACCGCGTGACGAACACAGTCACCAGCGGCTTCTTGCCCCAGGCTTCGTTGGCGGCGCCGCGCACGGCGCGGCGCACCGCCTCCTGCACCAGGTCGAGGTCTTTTCGGCGCTGGCGCGGAATGGAGTCCACCGCGCCGATTGCCGCATCGAGCATCAGGTCCTCCAGTGTCTCGCCGCGGGCATCCGCCTCGGCGACGCCGATCGCCACCAGATCAGGGTCACCGGCAAGCTCATACTTGTCGTCCAGCACGACATTGACCGCGACATGCCCGGCGAAGGAAAGCTTGCGGCGGTCGCGTATGCCCATCGCCTGGTCGGTGCCGATCAGCGAGCCATCCTTGTAGAGTCGCCCGAACGGCACCTGATCGATGATCGTCGCCGGCCCTGGCCAGAGCCTCAGCATGTCGCCGTCGCGTACCTGCGCCACCTGGCCGATGCCCGACATCGACATCAGCGAGCCCTGCGCCACCAGATGCGCCGCCTCGCCATGCACGGGAACGCCGATCTGCGGTCGGACCCATTCATACATCTTGCGCAATTCGCTGCGGCGCGGGTGGCCGGAGACATGCACCAGCGCATCGCCATCCTCGATGATCTTGATGCCGAGATCAATCAGCCGGTTCTTGATCTCGAGAATTCCCTTTTCGTTGCCGGGAATGGTGCGCGAGGAAAACACCACCGTGTCGCCGGCCGTCAGAGCAACCGACTTCATCTCGTCGCGCGAAAGCTTTGCAAGCGCTGCCAGCGGCTCTCCCTGGCTGCCGGTGCAGATGATGACTAGGTTCTCGCGCGGGATATAGCCGTAATCTTCCTCGGCGATGAATTCCGGCAGGCCGTCCATGTAACCGAGCTCGCCCGCCACATCGATAACACGCTTCAGCGAACGGCCGAGCACCAGGCACTGCCGGCCGGCATCGCGCGCCGCCCTGGCGATCGAGACGATGCGCCCGACATTGGAGGAGAAGGTGGTGACCGCGACACGTCCCTTCGCGCTCTCGATGACGCCCTTGAGGCCTTCCCCGACAGCGACTTCTGACGGCGACTCCCCTTCCCTCAGCGCATTGGTGGAATCGCAGATCAGCGCCAGCACGCCCTTGTCGCCATAGGCGCGGAACCGCGCCTCGTCGGTCTTCGGGCCGATCGTCGGCGCCGGGTCTATCTTCCAGTCGCCGGTGTGGATGACGGTGCCGGCGGGCGTGGTGATCGCCAGCGACATCGGCTCGGGAATCGAATGCGCCACGGGAATGGCCTCGATCTCGAAAGGTCCGATGGTGAATTTTTCGCCGGCCCGGTAGATCGACGCCGGAATCTTTGGCGCGCCCTGTTCGCCCTGCCGCTTGGCCTCGAGCAGGCCGGCGGTGAACGGCGTCATCCAGACCGGCGCCTTGAGCTTCGGCCAGATATCGAGCAGCGCGCCGTAATGATCCTCATGCGCGTGGGTGATGACGATGCCGCGCAGCCCCTCGATATTCTCCTCGATGAAGCGCGTGTCGGGCAGGATGAGATCGACGCCGGGATGTGCGCTGTCGGGAAAGGTCACGCCTACATCGACGATGATCCATTCGCGCGCGTCTGCAGGCCCATAGCCGTAAAGGGCGAAGTTCATGCCGATCTCGCCGACGCCGCCCAGCGGCGCGAAGACAAGTTCGGCGTTTTCTCTATTCGCCATGAATTCTTTCCTTCCTGGCCGCTTTGGCCAAGCCGTTGGCGCAATTCCGGGAAAAGCGTGTCACGGCTTTCCGTCCGGAATTGCACAAAAACAAAATTATACCCGGGCCGAGGCGACTGCGCCGAAATGCACGTCGCCGGCCGCGATCGTCAAAACCGATCCCTGATCGTCGCGGATCACAAAACGGCAGTCCTCGTCAATGGTTTCGAAGACGCCGCGCACCACATTGCCGTCAATTCTGACAGCAACCTCGCCACCGAGCCCTGCCGCGCGGGCAAGCCAGCGCTTTCTGATGGCATCGAGCCCGCGCCCGTCATCCCACAGCCTGGCATTCTCGCTCCAGGCATCCGAAAGCGCCAGGAAAAGCGTTTCGGCATCGCAAGTGGCACCCAGCGCCTGCAGCGACGTCGCCGGATAAGGCAAATCCTCAGGATAAGCCACGACATTGACGCCGATGCCGATAGCGACGGCAAAGCGGCCGCCATCGAGCGTCGCCGACTCCAACAGGATGCCGGCAAGCTTGGCGCCCGAAGCCAGCACGTCGTTCGGCCATTTCAATTCGAAGCGGTTGCGGCCCTGGCTTGCGCCATCCAAGGCGACGGCGATCCGGCCTTTCGGCACGACGGCGTCGAGCGCGTCGGCCAGCGCCAGCCCCGCGACGAAGCCGAGCGTCGCGGCCAGCCGAAGCTCGCCGCCGGGAACCAGGAGCAGCGTCGCCGCGAGATTGCCCTCCGGCGTCGCCCAGGCACGGCCACGCCGGCCGCGACCGCTCTCCTGCTTCTTCGACACGACCCAGAGTTTTCCGGGATCGCCGGCGCGCGCGTGTTCCAGCGCCAGCGCATTGGTGGAGCCGACGCTGTCATGCGCCTCGAGCCGGAACCCCTCCGACGCCGCGGTTGGAGCCAGTCGAAACGCCATCCCGTCAGAAGAAGGTCTTTGCGGCGGCTTCGGCATAGTTGCCGATCGGCCCGCCGATCAGCACATAGAACAGCACGAAGGCGCCGCTGACGCCGAGCACCAGGCGCAGCTCGCTCGCCATCGGCAC
Organism: Mesorhizobium argentiipisi (SeqCode); assembly: GCF_037179585.1. Taxonomy (NCBI): domain Bacteria; kingdom Pseudomonadati; phylum Pseudomonadota; class Alphaproteobacteria; order Hyphomicrobiales; family Phyllobacteriaceae; genus Mesorhizobium; species Mesorhizobium argentiipisi (SeqCode). Next base: position 285,047 of record NZ_JAPYKO010000002.1, read on the forward strand.
GAAGCCGCCGACAGGCTCGTCGAACCACATGATCTTGATGATGCGCAGGTAATAATAGGCGCCCACCACCGAGGCCAGCACGCCGATGATCGCCAGCGCATAAAGATGCGCGTTGATGGCGGCGAGGAACACGTACCACTTCCCCCAGAAGCCAGCGAGCGGCGGGATGCCGGCCAGCGAGAACATCAGGATGGTGAGGATGGTGGCCATGATCGGGTTGGTCGATGCGAGACCGGAGAGATCGCTGATCTGCTCGACATTGCCTTCCTTGCGCCGCATGGCCAGGATGAAGGCGAAGGTGCCGAGCGTCATCACCAGGTAGATCAGCATATAGATGGCGACGCCGCGCACGCCGGCCTGGCTGTTGGCGGCAAGACCGACCAGCGCATAACCCATATGGCCGATCGAGGAATAGGCCATCAGGCGCTTGATGTTGGTCTGGCCGATGGCCGCGAAAGCGCCAAGCGCCATCGAGGCGATCGAGATGAAGACGACGATCTGCTGCCAGTCGGAGGCGATCGGCTTGAAGGCACCCATGGTGACGCGCACGATCAGCGCCATCGCCGCCATCTTCGGCGCAGCCGCTAGAAAGGCGGTGATCGGCGTCGGCGCACCCTCATAGACGTCCGGCGTCCACATATGGAACGGCACCGCCGAAATCTTGAAGGCGAGGCCGGCAAGCACGAACACCAGGCCGAAGACCAGGCCGAGCTGGCGCTCGCCGCTGCCAAGCGCCGTTGCGATCTCCTGGAAGCCGGTGTTGCCGGTGTAGCCGTAGACGAGGCTGATGCCGTAAAGCAGCATGCCCGACGACAGCGCGCCGAGGACGAAATATTTCAGACCCGCCTCGGTCGAACGCAGATTGTCGCGGTTGATCGCCGCCAGCACATAGATCGCCAGCGACTGCAGCTCGAGCCCGAGATAGAGCCCGATCATGCCGTTGGCCGAGATCATCAGCATCATGCCGAGCGTGCAGAGCAACACCAGAACCGGGAATTCGAACTTGTCGAAATGTTCTTGGCGCGCAAAGCGCATCGACATGACCAGCGTCACCGCCGAGCCGATCAGCGCCAGCATCTTCATGAAGGCGCTGAACGAATCCTGGACGAAGGCGCCGCCATAAGCAGCGCCCTGCGTGCCGGAGAAGGCGAGCCACAGGCCGGTCACCACCAGCACGAGGACGGCCAGGCCGGTCACGGTCATGGTGCTGTTGGAGCGCGAATAGGCCCCGATCATCAGGAGCACCAGCGCGCCGACGGCGAGGATCAGTTCCGGCGTCGAGAGCGAAAGGCTGGCGAGAAGGTCCGGCGTCATGGTCTATTCCCCAGTCAGTTCGCCGCCGCGGTTTGCGCGGAATTGATGGATGCGGTGACGTTGGTGACGAGCGTCTTGACCGATTGCGCCGTCGCGTCGAACACCGGCGCCGGGTAGACGCCGAAGAAGATGACCAGCACCACCAGCGGATAGACGATCGCCTTCTCGCGCGGCGAGAGATCCAGCAGGTTCTTCAAGCTGTCCTTGGTCAGCGCGCCGAAGATCACCCGGCGATAGAGCCACAGCGCGTAGGCCGCCGACAGGATGACGCCGGTGGCGGCGAAGAACGCCACCCAGGTGTTGACCTTGAACACGCCGAGCATGGTCAGGAACTCGCCGACGAACCCGCTGGTGCCGGGAAGACCGACATTGGCCATGGTGAAGATCATGAACACGGTGGCGTATTTCGGCATGTTGTTGACGAGGCCGCCATAGGCGTCGATCTCGCGCGTATGCATGCGGTCATAGATGACGCCGACGCACAGGAACAGCGCGCCCGAGACGAGGCCGTGGCTGAGCATCTGGAAGATCGCGCCCTGCACGCCTTCCTGGTTCATCGCGAAGATGCCCATGGTGACGAAGCCCATATGGGCGACCGACGAATAGGCGATCAGCTTCTTCATGTCCTCCTGCATCAGCGCCACCAGCGAGGTGTAGATGATGGCCACGACAGAGAGCGTGAACACCAGCGGCGCGAACATCGCGGACGCTTCCGGGAACATCGGCAGCGAGAAGCGCAGGAAGCCATACCCGCCCATCTTCAGGAGGATGCCCGCCAGGATGACGGAGCCCGCGGTCGGCGCCTCGACATGCGCGTCGGGCAGCCAGGTATGCACAGGCCACATCGGCATCTTCACCGCGAAGGAGGCGAAGAAGGCGAGCCACAGCCAAGTCTGCATGTTGGCCGGGAAGTGATGCGTCAACAGCGTCGGAATGTCGGTGGTGCCCGACTGGAAGAACATCGCCATGATGGCGAGCAGCATCAGCACCGAGCCGGCGAGCGTATAGAGGAAGAACTTGAACGAGGCATAGACGCGCCGCTTGCCGCCCCAGACGCCGATGATGATGAACATCGGGATCAGGCCCGCCTCGAAGAAGACGTAGAACAGGACGATATCGAGCGCGCAGAACACCCCGATCATCAGGGTCTCGAGGATCAGGAAGGCGATCATATAGGCCTTGACCCGCTTCTCGATCGCATCCCACGAGGCCAGGATGCAGAGCGGCATCAGGAACGTGGTCAGGATGACGAACAGCATCGATATGCCGTCGACGCCCATATGGTAGGAAATGCCCGAATCCAGCCAGGCGTGCTTCTCGACGAACTGGAAGCCGGCCTGCGAATTGTCGAAGCCCGTCCAGATGAACAGCGAGACGACGAAGGTGAACGCTGTCGTGATGAAGGCGATGGCGCGGATATTGCGGCGCGCATTTTCGCTGTCATCGCTGATGAACAGGATGAGCAGAACACCAACCAGCGGCAGGAAGGTGACCAGCGAGAGAATTGGCCAGTCGGTCATCAGAGCATCATCCAGGTGACGAGAGCGGCAACGCCGATCAGCATGGCGAAGGCATAGTGATAGAGATAACCGGTCTGCAGCTTGACGACGCGGTTGGTGACGTCGACGACGCGCGCCGAGATGCCGTCGGGGCCGAGGCCGTCGATGACGGCGCCGTCTCCGGTCTTCCACAGGAACCTGCCGAGGCGCTTCGCCGGCCGCACGAACAGGAAGTCGTAGAGCTCGTCGAAATACCACTTGTTGAGCAGGAAAGCATAAAGCAGCCGATGATTGGCGGCGACGCTTCGGGGAAGTTCCGGCGAGCGGATGTAGAATTTCCAGGCCACCGCGAGGCCGATTACCATGGCGACGAAGGGCGCCAGTTCCACCCAGAGCGGCAGCTCGTGGATCTCGTGCAGGATGTGATTGTCCGGCAGCGTGAACAGCGACGCCTTCCAGAATTCGGCATAGCCCTCGCCGATGAAGGCGCCGTGGAAGAGAACGCCCGCGAACAGCGCGCCGGCCGCTAGCACGTAGAGCGGCACCAGCATCACCGGCGGCGATTCATGGACGTGGTGCATGACCTCGTGGCTGGCGCGCGGCTCGCCGTGGAAGGTCATGAAGATCAGCCGCCAGGAATAGAAGCTGGTGAAGCAGGCGGCGACCACCAGTAGGATAAAGGCGAAGCCGGCGACCGCATTGTGGCTGGCGAAGGACGTCGCGATGATGGCGTCCTTGGAGAAGAAGCCGGCGGTGCCGATCACCGTCGCCGGAATGCCTACGCCGGTCAGCGCCAGCGTGCCGATGATCATCATCCAGTAGGTCGCCGGGATGAGCTTGCGCAGGCCGCCCATCTTGCGCATGTCCTGCTCGTCGGACACGGCGTGGATGACCGAGCCGGAGCCGAGGAACAGCAGCGCCTTGAAGAAGGCATGTGTGAACAAATGGAAGATCGCCGCGCCATAAGCGCCGACGCCGAGCGCCACGAACATGTAGCCGAGCTGCGAGCAGGTCGAATAGGCGATGACGCGCTTGATATCGTTCTGGACGAGGCCGACGGTCGCCGCGAAGAAGGCGGTGAAGGCGCCGATGAAGGTGACGACGGTCAGCGCCGTATGCGAAAGCTCGAACAGCGGCGACAGCCTCGCCAGCATGAAGACGCCGGCGGTCACCATGGTCGCCGCGTGGATGAGCGCGGAGACCGGGGTCGGGCCTTCCATGGCGTCCGGCAGCCAGGTGTGCAGCGGCACCTGCGCCGACTTGCCCATGGCGCCCATGAAGAGCAGCAGGCAGACCACCGTCAACGCCGTCTGTTTGTCGAGCGCATGGCCAAGGAAGGTGAGCACGGCGGCACCCGCCGGCGCGCCTTCTGCGGGCAGGAACGAGGCCGCATTGGCGAACACGGTGCTCAGATTGACCGAGCCGAACAGCACGAAGACACCGAAGATGCCGAGCGCGAAGCCAAAGTCGCCGACGCGGTTGACGACGAAAGCCTTGATCGCCGCGGCATTGGCCGACGGCTTCTTGTACCAGAAGCCGATCAGCAGATAGGAAGCAAGACCGACGCCTTCCCAGCCGAAGAACATCTGAATGAGGTTGTCCGCCGTCACCAGCATCAGCATGGCGAAGGTGAACAGCGACAGATAGGCGAAGAAGCGCGGCCGGTTCGGATCGTGGTGCATGTAGCCGATCGAATAGATGTGGACCAGCGCCGACACGGTGTTGACGACGATCAGCATCACCACCGTCAGCGTGTCGATCCTGAGCGCCCAGGACGCGTCGATGCCGCCCGACTGGATCCAGCGCAGCACCGGCACGGTGAACACCTCGCCATGGCCGAAGCCGACGGTGAAGAAGGCAACCCACGACAGCACCGCCGCGATCACCAGAAAACCGGAGGTAATGTATTCGGAAGCCTTGGCGCCGAGCGAATTGCCGAACAGGCCGACGATCAGGAAGCCGAGCAGCGGAAGGAAGACGATAGCCTGATACATGATGGTTCCCGTCAACCCTTCATCGCGCTCACGTCTTCGACCGCGATCGAGCCGCGGTTGCGGAAGAAGACGACAAGAATGGCAAGACCGATCGCGGCTTCCGCGGCTGCGACCGTCAGCACGAACAGGGCGAACACCTGTCCGACGAGGTCATGCAGCGCCGCCGAGAAAGCGACGAAGTTGATGTTGACCGCAAGCAGGATGAGCTCGATCGACATCAAGATGACAATGATGTTGCGGCGGTTCAGAAAGATGCCGAACACGCCGAGCGTGAACAGGATCGCCGAAACGGTCAGGTAATGTGCAATGCCGACGACCATCTCAGATGCCCTCGCCCGATTTGACTTTGCGGATTTCCATGCCCGTCGCCGGCGTGCGGGCGACCTGCGCGGCGATCGACTGCCGCTTGACGCCCTCCTTGTGGCGCAGCGTCAGCACGATGGCGCCGATCATGGCGACCAGCAGCACCAGGCCGGAAATCTGGAAATAATAGAGATAGTCCGTATAGAGGATGTCGCCGAGCGCCGCCGTGTTGGAGCGCGTGGCGAGGTCCGGCGTTGCCTTGGCCACCGTCGAGGCGAGCTGCGGCGCGAATGTGTAGCCGCCGAGCACGATGATCAGCTCCGCCGCCAGGATCAGCCCGACCAGCGCCCCGATCGGCGCATATTGCAAGGCCCCCTCTTTCATCTCGGCGAAGTCGACGTCGAGCATCATGACGACGAACAGGAACAGCACCATCACCGCGCCGACATAGACCACCAGCAGGATCATCGCCAGGAACTCGGCGCCGGTCAGCATGAAGAGGCCCGCGGCGTTGAAGAAGGTGAGGATCAGGAACAGCACCGAATGCACGGGGTTGCGCGACGAAATGACCATGAAGGCCGACGCCACGGCGATAAAGGCGAAGAGGTAGAAAAAGGCCGCCTCTAATCCACTCAGCATGGGTTCCCCCGGGTTCCAAATTCCGACTCCGACCCGCCTCCGGTTCGAAACCGCGTGTTCCTTAAACGGACGGCGTTGCGCCGTCCACTTTCTTGTTCCTTCTCCCCGTTTACGGGGAGAAGGTGGCCCGAAGGGCCGGATGAGGGGCAACGCCAAGTTTCCGGAAGCTGGCGCGGCCCCTCATCTGCCTGCCGGCATCTTCTCCCCGTAAACGGGGAGAAGCACGCTAATCACCTATACGGCGCATCCAGCGCGATGTTGCGCGCCAGCTCACGCTCCCAGCGATCACCGTTCGCGAGCAGCTTTTCTTTGTTGTAGTAAAGCTCCTCGCGCGTCTCGGTCGCGAATTCGAAATTCGGCCCCTCGACGATGGCGTCGACCGGGCAGGCTTCCTGGCAGAAGCCGCAATAGATGCACTTCACCATGTCGATGTCGTAGCGCACGGTGCGGCGCGTGCCGTCATTGCGGCGCGGGCCAGCCTCGATGGTGATGGCCTGCGCCGGGCAGATCGCTTCGCAGAGCTTGCAGGCGATGCAGCGTTCCTCGCCGTTCGGATAGCGGCGCAGCGCATGCTCACCGCGGAAACGCGGGCTGATCGGCCCCTTCTCATGCGGATAGTTGATCGTTTCCTTCGGCGCAAAGAACTGGCGCATCGACAGGAAGAAGGCGCTGACGAAATCCTTCAGCAGCAGCGATTTTGCGGCCTGGGCCAGAGCGGACATCACGCAAACCCCGTGATCTTGAGGAAGGCCGCGGTGGCGACGACCATGAACAGCGAGATCGGCAGGAAGACCTTCCAGCCCAGCCGCATCAGCTGGTCGTAGCGGTAGCGCGGCACAAAAGCCTTCACCATCGAGAACATGAAGAACATCAAGCAGATCTTCAGCACGAACCAGATCACCCCCGGTACCCAGGTGAAGGGCGCGAAGTTGAACGGCGGCAGCCAGCCGCCGAGGAACAGGATGGTCGCCAGCGCGCACATCAGCACGACGGCGACATATTCGCCGAGGAAGAAGAGCAGGAACGGCGTCGACGAATACTCAACCATGTGGCCGGCGACGAGTTCCGATTCCGCCTCCACCAGGTCGAAAGGCGGGCGGTTCGTCTCGGCAAGCGCTGAGATGAAGAACACCACGAACATCGGCAACAGCGACAGCCAATGCCAGTCGAGGAAGGTGTTGGGCAGGCCGAGCCTGGTGCCGAGACCGTCCTGCTGCGACATGACGATGTCGGAGAGGTTGAGCGAGCCGACGGTGAGCAGCACGGTGACGATGACGAAGCCGATCGAGACTTCGTAGGACACCATCTGCGCGGCCGAGCGCAGCGCGCCGAGGAATGGGTATTTCGAATTCGATGCCCAGCCACCCATGATCACGCCATAGACCTCGAGCGAGGAGATGGCGAAGACATAGAGGATGCCGACATTGATGTTGGCGATCGCCCAGCCCTCATTGACCGGAATGACCGCCCAGGCCGAAATCGCCAGCACCGCCGAGACCAGCGGCGCCAGAAGGAACACGCCCTTGTTGGCGCCCGATGGGATCACCGGCTCCTTGAAGACGAATTTCAGAAGGTCGGCAAAGGCCTGCAACGTTCCCCACGGACCGACGACGTTCGGGCCGCGCCGCAATTGCACAGCCGCCCAGATCTTGCGGTCGGCATAGAGCAGATAGGCGACGCCGATCAAAAGCACGACGATGAGGAGCATCGACTCGCCCAGAATCCAGAGCGCCGGCGCCACATAGAGGAAGAAGAAGGTGTCCATGCTTATTCCGCCGCCTGCTTGAAGCCGCTCTTGGCCAGCGCCGAGCATTCGGCCATCACGGCCGACGCCCGCGCGATCGGGTTGGTGAGATAGAAGTCCTTCACCGGCGAGGTGAAGGTGCCTTTGTTCAGCCGGCCGCCAAGCTTCGCCACCTTCGCGATGTCGTCGCCGCTGCCCGCCTGCACCTGGTCGATGCGGGCGAGATGCGGGAATTCGCCATAGAGCTTGGTGCGCAGCTGCGCCAGCGAATCGAAGGGCAGCTTCTTGCCGAGCACGTCGGAGAGCGCCCGCAGGATCGCCCAGTCCTCGCGCGCCTCGCCAGGGGCGAAGCCAGCGCGATTGGTCTGCTGCACGCGGCCTTCCGTGTTGACATAGGTGCCCGACTTCTCGGTGTAGGCCGCGGCCGGCAGGATGACATTGGCGCGGTGCGCGCCGGCATCGCCATGCGTGCCGATATAGACGACGAAGGCGCCGCCGGTCTTGGCCATGTCGATCTCGTCGGCGCCGAGCAGGAAGAGCACATCGGTGTCGCCCAGCATGCCGGCGACGTTCTTGCCGCCCTCGCCCGGCACGAAGCCGACATCGAGGCCGCCGACTCTTGCCGCGGCGTTGTGCAGCACCGCAAAGCCGTTCCATTCGGCCGTAACCGCGTTGACGGCAGCCGCGAGCTTCGCCGCCTGGCCGAGCACGGCCGCGCCATCGGTGCGCGCCAGCGCGCCCTGGCCGACGATGATCAGCGGATGCGTGGCCTTGCTCAGCACCTCGAAGAACTTGCCGTTGCCGTCGGCAATGTCCTTCAGCGATTCCGGGCCGGCGCCGATCAGCTCATAGTCGTAGCGTGTGTCGCCGATCTCGCCGATGACGCCGACCGGCAGATTGCCGACGCGCCAGCGCTTGCGGATGCGGGCATTGAGCACCGAAGCCTCGAAGCGCGGATTGGCGCCGATGATCAGCACCGCATCGGCCTGCTCGATGCCTTCAATGGTCGGGTTGAAGATGTAGCTGGCGCGTCCCAGCGCCGGATCGAGCGCGGCGCCATCCTGGCGGCAATCGATGTTCTTTGAGCCGAGCGCGGCCATCAGCAGCTTGAGCGCGTAGATTTCCTCGACCGCGGCGAGATCGCCGGCGATCGCGCCGATCCGCTCAGGCGCGGTCTTTGCAACCTCGTCCTTGATCGCGGTGAAGGCTTCCCCCCAGCTTGCCGGAACGAGCCTGCCGTTCCTGCGCACATAGGGGCGGTCGAGGCGCTGCGTGCGCAGGCCGTCCCAGATGAAGCGGGTCTTGTCGGAAATCCACTCCTCGTTCACCGCCTCGTTGACGCGCGGCAGGATACGCATCACTTCACGGCCTCTGGAGTCGACGCGGATCGCCGAGCCGACGGCGTCCATGACGTCGATCGATTCCGTCTTGGTCAGCTCCCACGGCCGCGCCTGGAAGGCGAACGGCTTGGAGGTCAGCGCGCCGACCGGGCACAGATCGATGACATTGCCCTGCAGCTCCGACGTCATCGCCTGTTCGAGATAGGTGGTGATTTCGGCATCCTCGCCGCGGCCGATCAGGCCTAGTTCGGAAATGCCGGCAACCTCGGTGGTGAAGCGGACGCAGCGCGTGCAATGTATGCAGCGGTTCATCACCGTCTTGACCAGCGGGCCGATATACTTGTCTTCGACCGCGCGCTTGTTCTCGTGATAGCGCGAGGAATCGACGCCGAAGGCCATCGCCTGGTCCTGCAGGTCGCACTCGCCGCCCTGGTCGCAGATCGGGCAATCGAGCGGATGGTTGATCAGCAGGAATTCCATCACGCCTTCGCGGGCTTTCTTGACCATCGGCGTGTTGGTGAAGATTTCCGGAGGCTCGCCATTCGGGCCCGGACGCAGGTCGCGCACGCCCATGGCGCAGGACGCCTGCGGCTTGGGCGGGCCGCCCTTCACCTCGATCAGGCACATACGACAATTGCCGGCGATCGACAGCCGCTCGTGGTAGCAGAAGCGCGGCACTTCCGCGCCGGCGTCCTCGGCCGCCTGCAGCAGCGTGTAATGGTCGGGTACCGTGATCTCTTTCCCGTCGACCTTTAGCTTTGCCATTCGCCTCAAACCTCTGCGGATGTCCCGCAATCTACCCTTCCGGGCGCGACCTGAACCGCGCCCGGCATCTCAATTCACTTCTTCGCGGCGAGCGCCGCGGCCTGGGCAGTCCAATCGTCGCGGCCGATGCGGCCGGCGAGCGACAGGTAGTCTTCCACCCAGGCGATCTCTTCCGACGTCCAGGCAGCGATCTGGCCATAGGTCCAGATGCCGAGACCGTTGAGCACCTTCTCCAGCTTCGGTCCGATACCCGAAATCGCCTTCAGGTCCGACGGCTTAGCCGGCTTGTCGATTGCCTTCGGCTGCCTGAAATCTTCCGGCATCAGCCCGGTCGCGGCCGGTTGGGCGACGAGACCTGTCCCGGTCGCGTCGAGCGCCTTCTCGGTCGCGTCGAGCGCCTTCTCGGTCGCGTTCGCCGCGATGTCGGTCACGTCCCTGGCGAAGGTCTGCGCCCTGGCGATCAGCGTATCGGTCGCCTTGCGCGCCTTGGAAGCGTTGGCGGCCGCTTCGTTCTGGGCCTCAAGGTCCTCGAGGAAAGGCTGGAACATGCGCTGCGAGGCTTCCATCGCGCCGGTGAACGCACCCATCCACATGCCGACGGCATGGTTGGCAAGACCGATGCTGAGCGCCGACATCGCCGCGGCGCCCGCGACCGGATGCGCCAGAAGGTTGACGGCGCTGGCCATCTCCTTCGGCATCATCTTGGTCAGGTCCTGGTTCATTTTCTCGAGTTGGTCCAAATCAGGCATGAACGGGTAAGGTATCGAATACAGCGCCATAGAGATCTCCTGGTCGTTTCTTCGTATGCCCCGCCCCTGCTTTTTAGTCTTCGGGCCAAGCCCGTATTTCGAAATTCTTATTCCGCCGCCACCATCACCGGCTCGACCCGGTGCGCGTTGCGCGAAAACTCGTCGATGCGACGTTCCACCTCGCTGCGGAAATGCCGCATCAGGCCTTGGATCGGCCAGGCCGCCGCGTCGCCCAGAGCGCAGATCGTGTGACCCTCGACCTGCTTGGTGACGTCGAGCAGCATGTCGATCTCGCGCTTCTGCGCCTCGCCGCGCACCAGCCGCTCCATCACCCGCCACATCCAGCCGGTGCCTTCGCGGCACGGCGTGCACTGGCCGCAGCTCTCATGCTTGTAGAAGTAGGACAGCCTGGCGATCGCCTTCACGATATCCGTCGACCTGTCCATGACGATGACGGCCGCCGTGCCGAGGCCGGATTTCAGGTCGCGCAGCGCGTCGAAATCCATCGGCGCATCGATGATCTGCTCGGCCGGCACCAGCGGCACCGAAGCGCCGCCCGGAATGACCGCGAGCAGATTGTCCCAGCCGCCGCGAATGCCGCCGCAATGCGTCTCGATCAGCTCGCGGAACGGGATCGACATCGCTTCTTCGAAAGTGCACGGATTGTTGACGTGGCCGGACACGCAGAACAGCTTGGTGCCGGCATTGTTCGGGCGGCCGAAGGACGAGAACCAGGCGGCGCCCCGGCGCAGGATGGTCGGCGCGACCGCGATCGATTCGACATTGTTGACGGTGGTCGGGCAGCCATAGAGGCCGACATTGGCCGGGAATGGCGGCTTCAGCCGCGGCTGGCCCTTCTTGCCTTCCAGGCTTTCGAGCAGCGCCGTCTCCTCGCCGCAGATATAGGCGCCGGCGCCGTGATGCATGTAGATGTCGAAGTCGTAGCCGGACGTGTTGTTCTTGCCGATCAGCTTGGCTGCGTAAGCCTCGTCGATAGCGCGCTGCAGCGCCTCGCGCTCGCGGATGAACTCGCCGCGCACATAGATGTAGGCGGCGATCGCGCCCATGGCGAAGCCGGCGACCAGCGCGCCCTCGACCAGCGTGTGCGGATCGTTGCGCAGGATATCGCGGTCCTTGCAGGTGCCTGGCTCGGATTCGTCGGCGTTGATGACCAGATAGCTCGGGCGGCCGTCGCTCTGCTTCGGCATGAACGACCATTTCAACCCGGTCGGGAAGCCGGCGCCGCCGCGGCCGCGCAGACCGGACGCCTTCATCTCGTTGACGATCCAGTCGCGGCCCTTGGCGATGAGGCCGGGCGTATCGTCCCAGATGCCGCGCGACTGCGCGCCGGCCAACGACTTGTCGAAGAGGCCGTAGATGTTGGTGAAGATGCGGTCTTTGTCCTGAAGCATTTATCGTCCCTCAGACCGGCTTCTTGCCGAAGACACGGATGTATTCGGCGACGCCGCCCTTGGCGAGCGTCTTGGCCTGCTTCACCCAGTCGTCGCGCTCGATGCGGCCGCGGAAATTGAGATAACCGTCAACCCATTCGCGCTCGGCCTTCTTCCATGCGGCGACCTGCGCGAAGGTGTAGATGCCCAGCGAATGCAGGGTCCCTTCGATCTTCGGGCCGACGCCGGAGATCAGCTTGAGATCGTCGACCGCGGCAGGTCGCTCGATGCCGGCCGGCCGGTTCTTGTCGTTGAGTGAAGGTTTCGCCGTCTTGGCGACAGGCTGCTTGGTTTCCGGCGCCTTGAAGGCCGTGGCCGGTTCGGCCTTCGTCTTCGGCCCGCTGCGCGGCTTGGAAACGGCCTCGACTTCCGGAGCAGCCTGATTGGCGTTGGCGGCCGAATGGCGCGGCGCCCTGACGCTGGCGCCGTTCTCGGTGGCCGGGGCGACCTTGACCGGCGACGGCGTGTTGAGCGCCGGGCTGGTTTCAGCCGCATGGGTCTTCGGCTTGCTGGATTTTGACGGTCCAACCGGGCCCGGGGCGGCCGGAGCCGGCGCCGAACTTGCCGGCGCAGCGGGTGCCGGGGCTGCGGCGGGAGCATCAGCCGGCGCCGACGCGAGAGCTTCCCTGGCCGCTTTCGCCGCCGCCTTGGCTTCCTTGTCGCGCGTCGACTTCAGGATCGCCTTTTCGCTGGTCAGCGTCGTCAGGCCGGTAGCCGGCTCGGAGCCGTGGCGGCCGTTCTGCGGGCCTGGCTTGACCTCGGCGCCCTTGCCGGCGTCGTAGAGATCGATGATCTCGGCCAGCCGCTCAGGCGTCAGGTCCTCGAAAGTGTCCTTGAAGATCATGACCATCGGCGCGTTGACGCAGGCGCCGAGGCATTCGACCTCCTCCCACGACAGCGTGCCCTTGTCGTTGGTATGGAACTGGTCGTGATGGATTTTCGAACGGCACACATCCATCAGCGCTTCGGAGCCGCGCAGCATGCAGGGTGTGGTGCCGCAGACCTGGATATGGGCGCGTGTGCCGACCGGGTTGAGCTGGTACTGCGTGTAGAAGGTCGCGACTTCGAGACCACGGATGCGCGGCATGCCGAGCATGTCGGAGATCGTCTCGATCGCCGCCTTGGTGACCCAGCCTTCCTGCTCCTGCGCGATCATCAACAAGGGGATGATCGCGGACTGCTCGCGCCCTTTCGGGTATTTGGCGATCCACTGCTGGGCGGCTGCCGCGTTCGCTTCGTTGAAGGCGAACGAGGCTGGCTGGAGGCTGGCTTCTGCAAGACGGCGGACTGACATTTAGCGATCGACCTCACCAAACACGATGTCGAGGGAGCCAAGCACGGCGGTGACGTCGGCCAGCATGTGGCCGCGGCACAGGAAATCCATGGCTTGCAGATGCGCGAAACCAGGCGCGCGCAGCTTGCAGCGATAGGGCTTATTGGTGCCGTCGGAGACCAGGTAGACGCCGAACTCGCCTTTCGGCGCCTCGACGGCCGCATAGACCTCGCCGGCCGGCACGCGATAGCCCTCGGTATAGAGCTTGAAGTGATGGATCAGCGCTTCCATCGAGCGCTTCATCGCGGCGCGCTTCGGTGGCACCACCTTGCCATCGAGATTCGACACCGGGCCGACGCTTTCCTTGCCGAGCAAGAGATCGACGCACTGGCGCATGATCTTGGCCGACTGGCGCATCTCTTCCATGCGCACAAGGTAACGGTCGAAGCAGTCGCCGTTCTTGCCGATCGGAATGTCGAAATCCATCTCGGAATAGCATTCATAGGGCTGCGATTTGCGCAGGTCCCAGGCGGCGCCCGAGCCGCGCACCATCACGCCCGAAAAGCCCCAGGCCCAGGCGTCGGCCAGCGACACGGTGCCGATATCGACATTGCGCTGCTTGAAGATGCGGTTGCCGGTAAGCAGCGCGTCGAGATCGTCGATCGACTTCAGGAACGGATCGATCCACTTGCCGATATCTTCGACCAGCTTATGCGGCAGGTCCTGGTGCACACCGCCCGGCCGGAAATAGGCCGCATGCATGCGCGAGCCCGAGGCGCGCTCGTAAAACACCATCAGCTTTTCGCGTTCGACGAAGCCCCACAGCGGCGGGGTCAGCGCGCCGACGTCCATCGCCTGCGTCGTGACATTCAAGATGTGCGACATGATGCGGCCCATCTCGGAATAGAGCACCCGGATCAGTTGCCCACGCTTCGGCACCTCGATGCCGAGCAGGCGCTCGGCCGCGAGAGCGAAGGCATGCTCCTGGTTCATCGGCGCGCAATAGTCGAGCCGGTCGAGATAGGGCACGGCCTGCAGATAAGTCTTGGCCTCGATCAGCTTCTCGGTGCCGCGATGCAGCAGACCGATATGCGGATCGACGCGGTCGACCACCTCGCCGTCCAGCTCCAGCACCAGGCGCAAAACGCCATGCGCCGCAGGATGCTGCGGACCGAAGTTGATGTTGAAGTTGCGGACGGAGGTTTCAGCCATGGGTCGCCCTACTGCTTCGCCTTCTCATCCCCGGGGAGGACGTAATCCGTTCCTTCCCACGGGCTCAAGAAGTCGAAGTTTCTGAATTCCTGCTTCAATTCCACCGGCTCGTAGATGACCCGCTTGGCCTCGTCGTCGTAGCGAACCTCGACGAAACCGGTCAGCGGGAAATCCTTGCGCAGCGGATGGCCTTCGAAACCATAGTCGGTGAGGATGCGGCGCAGGTCCGGATGGCCGGAGAACAGCACGCCGTAAAGGTCGTAGGTCTCGCGCTCGAACCAGTCGGCACCGGGATAGACGCTGGTCAGCGACGGCACCAGCGTCTCCTCGTCGGCCTGGACCTTGAGGCGGACGCGCGCATTCTGCTTCGGTGACAAAAGGTGATAGACGACATCGAAGCGCTTGGCGCGCGAGGGATAGTCGGCGCCGCAAATGTCGATGATCGAGATGAACTGGCAGCGCGGATCGTCGCGCAGGAAGGTGGCCACCTCGATGAGATTGCCCGGTTCCACCGAAATCGTCAGCTCGCCATACGCAATCACGGCTTCGCCGATGCGGCCGGAGAGCTTCTCGCCGAGATAGGTGGAGAGTTCGTTCAAAGCCAGGGTCATCGGCTCACCGCTCGATCGTGCCGGTGCGGCGGATCTTCTTCTGGAGAAGGAGAATGCCGTAGAGCAGTGCTTCCGCGCTCGGCGGGCAGCCGGGCACATAGATGTCGACCGGCACGACGCGGTCGCAGCCGCGCACCACCGAATAGGAATAGTGGTAATAGCCGCCGCCATTGGCGCAGGAGCCCATCGAGATGACGTAGCGCGGCTCCGGCATCTGGTCGTAGACCTTGCGCAGCGCCGGCGCCATCTTGTTGGTCAGCGTGCCGGCGACGATCATGATGTCGGACTGGCGCGGCGACGCGCGCGGGGCGACGCCGAAGCGCTCCGAGTCATAGCGCGGCATCGAGGTGTGGATCATCTCGACCGCGCAGCAGGCGAGACCGAAGGTCATGAACATCAGCGAGCCGCTGCGCGCCCAGGTGATCAGCGCCTCGGTCGAGGTGACAAGGAAGCCTTTGTCGGCCAGTTCATTGTTGATCTCGAGGAAGAAGGGATCGTCCTCCCCTACCGGCCTGCCGGTGTTGGGGTCGATGATGCCCTTAGGCTTCGGCGCGACGAGGGTGCCTGAACTGTCGTTCAATCCCATTCCAGCGCTCCTTTTTTCCATTCATAGGCAAAACCGATGGTCAGTACCGCCAGGAACACCGTCATCGACCAGAAGCCGAGCATGCCGAGCTTCGAGAAGGACACCGCCCACGGGAACAGGAAGGCGACCTCGAGATCGAAGATGATGAACAGGATCGACACCAGGTAGAAGCGGATGTCGAACTTCATGCGGGCGTCGTCGAACGAGTTGAACCCGCATTCATAGGCGGAAAGCTTTTCCGGATCGGGATTGCGGTAGGCCACCAGGAACGGAGCAACGATGAGCGCCAGACCGACGATCATCGCCACGGCGATGAACAGCACGATAGGCAGGTACGAACTTAGGAGTGCGCTCATGCGGCGACTTTCCTTCGGCGGGGGCAGTTCATTTTGATTACAGCAACGAACTCTAATGCGGAAGCGTGACAGATTAACCGCTGAACCGTTTTAAGGGGCCCATGCTGCAACGCGGCGAGGGTTAGCGCAGCGGTTTCGGTGACGCAAGTCAAACCTTGTTCAAATCGCGGCCCTGGACGCCTTATCGGAAGAAACTGGTCCGATCCGCTCCTGTTTGATTTCCTTCGATTTTTACTCCACTTTTGTCTCCTGACATATCTCCCGCCATTTGCCTGCTAACATGGCCGGAATCACCGGCTAAAAATCCAAGGGACGATCGGGGCGACGCCTGATGAAAGACAAGATTTCGCTGGCCATGGCGAGGCGCATTGCGCTGGACGCGCAAGGGTTCAACGACCGTCGCCCCGCAGGAGTTCCGGATCGCCGGCACCTCGCCCGGGTGCTTTCGCGAACCGGCCTTCTGCAGATCGATTCCGTGAGCGCGGTGGTGCGGGCGCATTATATGCCGCTCTATTCGCGCCTCGGCCCCTACCCGCTTACGCTGCTCGACAATGCCGCGGTCACCCGCAAGCGCGCCGTGTTCGAATACTGGGCGCATGAGGCGTCGTTCCTGCCCGTCGAGACCTACCCGCTGATGCGCTGGCGCATGCAGCGCGCCGAGCAGGGCGAGGAGATGTATCTCGGTCTCGCCAAATGGGGCCGTGAGCGCAAGGAAATGATCGACGAGATATATAGAGAGGTCGCCGATCGCGGTCCGATCGCCGCCTCCGATATCGAAGGCCACAAGGGTAATGGCGGCTGGTGGGGCTGGAGCGAGGCCAAGCACGCTTTCGAATGGCTGTTCTGGGCCGGACGCATCACCACTGCCTACCGGCGCGGCTTCGAGCGCTATTACGACCTGCCCGAGCGCGTTTTGCCGCAGGCGGTGCTCGACCTTCCCGTTCCCTCGGTCGAGGACGCGCATCGCGAATTGCTGCGCATTTCGGCCCGTGCTCACGGCATCGCCACCTATGGCGACCTGCGCGACTATTTTCGTCTCGCGCCGGGCGACACGAAGGATCGCATCGAGGACCTGGTTGAGGCGGGGGAACTGCTGCCGGTGAAGGTCGAAGGCTGGGACAAGACCGCCTATCTCCACAAGGAAGCCCGTTTCCCGCGCCGGATAGAGGCGCGCGCCCTGCTCGCCCCCTTCGATCCCGTCGTCTTCGAACGCACCAGGACGGAAAAACTCTTCGATTTCCGCTACCGCATCGAGATCTACACGCCGGCCGAGAAACGCCAATATGGCTACTACGTGCTGCCCTTCCTGCTCGGCGACCGGATCGTCGCCCGCGTCGATTTGAGAGCTGACCGCCCGGCCAGCATCTTGCGCGTCCACGCCGCCTATGCCGAGGCCGGCGCCCCGCCCGAAACGGCCGCACAGCTTTTCGATGAGTTGAAGCAGATGCAGGGCTGGCTCGGCCTGGAGTCGATCGAAGTGACGCCGGCCGGCGACCTCGGACCGGCGCTGGCCGACATCGCGGTGTCGTAGCTGCGCGTTGACAGGGACCTAGCCGTAAGCCTAAATCCTGACCCAGACGGTCTTCTCCCGGCAAAGGGAGGAGCCAAGAGGGAATGCGGTGCGGGCCAAAACCCAAATCCGCGGCTGTCCCCGCAACTGTAAGCGACGAGCCTCTGCCGAAAACCACTGGGATTTCCCGGGAAGGCGGCATTCAGGGCGACGACCCGCGAGCCAGGAGACCTGCCGTCTGAGACTTTAAGTATCCGAATGCCCGGCGGGTTTTCCGGGCAAGGAGCATGGTTTTGGATCGCAACGACAGTTTCCAGGCAAACATCGCGGACATTCCGTCCGAGCCCGACGCTTTGGCCGGCGTGACCGTCATCGTCTGCTCATCCTGCCGCGACGAGACCGGTTCGGATGCGCATCCGCGCGCCGGTGCGCTGCTTGCCGAAGATACGCATCGGGCTGCTTCCGGCGAAAAGATCAACATCCGTACCGTCGAATGCCTCGGCAACTGCAAGCGCCGGCTGAGCGCGGCTTTGCTCCGCAATGGCTGCTGGAGCTACGTCTTCGGCGATCTGAACACGACCAGCGGCGCCGATCTCATCGCCGGCGCAAAGCTCTTCGCCACCTCGACCGATGGTCTCATCCCCTGGCGCGGCCGGCCCGATTCCCTCAAGCGCGGCCTGGTTGCCCGCATCCCTCCTCTCGACATGCTGAAGGACTGACCATGAACGCATCCGTTTCCCGTGTTCCCTGCACCGTCGTCACCGGCTTCCTCGGCGCCGGCAAGACGACGCTGATCCGCAACCTGCTTGAGAACGCCAAGGGCAAGCGGCTGGCGATCATCGTCAACGAGTTCGGCGATGTCGGCATCGACGGCGAGATCCTGAAAGGCTGCGGCGTCGACGCCTGCCCGGAAGAAAACATCGTCGAGCTCGCCAATGGCTGCATCTGCTGCACCGTCGCCGACGACTTCGTGCCGGCGCTCGACCAGATCCTGTCGCTCAAACCCAAGGTTGACCACATCCTGATCGAAACCTCCGGCCTCGCTCTGCCGAAGCCCCTCGTCCAAGCCTTCCAATGGCCGAGCGTGAAGAGCCGCGTGACGGTCGATGGCGTCATTGCCGTGGTCGACGGACCGGCGCTCGCCGACGGCCGCGTCGCTTCCGATATGGATGCCCTGCAGGCGCAGCGTGCGGCTGACGATTCCCTCGACCATGACGATCCGGTCGAAGAGGTATTCGAGGACCAGATCGCCTGCGCCGACCTGATCATCCTGTCGAAGAGCGACCTGATGGATGCGGCGGGCTCCGCCCGTGCCAACGCCGTCATCGGCGAGCATGTCGCGCGCGCGGTCAAGGTCGTGCCGACAGCGCAGGGCAAGGTTGACCCGTCCGTGCTGCTCGGCCTCGGCCTTGCGGTGGAGGACGACATCGAGAGCCGCAAGACCCATCACGACGACGAGCTCGACCATGAGCACGACGATTTCGATTCCTTCGTCCTCGACATTCCGTCGATCGCCAATCCCGACGAGCTGGCCAAGCGCGTCGCCCTTGCCGCCGAGCAGGAAAACGTGCTGCGCGTCAAAGGTTTCGTCGAGGTCGGCGGCAAGCCGATGCGGCTCCTGCTGCAGGCTGTCGGCCCGCGCGTCAACCACTATTACGACCGCGCCTGGACGGCCGAGGACGACCGCCGCTCGCGGCTCGTCGTCATCGGCCTCAAGGGGCTGAACCGCCCGGCAATCGAGCGTATCCTCGTCGGCTGAGGCTAATACCAAAAGCGATGCACATCCTCGCCACCACATCCGCTTCGCTCGACGATCTCGCCGAGCCGATCGACCTCAGGCAGACGCCTGCGGATGTCGTGGCCCTGTCCTTCACCGACAGCGATCTCGGCGGCCTGGCCACGGCCTGGAAGACGGATGCGGCGCGGCTGCCGTCCATGCGGCTTGCGGCGCTGCGCGACCTTCGCCACCCGATGTCGGTGGACCTGTGGATCGACAGCGTCGCCCGCCACGCCAGGCTCATCCTCGTCCGCATCCTCGGCGGCTATGACTGGTGGCGCTATGGCTGTGACCAGCTCGCCGCGGTGGCGCGCGAACGCGGCATCAAGCTGGCATTGCTGCCCGGCGAAAGCCATGACGAGGACCTGCGGCTGATCGAAGGCTCGACCCTGCCGCGCGCCGAGTTGGACGCCCTGCTCGCCTATTTCCGCGAAGGCGGCCCGGCCAATATGGGCGCGCTGGTGCAAAGGCTGGCAAGGCTTGCCGGGTCGGATGCGGCCATGACCGAACCGGTCAGCGTGCCGAAGGCGGGATTTTATCAGCCGGGAATTGGTGTCGTCGAGAAGCCGAACCTTTTAGAGGCGGAACTCGACGTCGACAATTTCGCCGTCATCCCCATCCTCTTCTACCGCTCGATGCTGCTTGCCGCCGACGTCGCGCCGATCGACGCACTCGTTGACGCCCTGTGTTCGCAAGGCCTAGCGCCTGTGCCGATCTTCGTCTCCAGCCTCAAAGATCCGGCATCGCTGGCCTTCGTCGAGAATGCCATCGCAACACTGAACCCCGCCGCCATCGTCACCGCCACCGCCTTCGCCTCGGGCGCAGAACCCGGCGCCGAAACCCTGTTCGACCGGGCCGGCGTGCCCGTCTTCCAGGTCATCGTCGCCACAACGAGACGCGAGGTCTGGGAAAAGAACCAGCGCGGCCTGGCGCCCGCCGACCTTGCCATGCATGTCGTGCTGCCCGAGCTCGACGGCCGCATCCTGGCCGGCGCCATCTCCTTCAAAGGCGAGGTCGAGACCGATCCGGCGCTGGCCTTCCGCGCCTTCGCCAACCGACCCGAGGCCGACCGCGTGGCGCAGGTGGCCAAGCGGATCGCCGCGTTTATTCGCCTGCAGCGGACGGAGCGAGCAAAGCGCAAGCTGGCGATCCTGATCCCTGATTATCCGAGCGCGCCCGGGCGGACAGGTTATGCCGTTGGGCTCGATGTGCCCTCCAGTGTGCTTGCGATGCTGCATGACCTGAAGGAACAGGGCTATGCGGTTGAAAGGATCCCGCAATCGCCGCGCGGGTTGCTGGATGCGCTGGAGGCGGGCGGCCAGGGCCTTGCCTTGACGGAATACGCCACCCTTTCAGCCGAACTGCCCGAGGCTGCGCGAGCTTCTGTTGAGGCGGCGTGGGGCAAGGCAGAAGGGATAGGTTCGCGCGAGGGGGGTGTTCAAGCGCCGAACTCGGCAACCTTCCCCTTCCGCGCCGCCACTTTCGGCAACGTCACCGTGGCGCGGGCCCCCGACCGCGGCCGTTCCGCCGACCGCCGAGCCGACTATCACGACCCGACGCTGCCCCCACGTCACGAACTGATCGCTTTCGGCCTCTGGCTGCAGAAATCGCTCGGCGTCCATGCCATCATCCATGTCGGCGCGCATGGCACGCTCGAATGGCTGCCGGGCAAGACGGTGGCCCTCTCCGAGACCTGCTTCCCCGAGATCGTCACCGGCTCGCTGCCCATCATCTATCCCTTCATCGTCTCCAATCCGGGCGAGGCGGCGCAGGCCAAGCGTCGCATTTCGGCGGTCACCCTCGGCCATCTGCCGCCGCCGCTGACCGGCGCCGGCCTAGACGAGGCGCAACAGAAACTCGAGCGGTTAGTCGACGAATACGCGCAGGCCGACGGCCTCGACCGCCGCCGCCGCGACCAACTTGCAAAGCTGATCGTCGAGACCGCGCAGAAGACTGGCCTCGCTTCTGAAGCGGGCGTGGCCAAGGCTGATCAACCCGACGAAGCGCTGCGCCGCATCGACGCGTGGCTTTGCGATCTCAAGGATTTCGCCGTCAAGGATGGGCTGCATGTCTATGGCCGCGCGCAGGAACACGAAACCGATCCGCTGCGCCGGCAAAGCGCGGAAACCGAAAAGGCTGCCCTGCTGGCCGCGCTCGACGGCCGTCACATCAAGGCCGGGCCGGCTGGCGCGCCGGCGCGCGGCCGCTCCGACGTGCTGCCCACCGGCCGCAACCTCTTCACCTCCGATCCGCGCACCATGCCGACGCCGACCGCCTATGACCTCGGCCAGGCGGCGGCGGAAGAAGTGGTGCGCAGCTATATGCAGAGCCATGGCGACTGGCCGCGCTCGCTGGTCATCGACCTTTGGGGCTCGGCCTCTTTGCGCACCGGCGGCGAGGAGATCGCGCAAGGCCTGGCGCTGATGGGCTGCCGGCCGCAATGGGATGCCGCCACCGGCCGCGTCACTGGCATCGAGGTGCTGCCGCCGGCTACGCTCGGCCGCCCGCGCGTCGACGTCACCTGGCGCATTTCCGGCCTGTTCCGCGACATGTTCCCGACCCAGATCGCGCTGATCGACACCGCCGCCAATGCGGTCGCCAGCCGCGACGAAGACGACACGGAAAACCCCCTCGCCGCGGCGACCCGCGCGGAGGGCAAGGTTGGCCCGCGCATTTTCGGCACCTCGCCCGGCACCTATGGCGCCGGCGTCGAGGACTTGCTGTCGCGCGGCGAATGGGGCGCGCGCGAGGAGATCGGCCGCGCCTATCTCGACGCCACCTCGCACGCCTATGGCGGCACCGATGGCGAGGCGATCTCGGCACCCGGCGCTTTCGAGGGGCGGATCGCCGAAGCCGATCTTCTCGTCCACACCGGCGACGACCCGGGCCGCGACATCCTCGAAGGCTCGGCCGACGTCGCCTTCATCGGCGGCTTTTCGGCCGCCCTTGCCGCGCTCGGCAGGAATGCCGACCTCATCGTGCTCGACACGACCGACCCCAAAAAGCCGAAGCCGCGCTCGGTCGGCGAAGCCGTGTCCCGCGTGGTTCGCGCCCGCGCCGTCAACCCGCGCTTCATCGCCGGCCAGATGCGCCACGGCCCGCGCGGCGCCTCCGAATTCGCCGAAACGGTCGACCGTCTGGTCGGCTTCGCCGAAACCACCCACGCCATTTCGGGCGCGCTGATCGAAGCCGTCCACGACGCCTATGTTGGCGACCCGGACGTGCGCGCCTTCCTGCTGCGCGAGAACCCGGCGGCTGCCAAGGTCATCGCCGAACGGTTCCTCGCCGCGCGTCGGCGCGGTCTCTGGCATCCGCTCAGGAATTCCATCGACGACGATCTGGCGGCCTTGATCGCCGAGGCCCAGGCAAGCGAGGTGGCGGCATGAACGCATTCTCGCGCCGTGGCGCCTGCCCGGCCTTGAGCGCCCCGATGCAGACCGGCGACGGGCTGCTGGTGCGGCTCAACCCGGTCGCTGGAGGACTTGACCCGAAGTCGCTGATCGGACTCGGCGAATCCGCCTTACGCCACGGCAACGGCATCATGGAAGTGACCGCGCGCGGCAGCCTGCAGATCCGTGGTTTGACGGCCGAAAGCGCCCGGTTGCTGGCGAACGAAGTGGATGCGCTCGGCATCGCGGTGCGGACCGGCGTGCCGGTCGAGACGGGGCCGCTGGCAGGAATCGATCCGGAAGAGATCGCCGATCCACGCCCGTTGGCGGAGCGCATCAGGACGGCGATCGAGAAGGCCGGGCTGACGGCGAGACTGGGACCGAAGGTGTCGGTGGTTGTCGACGGAGGTGGGCAGCTTACGATGGATGCCGTGACGGCCGATGTGCGGCTGAAGGCCGTATGGGCTGGCGATGATGTTCTTTGGAGCCTGTCGGTTGCCTGCGATGGGCGCAGTGCAAGGCCGCTCGCGACGGTCGATGCTGATGCTTCCCGCGACATTGCTGTGGCGGCGTTAAGGATGGTGGCTGAGCGAGGTCGTGAGGTCCACACAAGAGATTTGTCTGAAAGACAGCTCAATTCACTCGCACGTTGGCATTCCGTCACACCCCCCTCTGTCCTGCCGGACATCTCCCCCGCAAGGACAGAGGGGGGTGTGAAGAAACGCCAGCCTAAGACCCATCCCATTGGCACCTTCGCTCTCACGGACAGCCACGCCCTCGGCATCGCCCTGCCCTACGGCAGCATGCCGGCGCAAAACCTCATCGACCTCGCCACCCAAGCCTCAAACCTCGGCGCCACCGAAATCCGCCTTGCGCCAGGTCGCGCCTTGCTCTTCCTCGGCCTCTCCGCCCCCTCCTCGCTCAAAGCCTCCGCCGCCGCGCTCGGCTTCGTCACCGACCCCGCCGACCCGCGCACCCGCATCGCCGCCTGCCCCGGCACGCCGGCTTGCGCGTCCGGCCGCATCGCCACCCGCGCCATCGCCGAAACCATCGCAAAGGAAGGCGCGGACCTCCTTGACACCTCGCTGACCCTGCACGTTTCCGGCTGCGCCAAGGGCTGCGCGCATCCCGGCACCGCCGCGCTCACCCTGGTCGGCGACGAAAACGGAGCCGGACTTGTCGTGGACGGGACGGCGAAGGCCCTTCCTGCCGCGTACAGGCCGGGCTATGACGCCGCGCGCGGGGTCGCCGGCATTCTTGCCGCAATCCGCGACGGACGACATCAGGGCGAAACCGCCGCCGCCTGCCTGGCAAGGCTTGGCGCGGCCGGCATCGCCGAACTCTATCGACGGAACCAGTGAATGGCCGCCTACGACTATATCCATGACGGGATGGCGATCTACGAGCGCTCTTTCGCCATCATCCGCGCCGAGGCGGACCTGTCTCGCTTCTCGGAAGCGGAGGCCGATGTCGCGATCCGCATGATCCATGCCTGCGGCCAGGTCGAAGCCGCCAGCCATTTCGTTTTCTCCGACGGTTTCGTCGACGCCGCCCGCACCGCGCTCGCCGCCGGCGCGCCGATCTTCTGCGATGCCGAGATGGTGGCGCACGGCATCACCCGCGCCCGGCTGCCGGCCGGCAATGAGGTGATCTGCACGCTGCGCGACCCGCGCACCCACGACATCGCCAGGCAAATCGGCAACACCCGCTCGGCCGCCGCGATCGACCTCTGGGGCGAGCGCATGGCCGGATCGGTCGTCGCTATCGGCAACGCGCCGACCGCGCTGTTTTATCTCTTGGAAAAACTGCGCGACGGTGCGCCAAAGCCCGCCGCGATCATCGGCATGCCGGTCGGTTTCGTCGGTGCCGCCGAATCCAAGGATGCGCTGGCCGAGAATTCCTATGGCGCGCCCTACGCCATCGTGCGCGGCAGGCTGGGTGGCAGCGCCATGACGGCCGCCGCGCTCAATTCGTTGGCGAGGCCCGGCCTGTGAACGCGATCATGAAAGGCCGTCTTGTCGGCGTCGGCACCGGCCCGGGCGACCCCGAGCTTCTGACGCTGAAGGCAGCGCGCGCGTTGGCCGAGGCCGACGTCGTCGCCTATTTCGCCAAGCGCGGCAACAACAGCAATGCGCGCGCGATCGTCGAGGCGCGCTTCCGGCCGGACATGATCGAGTTGCCGCTGCTTTATCCGGTAACGACGGAAATCGACAAGGATGACGACGACTACCGCTCGCAGATCACCGATTTCTACGAGCAATCGGCCGAGCAGGTAGCCGACCATCTCGGCGCCGGCAGGATGGTGGCGGTGCTGTCGGAGGGCGATCCGCTGTTCTATGGCTCCTACATGCATCTGCATGTGCGCCTGGCGCATCGCTTCCCTACCGAGGTCATCCCTGGCATAACCGCCATGTCCGGCTGTTGGTCCGCCACCGGCCTGCCGATTGTCCAGGGCGACGACGTGCTGAGTGTGCTGCCTGGCACGATGAGCGAGTTCGAGCTGACCCGTCGCCTCGCCGACACCGACGCCGCCGTCATCATGAAGGTCGGCCGCAACCTGCCGAAGATCCGCCGCGCGCTGGAAGCGACCGGCAAGCTGGCCAAGGCCGTCTATGTCGAACGCGGCACCATGCCGGGCAGCGTCTCGATGCGGCTCGCCGAAAAGCCGGACGACAAGGCGCCCTATTTCGCCATCGTGCTGGTTGCCGGCTGGTCGGCCCGCCCGGGGGCCAAGGCATGAGCGGCCGCCTTACCGTCATCGGTCTCGGACCCGGCAATGCCGACCAGGTGACGCCGCAGGCTGCCAATGCCGTCACCGAGGCTTCCTTCTTCTATGGCTACAGGCCCTATCTCGACCGGCTGGAGCTGCGGCCGGACCAGACCCGCATCGCCTCCGACAATCGCGAGGAACTCGCCCGCTCCAAAGAGGCGCTGGCCAAGGCTGCCGAGGGCCACAACGTCGCCGTCGTCTCCGGCGGCGATCCTGGCGTCTTCGCCATGGCCGCCGCCGTCTGCGAGGCGATCGAAGCCGGCCCTGAAGAATGGCGTGCCATCGACATCTCGGTTGTCCCGGGCGTGACTGCGATGCTTGCCGTCGCCGCCCGCATCGGGGCACCGCTCGGCCATGATTTCTGCGCCCTCTCGCTATCCGACAATCTGAAGCCTTGGGAGCTGATCGAGCTGCGCCTGCTGGCGGCGGCCGGGGCCGGCTTCGTCATCGCGCTCTACAATCCGATCAGCAAGGCCCGCCCCTGGCAGCTCGGCCGCGCCTTCGAATGCCTGAAGGCGATCCTCCCCGGCACCACGCCGGTGATCTTCGGCCGCGCCGCCGGCCGGCCCGACGAACGTGTCGAAGTCTCTCTGCTGGCGGATGCCGATGCGGCAAAGGCCGACATGGCGACCTGCATCATCATCGGTTCGCCCGAGACCCGCATCATCAAGCGCGGCGAAAAACCCGCGCTGGTCTACACGCCGCGTTCGGCAACGGGGTCGAAAAGATGATCGACTTTTGCCGCCAGCGCATCGACGGTTTTGGCCGAAGGAACGTCCGGCAAAGGCGGTCGGCGGATCATGATCACTTCGATGCCGAGCGCCCGCGCAGCGGCGATCTTGCCATAGGTCGCCTCGCCGCCGCTGTTCTTGGAAACGACGGCATCAATGCCGTATTTTTCGAGCAACGCCCTTTCGTCCGCTTCCGGAAACGGTCCGCGCGCCAGGAGGTAAAGCGCATCGGGCACGCCAAGCTTCGGCTCGACCGGATCCACGCTGCGGACGATATAGCGGTGCTGCGGAGCGGCTTCGAAGCCGCCGGCCTCCTGTCGGCCGATCGCCAGGAAAACGCGACGCGGCGCCGTGCCGAGCGCACGCGCCGCCTCGGTGACGTTGCCAACCAGCCTCCAGCGATCGCCCGCTACGGGCTCCCATCCAGGACGCCGCAGCGCAAGGATCGGCACGCCGGATTTCGTTGCGGCTTCAGCGGCGTTGGCCGAAATACGCGCGGCGTATGGATGCGTGGCGTCGATCAGCAGATCGACGTGTTCTTCGCGAAGATAGGTAGCCAGCCCGTCGGCGCCGCCGAAGCCGCCGACGCGCACCGGCACGCCTTGCGCGATCGGGCTTTCGGTGCGGCCGGCAAGCGACAGCGTGACCGAAAAATCCTCGCGGCGGACGAGCTTCCCGGCCAATTGCCGAGCTTCCGTCGTTCCGCCGAGGATCAGGATACGGTGGGTCATCATGCCTGCTAAGGGTGCCCGCGCTGCCAAGCCCGCATCGAGGTGGCTCACCATCGTCGGCATCGGCGAGGACGGTGTAGCGGGTCTCGGCGACGAGGCCAAGCAGCGCATTGCGCAGGCGGACGTCGTCTTCGGCGGCAAGCGGCATCTCAGCCTTGTCGCGTCGCTGGCCAAGGGCGAAACCCGCACGTGGCCGACGCCCTTCGATGCCGAGATGCGCGATGTTCTGGCGCTCGCGGGCAAAAAAATCTGCGTGCTGGCGTCCGGCGATCCGTTCTTCCACGGCGTCGGCGTCACGCTGGCGCGCAAGGTCAAGCCAGAGCAAATGCTTGTCCTGCCGGCGCCCTCGTCTCTGTCGATAGCCGCCTCCCGTCTCGGCTGGGCCTTGCAGGACGTGGAGAGCATCTCGCTGCACGGCCATTCGATCGACCTGATCCGGCCCCTGCTCCATCCCGGCGCGCGCATCCTGGCGCTCACCTCCGGCGCCGACGCGCCAGCGGCTATCGCTGCACTGCTCGACGAGCTCGGTTTCGGCCCTTCGCGGCTGACTGTCCTTGAAGCGCTCGGCGGTATGGATGAGGCGCATCGTACCTCCCGCGCCGATGCCTTCGACCTCAAAAACATCAACCCGCTCAACGTGCTGGCGCTCGAAATTGAATCGACGCCGGATGCGCGCATCCTGCCGCTGACCTCTGGTCTTGCCGATCATCTGTTCGAGCATGACGGCCAGATCACCAAGCGCGAGATCCGCGCCGTCACGCTGTCGGCGCTGGCGCCCAGGCGTGGCGAATTGCTGTGGGACATCGGCGCCGGCTCGGGCTCGATCGGCATCGAATGGATGCTGGCTCACCCTTCGCTGCGCACCGTTGCCATCGAGGCCAATAGCGAGCGCGCCGCCCGCATCCACCGCAACGCCGTGCATTGCGGCGTGCCCGGTCTCGTCGTGATCGAAGGCGCCGCGCCGCAGGCGCTGGCAAAATTGGAGACGCCCGATGCCATCTTTATCGGTGGCGGCGGCAGCGATGCCGGCGTGCTGGAGAAGGCAATCAAGGCGCTCCGTCCCGGCGGCCGGCTCGCCGCCAATGCGGTGACGCTGGAGATGGAGGCGCTGCTGCTCGACCAGCACAACAGACGCGGCGGCGACCTGACCCGCATCGCGCTCTCGCGCGCGGCGCCTGTCGGCTCGATGCAGGCGTGGCGACCGGCCATGCCGGTCACGCAGTGGAGCTGGGTCAAGCCATGATGGTCGCAGGTATCGGCAGCCGCAAAGGTGTGACGGCGGGCGACGTTCGTGCCGCGATCGAGACCGCGCTTGAGGCGCATGGGCTTACGATGACGGCGCTTTCTGCATTGGCGACGGGTGAAATCAAGCGCGATGAGCCGGCGATCTTCCTTGCCGCCCGAGACCTCGACCTCCCCGTGCTCGTCATCTCCGACGCCGCACTGCAATCCGTCTCGTCCGGCACAGTCAGTCGCTCCGACGCGTCGCAGGCCCAGGCCGGCACGCCTTCGGTTTCGGAAGCCTCGGCCCTGGCCGCGGCCGGAAAAGGTGCGAAACTGTTTGGACCGCGCATCGTGCTCGGTCCGGTGACCTGCGCCATCGCCATCAGTGGAGATGTGCCATGACGGTCCATTTCATCGGCGCCGGTCCAGGTGCGGCCGATCTCATCACGCTGCGCGGCGCCCGGCTCCTGGCCAGTTGCCCGGTCTGCCTCTATGCCGGCTCGATCGTGGCTCCGGAGCTGCTCGAACATTGCGCGCCCGGCACCAAATTGATCGATACCGCGCCGATGTCGCTTGACAAGATCGAGGCCGAATATGTCGCCGCGCACAAAGCTGGGCACGACGTCTCGCGCCTGCATTCCGGCGACCTTTCGGTGTGGAGCGCGGTGGCCGAACAGATCAGGCGGCTGGAAAAGCACGGCATCTCCTACACGCTGATCCCAGGCGTGCCCTCTTTCGCGGCGGCGGCGGCCGCACTTCGCCGCGAGCTCACCATTCCCGAACTCGCGCAAAGCCTGGTGCTGACCCGCGTCTCCGGCCGCGCCTCGAAAATGCCGCCGGGCGAGACGCTGGCCGGCTTCGGCCGCACCGGCGCCACGCTAGCCATCCATCTAGCCATCCATGCCATCGATCGCATCGTCGCGGATCTGACGCCGCTTTACGGCGCCGAGTGTCCGGTCGCGGTCGTCTTCCGCGCCTCCTGGCCGGACGAACGCATCCTGACCGGCACGCTGGGCACCATCGAAGCGCAATTGGCCGAAAACCCGATGGAGCGCACGGCGATCATCTTCGTCGGCAGCGCGCTCGCAGCGCAGGATTTCGGCGAAAGCTCATTATACGACGCCCACTACCAGCGGCGTTTTCGCGGACGGGACGGATTGTGAACGGCAGCGCCAATACGAACGGACGGGCTAATGTGGAGCAGGCGCTGGCGCGGCTGAACTTCAAGCCGCGGGAGCTTGAGCCCGGCCATGTCTGGCTGGCCGGCGCCGGTCCCGGCGACCCCGGCTGCCTGACGCTGGAAGTGCTGGCGGCACTTGGGCAATGCGATGCGCTGGTCTATGACGCCCTGGTTTCGCCCGATGTCGTGGCGGTCGCTCAAGGAGCCGAGCTTTTCTATGCCGGAAAACGCGGCGGCCAACCCTCCATGAAACAGGACGACATCAACGCCCTCCTGGTGCGGCTGGCGCGCGAAGGCCGCCGTGTCGTGCGCCTGAAGGGCGGCGACCCTTATATTTTCGGCCGCGGCGGCGAAGAGGCTCTGGCGCTCGCAGGCGAAAGAATTCCGTTCCGGGTGCTCTCCGGCCTCACCTCGGGCCTCAGCGCGCTGGCCGCCACCGGCATTCCCGCCACCATGCGCGGCATCAACAAGGCGGTCATCCTGGCCACCGGCCACGCCGCCGGCACCGATGACGACCTCGACTGGGCGGCGATCGCCCGCACCGGGCAGCCGGTCATCGTCTATATGGGCATGGCCAATTTGCCGGCGATCGCGGCAAAGCTGCTCGAGGGCGGCCTCGCGCCTTCGACCCCGGCCGCCGTGATCGTCGCGGCAACCGCGCCGCAGGAGCGCATCGTCGTCTCCACGCTCGCCACCATCGCTGAGGAGGCCGCGGCGGCCCGGCTCACTTCGCCGGCGCTGATCGTCGTCGGCGAGATCGTCGCCATGCGCGCGGCACTGGCGGGCCGCACATGACGGCGCGCGCGATCATCATCGGCGCGCCGCGCTCCGGCTCGGGCAAGACCAGCGTCACCATCGGCCTGTTGCGCGCGCTTGCCCGGCGCGGCCTGAAAGTGCGCGGCGCAAAGTCAGGGCCGGACTATATCGACCCGGGCTTCCACGCCGCCGCCACCGGCCTGTCGGGCGTCAACCTTGACAGTTGGGCGATGTCGCCGTCCCTGCTCAACGCGCTGGCGGCCCAAGCCGCGGACGATGCCGAATACGTCATCCTCGAAAGCGCGATGGGCCTGTTCGACGGCATCCCCGCCCCGCAAGGCCGCTCCGGCTCGGCCGCCGATCTCGCCCGGCTCTATGATTTGCCTGTCCTTCTGGTGCTCGACGTTTCCGGGCAGTCGACCACGGCGGCGGCGGTGGCCAAGGGTTTCGCGACCTACGATCCCGATGTGCGCATGGCCGGCGTCGTGCTCAACCGGCTCGGCAGCGAACGCCATCGCCGCCTGTCCGGCGACGCGATCGAGGCGATCGGCCTGCCCGTGGTCGGCGCCATCCTGCGCGATCCGACGCTCAACCTCCCGGAACGGCATCTCGGCCTTGTCCAGGCCGGCGAATACGAGAACCTGATCGCGCATCTCGACCGGCTGGCCGACATGGTCGAAAAGTCGCTCGACATCGACGCCATCCTGGCGCTGGCATCCCCGCTGGAACCGGCGGCCGGCGACTTCGGTGACGCGCTGCAGCCGCCCGGGCAACGCATCGCATTGGCGGAAGATGCCGCGTTCACCTTCCTCTATCCGCATGTCGCCACGCATTGGCGCAAAGCCGGCGCCGAGATCGTGCCCTTCTCGCCGCTTGCCGACGAGGCGCCTGCGCAGGACTGCGATGTCTGCTGGCTGCCCGGCGGTTATCCCGAACTGCATGCCGGCAAGCTCACGGCCGCGACGAACTTCCAAACCGGAATGGCGCGCTTTGCGGCGACGAAGCCGGTTCACGGCGAGTGCGGCGGCTTCATGGTGCTGGGTGAGGTGCTGGAAGACGCGGAGGGCGAGAGCCACAAGATGCTTAGCCTGCTTGGCCACTCGACCAGCTTCGCCAAACGCAAGATGAATCTCGGCTACCGCGAGGCGCGGCTGCGTGCTGCCTGCCCGTTGGGACCGGAGGGCACGTTGATCCGCGGCCACGAATTCCACTATGCGCAGATGCTTGCTGCCGGCAATGACGAGCCCTTGGCCGACCTTGCCGATGGCCAGCGCAACCCGCTCGGCGCCTCCGGCTACCGTCGCGGCCATGTCAGCGGCACCTTCTTCCATGCCATTGCGAGGGGCGCATGAGCGGTCCTTGCGCACCCCGGCAAGTGCTTGACGATATCGGCCTCAGCCTCGTCTTTTTCACCCGGCTGAGATTACCCTCGAGCGATTTCGGCGGCCGCAGCCTGGCGGATGCGATCTGGGCGGCGCCCTTCGCCGGTCTCGCGGTGGCGACCATCGGCGCACTCGTCTGTGCGATCGCCACCGTCTTCGGCCTCGCCACAGCACCGGCCGCGGCGCTCACGCTCGCCGCGACGATGCTCGTTACCGGCTGCCTGCACGAGGACGGGCTTTCCGATATCGCCGATGGCTTTTGGGGCGGCAGGACGCGCGACAGGAAACTGGAGATCATGCGCGACAGCCGCATCGGCGCCTATGGCGCGGCGGCGCTTGGGCTGTCACTGCTTACCCGCTGGAGCTCTCTTTCCGAACTCGCCGGTCCAGGCCACGTGTTCCTGGCGCTGCTTGCCGCGCATGCCGGCTCGCGCGGCCTGTTCGGCGCCTTCATGCATCTTCTGCCACCGGCCCGCAGCGATGGCCTGTCGGCGGGCGCAGGCACCGTCACCACCGAGACCGCCGTCATAGGTGCTGCGCTTGGTGCCGTGGCGCTGCTGGCGCTCGGCCTTGGCGGCGCGATCGCGGCGCTGATCCTGCTCGGCCTGATCTTCATGGCGTTCCGTGCGCTTTGCCTCAGCCAGATCGGCGGCCAGACCGGCGACACGATCGGCGCGCTGCAGCAGTTTGGCGAGATCGCCGTGCTGCTCGTCGCATCCGTTTGCCTTTCCTGATTCTCTTTCGGAGACCTTGCCCCCATGAGCTTCAAATCCCTCGAAGACCTTCGTGCCGCCTGCCTCGATCTTCCGGCCGGCAGCGACGCCGCCGCCAGCGCCGTCGCCCGCCGCCAGGACACGCTGACCAAGCCGCAAGGCAGCCTCGGCAGGCTGGAAACGATCGCCGCCTGGCTCGGCCGCTGGCAGGGCCGCGACATGCCGAAGCTCGACCATGTGAAGGTCTTGGTCTTTGCCGGCAATCACGGCGTCACCGCGCAGGGCGTCTCGGCCTATCCCTCGGAGGTCACCGTACAGATGGTGGCGAATTTCGCCGGCGGCGGCGCGGCCATCAACCAGCTTGCCCGTATCGCCGGCGCCAAGCTGGACGTCATCCCGCTCGACCTCGACCATCCGACCGGCGATTTCACGATAGCGCCGGCGATGGACGAGCAGGCGTTCCTCGCCGCCGTTTCGGCTGGCTACGATGCCGTGACCAAGGACCTCGACCTCGTCTGCTTCGGCGAGATGGGCATTGGCAACACCACACCGGCGGCCGCGATCTCCACCGCCCTCTTCGGCGGCGGCGCGGAAAAATGGACCGGACGCGGCACCGGCGTCGACGATGCCGGCATGAAGCGCAAGGTCTTGGCCATCGAGGCGGGCCTCAAGCGCCATGCCGATGCGCTCTCCCACCCGCTGAAGATCGCTGCCGCGCTTGGCGGGCGCGAGCTGGCGGCCATCCTCGGCGCCACACTCGCCGCGCGCAAGAACAACCTGCCGGTGCTGCTTGACGGCTTCGTCTGCACCGCTGCCGCAGCACCCCTAGCGAGGCTGCACCCGACCGGCCTCGCCCACACCATCGCCGCCCATGTCTCGGCCGAAGCCGGCCACCGCCGCCTGCTCGAAGCCCTCGGCCTGCCGCCGCTTCTCGATCTCGGCATGCGGCTCGGCGAAGGCTCCGGCGCCTGCCTTGCCGTCAACATCGTTCGTTCGGCGCTGGAATGCCATTCGAAGATGGCGAGCTTCGCCGAGGCGGGGGTGTCGGAAAAATAACGATCCGGCCAAATTTCAACATTGGCGAAACGTCGAAATAACGTCATCTTGATTATTCCATGAGACGAAGACGTCTCATGGGAGATCGATCAATGTATTTGAAACAGCTAATATCTGCGGCGATTCTTATTTCCGCGGCTTCGCCGGCCGTGTCTCAGGACCAATATGTCCGCCCGCTTCGTCCCGGCGAAGACGGGTCGACCAGGATCCAATCCTCAATCTCTATGACCTTTCCGGTCAAGGATGACGACGACGCTGCCGCGCAGCAGCAGGTTGCGCTTCGTTCTTTCTACAAAGTCGCGGCGGGCAGCTGCGCCTTGGTGATCGAGACGGTCGCCGATACATGCGAGATTGCCGGCATGAGCACCAATCTCAACGCCAGGGACCGCAACATCGGCGGTTACGGCGGATCGCAGCTCACGGTGAGCGGTCAGATCACGATGAAGGTCAAGTTCAAGGCGAGCCTCGGCAAGACGGCGCCGTAGGCGCCGCTCTTGCATCCGAATTCGCTATTTTGATGAGAAGATTTGGTGGTGGAGGCCGTCTCGAACGAGACCGTCTCTGTGAAAATTCCCAGTTATTACGGCAAAAACTGAGAAATTTGAGCTGTTTCAATGTCCGTCGCTTGGCAGAGTCGGATTTTATCAGAAAAAATCAAATGGCTTAGCCGATCGAATATGCGTGGTCCGAACTGCGGAAATTTTCGCCGGTACGGCGGAAATTTCCGAACTGGAAGCGCTGCGCCGTGCCTGTTTAATAGGCCTATCTTGATTGTAACTATCGTGCGTTCATTAGCGACTCCTCATGTTTGCTCTCGCCACGAACGCATATAAGGCGTACGTTTGTAGATCGCCGGCTGGCACCTGAGGATCCGGCGACTGAGAGCGGGAGACTCCGCCTTAAAATACGGCGCATTTCCAACTCGCGCTATTCCGCGCGCTCTCAAGATTGCCTGCTTCGGCCGGGCCTCTCCTTTGCGCGATTCCGGCCCATTGCCTTTATGACTGGAGGAGAAATCAGTTTTTCATCGGAGGAGAAATCATCATGCATCACCTTCCGCGACGCGAATTCATCGGTCAAGGTAGCGCGGCCCTAGCGGCGCTGGCGGTCTTCCATTCACGGTTTGCCTACGCCTTCCCAAGCCGGGCGGGTGAAACCGTAATCCCGTGGGTGGACCAGCCCCGCCCAATCCTGTCCCGGCCGTCATCCAGACCCAGCTCGTCTGGGAGGATATGGATTCGTGGGTGACGCCCAATGAGAAATTCTTCAGCATCGCGCATTTTGATCGGCCAACCATTGATGCGAATGCCTGGAAACTTGAAATCGACGGGTTGGTCAACAAGCCCCTGAGCCTGTCGCTTGCCGACCTCAAGGCGCGGCCGCGCCAGGAGGTGGCTTTCACCGTAGAGTGTTCAGGCAATCACGGTTTTCCATTTTTCACTGGCGGCATTGGCAACGCCCGTTGGGCTGGCACGCCGCTCGCCGCCATCCTTGAAGAGGCAGGCGTGAAGGAAAATGGCATCGAAGTTGTTTTTTGGGGCACTGATGTCGGCGACATCGCTCTCAAGGACGACACCCGCGACGTCAAGATGCATCAGAATTTCGCCCGCAGTATGTCGCTCACCGATGCGATGAGCCCCAACAACATCCTTTGTTACGAGATGAATGGGACCGCCCTGCCGCAACCCAACGGTTCCCCCGTGCGGCTCATTGCACCCGGCTGGTATGGTATCGTCAACGTCAAGTGGCTCAAGCGCATCGAGATACGCAACACGCGCTTCATGAATCTGCTGATGGGACGAAACTACGTTACCATCCGCGAGGAAGAGCACAATGGCGAGACGGTGTGGGCCGAGACCTCGGTCGGCCGCGCATTGCTGAAGTCCGCGCCTGCAAGAGTGACGCGCAGCAATGCCGGATACCGGATCAGCGGTGCGGCCTGGGGTGCTCCAATCGCCAAGGTCGAAGTGAAGGTTGATGATGGCCCCTGGGCCGAGGCGACAATCGACCATGCTGAAGAAGCTGAATTCGCCTGGAAGGTGTGGTATCTCGACTGGAAAGACCCATCAAAGGGCGAACACACGATCACCTCGCGCGCCACTGACATGGCCGGGAAAATCCAACCCGCGATGGACGATCCTTGGATTACCAAGAAACATACTTACTGGGAAAGCAACGGCCAGGTCACGCGCCGCATCGGCATTGCTTGAGAAGGCCTACCTTCCGGCCGTACCACCTCACCGAGCATCGATTTGACCTCATGCAGAACATGGGGCATTTCGTCATGCTGTCTAGCAAGCGTATTCCACGAGCGCTGGACGAACTTTCGCTTTGAGGGCGCTTTGCTGACCGGCGGCTGTGGGACAGAGAGCCGGATCGGCAGCTTCAGGCCTCGGCCTGCGGCGCACAGGCTGGAGAGACCGGTCGCGGAAATTCCCTGAATTTGTCGAGAGAAGTCAGACTCAAGCCCGCTGATATCGCCTTCAATGCGGTAATTACGGAAACATCGCGAAGATTTTGTGGGAGTAGCGGATAGCTGAAAAGAGGAGACCGTTTGGTGGGTGTGCACAGGATCGAACTGTGGACCCGCTGATTAAGAGTCAGCTGCTCTACCAACTGAGCTACACACCCACACCGCCGGAAAACCAGCGTCGGCGGCGCATATAGCCGCCGCTTTCGGCTATGTCTAGGCCCTGCCGGATCATTTCCCGACAAATCGCCGAATTGCCGCAGGTGTCACACGAATAGCTTGCCTTCAGCCACCTTGATCGCATGGCCGCCGATGCGCGCGGATGCCAGTTTTCCAGCTTCGACATTGAGTTCGAGCCGGATGCGCGACGGCCGGCCCATTTCCAGCCCCTGCTCGATCCAGAGCTGCGAGATGCCGTCGGTCGGGGCGTCGAAATGCATGATGGCGCCGGCAAAGGCGGCTGCGGCCGAACCGGTCGCCGGATCCTCATAGGAAGGCGTGCCGGGCACGATCATGCGCACATGGAACGCGCTGTCGTGATGCACCGTTTCGCGGCAATAGACATAGGGGCTGGCGAAGGCCCATTCGCTTTTGCGGGGTGCCAATTCCGACCATACCTGGTTGTCGAGCCTGATCTTGGCCGCTTCTTCCAACCCGGCAACCGGAATCGTCACATAAGGCACGCCGGCCGACCAGAAGGCGACGCGGTGATTCTCGAAGCCGATCTCGTGCGGGGCAAGGCCGAGCGCCGCGCCGATCGCTTCCGGGTCAGCCTTGAGCTCTAAGGGTTCGGGCAGCTTCGCCAGGTCGAACTCGGCGAAGGTCGAGCCGTCATGCTTGCTCACCGCGCAGCGCACCGGTCCGATATTCTCCTCCAGCACGAAAATGCCGGCGGCCTCCCCGGCGAGTTCGGCCAGCGCGATCGCCGAGCCGACCGTCGGATGCCCCGCGAAAGGCATCTCATAGTCGGGCGTGAAGATGCGGATACGGTTGCGATGCTTTGGATTGTCGGCAGGCAGCACGAACACCGTCTCGGACAGATTGAATTCGCGCGCGATCGCCTGCATGCCGGCAGTGTCGAGCCCGTCGCTGTCCAGCACCACCGCAAGCGGATTTCCGGCCAGCCTTTCGGTGGTAAACACATCGTAAAGCAAGTAATTGCGCGCCATGGAGAAAACCTTTCGCCTTGCCCCGAATTTCTGCCTCAATCCAAACATGAGGGAAATTTAATTTGAAATTCGAACCTTAAGGCCTGATTTGTGGACGGATAGGGACATCCATTTTCAGCATAGGGGTCCGGCGTGGACCAGCTTGTCAATCCGCCAAACGCGGAATCCGGTACTTCCATAGAGGCAGCGCTAGGGCTCGACCGCAAGGGCGTACGCCGCAAGCGTCGCCGCTTCCGGCTCTACGCGCTGCTGGCGATAGCGATCATCGCCGCCGGCATTGCCCTCTATCGATGGTATGCCGCAGCACCTCCCAGGATCGAATACACCACCGTGCCTGCGGCGATCGCCGACCTCACCGTCGTGGTATCGGCCACCGGCACGCTGCAGCCGCTGACCCAGGTCGATATCTCCAGCGAGCTTTCCGGCATCGTCCGCTCGGTCGCGGTCAATGAAAATCAGCAGGTCAAGAAGGGCGACGTGCTGGCGAGGCTCGACACCGCCAAGCTCGAAGTCCAGATCGAGCGCGCCACCGCTTCCGCCAAGGCGGCGGCAGCAAGCGTCGAGAACGCCAAGGTGACCCTGCAGGAGAACGAGAACGCGGTTGTGCGCGCAAGCGCGCTGACCAAGCGCGGCATGGCGACGGACCAATCGCTCGAAGCGGCGACGGCGACGCGCGACCGCTCGAAGGCGGCGCTCGACAGCGCCGAAGCCAATCTCGCCATCGCTCAGGCCGATCTCAAGGCGCAGCAGACCGATCTCGCCAAGAGCACCATCTATGCGCCGATCGACGGCATCGTGCTGACGCGCTCGGTCGATCCCGGCCAGACCGTCGCGTCCTCGCTGCAGGCGCCGGTGCTCTTCGTCATCGCCGCCGACCTGAGGAACATGGAATTGCAGGCCGCCGTCGACGAGGCCGACATCGGCCAGGTCAAACCCGGCCAGCACGCCCGCTTCACCGTCGACGCTTTCGCGGACCGACCCTTCGACGCCGAGATCCGCGACATCTCCTACGCCTCAGTCACCACCGACGGCGTCGTCACCTACAAAGCGCGGCTCGAAGTCGACAATGGCGAGCTTCTCTTGCGGCCCGGCATGACGGCGACGGTCTCGGTCGTCACCCGGCAGGCCAAGGCCGTACTTACCGTCCCGTCGACCGCCTTCCGCTACCGCCCGATGCAACAGACCGCCCGCGGCTGGAGCCTGCGCGACCTCTTCACCGGCCGAATGGGCCGCCCCAACCGGCAAGCCGAGGCAACGAAGGCGCCGACCGACGGCTCGCGCACGCTTTATGTGCTGGAGAACGGCCGGCCGCATCCGGTCAACGTCAGGATCGGCTCGACCGACGGCGAGTTGACCGAGATCACATCCGGCCTCGATGAGGGCGCTGAGGTCATCACCGGCGCGCAGCAGCGGAGCTGACGAAATGTCGGCTCCCCTGCTCATCACCTTCGACAAGGTCTGGAAAAGCTATGGCGAGGGCGAGGCCCGCGTGCACGCGCTGGCCGGCGTCGATCTCGCCATTCGGCGCGGCGAATTCGTCGCCATCATGGGTCCCTCCGGCTCGGGCAAATCGACCGCGATGAATATTATCGGCTGCCTGGATACGCCGACAGCCGGGACCTATTCCTTCATGGGTGTCGATGCGGGACGGCTCGACCGCAACCGGCGCGCGCTTTTGCGCAACCTCTATGTCGGCTTCGTCTTCCAGGGCTACAATCTCCTGCCGCGCACCACGGCGGCGGAAAATGTCGAGCTGCCGCTGATCTATCGCGGCGTCGCCGCGCGCGAGCGCCGCGAACTCGCGATGCGGGCGCTGGCCGAGGTCGGACTTGTCGGGCGCGAGCACCACACGCCGGCCGAGCTTTCGGGCGGCCAGCAGCAGCGCGTCGCGATCGCCCGCGCCATCGTCACCAGGCCGACGCTGCTGGTCGCCGACGAACCGACCGGCAACCTCGACACCGCGCGTACGCATGAAATCATGGAGCTGTTGACAAGGCTCAATGCCGAGCTCGGGCTCTCCATCGTCATGGTCACCCACGAGGCCGATGTCGCCGGCTATGCCAGCCGCACCATCCGCTTCCTCGACGGCCATGTCGCCTACGATACCGTGAAAGCGGAGGAAGCGGCATGATCTGGGAAACTGTTCGCCTCTCGCTGCGCTCGATCCGCCGCAATGTGTTGCGCTCCTTCCTGACATTGCTTGGCATCGTCATCGGCGTCGCCGCCGTCATCGCCATGCTCACCATCGGCTCCGGCACGACGGAGAAGGTCAAGGCCGATATTTCCAAGCTCGGCAGCAACCTGCTCGTCGTCCGCGCCGGCCGGCCGGCGGGACCCGGCGGACCGGGAGGGCTCGACCAGGCGGTGCGGCCGCTGGCCGAAAAGGATGTCACCGCGCTCGTCGCGCATCTGAGCGGCGCGCGCGCGATTTCACCGGCCTCGCAAAAGCAGGTCCGCGTCATCTTCGGCACCGAAAGCCTGACCTCTGGCGTCACCGGCACCGACAGCGCCTATCTCGACGCCCGCGACTGGAAACTGGTGTCCGGACGACCGTTCAGCGATTCCGAAACGCGCGCCGGTGCGGGTGTGTGCCTGATCGGCGAAACGGTGCGCCAGCAATTCTTCGGCGCCGGCGATCCGGAGGGCGAGATCATCCGTGTCAACCGCACCTCCTGCAAGATCATCGGCCTGCTCGAGCCCAAAGGCTATACCGGCTTCGGCCAGGACCAGGACAATGTCGTGCTGATGCCGCTGCACGCCTATCAACGGCGCATCGCCGGCAATCGCGACATCGACAACATCTATATCGCCGCCGACGACCGCACCCCGACCTCCGAGCTGCAGCCGCGCGTGGAGGACATTTTGCGCGACACGCGCCGCATCACGCCCGACCGCGATCCCGATTTCGCCATCCGCGACATGACCCAGATCGCCGATGCGATGACCAGCGCCACCACCACCATGACCGGCATGCTGGGCGCCGTCGCCGGCGTCAGTCTCCTGGTCGGCGGCATCGGCATCATGAACATCATGCTGGTCTCGGTCACCGAACGCACGCGTGAGATCGGCATCAGGCTGGCGATCGGCGCACATGAAAAACACATCCTCATCCAGTTCCTGGTCGAGGCGACGGTGCTGTCGCTCTTTGGCGGCATCATCGGCATCCTGATCGGCCTGTCGCTGGCCGGCCTCGCCTCGATGACGCTGACGATACCGTTCGCGCCAAGCCCCGCCGTCGTCCTGCTCGCCGTCGGATTTTCGGCGCTGATCGGCATGGTGTTCGGCTTCTTCCCGGCGCTGCGCGGCGCGAGGCTCGACCCGATCGAGGCGCTGCGGCACGAATAGTCAGAGGCAGCGTTCTACACCTGTGCCCCGATCTTGCGGTGACGCAGCGATGAAGACGCAGCGATGAAAGAGCAGCTGGGTGCTGCTAGCGATCGCCGCCGAAATGCCACTCGACCAGCGGCTTCATGTGCGGCATCAGGCCGGCGGGCAGATCGCCGGCGTGGCGGATGATCACCGGCCCTTCGATCTCGGGGTCTGTCTCGGTAGCGACGAAGACGGTGATGCGCCGCGCTAGCTCGTCGGCCGTTTCGGCCACCTGGTAGCGACGGAAGATCACCGTGCCGTTTGCCGTCGACAGCGCGTGATAGCGCTGACCGCGTTCAGCCGTCGAAAGGTCCAGCCCGGTCTCCTCCCTCACCTCGCGGATCATGTTGAAGTCGACATCGACCAGCCCTTCCCGGAAATCGATCGGCTCGAACGAGCCGGCGGCGAAATAGACACGGCCGGTATTGACCGTATGCGGCCCCATGCGGATCGCCACCAGCGCATTGTCGCCGGCGACCAGCACGGCATGCGCGTAGGCGTGCTCGGCGCCGGAATTCTCGCGTCGCTTGCGCCACAGCATGAAGGTCGAATAGTTGACCGCATGGCAGCGGCCGACGAGGCGGCCGTCGCGGTAGGCAAGCTCGGAAAGCAGCACCACGGCGCCGTCGAACAATGCCGGATTGGCGGCGATTTCCTGCCGCCAGTTCTCGGCGATGGCAGCCGCATTGCTGCGCGCGAAGGGATGCGGGCCGGGATCGAGGCGGACGTCGACCGCATCGACCGGCAGGATGACATTGCGCGGCAGATCGAACCTCAAGAGGGTCACGCCATGTCCAGGCTGATCGCGACCGGGCAATGGTCCGACGCTTTCGGCCTGTCCCAACCGATGCGCGGGAAACGCTCGACCTCCTGTCCGGGCGGGAAGATGGTGCGCC
Source organism: Mesorhizobium argentiipisi (SeqCode) (assembly GCF_037179585.1). NCBI lineage: Bacteria > Pseudomonadati > Pseudomonadota > Alphaproteobacteria > Hyphomicrobiales > Phyllobacteriaceae > Mesorhizobium > Mesorhizobium argentiipisi (SeqCode). The sequence continues at coordinate 326,006 of NZ_JAPYKO010000002.1, forward strand.
AAGGCTGGCCGTTGCGGATGATGTCGGGAACGGCAGTGGCATTCTTTGCCGCCAGCGCCTTCGACAGCAGGATATAATCGAGCTGGCAAAGATGCCGCTCCTCCGGGCCGCGCGTGTGGTAGAAGCTCCAGCGCTCCATCTCCGGCCGCCGCTCGACGACATTCTCGCAAAAGCCGCCGGCGGTAAGCTCATCGACCGAGGACCGGGTTTCGTCCACAACCTCGAAGCGGTAGCCGTCGATGGTATCGCCCTCGATCTTCACGCGCTGCCGATAATCGTTGAGGTCGCCGCAGATCGCCCAGCGCTTGTCGGCGGCGTCGTCCTTGCCGAAGCGCTCCTCGATGATGCGGCGCACTGCCTGCGCCTCGGCGATGCGCAGCGGCATTGACGCCTTGCGGCCGTCGAGCCCGTTGCGCGGCGGGCCCATGGATTTGAAATGCACGAGATAGAGCGTCAGCGGCGCGCCGCCGACCCTTAGGTCGATCTCCAGGCAATCGCGGCGAAAGATACGTTCATTGGCGAGATAGCCGAACGTGGCGAGTTCCGGCGTGAACAGCCCGAACTCCTCGAACGTGACATAGGCGTGGCTGGTCATGCGCACGAATTCGATCGGCTGCCCTTGCGCGGTTTCGTTGCGCATCATCACGGCGACATCGATGCCGCGCGTGTCGTTGCCGGCGGTGGTGTATTTCTGCCGGTAGCCCTGCCCGACCATCTTGAACAGATAGCCATATTCGAAGGCCTTCAGCGCCTCGATATTGTCGACCTCCTGCATGCAGATGATGTCGGCGCGGGTGGCCGCGATGGCGAGCGCCGTCAGCTGGCGGGTGTCGTCGGATTGGGCGATCGTGCGGGCCTGTTCGAGGATGCGGTATTCGGCCTCGCTCTGGATGTCGAACAGGGCCAGCGTGCGGTCTTCATTGAGCTGGTTGCGATAGCCCGAGAAATCGAACCTGCTCATCAGGTTCTCGACATTGAAGGTGGCGAGGCGCAGCGACATGGCCGTGACCTTTGCCTGCAAGCGCGAGCGAAAACAAGAGCCAGGCCGATGCTCGTTATGGTTGATGGAACCTTTCCGTTCATCCTCCGTTCAGACGGAAAGTTCCAACAATGGGCCTCTTCCCGGGGTGTGCTGGGCGTGGGGCCCTTACTCCTTGGAGAGTGAAATGAAACCGCTTTTCTCTTCCCTTCGATCCGGGCTCCTGGCCCTGGGTTTCGTTGCCGGCGTGACGGCACCGTCGGTGGCCGGCCCGATCTTGCAACCCGATCTGTCGACCGCAACCAGCACGGCGGCAACCATCATACCCATCCGCGACAGTTGGGCCGGCGGCAATGACCGGCGGGGGATGTATGATTGGCGCTGGCGGCGCGGTGGCGACTGGCGTGGCCGGGATTTCAGATGGCGCGGCGACGACTTCCGCTCTCGTCATTTCTCCCGCAATTGGGATGACGGCGACTGGCGCTGGAGGCATCATCGCCATCATCATCGGGATTTCGATAATGGTGCCGCCGCCCTTCTGGGGCTGGGGCTGGGCCTGGGCCTGGGTAGCCTCGCCTACAACAACTACTACGATCCATACTATTACGACCCTTACCCGCGCTACGTTCAGCCGCGGCGCATCTACCGGACCCAGCGGCTTTCGAGGGCCCATGTCCAATGGTGCTACGACCGCTACCGGTCCTATCGGGCCTGGGACAACACGTTCCAACCCAACTACGGCCCGCGCCGGCAGTGCATCTCGCCCTATATCTGAGCCCGTCGGCAGGAAGGATGAGACGGCGCCCATCGCGGGGCGCCGTTTCTTTTGCCGCAACCTGTGCCCGCCATCGGCCGATAACCCTAAATTCATTGGCGGCGGCTATTCATCCATGCCGATGTCCCCCAATATGACGATTCGCGCGAACGGAGTGCGAGACGTGCTCGCCATGGCCGAAAACGAACACAGAAACCAACACAGGCAACGCGTGCTGAAGGGCGCGGCGATCCTGACCGGCATCAACAACTCCGAGGTGAGATGCACGGTGCGCAACATGCATGCGAACGGCGCGGAGCTGAAAGTGCCCATCGATGCGCGCGTGCCCGACGAATTCCTGCTCTATGTGCCGGTCGACGGCATCGGCTACAAGGCTGTGGTGCGCTGGCGCCGCGAGGATCGCATCGGCGTCGAATTCACCGGCACCGAGCCCAAGCCGCACTGGCACTATGGTTGAACAGCGGCAACGCTGCGCACCCGGCAACGAAAAGCCGGCGGACCGATCCGCCGGCTTTGACATTTGACACGAAACTTCGCCTTAGTTCTTCGCCTTGTCGACCAGCTTGTTCTTGGCGATCACTCGCGCGACCGCAGGGCAAAGCCCGAGGACGCGCAGGCAAAAGATGTGCATCGCCTTAGTTCTTCGCCTTGTCGACCAGCTTGTCTTGGCGATCACCCGCGCGACCGCAGGGCAAAGCCCGAGGACGCGCAGGCAAAAGATGTGGATCGCCTTAGTTCTTCGCCTTGTCGACCAGTTTGTTCTTGGCGATCGCCCGCGCGACCGCAGGGCGAAGCCCGAGGACGCGCAGGCAAAAGATGTGGATCGCCTTAGTTCTTCGCCTTGTCGACCAGTTTGTTCTTGGCGATCACCCGCGCGACCGCAGGGCGAAGCCCGAGGACGCGCAGGCAAAGGATGTGGATCGCCTTAGTTCTTGGCCTTGTCTACCAGCTTGTTCTTGGCGATCCACGGCATCATGGCGCGCAGCTTCGCGCCGACTTCCTCGATCTGGTGGCTGTCGTTGTTGCGGCGGATGCCCTTGAAGCGCGACAGGCCGGCCCGATATTCCTGCATCCATTCCGAGGTGAACTTGCCGGTCTGGATGTCCTTCAGGATGCGCTTCATCTCGGCTTTAGTGTCCGCGGTGATGATGCGCGGACCCGAGACATATTCGCCCCATTCGGCGGTGTTCGAGATCGAGTAGTTCATGTTGGCGATGCCGCCTTCATAGATCAGGTCGACGATCAGCTTCACCTCGTGCAGGCACTCGAAATAGGCCATCTCCGGCGCGTAGCCGGCTTCCACCAGCGTCTCGAAGCCGGCACGGATCAGTTCGACCAGGCCGCCGCACAGCACAACCTGCTCGCCGAACAGATCGGTCTCGCACTCCTCGCGGAAGTTGGTCTCGATGATGCCCGAACGGCCGCCGCCGACGCCGCAGGCATAGGAGAGCGCGAGATCGAGCGCGTTGCCCGAAGCGTCCTGGTTGACGGCGACCAGGCACGGCACGCCGCCGCCCTTCTGGTATTCGCCGCGCACCGTGTGGCCGGGGCCCTTTGGCGCGATCATGACGACGTCGACCGAGGCCTTCGGCTCGATCAGGCCGAAATGCACGTTGAGGCCGTGCGCGAAGGCGATCGCCGCGCCGTCGCGGATGTTCGGCGCGATCTCGTTTTTGTAGATGTCGGCCTGCAATTCGTCGGGCGTCGCCATCATCATCAGGTCGGCCCATTTGGCGGCGTCCGCCACGCTCATCACCTTGAGCCCGTCGGCCTCGACCTTCTTCGCGGTCGCCGAGCCGGCTTTCAGGCCGATGGCGATCTCCTTGACGCCGGAATCCTTGAGGTTGAGCGCATGCGCCCGACCCTGGCTGCCATAGCCGATGATGGCGACCTTCTTGCCCTTGATCAGATTGAGATCGGCGTCACGATCGTAATAGACACGCATTTTGGTCTTCCTTCCCTTTTGAAGATCAGAGGCTTTGCAGCCGGTTGTTTGCTCCGAAGAGAGCGAGAAACTGCTGCGTCGCGCGGCGGGCATCGCCGCCGATCGTCGCCTCAGTCAATTCCACGCGGTCGCCGAGCAGCAGACGGATCTGCACGTCGCGGCCGACCAGGCCGAAAAAAGTCCGGAACGCCGTCTCGGCGTCCTCGAAATCGAGCAGTCCTGCCTGCCGGCCGGCTTCAAGCACCGGCTTCAGGCGCTTGGCGAGCGCGAAGCGGCCATTCTGCAGCACGATGGCGCCGAGGTCATCTTTCCCGGAGCCGGCATGGCCGACCGCCACACGGTTGAGGGCGATCGACGTATCGCTGGAGATCACCTTAAGCCAGTCGGAGGCGAAGCGTTCGAGGCTTGCCGTCAGCGACGCGAGGTCGAGGCCCTTGCGATCGACCGGTGTCACACGCACCTTGGAGGCCTGCCACTGCACCGTAGCCGTCAGCAGCCCGTCGCGGTCGCCGAACCATTTGTAGAGCGTTTCCTTGGAACAACTGGCCCGCCGCGCCACCGCGGTCATGGTGAGGTTGTCGCCCTCCTCGACCAACAGGCGAAGCGCCGCATCCAGAACCGCCTGCTGGCGCTCCGTCAGCGTTTCGCTGTTGTCGATGTCGGCGCCTGCCTGCAGCACGTTCTTTTCCGGTTCTCCGGTCGCCCAGGGGCGTACCGTACGTTACGGTTCGGCTTATTGCGCATTCCGGCTTCTAACGCAAGGGGACCGCGGCGAAAAACGACCCGGCAGAACAACGAAGGGCTCGCCCGCTAATCGCTTATCGTCGGATCACGCAGCCGTCCGAGAAGGCTGGCCAATGTCTTCAGGTCCTGGGCTGAAAGCCTGTCGCCCATTTGGTCCGCGATCGAAGCGCCATAGACCGCCCAGATCCGGCGGCGCATCTCCCGGCCGCTTGCCGTGATGCGAACGGTCTGCCCGCGGCCGTCATCCGAGACGGGCAGCTTCTCGATCAGGCCGTCCATTTCCAGCCGGGCCAGCAGCCGTGAGACGCTATACTGCGCCAACAGGATACGGTCGATCAGCTCGAACGGCCGGAGTCCTCCCTCGCCCGCCTCTGCAAGCTCATGCAGCACGTCATACCAGGCGAGTGACGGCAGGCCGCTGGCTTTCAGCGCGTCCTCGGTCCTTTCGACCAGTTGGCGCGAGACGCGCACGAGGCGCGCCCAGGCGGCAATGGCTTCGGGCGATGGGGATTTCTTCTTCATCGGCGCAGCCTAGCGGATAGATGCAATTGCATCAAGCTTGACGATCGATGCAAATGCATCCATATAGATGCAATTGCATCGACAGGGAGCTCTCCGATGAAACATGAAATCTGCAAGATCGCCGATATCCCGCAGATTGGCAGCCTGATCGCGCCCTTCTTCGGCCGCGAGGTCCATGTCTGGCGCAGCGGCGAGCGCATCCGCGCCGCGGCCAATGTCTGCCTGCATTTCGGCGGACCGCTGGACTGCAAGGACGGCTCACTTGTCTGCCAATGGCATGGCGCGAAGTTCGGCATGGATAACGGCGAGCGTCTCGAAGGGCCGGCGCCGAAGGGTTCCCGCCTGATGTTCCTCTCGACCCGCGTCGAAGATGGCGCGCTCAACTATGTCTGGGGCGAGTGAGATGAGCGCCAGATTCACCCTCGTCAGCCATCATTTGTGCCCGTACGTCCAGCGCGCAGCGATCTCGCTCGCCGAAAAAGGCGTGCCGTTCGAGCGGGTCGATGTCGATCTTTCTGACAAGCCCGACTGGTTCAAGGCCGTCTCGCCGCTCGGCAAGGTGCCGCTGCTGCGCGTCCGGCATGGCAATGCGCAGGAAGTCATTTTCGAATCCGCCGTCATCCTCGAATTCCTCGAGGAGACGGAGGCCAATCCCTTGCATCCTGCCGATCCGCTGCTCCGGGCCAGGCATCGCGCCTGGCTCGAATTCGGCTCGGCAATCCTCAATGCCATCGGCCGCTTCTATTCCGCTGCCGATGAAGCTGCTTTCCTCCATGAAGGCGGAGGCTTGTCCGGCATGTTCGCGCGTGTGGAAGCAGAACTCGCGGCAAGGCAAAGCGGTCCGTGGTTCGCCGGAGATCGTTTCTCGCTGGTCGACGCCGTCTACGGACCGGTCTTCCGCTACTTCGACACGTTCGACCGCATCGGCGACTTCGGCATTCTCGACGGCAAGCCGCTCGTCCAGGCCTGGCGCGAGGCCTTGAGCAAACGCCGGTCGGTGAAGGAAGCCGTCGGCGCGGATTACCCGCAGCGGCTGCATGCCTTCCTGCAGGCAAGGGGAACTTATCTCTCCGAGATCATCCGGCTGCAGGCCATTGCAACTCCGCAAGCCCGATCCGCCTGAACGGATCGATCACCGTACTAGCGACCATGGCGGCAAGGAATTGCGGTCCCGGCGGGATTCTCGCCAGTGCCGCCACCATGCGGTCGCGGACAAAGGGCAAGGCTGCGGAGTCCGATTGATAGAACGGCGTCAACGACAACGACAGCCCCTGGAAGACGCGCACATGCCAACGGCGCGCGCTTGCATAGATCGCCAGCGCTTCATCGATGCCGTCCGCCTGCGCCAGCGCATGGCAGAGCGCGGCGGCGTCGAGCAGCGCCATATTCGCGCCTTGCCCGAGTTGCGGGCTGGTCGAATGCGCGGCGTCGCCGATGACGGCGAGCCGCCGGCCGCCCGGCAGCCGCATCGTGTGATGACCGTAGCGGGCGAGCGAGAGCTGCTCGAAACTGTCGATCTGGCCGGTGAAGGCCTCGCACTCCGGCCAGACCGAAACCACGCGCGCCTTCCATGCTTCGAGCCCCTCGGCCTTTACCTGTTCGGCATCGGCTGGCTTGAGGCTCCAGAAGAAAGCCGCCATGTCTTGCGCGCCAGGCTCGGGCCGGCCAATGGGCAGCACGCCGACCATTATGCTTGCCTTGTCGTAGCGCTGCAGCAGCGCGCTTTTGTCAAAGCCGTCCCGCCAGCCGAGCGACGCCCAGAATGCGCCATAGGCGAGCGGTCGCGGCATGGCGTTATCGCCGAGATATGACCGCAGTTTCGAGCGCGCGCCGCTGGCATCGACAATGAGGTCGAACGGTCCGAGCCGTCTGCCGTTGCCGCAGACCAGCGTCGCGCGCTCGGCCGTCTCCAGGGTCTCGACCTCGACATTGGTTTCGATGGCCATCGCTTCGCGCAAGGCAGCGCGGAAGAGCACGCCGAACAGCGCCGCCCGGTGGACCGCGAGGCCGAAGCGGCGGCCGCGCCGCGCGTCATAGCGGACTTCAAGCACCGTGCGTCCGTTCCTGGCATCGGTGCCGTGCAGCCGTTCGATGCGGCTGCCAAGCGAAAGAATCTCGTGGAGCAGGCCAAGATCGGCGAGCACGGTCAACCCGGTCGGCTGCAGGATCAGGCCGGAGCCGACCGGCTTCGGCGCGTCGAAGCGCTCGAAAACGGTGACCTTGTGCCCGGCTCGCTTCAGGTAAAGCGCCGCCGCCAGCCCGGCCGGACCAGCCCCGGCAATCGCGATCTCGTAAGACTTGCCCATCGTCCCCCACCCGACCCTGCGGGGACAATCCCGCTTGGAACGCGCCGGATCAATCGGGCGCTTTGACGCTCATATCGGGAAATCAGCCTTGGGCGGCGTCGAAGGCGGCGCGCGCATCCCGCACCGCGTCATGATTGAGTTCGGCCCATTGAAGGAGCTGTTGCAGAGGCAGGAACATCGAGCGCCCAAGATCGGTCAAGCTGTATTCGACGCTTGGCGGCTTGGTCGGGAACACTTCGCGATGCACATAGCCGTCGCGCTGCAGGTCGTAGAGCGTCTGCGTCAGCATGCGCTGGGAGATGTCGGGAACCAGCCGCCGCAACTCGCCGAATCGGTAGGGTTTTTCTGCCAGCGCCATGACCAGCAGCGAACTCCACTTGCCGCTGATGCCATGGATGACGTCACGGACCGGGCAGTCGGCGAAATTGCCGCCGTTCGTCATGGCCTTGTAGAGCTCGAGCTTGGCTTTCAGGTTGAAGATCTTGCTGTCCATGGCGACATCCGCTGATCGAAATTCGGCCGGCCGGAGTGGTTCCCTGACTGTGCCTACCTCCCGAAAAACTGCCTTCTTTACGGCTTGGGGTCAATTCCTATTTTAGTGCTGGTCTCTTTTTGAGACTACCAATGACCCGCCTCCGACGCAATTTTCAGGAATCTCCCATGACCGAAACCCTTCTCGTCACCGGCGCCTCCGGCCAGCTTGGCCGCGCCGTCATCAATCACTTGCTCGAAGCGCAAAAAATTGCCCCAGCCAGCATCATCGCCACCACGCGCAACCCGGAAAATCTCGCCGATCTGGCTGCGCGGGGCATCGCTGTTAGAGCCGCCGACTTCGACGATACGGCTTCGCTGGAAGAAGCGTTCACAGGCGCCGACCGGGTGCTTGTCATCTCGACCGGCGAGCTCGACCTGAAAAGCGACCGGCGTTTGAAACAACATCAGGCAGCGGTGGCGGCGGCCAAGGCGGCCGGTGTTGCGCATTTGCTCTACACCTCGATGCCCAATCCCGAGCCGGGCTCGCCCGTGCTGTTTGCCGGCGACCATTACGGCACCGAGCAGGCGATCAAGGCAAGCGGCATCCCCTACACCATCTTCCGCAACGGCTGGTACCAGGAGAACCTGTTCATGTCGCTGCCGCATGCCATTTCGTCGGGCAAGTGGTACACGTCGGCCGCCGACGGGCGCGTCGCCCACAGCGCGCGCGACGATATGGCGGCCGCCATCGCCGCCGGCCTCGCGTCCGGTTCCAAGGAAAGCCACATCTACACGCTGACCGGCCCGCAGGCCTATACCACCAACGAAATTGCAGCGCTGGTAAGCGAGGTGACCGGCAAGCCGCTGGAGGTCATCCAACTGCCGGACGAGACGCTGACAGAAGGCGTCAAGGCGGCAGGCGTTCCCGAGGATTTCGCCCGCATCATTGTCTCCTTCGATGTGAACACCCGCGCCGGGCGCATAGGCGAGGTGACCGATGCCGTCGAGAGACTCTCGGGCCGCAAGCCGCGGACGCTGAAGCAGTTCCTCGAAGCGAACAAGACTGCCCTGCTCGGCTGAAGTCTGGCGCGCCTGGAAGGTCGTCCCCCCGGCGCGCTTCACTTCGATTTCTTGAGCAATCCGAGCCGGATCAGGCTTCTACCGGTCGCGACAAGCGCGTCTTCCCGAGATGCGGCGTCCAGCCGCGGCCGGCGCGGCCCAGCCTCTCAGATCGCGACCTGCGTACCGATTTCGACCACGCGTCCGGTGGGGATCTGGAAATATTCCGTCGCGTCCGCCGCGGTTCGCGCCAGGCCGATGAACAGCCGGTCCTGCCAGACCGGCATGCCGGAATTGGGCGAGGCCTTCAATGAGCGCCGCGACAGGAAGAAGGACGTCGTCATGATGTCGAACTTCCAGCCCTGCTTGCGGCAGATGGCCAAGGCGCGCGGAATATTGGGCTGTTCCATATAGCCGAAGGTCAGCGTCACACGCATGAAAAGCTCGTTGACGGTCTCCAGCTTCACGCGCTCGCTGTCGGGCACGACCGGCTGCGGCGCCGTCACCACCGACAGGATGACGTTCTTTTCGTGCAGCACCTTGTAATGCTTCAGGCTGTGCATCAGCGCGGTCGGTGCGCTCAGCGGATCGCTGGTCAGGAACACAGCGGTGCCTGAGACCAGCTGCGGCTTTTTCTTCAACAGGTTTCCCGCCAGGAAGTCGAGCGGGATCTCGTTGCGGCGGGTCTTGTCGAACAAATAGCGGCTGCCGCGCACCCAGGTCCACATGCCGAGGATGATGGCGAACGCGACCGCGAGCGAGGCCCAGCCGCCCTCGAACACTTTGACGATGTTGGAGGCGAAGAAGCCGATGTCGATGAAGGCAAACAGCACGGTCAGCGCCACGGCTCGCCACAGCGGCCATTTCCAGATGCGGGCCATGACCACGAAAAGCAGCACGGTCGTCACCAGCATGTTGCCGGTGACCGAGATGCCGTAAGCCGAAGCGAGCTTGCTGGACTCGCCGAAGCCGACCACCAGCAGCATCACCACCAGCGCCAGCAGCATATTGACACGCGGCATATAAACCTGGCCGGACTGCTTTTCCGACGTATGCAGAATTTCGAGCCGCGGCAGCATGTTGAGCTGCACCGCCTGCCGCGTCAGCGAATAGGCGCCGGAGATGACCGCCTGGCTGGCGATGACGGTCGCCGCCGTCGCCAGCACCACCATTGGGACGAGCGCCCAGCCCTCGTTCATTTCGAAGAACGGATGGCCGACCATGCCGCCCTTGGCGAGCACATAGGCGCCCTGCCCGGCATAGTTCAGGAGCAGGCAGGGAAAGACGATCGCCAGCCACGCCAGCACGATCGGCTTGCGGCCGAAATGGCCAAGGTCGGCATAGAGCGCCTCGGCGCCGGTGACCGCCAGGAAAATCGCGCCGATGGTGACGAAGGCGACGTCGGGCGAGTGGATCAGGAAAGCGACGATGTAATGCGGGCTGATCGCCCACAGGATCTCCGGATCGGCAATGATGTGGTTCAGCCCGGAAAGGCCGATCGCCAGGAACCAGACGGCCGTGATCGGACCGAAGATCATGGCGACGCCGCCCGTGCCGAACCGCTGCACGGCAAACAGGATGGCGAGGATAAGCAGGGTCAGCGGAACGACGTAGGGCTGGAAGGCCGGCGTGACGACATTCATGCCTTCGACCGCCGACAGCACGGAGATGGCCGGCGTGATGACGGCGTCGCCGAAAAACAGCGACGCTCCGGCAATGCCGACCGCAAGGATGATTGCCGAGCGGCTCGAAAAACTGCTGCGCGCAAGCGCCATCAGCGACAGCACGCCGCCCTCGCCGCGGTTGTCGGCACGCAGGACGAACATGATGTATTTGATCGTGACGATGATCGTCAGCGACCAGATGATCAAGGACAGCACGCCCAGAATGTCGCCGCGATCGGCGGCCGCGCCGCGCGAGGATGCCACCAACGCTTCGCGAAACGCGTAGATCGGGCTGGTGCCGATATCGCCATAGACTATGCCCAGTGCGCCAAGCATGAGAACCTTGGTGCTGTGCTGCTCGATTTCCGCGTGGCTCGATTGGTCGACGGGCTCTGCGTCTGCACTACCATTGGCAAAGGCCATGGACGACACTCCGATAAAACGCGCGGTGCTCTACGCTTGCTGCAGTGCAATATCAAGTGCCCTGACGTAAGGGCTCCCATGCCGCCGACGCACGGCTTCAAGTTTCGGAACGGCCGGACCTCTTCATCCGGCGAAAATCAGTTTCGTCAGATCGCGACCTGCGTACCGATTTCGACCACGCGTCCGGTGGGAATCTGGAAATATTCCGTCGCGTCCGCCGCGGTTCGCGCCAGGCCGATGAACAGCCGGTCCTGCCAGACCGGCATGCCGGAATTGGGCGAGGCCTTCAATGAGCGCCGCGACAGGAAGAAGGACGTCGTCATGATGTCGAACTTCCACCCTTGCTTGCGGCAGATGGCCAAGGCGCGCGGAATGTTGGGCTGCTCCATGTAGCCGAAAGTCAGCGTCACGCGCATGAACAGCTCGTTGACGGTTTCGAGCTTCACGCGCTCGCTGTCGGGCACAACCGGCTGCGGCGCCGTCACCACCGAAAGGATGACGTTCTTTTCGTGCAGCACCTTGTAATGCTTCAGGCTGTGCATCAGCGCGGTCGGCGCGCTCAGCGGATCGCTGGTCAGGAACACGGCGGTGCCTGAGACCAGCTGCGGCTTCTTCTTCAACAGGTTCGCCGCCAGGAAATCGAGCGGGATCTCGTTGCGGCGGGTCTTGTCGAACAAATAGCGGCTGCCGCGGATCCAGGTCCACATGATCAGGCCCATGATCGAGGCGACCGTGATCGACACCCAGCCGCCCTCGACGATCTTGACGACATTGGCCGAGAAGAAGCCGAGATCGATGACGCCGAACAGCAACGCCAGCGCCAGTGCGGCCGCAACCTGCCATTTCCAGAGCCAGCGCATCACCACGAACAAAAGGATCGTCGTCATCAGCATCTCGCCGGTCACCGAAATGCCGTAAGCGGAGGCAAGCGCGCTCGAGCTGCCGAAGCCCACGACCAGAAGCATCACGCCGAGCGCGACCAGAAGGTTGACCCTCGGCATATAGATCTGACCGCTCTGCATCTCGGATGTGTGCTGCACCTCGATGCGGGGCAGAAGGTTGAGCTGCACCGCCTGCCTTGTCAGCGAGAAGGCGCCGGAAATGACGGCCTGGCTGGCGATGACCGTGGCCGCGGTCGCCAGGCCGACCATCGGCATCAGCGCCCATCCGGGCAGCATCTGGAAGAACGGGTTGGTGGGCTTGCCGCCATGCGAGAGCACGAAGGCGCCCTGCCCGAAATAATTCAAGAGCAGGCAAGGAAAGACGATTGCGAACCAGGCCATCACGATCGGCTTGCGGCCGAAATGGCCAAGGTCGACATAGAGCGCCTCGGCGCCCGTCACCGCTAGGAACACGGCGCCGACGGTGACGAACGCGCCTGTCGGCGTGGTGGCCAGATAATAGATCGCGTTATAGGGATTGATCGCCAGGAAAACGGACGGGTCGTCGACGATATGATAAACGCCGGCCGCGCCGATCGCCACGAACCACGTCGCCGTCACGGGTCCGAACACCGCCGCCACCTTGCCCGTGCCGAAGCGTTGCACGGCGAAAAGCACGGCCAGGATGACCAGCGTGATCGGGACCACATAGGCATCAAGCGCCGGGGTGACGACTTTCAGGCCCTCAACCGCCGAAAGCACCGAGATCGCCGGCGTGATGATCGAATCGCCGAAGAACAGCGCGGCCCCGCAAAGCCCGATCACCAGGATGAGGCGTGAGCCGGCAGGATAGGCGCTGCGCGCCAGCGACATCAGCGACAGCGTGCCGCCCTCGCCCTTGTTGTCGGCCCTGAGCACGAAGGCGACATATTTGATCGTGACGATGATGGTGAGCGCCCAGACGATCAGCGACAGCACGCCGAGCACATCGTGGCGGGCGACCGAGCTCGACGAGGCATGCAGCGCCTCGCGGAAGGCGTAGATCGGGCTCGTGCCGATATCGCCATAGACGACGCCCAGCGCGCCAAGCATGAGCACCTTGGTGCTGTGCTGCCGTTCGGTTTCGGCATGGCCCGAGCGTTCGAGGGATTCCGTTTCGCCGGCGTTGGCTAGCACCATGAACCCCACTTCACCGGATTCGTCACGCTCCGAGGTCGCCGCAAGGCGCGGGATGCACCAAGACTGCCGAAACTACGCAAGGCGCCCTACCATCCGCAGGCCTTCAAGAACCGCCCGACCGTGCCGGCCATGCCATACTCGAGCGCATCCGCTGTCAACCCATGTCCGATCGATACTTCGGCCAATGCCGGGATGCGTTTGGCCAATGCCGGCAGATTTTTCACGGTCAGATCGTGGCCGGCATTGACGCCGAGCCCGGCCTTGAATGCGGCATCGGCGGTTTTTCCCAGTCTTTCCAGTTCTTTCGCCGCCTTTGCGGCATCGGAATGGAAACCTCCATACGGCCCGGTGTAGAGCTCGATGCGGTCGGCGCCGGTGTCGCGAGCCGCGTTGACGCCGTCCGGATCCGCATCGGCAAACAGCGACACGCGGAAACCGCCCTTCTTCAACCGCTTGACGATCGGAGTGAGGAACGCCGCCTGGGCGACGAAGTTCCAGCCATGGTCAGAAGTCGCCTGCGCCGGGTCGTCCGGCACCAGTGTCACTTGCTCGGGCTGGTTCTTTTCGACAAGCGCCAGGAAATCCTCGGTCGGATAGCCCTCGATGTTGAACTCCGCGCCCGGAAACTCGTCGTCGATCAGCGCCCTGATCTCCGGCAGGTCGGAATGCCTGGTGTGCCGCTCGTCGGGCCTGGGATGCACCGTCAGCCCATGCGCGCCGGCGGCAAGCGCAATGCGGCCAAGCCCGGTGACGCTCGGCCATGGCAGGTCGCGACGATTGCGCAGCATGGCGACGGCGTTGAGATTGACCGAAAGCTTGGCAGGCATGAACTGGGTCCAGTGGATCGGCGGGCATCTATACCGCCTTTGACGGGAACAGATAGAGGGTTTCGCGTGTTCCAGGGGATAGTTGGAGGCTAAACCTCTCTGTTTTAACGCAATTCCGGACGGAAAACCGCTTCGTACTTTCCTGGAATTGCTCGAGCGCAAGGATTTACCAGTGAATTTCCTCGAAGCCGTGCCGGCGATCCGTCGCATCGAGACCAACCGCGACGCGCTTTTCGCCATCGATGTCGTCGGCGATGTCTCGCCGGCCGATGCCGAAAACCTGTTCGGCCTGCTGGAGGCCGCCTTTGCGCTGCATCCGAGGATCGACGTGCTGGTGCGGCTGACCGATGAGGAAAGCGTCGACTGGGCCAACATTTCGAAGGACACGCTCCGGCAGGGAGTCGCCGACGCGGTGGAACATGTCGTGCGCTGCGCCGTCATCGGCGAGCCGAGTTGGGCCTCCCTCGTCGCCGGCGTTTTCCCAAAGACGCTGCCTTTCGAATTCAGGCGCTTCGATGTGGACGACGAGGAAGCCGCCTGGCAGTGGCTTGGCGCAAGGCCGACCTGACATTCGCAGTCGTCAGCGAACGACCGTCAGCCGCTCGGCGGCACGGGTAATTGCGGTATAGAGCCAGCGCTGGCGGGTTTCCTTGAACGCCCAGCTCTCGTCGAACAGCACGACGTCGTTCCACTGCGAGCCCTGCGCCTTGTGCACGGTCAAAGCGTAGCCATAGTCGAAATCGTCGAAACGCTTCTTCTGCTGCCAGGGGATTTCGGCGTCCGGATCCTCGAACGCCGCCTTGAGCAGCTTGATCTTGGCGACGCCGCGGTCGGGATCGTCCTCCTCCGGCGAGACCAGAAGATTGATGCCGGGCTTCACCGTCTCGCGCGACGAAGTCATCACCTTCCACAGCGAGCCGTTGAGCAGCCCCTTGGCGGGGTCGTTGCGTAGGCAGACAAGCTTGTCGCCGGCTTGCGGGAAATCGGCGCTGAACCCCTTCAGCTCGCGCAGCCTTTGATTGTAGCGCCGGCGGGTGCGGTTGGTGCCGACCAACACCTGGTCGGCCTTGAGCACCAGTTCTTGGTTGACTGCTTCCCTGCCGATCACCTGAGCCATGCCATAGTCGCCATGCATGAATTCGCGGCCTTCGCGCACGTCGAGCGCAAGCCGGATGATCGGATTGTCGCGCGCCTGGCGGTGGATTTCCGTCAACAGCACATCCGGTTCGTGCTCGGTGAAGAAGCCGCCGCCCGAGATCGGCGGCAACTGCGCCGGGTCGCCGAGCACCAGGATCGGCGTGCCGAAACTCTGCAGGTCGCGGCCGAGCTGCTCGTCGACCATAGAGCATTCGTCGATGACGACGAGCTTGGCGCGCGAAATCGGGCTTTGCCGGTTGAGCGAGAAGGTCGGCGACATCGATGTCTTGCCGGTCACCTCGTCCTCGACCGATTCCTCGCCTTTCGGCCTGTAGATCAGCGAATGGATCGTGCGGGCGTTTGTCGCCCCTTTCGAGCGCAGCACCTGCGCCGCCTTGCCGGTGAAGGCGGCGAACTGGACCTGGCCGTCGACGTGCTCGGCGAAATAGCGCGCCAGCGTCGTCTTGCCGGTGCCGGCATAGCCGAACAGCCGAAAGACCTGCGGCCGGCCCTCTTTGAGCCAGCGCCCGACCGCTTTCAGGGCCTCATCCTGTTGGGGAGAAAATTCCATCAATGCGACAGACCGGATTCGCTGACGAAAGACAAGATTGGTCGCCATATCGACCATTGTCGGCTGCGAGCGCTAGCCTCGACAACTCAGGCTATCAGCGACAAACCGGAACGTAAAGAGAACAAAGACGATCTATCGGCCCGCGCCCGGATCATTCTCCAACAGGATCGGCTTGCCATGTGGCGTCGCATGCGCGGCGCGTTCCCAGGCGGCGGCCAGTTCATCCACCTCGCCCTTGCGGGCGACACCCTTCCTGGACAAAAGCTTCTCCAGCGCCGCCAGCCAATGCTCGTAGTAGTCGTGACCGTCCGTTGCCGCGCCCGGCTGCTTCACCTCGGCCGAAAGCGCCTCCGCCCATTCGCTCCACGAAAACAGGCCCTTGTCGTGCAACGCAACCGTCAGGGCGAAGGCTTCGGCCTGCCATGGCTCGGCAAAGACCGGCTCATCGAAACCAGCCGGCAACGTACCTTCATGCCGGCTCAAGATAACTCTGCCAGGCATCGATGGAGACGCTGAGCGTTGGATCGGCACCCTCGCCCCAGATCTCGCTCCCGTCGAACACCACGGTATAGACCCATTGCGGGTTCTCGCCCTTGCCGTGCGCATTGCTGTCGGGGAAGACGAAGCCGTCACGCACCGCCTCGATCCTCCCCTTCTTGCCGCGCGCATAGCGCGGCAGGCGCGTATGTCCGGTCGGGTTGAAATTCTTCGTCCGCACGGGGTCGCCAGCCCGAAAACGCGCCGGCGCGGCGACCGGCCGGTCGCACGGTCCGCCCTTGGCGAGTACCGCCGGCACATCCGCCGCCTTCAGCACTCTCTTTGGCGTCACGGCGGGATCGACGGCCTTGCCGGCGGCAAGATCGCGCTCGGTAACGAAGCCGTGGCGTTTCAGGAGCGTTTCCAGCGCCTTGATCCAGATCTGGTAGTAGCTCGATGAATAATAGTCGGCCGGATGCAGCGATTCCCGCGCATGCCGGCTCTCGTCGATGTTCCAGGCCCCCATGGACCCGGCGGTGAGTGTCACGCCGAGCGCCCGTCTTTCCCATGCGGCGTGGAAATAAGGCTCGTCCTTCTCGGGCGCGACCGGCCCAAAGCCCATCTGCCCGCCGAGATCCTGCGGCCCGTTCATGCCGGCTCCCCTTCCGGCTCTCTGGCAAGCGCGGTGCCGATCATCGCATCGCGGCTGACCAGTCCGGCGAGTTGTTCCTCGCTCCAGCCCTCGGTTCCCTTGGGTCGCATCGGCACCACGAGGTAGCGAAGCTCGGCGGTGGAATCCCAGACGCGGATTTTCTTCTGCGCCGGCAGTGTCAGTCCGAACTCCTCCAGCACGCCACGCGGATCGATCACTGCCCGCGACCTGTAGGGCGGCGCCTTGTACCAGACCGGCGGCAGGCCGAGCACCGACCACGGATAGCAGGAGCAGAGCGTGCAGACGACGAGATTGTGCGTCTCCTCGGTGTTGAACACGGCCTGCATATGCTCGCCCTGGCGCCCGGTATAGGACAGCGACGCGATCGCCGCCGTCGCGTCGCGCCTGAGCCATTCGGCATAGGCGGGATCGTTCCAGGCCTTCGCCACCACCCGCGCGCCGTTGCGCGGGCCGATCTTCGTCTCATAGGTGTCGACAATGACGTCGATGGCCGCCGGATCGATTAGGCCCTTTTGGGTGAGGATCGTCTCCAGCGCGCGCACGCGCGCCGCGAACGGATCGAGCTCGTTGTCGTGGTCATGATCATGGGACATGGCCACAGACTAGGATCGGCTGCGGCCGGCCGCAAGCGCCACGGCTTGGGCCAGTCGGAGCGATCTACTCGGCCGCCGTCTTCTGCGGCTCGGGTTCGCCATCGAACAGCGAGGCTTGCTCGCCGCTTTCCACCACATGCAGCGCCGGCCGGCTCTTCTTCGACGAGAAGCTGAAAAGCCAGCCGGAGAAATTCTCGAAATAGACGTAGATCACCGGCGTCACGAACAGCGTCAGCGCCTGCGAGGCGAGCAGGCCGCCGACCACGGCAACGCCGAGCGGCTGGCGCAATTCGGCGCTGGCGCCGGTGCCGAGCGCGATCGGGAACGTGCCCATCAACGCCGCAAGCGTCGTCATCATGATGGGCCGGAAACGCATCAGGCAGGCTTTGTGTATGGAGTCCGTCGCCGACATGCCCTGCCGCCTGAGCTCCAGCGCGACGTCGACCATCATGATGCCGTTCTTCTTGACGATGCCGATCAGCATCAGGATGCCGATCACCGCGATCACCGACAGGTCCATGCCGGCGAAGCGCAGCGCCACCACCGCGCCGAGCACCGCCGACGGCAGGCCGGTGAGGATGGTGAGCGGGTGGATGAAGCTCTCATAGAGCATGCCGAGCACGATATAGATCGTCAGGATCGCGCCGCCGATCAGCAGTCCCTGGTTGGCCAGCGAATCCTGGAAGGTCTTGGCCGTGCCGGCAAAGCTCGTCGAGATCTCCTTCGGCATGCCGATCTGCTCTTTGAGCTGGTCGATGCGGGTCACCGTGTCGCCGAGCGACACCCCCTGCGGCAGGTTGTAGGAAATCGTCACCGCCGGAAGCTGACCGAGCTGATTGACGGTCAGCGCGCCGGCCGTGCGGTCGACATGCGCGAAGGCGCCGAGAGGCACAAGGCTGCCGCTCGCCGTCCGCATCTGGATGGCCAGCATCCGCTCGGGCGACCATTCGATCTTGGGATCGAGCTCGGTGATGACCTCATAGCTGTCGGCCGAACCGAAGATCGTCGAAACCTGGTCGGTGCCGAAGCCGCCGTAGAGGGCGGAACGCAGCGTGTCGGTGTCGATGCCGAGCTGGGCGGCTTTGTCGCGGTCGATCACAAGCGAGGCCTGCAATGCGTTGTTCTGCAAGTCGCTGGTGACGTCGATGAATTTCGTGTGGTCCGCGGCCATCGCGTCGTTCAGCTTCTGCGCCCAGATGTCGGTCTGGCGGGTATCCAGGCCCTGCACCACGAGCTGATAGGCGCTGGCCGACGACCGCGAGCCGAGCCGCAGGTTCTGCACGGGCTGCATATAGGTCTCGATGCCCGCCACGCCGGCCAGCTGGCGTCTGAGATCCGAAAGCACCTTCTCGATATTGGGTCGCTGATCCTTGCCCTTGAGCTGGACGAAGAGCTGGCCCTGGTTGAGCGCATTGTTGCCGCTGCCCGCTGACCAGGCCACATGGTCGACATAGGGCGACTTCGAAAACACGCTGGCCACCTGCCCTTGCAGCTTCGCCATGGCGTCGAACGAGATGTCCTGGCGCGCAAGCGTGGACACCGAGATCTGGCTGATATCCTCCTGCGGAAAGAAGCCTTTCGGCGAAACCTGGATCAGCCACACCGACGCTGCGGCGGTTGCGACGAAGACGAGGAACACCAGGAAAGTGTTTCGCAGGCAGAAGCCCAGGATCCGGTCATAGCCGCGCGTGATGAGGTCCGGCTTGTGACCGGGGGCGTGCTTTTCGCGATCGGCCTTGGTCACCGACAACAGGCGCGAGCAGAGCATCGGCGTCAGCGTTAGCGACACGAACATCGAGGCCAGGATGGCGACGGTCACCACGACGGCGAATTCGTTGAAGATGCGGCCGATGACGCCGCCCATCAGAAGCACCGGTATGAACACCGCCACCAGCGAGATCGAGATCGAGATGATGGTGAAGCCGATTTCGCGCGCGCCCTTCAGCGCGGCGTCGAAAGCCGGCAGCCCGTCCTCTTCCATGTGACGGAAGATGTTTTCCAGCATGACGATGGCGTCGTCCACGACAAGGCCGACGGCTAGCGTCAGTCCCATCAGCGAGATGTTGTCGATCGAGAAGCCGAACAGGAACATCGCGCCAAGCGTGGCGATCAGCGAGATCGGCACCGCCACCGCCGGGATGATCGTCGCCGTCACCCGGCGCAGGAACACGAAGATCACCAGCACCACCAGCGCGATGGTCAGGAGCAGCGTGAACTGAACGTCGTCAACGGCCTGGCGGATTGATGTCGAGCGGTCGTTGAGCAGCTTGATCTGGGCGGCGGCCGGCATCTGCTCCTGGAAGGACGGCAGCATCGCCTTGACCTTGTCGACGACATCGACGGTATTGGCGTCGGGCTGGCGCTGCACGGCCATGATGATCGCGCGCGTGCCGTCATACCAGCTCGCTGTCGTCGTGGTCTGCACGGAATCGACGACGCGCGTCACCTCGCCCAGCCGCACCGGGCGGCCGTTCTTGGTGGCGATGATGAGGTTGGAGAAGCCTGCGGCGTCGGTGAGCTGCGTGTTGGCGGTAATCGTCAGCTGCTGCTTGTTGTTCTGCAGCACGCCGAGCGGGGTGTTGCTGTTGGCCGAAGTGATCGCAGCCTGCAACTGATCGATCGAGATGCCGCGCGCGGCCAGCGCGGTCGGATCGATCTGGATGCGCACGGCATATTTCTGCTGCCCGAAGATCGAGACCTGGGCCACGCCGTCGATGGTCGACAGCGAAGGCGAGATGACGTTTTCCGCGAAGGCGTCGAGATCCGTCAGCGGGACCGTGTCGCTGACCAACGACATCAGGAGGATCGGCGCATCGGCAGGATTGACCTTGCGATAGCTTGGCGGCGAGGTCATTTCCGGGGGCAGCGATTTTTGCGTCCGCGCGATCGCCGCCTGCACGTCCGCGGCCGCCGCATCGATGTCGCGGTTGAGCACGAACTGGATGGCGATCGAGGTCTGGCCGAGCGAATTGGTGGTCGAGATCGAATCGATGCCGGCGATTGTCGCGAACTGCTTGATCAGCGGCGTCGCCACCGATGTCGCCATCGTCTCGGGCGAGGCGCCGGGCAGGCTGGCCGAAACGTTGACCACCGGAAATTCGGCGCTGGGCAGTGCCGCCACCGGCAGGAACTTGTAGGCAAAAATACCGCCCAGAATAAGGGCGAACGACATCAGAAGGGTAGCGACAGGCTTGCGGATGCAGAATTCGGAGATCATTGGCTCGCCCCGCCGGCCTTGTCTGCCTCCGCGACTTTGGGCGATGCCTGATCCCCGGATCCGGCCGCCGCTTTGCCTTCATGCACCGCCGCGCCGTTTTTCAACCGTGTCTGGCCTTCGACGACGACCTTCTCGCCGCTCTTGAGGCCATCGCTGATGGCGCTGTTTTGGCCCTCCGTCAGCGCCACCTGCACCGGCCGCATCTCGACGGTGTTGTCCGGTTTGACCACATAGACGAAGGGGCCCTTCTGGCTCGGCTGCACCGCGACCGTCGGAACCGAGGTCATCTGCGGCATCATGCCGGCGTCGAGCACCACGTTCACATACTGCCCAGGCCACAGCGAAAGATCCGGATTCGGTATGCTCGCCCGCGTGGCGATGGTGCCGGAGGCCGTGTCGACGCTGGAATCGACGAAATCGAGCGTGCCCTTGCCGATCGGCGTGGGATCGCCGTTTTTGGTCAGCGTCACGTCGCCTTGCTGCGGGTCGGCGAGCGCCTTATGCAACAGAGCAAGGTTGCTCTCGGGCAGCGTGAAGTTCACCTGCAGCGGATCCATCTGCGTGATGGTGACCAGCGGCGTCGAGCTGCTCGCGTTGCCGTTGCTGGTGGTGACGAGATCGCCGACCGACACATTGATGGCGCCAAGCCGGCCCGAGATCGGCGCGGTAATTGTTGCATAGCTCAATTGCACCGTGTCGGCATCGATGGTCGCCTTGTCGGCATCGATCGTGGCGGCCGCGGCCTTCTGCGCCGCCAGCGCCTGATCGTAGGTCTGCTGCGTGCCGGCCTGCTTGGCGACGAGATCCTTCGCGCGCTGCAGATCGGCCTGGGCGCTCACCAGCATCGCCTGGTCCTTGGTGAGTTGCGCCTGATCCTTGGCAAGCTGCGCCTTCAGCGCGCGGTCATCGAGCGAAATGAGCAGATCGCCGGCCTTGACCATCTGCCCGTCCTTGACCGCGATGGACACGATCTGGCTGGAAACACGGGCATTGATATTGACCACCTCCGGTGACGAGACGAAGCCGATGGCATAGCGGCGTATCGGAAAATCGGCGGTCGTCGCGGTGGCGGAGACGATCGAGGCCGAACGCGGGCCACTGCTTTTCGCATTGTCCGAGGCCCCAGCCGCTTTATCGCCGCTCGCCGTCTTGTCCGCGGTGGCCACGTCAGCCTGCTTGCCCGAAATCAGCTGCTGGACCTTGGCCAACGTCGTGGGCGAAAGATAGAGCCCGGCACCCGCCAGGCAGGCGGCCGCAACAACTGCAAAGGCGATTTTTCCGCGCATCGACAAATAAGCCTTCTACCCCACACGCCGATCCCGGTGGTCCATTCTAGCTCGCTTCACGACCTCGTGCCGCGATTTTCGTGGAGTAGATAGGACATGGCTTTGGCGGAAAAGGGCCAAAACGGGGCATTACGAAGATTTAATGTGCACTGCACAATGGCTAGGCAGCCGGCAAACGAGGCCACGAACGCCTCTGCGGCCGATCCGAAACACTGTCAGATGTGTTGAGATTCAGGTCAGGCCGAGTCGAAAACGATGGTTTTCGAGAACCGGCCTACGCCGGCCGTAGCCTTCATAGGGCGGAGACACTTATGAGGCTTCGGCCGGCGAAGGCCGGAGCGGAGGGTACTTTCCGTACGTGAGCACCGGAAGCGCAGAAAGCCAGCGTTTGCAGGCCGGCCTCACCTGAATATCGGCACATCTAACGGAGCATCGGCCACAGCGTCGCCGCCAGCAGCACGCCCATGGCGATATTGAACCATTTCAGCCGCGCTGGATCTGACAGGAAGCCGCGCAGCGCCGTGCCGAAGCCGGCCCACACCGAAACGCTGGGCAGGTTGACGATGGTGAAGGCGATCGAGATCAGCGCCACCGAGACGAACGGATGATCGGCATTGGTGTAGACGGCCATCGCGGTGATCGCCATCACCCATGCCTTGGGGTTGACCCACTGGAAGGCGGCGGCGTCAATGAAGCGCATCGGCCGGCCCTGCGCCCCTTTTCCGTCGCTCATCGAGCGCGACATGGTGATCTTCCAGGCAAGGTAGAGCAGATAGACGGCGCCGGCGATCTTCAGCGCCGTATGCAGCGCTGGCAACGCCGTCAGCACCGCGCCCAGCCCGAAGCCGACGGCCAGCAACAAGACCAGAAAGCCGATGCTGATGGCCAGCATATGCGGAACTGTCCTGGCGATGCCGAAATTGACGCCGGAAGCGAGCAGCATGAGGTTGTTCGGCCCCGGCGTGATCGAAGTCACGAAGGCATAGACCAACAAGGCAGCGAATGTGTCGAGCGACATGTTATCCTCCCGGATATGTCAGCCTTACTGTCCTTTTAGCAAATGCGCAAAAGCCAGAAACGGGCAACCGGCCGGCCAAAGTTGAAACAGGATGGTCGTCCTGTTCACATTCCCTGCGGGCCGCGGTTCATCGCGGCGACGCCGGTGCGACAGATCTCGACTAGACCGAGCGGCTTCATGATGGCGATGAACTGGTCTAGCTTGGAACCCTTGCCGGTGATCTCGAAGATGAAATGCTCGGTGTTGGCATCGATGACCGAGGCGCGGAAGGCATCCGCGAGACGAAGCGCCTCGACCCGGGCGTCGCCGGTGCCGGCGACCTTGACCAGCGCGAGTTCCCGTTCCAGCGGCCGCTCCTGCCCAAGCTGATGCGAGCGCACGGTCAGGTCGACCACCCGGTGCACCGGCACGATACGCTCGAGCTGATGCTTGATCTGCTCCATCACATGCGGCGTGCCGCGCGTCACGATGGTGATGCGCGACAGATGCTTCTCATGCTCGGTCTCGGAAACGGTAAGGCTTTCGATGTTGTAGCCACGGCCCGAGAACAGGCCGATGACGCGGGCAAGCACGCCCGGCTCGTTGTCGACCAACACGGAAAGCGTGTGCGTTTCCGGCTTCTCGGTTTCCTTGGCGATGAAATAAGCGGAGCCGGTCGGTTGAAGGTGCTGTGCGTTCATAAGGTGATTCTCGATTTCAGACTTTTGAGCTAATTCTCTGTTTGCGCACGGCTTTCTCTCGATAGCCCCGCCTTGATGGCTGCCTACACCAGTTCCCTGCCCTTGGCGTCGATGGCGTTGGCCACCGCCTCGTCGGTCGCCTCGTCGGGCAGGAGCATCTCGTTATGCGCCTTGCCCGACGGGATCATCGGGAAGCAGTTGGCCAAGGTCGCCACGCGGCAGTCGAACAGCACCGGCTTCTTGACCGAGATCATCTCCTTGATCGCGTCGTCGAGCTCGTCCGGCTTGTCGCAGCGTATGCCGTGGCCGCCATAGGCCTCCGCCAGCTTGACGAAGTCCGGCATCGCCTCGGTGTAGGAATGCGACAGCCGGTTGCCGTGCAGCAGCTGCTGCCATTGCCGCACCATGCCCATATACTGGTTGTTGAGGATGAAGATCTTGATCGGCGCCTCATACTGCACCGCGGAGCTCATCTCCTGCATGGTCATCTGCACCGAAGCGTCGCCGGCGATGTCGATCACCAGCGCGTCGGGATGCGCGATCTGCACGCCGAGCGCCGCCGGCAGGCCGTAGCCCATCGTGCCCAGGCCGCCGGACGTCATCCAGCGGTTCGGCTTGTCGAAATGATAGTGCTGCGCCGCCCACATCTGGTGCTGGCCGACCTCGGTGGTGATGTAGGTGTCCTTATCTTTGGTCAGTTCGTAGAGCCGCTGGATCGCGTATTGCGGCATGATCACGTCGTTGTTCATCTTGTAGGCGAGCGAATCCCGCGCCCGCCATTTCGCGATCTGCTCCCACCAGGGATAGAGCGCCTTCTTGTCGACCTTGGCGGTCGCCCGCCACAGCCGCACCATATCTTCGAGCACCCGGCCGACATCGCCGATGATCGGCACCTCTGTGTGAACGTTTTTGTTGATCGACGACGGGTCGATATCGATGTGGATCTTCTTCGAGTTCGGCGAGAATGCATTGAGCCGGCCGGTGATGCGGTCGTCGAAGCGCGCGCCGATGCAGATCATCACGTCGCAGTCATGCATGGCCATATTGGCTTCGTAGGTGCCGTGCATGCCGAGCATCCCGACCCAGTTCTTGCCCGAGGCCGGATAGGCGCCGAGCCCCATCAGCGTCGAGGTGATCGGGAAACCGGTGAGGTCGACCAGCTCGCGCAGCAGATGGCTGGCTTCCGCGCCGGAATTGATGACGCCGCCGCCCGAATAGATGATCGGCCTCTTCGCGCCGGCCATCAGCTCGACGGCGGCCTTCACCTTTTCCAGGTCGCCCTGGACCTTCGGCTGATAGCTGGTGCGCGGCGCCGTCTGCGGCGGCACGTACATGCCCTTGGCGAACTGGACGTCCTTCGGAATGTCGACCACGACCGGGCCGGGTCGGCCGGTCGTCGCGACATGGAAGGCCTCATGGATGGTGGCGGCGAGCTCGTTGACGTCCTTCACCAGCCAGTTGTGCTTGGTGCAGGGTCTCGTGATGCCGACCGTGTCGCATTCCTGGAAGGCGTCGGAGCCGATCAGCGAGGTCGGCACCTGGCCGGTGAGGCAGACCAGCGGGATCGAATCCATCAGCGCGTCCTGCAACGGCGTCACCGCGTTGGTGGCGCCCGGGCCCGACGTCACCAGCATGACGCCGGCCTTGCCGGTCGAGCGCGCATAGCCTTCGGCCGCATGGCCGGCGCCTTGCTCGTGCCGCACCAGAATGTGCTCGAGCTCGTCCTGCTGGAAAATCTCGTCGTAGATCGGAAGCACGGCGCCGCCCGGATAGCCGAACACATGCTTGACGCCGTTGTCCTTCAGCGCCTGCACCACCATTTCGGCGCCCGTCATTTCGCGCCGCTCGTTCTGTCCGTTGCTCATCGGTCTGGTCCCGTAATGTTCGCCGCCTGGCGATTTGCTGGTCGTTTAGTCGTGTTCAAGGCAATAAAAAAGGCCCCCGAGGGAGCCTGTGTGATGCGCATGGGAGGTTTTCGCCCGGCGGTTACACCGCCTTGCCCACGCGCCAGCCTACGAGAATGAGTGCCGTTTTCATGGGCGCGGACAATAAGGGCGAAAACGCGGGCTCGTCAATGGGGTCCATTGCGAATTCACCTGTCTGTGAGAACGGCGCCGGCGCGCTTCCATCGCACAGCTACCATAGTACAGTTGAACGTGCCTCTCCGACACACCACTATGCTCTTGCAAAGAACGTGCGAGGAGGACGCATGGCTGGCGAACGGGAGCATATACGCGAGATCGAAGAGGTGCTGTCCGGCGTGCGATCGGCCCGCGACGACATCGTGGTTCAATCCTGGCTGCGTTGCATCGGTACCCATCAGCTCGACCCGGCAAGGCCGACCGAGGCCTAATGTCGTCCTAACAGACTGATTTCATTGCAAACCCTCATGAGCGTCACGATTGGCACGCCGCTTGCCGCTCATGCCGGACTCTAGCAAAGTGGAGGAGAACAAATGCTCGAGAGAACACCCACCACCAAGGCGCAGGCGCTGCTCGACAAGTTCGGCAAGGCGCTGGAAGGCGGCGACATCGACAGCGCCGTCAACTGCTTCCAGGCCGATTGCTACTGGCGCGATCTCGTCACCTTCACCTGGAACCTGAAGACGATGGAGGGCCAGGACCAGATCCGCGACATGCTGCAGGCGACGCTGGCCAGCACCAAGCCGACCGGCTGGGCGGTGGCCAAGGGCGAGGAAGCGAGCGAGGACGGCGGCGTCACCACCGCCTGGATCACCTTTGAGACGAGTGTGGCGCGCGGCTTTGGCCTCGTGCGCTTCAAAGGCGACCTGATCTGGACGCTGCTCACCACCATGGCGGAGCTGAAAGGCCATGAGGAGAAAGCAGGCTTCACCCGCCCGCTCGGCGCCAAGCATGGCCACGGCAAGGGCCGCAAGACGTGGCGTGAGGAGCGCGACGACGAGATCGCCGAGCTCGGCCACACCAAGCAACCCTATGTGGTCATCATCGGCGGCGGCCAGGGCGGTATCACGCTCGGCGCCCGGCTGAAGCAGCTCGGCGTGCCGGCCATCATCGTCGAGAAGAACGAGCGTCCGGGCGACTCCTGGCGCAAGCGCTACAAGTCGCTCTGCCTGCACGACCCGGTCTGGTACGATCACCTGCCCTATATCGACTTTCCGAAGAACTGGCCGGTCTTCGCGCCCAAGGACAAGATTGGCGACTGGCTGGAAATGTACACCAACGTGATGGAGCTGAACTATTGGAGCTCCACGTCAGCGAAATCCGCCAAATACGACGAGAAGGCCAAGGAATGGACCGTCGTCGTCGAGCGCGACGGCAAGGAGATCGTGCTGAAGCCGAAGCAACTGGTGCTGGCGACCGGCATGTCGGGCAAGGCGAACTGGCCGAAATACAAAGGCCAGGATATCTTCAAGGGCGAGCAGCAGCACTCCTCGACCCATCCCGGACCGGACAAATACCGCGGTAAGAAGGTGGTGGTCATCGGCTCCAACAACTCGGCGCATGACATCTGCGCGGCGCTGTGGGAAGGCGGCGCCGATGTGACCATGGTGCAGCGCTCGTCGACCCACATCGTCAAGTCGGACACGCTGATGGATATCGGGCTTGGCGCGCTCTACTCCGAGCAGGCGGTGGAGAACGGCATGACGACGGGCAAGGCCGACATGATCTTCGCTTCGTTGCCCTACCGCATCCTGCATGAGTTCCAGATCCCGCTCTACCAGCAGATGAAGGAGCGCGACGCGAAATTCTACGACGACCTGGAAAGGGCCGGCTTCATGCTCGACTGGGGCGATGACGGCTCGGGTCTGTTCATGAAATACCTCCGCCGCGGCTCCGGCTACTACATCGATGTCGGCGCCTGCGACCTCGTCGTCGACGGTTCGATCAAGCTGAAGAGCGGACCGGGCGCCGCTGTGCAGGAACTCACCGAAACCGGCGTCAAATTCGTCGACGGCACCGAATTGCCGGCTGACTTGGTGATCTATGCCACCGGCTACGGCTCGATGAATGGCTGGGCCGCCGACCTCATCTCGCAGGAGGTAGCGGACAAGGTCGGCAAGGTCTGGGGCCTCGGCTCTGCCACCACCAAGGATCCGGGTCCTTGGGAGGGCGAGCAGCGCAACATGTGGAAGCCGACGCAGCAGGAAGCGCTCTGGTTCCACGGCGGCAACCTGCACCAGTCGCGGCACTATTCGCAGTATCTGTCGCTGCAGCTCAAGGCCAGGCAGGTCGGCCTGCCGACGCCTGTTTATGGGCTGCAGGAGGTCTACCACAAGAGCTGACGCACGGCGCTCTCGCGGATAGCAGGAGCCGGCCAACCGGGCTTCTGTCATCTAGCCGCCTTCAGCCGCGAACTTCTTCACCACCCGCTCGAGCAAGGGCACGTAGTCGCGAAAGGCGCGTGTCTTCATGTTGGCGATCTTGCCGCCCTCGTCCCAGATGCGCACGCGCACCGCTTCGTCGTGGAAGGGATTGCTGCGGAACTCAGCCACCTCCTCCGCGCTCATCGGCCCGCCCTGCAGCGACAGCGTATGCACCGAGGCCGGCGACAGCTTGCTGAAATAGGTCGGATCGGTGGCGCAGAGATAGCGTTTGGCCGAGACATGCAGCCTGACGCATTCGACGATGACCGGCGGGAAGAACGGCGCCAGCATCTCGCCGCCCGCCTCGTCATGGTGCTTGTCCTCGACGTCGTCGGGCGAATAGGTGCCGAACTCGCTGGTGTAGTGGCCGATGTCGTGCAGCAGCGCCGCCGCCACAAGCTCCTCCGGCGCGCCGTCCTGCTCGGCCAGCCACGCGCCCTGAAGCATATGCTCCGACATCGTGACCGGCTCGCCGAGATAGGATTCCGCGCCGCGGCGCTCGAAGATGTCGGCGATGAACTCGACGATGTTGCCTGCGTTCAATTCGTCCGGCTTCATTCCGCCGCCTCCTCGAAACCATGCTCGATCGCAGCAAGCGTCGACAGCAGGCCGTCCTTGTCGGCGTAGCAGCCCTGCAGCCAGCGCTTGCCGCTGCCGGAAAACGCCTTGCGCGCATGCAGGACGCGGGTGTTGTCGACGATGAAGGATTGCCCCGCCTCGAGCTTGAACGTCACCTCGAAGGCAGGATCCTCGATCAGCTCGGCGAACCGGCGATAGGCCGCATAGTATTTGTCCATCTCGGCGAACGGCACATCGACGGCCGGCGCCAGCGAGCGGTTGTTGAAGCGGATGCAGATCAACTCGCCATCGGGCCCGAGCTCGATCATCGGCCGCTTGGACTGCAGCCGCACGCCCGACGAGCCGGCATATTCGAAACGCGCCGGATAGGAAGAAAGCAGCCGGAAGCCGTCCGGGTTTTCCGCTTGAAGTGCCGCCGCGACCGCGAAGCCGTCGACGACGCTGGACTCGCCGCCTTCCACCGTGTTCTCGATGCAGGCGAGGATCTGCAGCGTCGGCACCGGATCCCGATACGGATTGTCGGTATGCGCCTGCAAGCCGAGATTGGTGTAGGCGAGATTGTTCGGATTGACCTCGGCCCGCACCTCGAACCAACGCCCGTAATTGGTCTCCCTGATGTAGCCGAAAAGGTCCGCCACCTTGCACAGCGCGCCGGATTCGGCAGGCAGGCCGTCCATGATAGCGAAGCCGAAGCTGCGGACCGCGGCCAGCCATTGCCGCAAGACGTTGCTGTCTCTGCTGGCATCCGCATAGGCGGCGCGCGGCACGGAATTCTGCATCGTGGCTTTCGTCCAGCGCTCTATGTCGCTTCCCGTCCAGCCAGGCTGGCGAGCCTCCTTGCGATCGTAGGCATGAGCGCGGAGCCAGCTTGAGGGAAAGCTGACGGTCTTGCCTTCAGGAGCGAATGTGACCTCCAGCGCTCCGTCCTTGATCTCAGCCGCGCCGATCCGCGTTTCCGCCGGAATATCGAGGATGGTGATCAGCCGCTGTCCGTGCCGGCACTGCGCGTCTTGGCGTCCAGCGCATTATCGCGCAGCCATATGGCATGGAAGCGGCTCACCGTTCCGTCCTTCCAGCCAAGCTCGATCACTCGCCCGTCGTCGGCCAGCGTTGCCGTCCTCAACATATCCCGAAGCTCCCATCCTCTACCCACCACCATGGGGTACGGATTGCATGCTGGCTTCACCAGAGGCATAATTCAAATTATCGTTTTGCGGGTATTGGCGCTAAATTTCTGATGGCTGGAAAGGCTTTCGATGCGATGCCTCCTCTCGACTGGCTCCGCAGTTTCGAGGCTGCCGCTCGCCTGTCGAACTTCACCGCCGCGGCCGCCGAGCTCGGGCTCACGCAAGCCGCCGTCAGCCAGCACATCCGTTTTCTGGAAGAGCGGCTCAGGACTCGATTGTTCGCGCGCCTGGCGCGCGGCGTGGCATTGTCGCCGGAGGGCGCGGCCTATCTCCCGCATATCCAGTCGGCATTCGCGACCATCGGCAACAGCACCAATGAGCTGTTCGAGCCGCGCGCCGTGCAGACCGTCTCGATCCGGGTTCCGATCTCGTTTGCCCTTCTGGTCCTGGTCCCGGCCCTGCCAGAGCTGGCAAAAACGCTGCCGCAGATCCGGCTCGATCTGGTGACCATCCATCGGCCGACCGACTACGACCAGTCGGGCTCGGCGCTCGACATACGATTCGGCAACGGGTCCTTTCCCGGGCGCGAGGCCGACCGGCTGACCGTCGAGCGGCTTGTCCCGGTCGCGGCTCCGACACTCGCCCGAGAAGCCGATTGGACGTCAATGCCGCTGCTCCTGGTGGCGGGCGCGCGCGAGATGTGGGCGGAATGGTTCCCCGCCGCGGGGCTTGCCGGCCATTCCCTGCGCTCGCATCGCTTCGACAGTTTCGTCGCCGCCATGGAAGCTGCGAAGGCCGGCGCGGGAGCGCTGCTCGGCTCGCTGCCACTGATCGACGCGGCCCTGAAGGACAAGGTTCTAGTCAGGCTTTCGGATTTCGAGCTTTCGAGCCCCTCGGGCCATTTCCTGACGAGACCGTCATCATCGCGACTGTCCGGCGCCGAGCAGGATTTCCGCCGCTGGCTTCTGTCGCGCATCGCCAGGATTTCTGGATAGCGCGCGGGCCGCTCTGCCTATCCGTTTCCAGTAGATGAGCGTGCCGGTCAGCCCGCCATGCGGCTTGAGAGCAAAATCGGGGATTTCACCGGTGAGCGTGAAACCGAGTTTCTCATAAAGCCCGGCCGCGCCCTCTTCGCTGGCGGTGTCCAGCACCAACAGCGTGCGGCCTTTCTCAACGGCCAGTTTCTCCGCTGCCCGCATCAGGGCCATCGCCACGCCTTTGCCGCGATGGTTTCGGCCGGTCATCAGCTTGGCGATCTCGGCACGGTGCGGTTGATTGGGCGGGAAGTCGAGCAGCAGCGTGACCGTGCCGGCAAGCGCATCGCCACGCCAAGCGCCCAGCACCGCCCTTTCCCCGCGCGCGGCCGCGGCGAGCGATTTGCGCCAGAAATCCCGCGCGGCCTCCGCCGACAACGGATGCATGAAGCTCACCGACCCGCCGGCGGCGACCGTCTCGATCAGCAGATCGGTGAGCATCGCGATGGTCGCCGCGTCGTCGCTCAGCGCCCGGATTTCAAGGGAATTCATGCTGGTACTCTCCAGGTGACGAAACATCGGGGAACAGGTCATTCGAAATGGCTGATACGTTTCCGTCGCCGCGCCCGCCGGATTTCGGCGATGCGGTCGGCGTCGTCCTCGCTGAGATGGCGGCCACGCTCCAAGATCTCGAGCGTATATTCCTCGTAAGTCAGGCCGAGCCGTTCGGCCCTCTCCAGCCGCATCAGCATGACGGCGTGGCTTGGCGCCTTCCAGGCCTTGTCGTGGGCGGCGCGCCAAGCGAGGAAGATATAGGCATCGCCCTTGCCCCAGGGCGGGCCATCGTAGTCGTCGAGCGGCGGCCCGCCATTGTGCGAGCGTTTTGGCCGGCGAGACATCGGGGTCAGTCCCTGACCAACGCCACGAGATACTCCGCCGCATCCGGTCCGGGAGCATGAAAGACGCAATCCGAGGGCGCGCCCAGCGCCAGGCAGTCGCCGGGCTCGAGCCTGTGCACCACATCGCCCTCGGTGAAATCAAGCCTTCCGCCGATCAGCCATATCTGCTGCTTGATGAAGGCGTAGGATGCCGCCGGGAGGCTGACCTTGGCACCTGCCGGAAGGCTGACCCTGACCAGTTCCAGCGGCATCTGCGATGCCGGCGACAGATGCCGCCTGATATAACCGGTTGCCGGATCCCGCCAGACTGGCTGCTCGTCCCTGCGCGAAACACCGCCGCCTTGCATCTCGGCCCGTGCGATCAGCGTCGACAACGTCATGCCGAAGGCCGCCGCGATACGCACCAGGAGCGCCGCGGTCGGACTGGTCGTGCCGCGTTCGATGGCGCTCAGCATCGCCTTCGAGACGTCCGAGCGCTCGGCCAATTCGGCCAGCGACCAGCTCCTCACCGTCCTTTCGGAGTGTATCCGCCTGCCGATCGTGGTTGTGATGTCATTCGATATATCGATCATTCGTCCAATATATCGGAATTTCGGAAACTGGGAAGAGACTATTCGATCGAATTGTCGCGGCTGGTTTAACGCTGCCGACACCATCCGACCTCACCTGACTTTAACCCCGATTGGATAGGGTTCCCGCTCCAGGGGAATGGGACCAGCGCATTATGTTTGTTGAACGCGAAGCCTCCGTCGGGGAACCGACCTCGCAGGAACGCCGTAACATCCAACAGAACGACAAACGCATTCTGGGCAATGTCGTGCAATGCGACGGTGCGCGCGCCACCATCAGCGCCCATGCGGAAGACGCCGAGGGCACAGTCACCGGCCTCTGGACCGTCGGCAGGATGATCTCCATCAATCTCGGCTCAACGAGAACGGTTGGCCTTGTCTATGCCATCGGCAAGTCGGACCGCGCCTGGAACCCCGACGGGCAGAATCTCATCGAGGTCAGCGTCGAGTTGGTCGGCGAAGTGCGCGACGGCGTCGAGCCCGGCTCCAAGCCGGTGTTCGACCGCGGCATCACAACCTATCCGCATATCGGCGCCATTGCCCATCGCATCCGAACCCGCGATCTGCAGGCGGTCTACGACCTGGCCGGGCGCCATTCGGTGACCATCGGCACGCTGTCGCAGGATGAGTCGATCGATGCCAACATCGCCATCGACGACACGCTGGCGCGCCATTTCGCCATCGTCGGCACCACCGGCGTCGGCAAATCGACGGCGGTCTCGCTGCTCTTGCGCAAGACGATCGCGTCGCGTCCCGACCTGCGCGTGCTCATCCTCGACCCGCATAATGAGTTTGCCGCCTCGCTGCCGGAATATTGCGTCAAGGTCGATTCCAAGACGCTCGACCTGCCGTTCTGGATGTTCAGGCTCGAGGAGTTCGCCGAAGTGCTGTTTCGCGGTCGCGAGACGGTGCCCGAGGAAGTGGACGTTCTGCGCGACCTGATCCCGGCCGCCAAGAACCTCTACCGCAACCCGAGCTCCGGAACTTACATCAGGCGCGGCAGCGACGCGCTGACCGCGGACACGCCGGTGCCTTACCGCATTGCCGATCTCATCAAGCAGATCGACGAGCGGATGGGCATGCTTGAGAGCAAGAACGACCGCCCGACCCTCAAATCGCTGAAGACGCGCATCGAATCGGCCGCTGCCGACCCGCGCTACCGCTTCATGTTCAATTCGCGCTTGATCGAGGACACGATCCACGAAACGATCGGCAATATTTTCCGCGTCCCCAATCATGGCCGCCCGGTGACCTGCTTCGAGATGGCGGGCATGCCTTCGGAAGTCGTCAACTCGGTCTGCTCGGTGCTGGCACGCCTGGCCTTCGACCTGGCGCTGTGGAGCGAGGGCCGGCTGAAGCTGCTGCTGCTTTGCGAGGAAGCCCATCGCTACATGCCGGCCGATCCACGCCTCGGCTTCGCGCCGACCCGGCACGCGCTGTCGCGCATCGCCAAGGAAGGCCGCAAATATGGCTGCTATCTCGGCGTCGTCACCCAGCGTCCGGGCGAGCTTGACCCGACCATCCTGTCGCAGTGCTCGACCTTTTTCGCCATGCGGCTCGCCAACGAGCAGGACCAGGCGATCATCCGCTCGGCGATCGCCGATTCCTCGGCCTCGACCCTGGCGTTCCTCTCCTCGATGGGGCAGCGCGAGGCCATCGCCTTCGGCGAAGGCGTGGCGACGACCATGCGGCTGAAGTTCGAGAAGCTGCCGCAGGAGTTCATCCCAGGCACCGCGAAGGGCGAGCAGATCGAGCCCTCCGTGGACGGCAACGACGTCGATCTGGCCATGATCGTCGAGCGGCTGCGTAACGTGCCGAAGCCGCAGCAGTCCATGGCTTTCGCCGAGACAGTGGACTCGACCCGCCAGGCCGGTGACCCGGAATACAAGAAGCCGGCCAACTCCCCGCGCGTGCAGCCGGACGACGACTTCGACACGCGCTACGGCCTGAAGCCCTCGACCTTCGGCATGCGCCAACTCAACGATTAAGCCTGCGATCGTGAAAAGCAGGGGTAAATCCCGCCAGGAAATTCGTCAGGCTGAGTCGGCTGAAGTTACCTTCGAGACCGGAGCGGAGCGGACATAAAGTCCGTGAGCACCGGAAGCGCAGAAGGTAGCTTCAGACGGCCAGCCTCACGAATTTAGTGGTGGGATTTTAGGCGCAGACGCGGTTGCGGCCTTGCTTCTTCGCCTCATAGAGCTGGCGGTCGGCGCGGCGATAGAAATCCTCCGCGCTCTCCTTGTGGTCCCAGACGGCAAGGCCGACACTGGTGGTAACCTTCAGCCGCACATTACCCGACATGATCGACAGATTGGCGACCGCCTTGCGGATGCGCTCGGCGAAGCGGGCGAGCAGTTCGACATCCATATTGGGGGTGACGACGGCAAACTCCTCGCCGCCCAACCGCGCCACCACATCGTGATAGCGCGTCATGCCTCTGAGGCAGGCGGCGAGGGCTCTCAGCACCTCATCGCCGACATCGTGGCCATGCGTGTCGTTGACCTGTTTGAAATGGTCGAGATCGAGGATCATCAGCCCGACCGGCCTGTCGATGCGGCGAAACTCCTGCAGATATTCGCGCAGCGCATCGTCGAAATAGCGGCGGTTCTGCATGCCGGTCAGACTGTCGGTGAGCGCCGCTTGCTCAAGCGTCTGCGAACGGGCGCTGAGCGACACCGTCATGGCCCTGAGCTTGCCCTCTTCTCGCACCTGGCCGCGGATCAGCGGGTAGATGAAGAAGCTGCCGAAGAACAGCGCGGTCGCCAGCAACGCGCCTGTAACGAACAGCAATTTGTTGAGATAGACGATTTTGTCGACGCGCGATACGGCATCGAGGTCGGCGGCGATGTCCTGCAATTGGCCATAGGCATGGAAGGTCACCAAGCCCGCGGCCAGGATCACAAAAATAAAGACGAAAAATGCGGATTCCGCCTTATGGAAACGCATCAACTCCCCGCGGCACTGTGGCCCCAAAGGTTATGGCATGGCCGACCTTACGGACCGTTAATCCGAACAACTTTAGCGAGAATTGGAGCCGGCGATTTTAAGGCGCTGATTGAAAAGCTTAGTCAGTCCAGGAGTGCCAACTCGTCGCCCGGCCGCAGCCTGCGCCACTCCGCGCCCAGCTGGTGCCTGAACCATGTCGACTGGCGCTTGGCATATTGCCGGGTCGCGATCTTGGCGCGTTCGATGGCTTCGGGAAAACCTGACTGGCCGGCCATCGCCGCCTGCAGCTCGCGCACGCCGATCGCTTTCATCGCCGGCAGGTCGGGATCCAGGTCGAGCGCGACGAGCTGACGCACTTCGTCGAGCGCGCCCTTGTCGAGCATCTGGTCGAAACGCGCCTCGATGCGCAGGACCAGTTGCTGCCGATCCGGCTCGATGACCAGAAAGCGCGCGCTGTCGCGATCGATCAGCGGCCGGCCGCGCGCCGCCTGCCATTCGAGAATCGAGCGCCCCGAAGCGTCGAGCACTTCGAGCGCCCGCACGATGCGCTGCCCATCTGTCGGCCTGAGCTGCATGGCGACGGCCGAATCCTCGTGCATGAGCAGGCGATGCAGCTTTTCGGCCCCTTGTTCCTTGAGCTCGTAGCGCCAACGCTCGCGGATGGCCGCCGGAATGTCCGGCATATCCGAGATGCCTTCGGCCAGCGCGCGGAAATAAAGCCCGGTGCCGCCGACGAAAACGACGGGTCGGCCCGACAGGACGCCGTCGTCGATCAGCTTCGTCACGTCGCGCAGCCAGGCGCCGGTGGAATAGGCCGTCGAGGGATGCACATGGCCGTAAAGGAAGTGCGGCGCGCGTGCCATTTCGGCGGCGCTCGGCCGCGCCGTCAAGACGTCGAGCACCGAATAGCCCTGCATGGAATCGGTGTTGACGATGACCCCGCCATTGCGTTCGGCAAGGTCGAGTGCCAGCGCCGACTTGCCGCTGGCGGTCGGCCCGGCTATCAGGATCGCATTCTTGACGCGGCCTTCGCCCGCCTGCCTGCCGGAATTTTCGATGCCGCTGATCGCCACTTTAGTGTCCCGTCCAGAAGCCCGCGCCGTGCCGGCCTCGCTTGCGAATATGGCCTTGCGGGCCGCCGGCGCAAGCGCCGCTCATTGGCTGGCCGAGGACATCGCCTGCGATCTCGTTTTGCCGCAGACGCCGGATATCGGCGAAATGACCGCCAATCTGCGCGCTGCATTGGCTTCCGAACCGGTCGACGTCATCGTCCAGCCCGCCGAAGGCAGGCGCAAGAAGATCCTGCTCGCCGATATGGATTCGACCATGATCGACCAGGAATGCATCGACGAACTCGCCGACGAGATCGGCGTCAAGGATCATGTCGCGGCGATCACCGCGCGCTCGATGAATGGCGAGATCGCCTTCGAGCCCGCCTTGCGCGAGCGCGTCGCCCTGCTGAGGGGCTTCGATACCGACGTGGTCGACCGCATCATCGCCAATCGGCTGACGCTCGCCGCCGGCGGCCGCGCCTTGGTGCAAACGATGCGCGCCAACGGTGCCTGGACGGCGCTGGTCTCCGGCGGCTTCGACGTCTTCACCAGCCGCATCGCCGCCATGCTGGGATTTCAGGAAAACCGGGCCAACCGCCTGGTCGAGAATGACGGCACATTCACCGGCATGGTGGCTGAGCCG
Organism: Mesorhizobium argentiipisi (SeqCode); assembly: GCF_037179585.1. NCBI lineage: Bacteria > Pseudomonadati > Pseudomonadota > Alphaproteobacteria > Hyphomicrobiales > Phyllobacteriaceae > Mesorhizobium > Mesorhizobium argentiipisi (SeqCode). The sequence goes on from NZ_JAPYKO010000002.1 coordinate 362,570, forward strand.
ATCCTCGGCCGCGCGGCCAAGGCCGAATCGTTGCTCGACATCGCGGCACGGCTCGGGCTCACGACAGAGGATGCCATCGCGGTTGGCGACGGCGCCAACGATCTTGATATGATCCGTCTTGCCGGCACCGGCGTCGCGCTCCACGCGAAGCCGGCGGTGGCGGAACAGGCCCGCATCCGCATCGACCACGGCGACCTGACCGCGCTGCTCTATCTCCAGGGCTATCGCCGGGACGAGTTCGTCGAATGAAGCCGATCCGCACCGAGCGCCTGATCCTGCGCAACTGGGAGGATCGCGACCGCGCGCTTTTCCACCGCATCAACTTCGACGAGCGCGTGATGGAGTTCTTCCCGTTCCGCCGCGACTGCGCGACCGCCGACGCCATGATGGACGAATTCCGCGGTTGGATCGAGGAGGATGGCTACGGCTTCGCCGCCGCCGAGATCGCGGCCACCGGCGAATGCATCGGCTTCGTAGGGCTCCTGGATACGGATGACGTGCCATCGCTACCGGACGGCACGATCGAGATCGGCTGGCGGCTGGCGCCGGAATTCTGGGGCAAAGGCTATGTCACCGAGGCAGCGGAAGCATGGCTCGCCTTCGGCTTCGAAACGCTGAGGCTGGAGGAGATCGTCTCCTTCGCCGTCGCCGAAAACCATCGCTCCATCGCCGTCATGAAGCGGCTCGGCATGCGAGCCGATCCAGGCGCCGATTTCGATCATCCGAGCGTTCCCGACAGCCACCCGCACCTCAAGCGGCATGTCCTCTACAGGCTGTCGGGCGAGGATTGGCAAGTACGAAAAAGGGCGGCTCGCTAGCCGCCCTATCATTTTCAATCCATCCGGATCGTCACGAAGCGCAGTTCGCCGCTCTTCGAGGCCAGCATTAGGAGCGCGTTCTTGCGGCCCTGCTCCTTCAGCGCGCCGATCCTGTCCATCACGTCCTTCGGCGTGCCGACCGATTCCTGCGCGATCTCGGTGATCACCTCGCCGGCCTGGATGCCGCGCTCGGCCGCCGCCGAATCCTTGGCAACGTCTGTGATGACCACGCCGGACACATCGGCCGCGATGCCGAACTTCTGCCGCGTCTGGTCGTTGAGCTCGCCGACCGTCATGCCGAGCACCGAGGCCGTCGATACCGGAGGCGTCGCCTTGTCGCCCTTGTCCTGGTCGGTGTTGCCGTTCTCGCCGCTGGCCAGCTTCTCGCTGTCCTCCAGCCGTCCGAGCGTCACCTTGACGGTCTGCTCGACGCCTTTGCGCACGATGACCACGTCGACCGCCTTGCCGACCGGGCTTTCGGCGACGACGCGAGGCAGGTCGCGCATTTCATGGATATCCTTGCCGTCGAACTTGATGATGACGTCGCCGGCCTGCACAGAACCGTTGTCGACCGGCCCGCCCTTGATGACGCCGGCCACCAGCGCGCCCTTGGCGGTTGCCATGCCGAGGCTTTCGGCGATGTCGTCCGTCACCGGCTGGATGCGCACACCAAGCCAGCCGCGCCGCGTCTCGCCATATTGGCGGAGCTGGTCGACGACGCCCGCGGCAAGCTGCGAGGGGATGGAGAAACCGATGCCGATCGAGCCGCCCGACGGCGAGATGATCGCCGTGTTGATGCCGATGACCTCGCCGGCGGCGTTGAACAGCGGGCCGCCGGAATTGCCGCGGTTGATGGCGGCGTCGGTCTGGATGAAGTCGTCATAGGGGCCGGAATTGATGTCGCGGTTGCGCGCCGAGACGATGCCCACCGTCACCGTGCCGCCCAGGCCGAACGGATTGCCGATCGCCATCACCCAGTCGCCGACGCGCATCTTGGTGGAATCGCCGAATTTCACCGCCGTCAGCTTGTGGCCCTTGGGGTCGACCTTCAGCACCGCGACATCGGTCTTGGTGTCGGTGCCGACAAGCGTCGCCTTCAGCGTGACGCCGTCGGAGAAATTCACCTCGATATCGTCGGCGTCGGCGATGACATGGTTGTTGGTCACCACGATGCCCTGCTCGGCGTCGATGACGAAGCCGGAGCCGAGCGACTGTACTTTCTGCCCGCCACCGCCCTTTTCGCCGCCACGGTTCTTGAAGAAATCGTCGAAGAAGTCCTGGAACGGCGAGCCCTCGGGCAGTTGCGGCATCGGCACCGCGCCAGGTCCTTCCGTGCCTTTCACCGTCTGCGAGGTCGAGATGTTGACCACCGCGCCGAGCAGGCGCTCGGCGAGATCGGCGACCGAAGGCGGTCCGTCGGAAGCGATCGTCGGCGTGACGAAGGACGGGACGGCAACGATGCCGACCGCGAATGCCGTGGCGCCGGCGAAGACCATGCGCCGCGCCGCGCGCAACAGGGTGTCGGATATCATCATGGCCTCCGGTGGTTCTGAAAAGGAAAAGCGCATCCGCAAAGGCGCCTGTCCGGCTCATCTTGGCAAGAAATAAGGCACGTTTGCGGCTATAGCTATCGGCGGAAGATAAATCGTCAATCGCTTCGGCACCAAGGAATTTTCATTCAAGCAATCCAACGAAGACTTAGATCAGCATGGCGATTCAACGAAACGTCATCCTGATCTAGCCGCGGACCAGCCAGACGATGCCGACACCTATGGCGATCGCCGCCAGCCCGCCGATCCGCAGCATATTTTCCGGCATCGACAGCACCTCGGCGGCGAGTTTCCGGGCCAAAGCCGGAAACCCTCCATAGACCAGCCCTTCGATCACCAGGACCAGGCCGATTGCCGCCAGAAAATCCTGCACCGCCCGCTACTGGGCAGGTCCGGGTTGCGTCGCAGGCGCGGCCGGTGCCGTCGCAGGCGCGGCCGGTGCCGTCGCAGGCGCGGCAGGTGGCGCCGAAGGTGCCGGCCCGGGCTTGCTGTCCGGATCGCGGAAGTAGCGGAAGAACTCGGATTCGGGCGAGAGCACCATCGTCGTTCCGGTGCTGTCCAGCGCCGTGCCGTAAGCGTTCATCGAGCGATAGAAATCGAAGAAGGCCGGATCGCGCTTATAGGCGTCCGCAAAGGTCGCGCTGCGCTGCGCCTCGCCCTCGCCGCGCAGGATTTCCGATTCCTTCTGCGCCTCGGCGACGATCTCGACGACCTCGCGGTCGGCGCGCGCCCTGATGCGCTGTGCCGCCTCGTTGCCGCGGGCTCTCAGCCGCTCGGCCTCAGCCAGGCGCTCGGCCTTCATGCGGTCATAGGTCTGTTGCGAGACCTCCGCCGTCAGATCGGTCCGGCGGATGCGCACATCCTCGATGTCGAGGCCGAGCGAGGTTGCGTCGGGACGAAGCTGGTCGCGCACCTCGCGCATCATGTTGCCGCGCTCTTCCGAAAGAGCTGCCTCGAAGTCGCGCAGGCCGTAGACACGGCGCAGCGCCGCGTCGAGACGCGTCTTCAGACGTGCCTCAGCCAATTCCACCTGGCCGGACACCGCCGCGCGGAACGTGCGCGGATCCGAGATGCGGTAGGCGATGAAAGCATCGACCTCGTAGAACTTGCCGCCCGAGACCTGGACGCGGATGTTGTCGAGGTCGAAGCGCATCACCCGCTTCTCGACCATCTGCACGCTGTCGGCATCGAAGAAGGCGAACGGCGCCTTGAAGTAGACCCCAGGCTCACTCTTGACGTCGATGATCTCGCCAAATCTCAGAACGATCGCCTGCTGGCCCGCATTGACCACGAAGATCGAGGAGTAGAGCAGGAACAACAGGACAGCCGCGACGACCGCGATGACGGGAACACGGTTTGCCATCACTGGTTACCTCCCGTCGTGACGCCGAGGGGCGCCGGCGGCGTCTTTGGCTGCAAGGCCGGCAACGGGAGGTAAGGCAGCACGCCCTGGCCATTGCCCTGCTCGACGACGACTTTGTTCGAGTCCTTCAGGATCTTCTCCATGGTTTCAAGATAAAGCCGCCTGCGCGTGACGTCGGGCGCCTTGGCATATTCGTTGTAGACGGAGATGAAGCGCTGCGCCTCGCCTTCCGCTTCCTGCACGACGCGGTTCTTGTAGGCTGCCGCGTCCTCGCGGATCTGCGCCGCCTGGCCGCGCGCCTGGCCGAGCTTCTGGTTGGAATACTGGTTGGCCTGCTCGACGAACTTGTCCTCGTCCTGCTCGGCGCGCTGCACCTCGTCGAACGCATCGGCCACCTCGCGCGGGGGCGCTGCGTCCTCGATCGAGACCGCGTTAACCTGGAGGCCGGTCTTGTAGCCGTCAAGCGTGCCTTGGATGATCTCGCGCACCCCCGTTGCGATGCCCTGGCGATCGTCGCGGAAGATGTCCTGCGCCGGACGCCGGCCGACGACTTCGCGCATGGCGCTCTCGGCAACCTGGGTCAGCATGCCGTCGGGATCGGAAACGTCGAACAGATAGGCCTTGGGATCGGAGACCTGGTAGGCGACCGAGAACTGCACGTTGACGATGTTCTGGTCGCCGGAGAGCATCAGCCCGGAGCCGCTGCTCGAGCCGCCGCCGATGCTGACGAGCTGCTCGGAGATCTTGGCGGTCTCGACCGTTTCGATCGGCCACCAGTGAAAATGCAGGCCCGGCTGCGAAAGCTCGGTCTTTGGCTGGCCGAAGCGCAGTTCGACGGCAACCTCGTCGGGCTGCACGGTATAGATCGCCTTGAAAGCCCAGAGCACGATGAGGGCCAGCGCGATCAGCCCGAGCACGGCCGGGCTGGCGCCGCCACCGCCCGGAAGCGCGCGCCGCAGCCTGTCCTGGCCGCGGCGGATGATATCCTCGAGATCGGGGGGCGAACCCGGCGGGCCGCTTGGCCCTTTCGGTCCCTGCCCCCAGGGCCCCTGATTGCCGCCGCCGCCCCATGGGCCGCCGCCACCGCTCTTGTCGTTCCAGGGCATGAATGTCCTTTCGCTTCGGTTCCCTCAGGCCTTGCGGCTCAATCCTAGCGCATGACCACGAAAACCCATATCGGTTTTCGAAAGGAATCATGCCCCAAAATCAAAGTATTACGGCGACCTCTTGCGCGTCCGGTTGGACGCGCGCCGCTACAACACCGTTCTTCTATAGGGACGCCTTGGCCCGCTTTCAACGCGATGTGCCATCGCCACCGTCCGATTCGGGCCGGTAGCGACCGTTTGTCGTCATCAATGACTGTCGCGGCGGCGTTGGTAGACGGTGTAGCGCGTCGCGTGGCTGTCCTTCTCGCCGGCGGGAAAATCCTCGGCGCTGACGACTTGCCAGATGCCTGGGTCGATCGGCGGAAAATGCGCATCGCCATCGACGCTGGCCAGCACATGAGTCACATGCAGCCGGTCGGCAAGCGGCAAGGCCTGGGCATAGATCTCGCCGCCACCGACCACGCAGATCTCCTCCGCTCCCGCCATGCAGCGGCCGCGCACCTTGGCCAGCGCGATCGCGTCATCCAGTGAGTGGGCCACCTCGACGCCTTCGGCGCGCCAGGCTTTGTCGCGCGTCACCACGATGTTGAGCCGGCCGGGCAGCGGCCGGCCGATGCCTTCATAGGTCTTACGGCCCATGATGATCGGCTTGCCCATCGTGTCGGCCTTGAAGCGCTTGAGATCGGTGGAAAGCCGCCACGGCAGGCCGCCTTCGCGGCCGATCACGCCGTTTTCGGCAATGGCGACATAGATCGCGATGTCCATCAGCCGCCGTTCCCGCCATTGTCCGACGGCTCCAGCAGCAGGATGTCGATATCGTGCTCGGGATAGAAATCCTTCGCGGTGGTCTCGAACGTCGTCGGCCCGACCTTTTTGACATTGTCGCCGCAGAAGGAGACGAGGTTTTTGGGGCTGCCCTTATCGATGGTGAGCTTGAAATTGCCGATGGTGCCGGAGGCCCAGTTGCCCCCCGTGGTCAGGATGTAGGCGATCCGGCTCTCGTAATATTTCGGGTAGCCGTCGGGATTTTCCTTCGCGGCCCTGCGCACCGCGTTCTCGAATGCGCCGTCCATGCAATAGCGGTTCTTGTAGGCCGCATACTGGCCCTGGAACTGGCCGTCATAGAAGAAACTGACCGAGGAAGTGCCGCCGACGCTGGGCTTGTAGCGGTGCGAGACATGGACCTCCTTGTTGGCCGGGAAGGTCGAGCGCCACCAGTAGGTCGAGCGCAGTTGCCAGAAGGGCACATAGGCGGTCTGCATGCCCGAACCGTCATCGGCGGTATCTTCGATGATGATGCCGCGGTCTTCCCAGTCCTTGGTGACATCCTTGGGCAGCTTCGCCAGCGCCGCCTTGGCGGCGTCGCCGAATGGATAGAGCGGCACGTTCTGGGCCTTGAGGTCGGCGGTGATGTCGATGCCCAGCGCAAACGCCCTTTGCTCGAGCTGGGGTTTCGCATCGACGCCGTCGATGGTCACCTCGAAGCCGAGGAAATTGTCGCTCTGCGCCTCCGGGATCGCCGGCATCTCGTTGGGATCGCCCTCGATGTCGGGCATCGGAAACGCGACGATGGAACTGACATCCTTGTCGGTGTTGTTGCGGAACACATAGTCGACCGTCACCTTCTCCGGCGAGATGAAAAGATCCTCGCTCTGCATGGCAACGGCGTCGCTTCGAGACAGGATCAGCCCGCCGGTGCCGAGTTCGGCGACGGAATCATTGGCGAAGGCCGGAGCGGCCATGATTGCCAGCGCTGCGGTCAGTACGGTGCGTAACATGGACCCTCCTCAATGCCGCGCTACCGGGATCAGCCGGATGCGCTCTTCCATCTACCCGTTTCAAGGTAGCGTTTCAAAGCCCTTCGTCGCTCGATACGGGTACTTCTGGACACCGCGCCGCCGATCGGGCAGGAGATCGCCATGCGCAAGCTTCTCGTCATCGGCATCGGAGCCGGCAATCCCGACCACATGACGGTCCAGGCCATAGACGGCCTGAACCGCGCCGACGTGCTGTTCATTCCCGACAAGGGAGCGAAGAAGGACGATCTTGCCGATTTGCGCCGGCGGATCTGCGACCGCTTCGTCACCAATCCAAAATCGCGCCGGGTCGAGTTCGATGTGCCGGTTCGGGCCGAGCCGACGTCGTCCTATCGTGTGACAGTCGACGACTGGCACGAAGCGATAGCGGAGATCTACGAAACCCTGATCCGCAACGAGCTTGCCGAAGACGGCTGCGGCGCCTTCCTGATCTGGGGCGACCCGTCGCTCTATGACAGCGCGCTGCGCATCCTCGAGCGCGTGCGCCTCAGAGGCAATGTCGGTTTCGAGCTCGAAGTCATCCCCGGCATTACCGCGATCCAGGCGCTGGCCGCCGCCCACGCGACCGCGCTCAACCGCATCGGCGATTCGATCCTGGTCACCACCGGGCGGCGGTTGACCGAAGAAGGGCTGTCCGCCAATGCCGGCTCCACGGTCGTCATGCTCGACGGCAAATGCGCCTTCAACACGCTTACCGACAAGGACGTCCTCATCCAGTGGGGCGCCTATCTCGGCACGCCGGATCAGATCGTCATTTCCGGGCGCCTGGGCGATGTCGGCGCCGAAATCGAGAAGGTCCGCGAAGAAGCCCGGCGCAAGAAGGGCTGGATCATGGACACCTATCTGCTGAAGAAATTAGGGGAATAAGGCAGTAGGGCAGTAGGGGACGCACATCGCATGCGCAGGCGGCCAGGACATCACTCCCTACTGCCCTACCCAGCATCGATCTCCGCCTGCAGAGCCTGCATATGAACCGCGGCGGCCGATGAAGCGGCTCGCTCTATCGCCCTGAAACGGCTGACCACGGCCAACCCCGCCGACGTCAACTGCGCGCCACCGCCTTTGCGGCCGCCGGTCTGCGCCGCGACCAGCGGCTTGCCGAACACGCGGTTCATGTCCTCAACCAGGTCCCAGGCATGCTTATAGGACATCTCCATGCCGCGCGCCGCGGCCGAGATCGAGCCGAAGGCGGCGATCTGTTCCAGCAGTTCGATCTTGCCCGGGCCGATCCGGCCGTCGGGGTCGAGATTTATCCGCAGGCTCAACGATGGCATGTCCTGTCCTCCGCGATCATGCCGAGACTACCTCCTCCGCCACCAGATCGCTATTCCAAATCGACATAGCGATATTGCTCCTTCGTCAACCATCCGCCTCAACCGACAGCCCTGCCCCGGTCGTCGCGCTGTCGAAGCTCACTGTCTTGATCACCGCGAAGACCTTGTGGCCGAGCGTCAGACGAAGGGTGTGTTTGGACTGTTCGGTGATACGCGCCAGCACGATCGCGCCGCTGCAGTCGATGGCGATTTCCACCGTCGGTTCTATGCCAGGCCGGACCGCCGCGATCGTCCCCGCCAATATGTTGAGCGCGCTGAGGCCGGTCGGCTGCTCGGTCGCGATCATGACGTCGCGGGCCCGGATGCGCAGCCGCACCGTCGCTCCGACCGGCCGGGCCAGCCGCGGCACGCGGATTTCGCCGGCCTGCGAGGCAAGCACGGTCATGCCGAAAGCCTCATCGTGGCGCAGGACCTTGGTGTCGAGCACCGCTCCGCCCTCGCCGCGCTCCTCCGCCGGCAACAGGTCCAGCCGCTGCATGATCGCCTCGGTCGGCCCCGCGGCCGCGACCTTGCCTTGCGAAAGCACCACGACATCGCTCGCGAGCCGCGCCACCTCGGCGACGGAATGGCTGACATAGACGATCGGGATCTTCGTCTCGTCGCGCAGCCGTTCGATATAGGGCAGGATCTCGGCCTTGCGCGCTTCGTCAAGCGAGGCGAGTGGCTCGTCCATCAGAAGCAGTTTCGGGCTGGCAAGCAGCGCGCGGCCGATCGCGACACGCTGCCTTTCGCCGCCCGACAGTTTCGCCGGCCGCCGGTCGAGCAGGTGACCGATGCCGAGCAGGTCGACCACCGCATCCATCTTGGCGTAGCGTTCGGACGCCGGCGTGAACCAGCGACCATAGCGCAGATTGCCGGCGACGCTCATATGCGGGAACAGCCGCGCATCCTGGAACACCATGCCGATGCGCCGCTTGTGCATGGGCACGAAGATCCGCGCGGCGGTGTCGACCAGCACGTTGCCGTCGGCCGAGATACGCCCCGTGTCCGGACGGATCAGGCCCGCGATCAGGTTGATCAGCGTGGACTTGCCCGAGCCCGATGGCCCGAACAGCGCCGTCAGCCGGCCGGCGCTCTCGAAACGCGCCTCCAGGGCGAATTCGCCCAGCTGATGGCGGATTTCGACGGAGACCGTCATTCGATGTCCATCCGCCGGCCGACGCGCCGCGCCAGCGCTTCCGAGGCGATGAGCGCGACCATCGAGATGACGATCGAGATCAGCGTCAGCCTGAGAGCGCCTTCGTCGCCGCCAGGCACCTGCGTGAAGGTGTAGATCGCCGAGGGCAGCGTCTGTGTCTCGTTGGGGATGTTGGAGACGAAGGTGATGGTGGCGCCGAATTCGCCCATCGCCTTGGCGAACGAAAGGATCGCGCCGGCGATCAGGCCGGGCAGGATCAACGGCAGCGTGATGGTGGCGAACACCCAGAGCGGGTTGGCGCCGAGTGTGCCGGCGGCGGCCTCCATTTTGCGGTCGACCGCCTCGATCGACAGCCGGATGGCGCGCACCATCAACGGGAAGCCCATGACCCCGCAGGCCAGTGCCGCGCCCGTCCAGCGGAACGAAAAGACAATGCCGAAATGCTCGGCAAGGAAAGCGCCGGCCGGCCCGCGCCGGCCGAAGGTGAGCAACAGCAGATAACCGGTCACCACCGGCGGCAGGATCAGCGGCAGATGCACCAGCCCGTTGAGCAGCGTCTTGCCCCAGAAACGCCCCCGCGCGAGCAGGAGCGCGAGCAGGACGCCGGGCGGCAGGCTGGCGATCATCGCCACTGTCGCCACCTTGATCGACAGCCGGACCGCATTCCATTCGTCGGGAGTGAGGTCCAGCAGCCAGTTCATGTTAGCGTTTGCGCGGTCTTTCTCAGTTGCTCGGCGCGAGCACCGTAAAACCCTGCTCCTTGAAGAGCTCGGCGGCCCTGGCCGACTCGACGCATTTCAGGAAGGCAGCCGTATCCTTGTCCTTCGAATCGGCGGTCTGGGCAATCGGATAGATGATCGGCGGGTGCGAATCTTCCGGAAAGGTGCCGACGACCTTGACGCCCTTTTCGGCATGCGCGTCGGTGGCGTAGACGATGCCCAGCGCCGCCTCGCCCGTCGCCACCAGCTTAAGTGCTGCGCGCACATTCTCAGCCTGCGCGACCTTGCCCTCGACCGACGACCACACGCCCAGCGATTCCAGCGCCGCCTTGCCGTATTTGCCGGCCGGAACGGCCTTGAAATCGCCCATGGCAAGCTTGCCGTCGCCGATCAGCTTGGCGAGGTCGAAGCCCTTCTCGACCTTGGTCTCGATCGTGGAATCCTTCGGCGCCACTAGCACGATCTGGTTGCCGAGCAGCTTCACTTCGGTGTCGGGCCTGGTCAGCTTCTTGTCGGAGAGATATTTCATCCAGTCGAGGTCAGCCGAGACAAAAATGTCGGCCGGCGCACCGCCTTCGATCTGCTTGGCCAGCGCCGAGCTCGCCGCGTAGGAGATGGTCGCGGCTTCGCCGACTTCCGGCTCGCAGGCCTTGTTGACGGCGTCAAGCGCGTTCTTGAGGCTCGCCGCCGCGAAGACGACCACCTTGCCGTCGGCAAGGGCCGCAGGCACTGCGGCCATCAGCATCGCTGTCAGACCGCCAATTGCGGCCGCCTTCAACCCGAAACCCTTGCCCGTCATGAAGTCTCTCCCTGGTTTCAAAATCCGTACCGCCCAAAGCCTTAGACCGATATATCCGTCTGAACATAACAAGGGAAGGCTTTTCACCTGTCGCGGCATTGTGCGGCGGCGTGATCTCAGCCTACGAGGAAGGCGAAGCAGCGAGGCTCAAGAAGCAGCGAGGCTCAAGGAGAGACGCATGAAGATCAGCGCCCGCAACGTTCTGAAGGCTAAGGTCACGCAGATCGTCAAAGGAGCCACCACCTCCCATGTCAGGATCGACACCGGTGGCGGCGCCATCGTCACCGCGTCGATCACCAACGATCGGTCGCCGACCTCGCGCTCGAAAAAGGCAAGCAGGCCTATGCGGTGATCAAGGCCTCGGACGTCATGGTCGGCATCGACTGAGCCGAAGGCTGGCTCATACCGCGATAGGCGCCTTGATATTCGCATCCGCGAAATAGTTTTCGAGGCGGAAATCCTCGAAGCGGAAGGCGAAAAGGTCTTTCACCTCAGGATTGATCCACATCGTCGGCAAGGCCTTGGGCGTGCGCCGCATCTGCTCGCGCGCCTGCTCGAAATGGTTCGAATAAAGATGTGCATCGCCGAGCGTATGGACGAAGTCGCCGGGCTTCAGCCCGGTCACCTGCGCTACCATCATGGTAAGCAGGGCATAGGAGGCGATGTTGAACGGCACGCCGAGGAAGATGTCGCCAGAGCGCTGGTAAAGCTGGCAGGAGAGCCGGCCTTCCGAAACATAGAACTGGAATAGACAGTGGCAGGGCGGCAGCGCCATCGCCTCGACTTCGGCCGGATTCCAGGCCGAGACGATCAGCCGGCGCGAGTTAGGATTCCGGCGTATCTCCTTCAGAAGATTCGCGATCTGGTCGATTTCGCCGCCATGCCCGTCCGGCCATGAGCGCCACTGCTTGCCATAGACCGGGCCGAGATCGCCGTTCTCGTCGGCCCATTCGTCCCAGATGGTGACGCCGTTGTCGTTGAGATATTTGATATTGGTATCGCCGGCCAGGAACCACAGAAGCTCGTGGATGATCGACCTCAGATGCAGCTTCTTGGTGGTCGTGACCGGAAAGCCGCGCGAAAGGTCGAAGCGCATCTGGTAGCCGAACACCGAGCGCGTGCCTGTCCCGGTACGGTCGCCGCGATCGGCACCGTTCTCCAGCACATGCTTCAACAGGTCGAGATATTGGCGCATCGGCTCCGCCTCGATTCGTATCGTGGGATATCATAGCCGACGGATGGGCTGCCGGACACACCAAAACAGGCGCGAACAGCGCTTGTGCACCGCCACCCTTCCAAACGCTCGTGCCGTCCCTCATTGCCCCGCCGGGCATTTCTCCCCGTAAAGTGACGGGGAGAAAGCGCTGGCTGCGGCGCTGCCGCGTTTCTTGCAACGGTGGCGATTGACGAAATCGCCAAGAGAGCATCCTTCTCCCCGTTACTATACGGGAGAAGATGGCGGCATCCGGATGAGGGGCAGCGCCGTAAATTCAAATCCGACGCGACAGCCTTGCCGCACCAGTCTTCGCTAGCCGACGCTCGACCGTCAGAGAGAGCCGAGTTTGCCGAGATCCTTGGCAACCAGATAGTAAAAGGTCACGCGGCTTTTGGTGTTGTCGGCCTGCATCGCCTTGCAGGTCTTCTCGATCGAGGCATTCGCCTTTGCGGCATCGGCAACGCCGAGCTTCTTGCCGATCCAGTTCTCCCGCACGCGGTCGAGTTCCTTCGGGTCGGTGCAGGACACCAGCGAGGAATCGCGGTTCCTGAGCGCAATGCCCAGATGCTTGACGATCTTATCGACCGCGTCGGCGCTGGCGCCGGCATCGTATTTCATCACATCCGCAAGATAATCGGCCATCGAACTTCCCCTCGTCGGCGCCACGGATCCGGTCGGTGAGGCTTGTGGCGCGCCGCGCAACCGTGCGCTAGGTCAGAGACTCCTCACCGCGAGCGAGATTTGATTGAGTAGGCGCGCAAGTCAACCCTTGGCTGTGCATTGGCCTAACCGGATAAGAGCCGGTTTGGCCTTTCTTTTTCCGTTGTCGCTCCCTATATTCGCTTCGTCGGCTTGACCGACTATGGCGATAAACAGGCGATGAAATAAGCCGTTCGGACCCGGGGGCGGTACCCGGCGCCTCCACCAAAAACCGCTCTGGCTGACGGAGCGGCTTTTGCTGGGGGCGAAATAGGATCGACGAAGGTGTAAAGATCGTACTTTTGCCCGGCATTGTACCACCGTTATCGGGCTAAACTTATAGTTGCCAACGACAACTATGCGGAAGCTCGTCTCGCTGCTTAATGCGGCGCGAACGCTTCAAATCAAGTCCTAGGGGTTCGCACTTCTAGGCGGGGTTCGGAGGTACCTGGCAACAGAAACCTCCACCTTCCCCCTCCTTGCTTCTCCCCAATCACCGAACGGCCAAGGCTCGTCCGGCGCTTGATCCGCTGCGACAGCCCTGCCGCTCATCGCCCATGGACAAGCGATGCAAGACGATTCCGACCGATTCTTCGTGCTGACCGGCGGCCCCGGCTCGGGCAAGACCACGCTGATGAGGCGCGGCGAACCGAGGGCTTCGCGACCGCGCCCGAAGCTGGGCGCGGCATCATCCGCGACCAGATGGCCATCGGCGGCCCTGCCCTTCCCTGGCAGGACCGCGCGCTCTTTGCCGAGTTGATGCTGTCCTGGGAGCTGCGCTCCTGGCACGCCGCGCATGCCGAACCCGGCCTCGTCTTCTTCGACCGCGGCGTGCCCGACACGATCGGCTATCTCAGGCTCTGCGGCCTGCCGGTGCCGGACCACGTCACGAGCGCGGCGCGAAAATTCCGCTACGCGCGCCGCGTCTTCGTCGCGCCGCCATGGCCGGAGATCTTCACTCAGGACGAGGAGCGAAAACAGACGCTCGACGAGGCCGAGCGCACATTCCGCTCGGTGACCGGCGTCCATGCGGAGCTCGGTTATGAGTTGGTGGCCTTGCCGCTTGTGCCGGTCGAGGAACGGCTGCGCTTCGTCATCGATCAAGCGGGTTTGCGATAGATATGAAAAAGGCCGGGGCTAGCCCGGCCTTTTTTTGGTTGTTTCGACGCGCCCTACTCCGCCGGCGCCTCGACCGCTTCGCGCGCGCGGCCGAGCGTCAGCTTGGCCAGCGTGAACGAGATCACGGCGCACAGCGCGATGCCCGCCACCATCGGCAGCGGCGTGCCGTCGAAGAAGATGCCGGCGACGCCCATCGCCAGCGCGCCGATGGCGAAATGCAGCGTGCCCATTAGCGCCGAGGCCGTGCCGGCGATCTCGCCATGCTCTTCCATCGCCAGCACCGAAGTGGTCGGGATGACCAGGCCGAGGAAGCCGTAGCCGACAAAGAGCAGGGCGGCCATGACGTCCAACCGGTCGACGCCGGACGCCATGATTGCGAAAAGCGCCACCATCACCGTGGCATAACCGGTGACCGCCACCCAGACGACACGCTTCAAACCAAAGCGGTCGGCCAGCAGCCCGGTCAGCTGCGACATGCCGATGAAGGCGACCGCGTTGATCGAGAAGAACACGCTGTAGACCGACGGCGACAGGCCGTAATGGTCGATCAGGATGAAGGACGAGCTCGACAGATAGACGAAGAAGCTCGCAATGCCGAAGCCTGCGATCGCCACAAGGCCGAGGAAGTTGCGATCGCCCATCAGGTAGCGGTAGCCGGCAAGCGCCGTGCCGAAGGACGAGCCGGCGCGCTCTTCGACTGGCCGCGTCTCCTTGAGCGAGGTGGCAAGCAGGATCGTTGCAAGCGCCGCCGCGCCCGTCACCGTCCAGAACACGGCGCGCCAGCCGAAGCTCTCGATGATCTGGCTGCCGGTCAGCGGCGCGAGGATCGGCGACACCGAGAACACCAGCATCAGAAGCGACATCAGCTTGGCGGCCTCGTTGCCGGTGTGCAGGTCGCGCACGATGGCGCGCGGCACCGCCATGCCGGCGCTGGCGCCGAGACCTTGCAGGAAGCGGAAGGCGATCAGCCACTCGATGCTCGGCGCCATCGCCGAGCCGACGCCGCCGACCATGAACAGCGCGAGGCCGGCGTAAAGCGGTGCCTTGCGGCCGACCATGTCGGAGATCGGGCCGACGACGATCTGCCCAAAACCCATCGACAGGAAGAAGATCAAAAGGCTCATCTGCACGGCAGCGGTGCCGGCATGCAGGTCCTCGCCGATCGAAGGCAGCGCAGGGAGATACATATCGATCGCAAACGGGCCGATCGCGGACAACAAGCCGAGCACGACCGCGATGCGGAGGAATTTGGGACTCATGATAAGGCTCTTTCGGATCTGGTTGCAGCCGCAAATACCGGCGTCTGAATCCAGGACGTTCCATCCCGCGGGAAATCCTACACTTCAGAGCGAATTCATTCGCCTGTTCAGGGCGCACATGTTCGTCTCTCCGGTGGGATTCCCCTTTGTCGTGTCCACAAATTTAGACAGGCTTGTCCAATTCGTCAATCACCGCTATATAGATGTTCATGAAGCCCGGCGTTTCTCCTGACACCTTCCCGCCACGCAGCCACGAGGCCAAGCGCGTGTCGGTGGTGGATGCAGCCGCTTCCGTATTCTGCCGCGAAGGCTATGCGGGCGCCAATATCGACCTGATCGCGGCCGAGGCCGGCGTCTCGCGGCAGACGGTCTATAATCATCACGGCGACAAGGAAAAGCTTTTCGTCGCCGTCGTGCGCGACCTGACGGAGCGCTGCAATGCCGGCATCTTCGCCACCATCGCCAGCTTCCCCGACCAGCCTGCGGATTTGGAAGCCGACCTGATCGCCTTTGCCGTGCGCATGAACCGCAACTGCATCTGCAACCGCGACGGCCGTTTCCTGCGGAAGCTGATCCAGGCCGAAGGCGGGCGTTATCCGGAACTGTTTGCCGAATGGCGCGAGCATGGCCCGGGCCGCACATGGTCGGCGCTTGCCGCGCGCTTCGCCCGGCTTGCCTTCGCCGGACATCTGTCGATCGGCGACCCCGACGTCGCGGCGCGCCAGTTCCTGGCCCTCGTCAACGCCGAGCTTCAGATCACCTTCATGCTGGGCGGCATGCCTACCGAGGAAGAGGTGCTGCGCTCCGCCACCAATGGCGTACGGACCTTTCTTAGCGCCTTCGCCAGGAAGAAGTCGCCAGCCGGCAAACAGGCGGCGCTTGTTCACGCCTGAGCGATCAAATCGCCGGCAGCCCTCTTGGCCTCACGCCTTTGCGCCTATATGCGGTTTACGCCGCGCTCAAGCTTGATTACAGCTATGCGGACGATTCAACGGAACCCGACCATCAGATGGCCGACGACCACATCCGCTACGACATTCTGGCCCAGGAGGCTCTGCGCGGCGTCATGCGCAAGGTCCTGGCCGAAGTCGCGCGCACCGGCCTTCCGGGCAATCATCATTTCTTCATCACTTTCCTGACCGGCGCGCCGGGCGTGCGCATCTCCTCGAGGCTGCGCGAGCGCTATCCGGAGCAGATGACCATCGTCATCCAGTTCCAGTATTGGGACCTCAAGGTCACGGATGCCGGCTTCGAGGTCGGGCTTTCCTTCTCCGATGTGCCGGAAAAGCTCGAAATCCCCTTCTCCGCCGTGCGCGGCTTCTATGATCCGTCGGTGAATTTCGAACTCGAATTCGACGTCAAGACGGAGGGCGCCGAAGACGAGACCGCCGCTCCGGCGCCTGAACCGGTCGCCGTGGTTCCGGAGAAGAAGTCGGAAACGAAAAAGAAGGCCGCCGAGGCCGAAAAGAAACCGGCGGTCGCCGAGACCGGCGGCAAGGGCGCCGACGTCGTTTCGCTCGACGCCTTCCGCAAGAAGTAGCCAGCGTCATGGGCGAGGTCGTCAATCTCCGCCAGGCCCGCAAGCAGAAAGCGCGCACCGAGAAGGAACGCCAGGCAAGCGAGAACCGGGCCCTGTACGGCCGCTCGAAGCCAGAGCGCGAGCGTGACCGGCTGACGTCGGAGAAGGCCGAGAAATTCGTGGCCGGCCATCGCCGGGAAAAACCCGACGACCCAGGCAAGCGCTGAGTCCTGCAATGGCCGCGGTCGAAAAACGTTCGGTAACGATCCGCGGTCACCGCACCAGCTTTTCCCTGGAGCAGCCCTTCTACGAAGACCTCATCGCCATCGCCGCCGAGCGCTCGTTGTCGCTCGCGGCTCTGGTCGCTGAGATCGACGAGACGCGCACGCGGGACGCCAACCTGTCATCCGCGCTGAGGCTCTATGTGCTGGCCTGGGCAAAACGCGGCGGCGTCGCGACCTAGGCCGCGCTATCGCTGACGTTTTGTTGCGCCTTGCGCTTCGCGCTGAAGCTCAGCAATGCGGTGCGGTCGCGCTCCTCCGCCTGCTTTTTCGACCTTACCCGCATCATGTCTTTCCAGCCGATATAGCCGACGAGCCGTTCATCCTCGCGTGAGACGACCGGCAGGTGCGAGACGTTGGCGGTGAGCAGCTTGTCGGAAAGCGCTTCCAGATATTCGTCCGGATAAGCGAGTGTGATCTTGCTGCCGGCGAGCAGCTCGCCCAGCGTCGCCTTGCGGTGCTTGCCGTTACGACGCCAGCGCAGGATCGCCGGCGGATCGATGACGCCGAGCACATGCCCCGCTTCATCGATCACCGGGAAGCTCGGATGCCGCGTGTCCGGCGCGGTCAAGAAGGTCGCGGCGCAATGCAGCGTCATCGTCGCCGGCACGCTCTCGACCTTGGTCGTCATCACTTCCTTGACCCTGGTCAGCGCGAAAGGATCGACACGGTATTCGCGCACGAGATGGTGCCCGCGCCGCGCCACTTTCTCAGTCAGGATCGAGCGCTTCATCAACAGCACGGTGACCGCATGCGCTGTGGCGCAGGCCGCGATCAGCGGCACCAGCACATGCGTGTTGCCGGTGAGCTCGGTGGCGAAGAAGGTCGCGGTTAGCGGTGCGCGCATGGTGCCGCCCATCGTCGCCGCCATCGCCAGCAGCGGCCAGAAACCGGGGCTTGCCTCGGGCAGGATGCCCGAGAGCACCGCTCCCATCGCGCCGCCCATGATGAGCAGCGGCGCCAGCACGCCGCCCGAGGTTCCCGAACCCAGCGCCACCGACCAGATGACGGCCTTCACCACCAGAAGCAGCAGCGCTGCAGTGGCAACCGTGCGGCCGTCGAGCATATTGGCGATGTTGTCGTAGCCGACGCCGAGCGCGTGCGGCTCGATCAAGCCGCCGATACCGACCACCAGGCCGCCGATCATCGGCCACCACATCCAGTGGATCGGCAGCTTCAGGAAAGCGTCCTCCCAGGCATAGACCAATTGCGTCAGCAGTCCCGAAAGCAGCCCGGCGACGATGCCGACCAGCACCCAGCCGCCCAGTCCGGCTATCGATGCCTCCATGGTTCCGGAGAACGGGAAGATCGGGCCCGGCAGGTGCAGCAGCGTGCGCTCGACTTCCGCGACGATCGCGGCGACGGCGACCGGGATGAAACTGCGCGGCGTCCATTCGAACAGGAGCAGCTCGACGGCAAGCATGATGGCGGCGATCGGCGTGCCGAACACCGTGGTCATCCCGGCCGCGGCACCTGCCACCAGCAGCGTTTTGCGTTCATTGTCGCTGACCGGCAGCATCTGCGCGATCAGCGAGCCGATGGCGCCCCCGGTCATGATGATCGGGCCTTCGGCGCCGAACGGTCCGCCCGAGCCGATCGAAATCGCCGACGACAGCGGCTTCAGCACCGCGACCTTGGCGTCGAGCCGCGAGCGCCCGAGCAGGATCGCTTCGATGGCCTCGGGAATGCCGTGGCCGCGGATCTTCTCGCTGCCGAAGCGTGCCATCAGTCCGATGATC
This sequence comes from Mesorhizobium argentiipisi (SeqCode), assembly GCF_037179585.1. Taxonomy (NCBI): domain Bacteria; kingdom Pseudomonadati; phylum Pseudomonadota; class Alphaproteobacteria; order Hyphomicrobiales; family Phyllobacteriaceae; genus Mesorhizobium; species Mesorhizobium argentiipisi (SeqCode). The sequence continues at coordinate 381,046 of NZ_JAPYKO010000002.1, forward strand.
AGCGCGCCGATCACCGGCACGAGCACCGCGGCAAGCCCCAGCGGCGTATCCTCGAGCTTGAGGTCGGCCAGCGAGAACTGGCCGAAATAGGCGATGTTGGTGGCAAGACGGATGAGCTGCAGGAGTACGATGCCGGCGAAGAGCCCGGCGGTCGCCACCACCACGGCGATGGCCGCGATGAGCAGCACGCGCGGATCGGTCGTGAAGTCGCGAAGATGGCCGTTGCCGGCGTGAGCGGATTTCATTTGGGGAGCCTGAACTTTCTGGCGGCGCGAAGGCCGTCCGGTTTCAGGCGGCCTCATATCGTAACACGATATAAATCTTCAAGTGGTTTTCGATTCCTGCTCCGCGTCATTTTGGACAAGGAACGCGACGGCCTGTTGAGCTTTTACGGGAAAGGACCATAAGTCGGGGAATGACGCCGCCGAAACCACGTCCCGCGATCAGCCAGGCCGACTATCAGCGGCTGTCGCAGTTCCGTTATCTGATCCGCCGCTTTCTCGAATTCAGCCAGGTCCAGGCCAATGAAGCGGGCCTTACGCCGCGCCAGCACCAGGCGCTGCTGGCGATCAAGGGATTTCCAGGCGGCGGACCGGTGGCGGTGGGCGATCTTGCCGAGCGGCTGCGCATCCGCCACCACAGCGCCGTGGAACTGGTGAACCGCCTTGCCGAGGCAGGCCTGGTGATACGCGATCAGGACAAGAGCGATCACCGCCGCGTCTTGCTGCAGCTCACCCCTTTGGCCGACGATCGCCTGGCCGACTTGTCGGCCACGCATCTCGACGAGCTTTCCCGGATAGAGCCGATGCTGCGGCGTCTGCTCTCGCGCCAGGAAGAATCTTAGGCGCAGTGGCTGATTTCGCTACGTGTGACGTGAAGCTCAACCGCCGTCGAGCGACTTCAACAGATTGTCGATCGTGAACGGGTTGGCCTTTGGCTTCGCCGGCGCCGGGGTCGAACCGTCATTGACGCCGGGCAGCGACCGATCGGCCTTCGGCGTTTGCTCGGCCGCCTTGCGTGCTGCTTCCAGCTTCGCCTGCTCCGCCTTCTTGCGATCGGCCTCTGCCTGCGCCTTGGCCGCCTCGTCCGCGGCCCGCTGCTCGGCGTCGGCCTTCGCCTGCGCATCGGCCTGCGCCTTGGCGTCCGCTTCGGCCTGCGCCTTGGCGTCAGCTTCCGCCTTCGCCCTCGCCTCTTCGTCGGCCTTGGCTTTTGCCTCGGCTTCCGCCTGTGCCTGCGCTTCAGCCTCGGCTTTTGCCTTGGCTGCCGCCTCTGCCTTCTGCCGCGCCTCTTCCTCTTGCCGGCGCAACTCCTCGGCCGCCTTGTCGCGCTCCGTTTGCAGCGCCGCGTAATAGCGCACCTCGCGCCGCAGCCGCTGTTTTTCGAGCAGCACAGCCTGCATCGCCTCGACCCGCTGCTGCTCCTTCTCCAGCGCGCGCTGCGTCAGGAACTGAGCCAGCGGACCGCTGTCGAATTGGGGTGCGGTCGCCCCGAGCGGACCGGCCAGGCTGAAACTGACGGCCGGTTCGGAACCGACCAGCGCCTCGTCACCGGGGCGGTAGGCCAACGTCCCCTTTGCCGTGACGGTGCTCGTGTTGAGATCGGCGGTCACGTCGGCGGACAAGGTCGCTCCTGGATTGTCAAGGCTGATCGGCGGCGCCCGCAACGTGCCATTGGCGACGGTGAAGGCCACATCGGTGTCACCGGCGGCAAAGCTGCCGTCGCTTGCGATCTGTGGCGCGAACTCCGCCGTCTTGGCCGCGTCGATATCGCGTCCGATCGCATCGGCCTTGGCGAGGATGGCGGCAAAGCCGTCCGGATTGATACCGTCCACCTTCAATCCCTTCAGCGCCGCGGTTCCGGATCCGGACAGGGCCGCGATCATGGCATCGACCGATTTGCCGCTGGTCGACAGCGCGGCTGAAAGGTCGCCGCTGCCGCCGATGCCGGCGCCAGGCAGGATCGCAGAAAGATCGCTACCGGCGAGTCTCATCTGGCCGGAGAACAGGCCGGTGCCCTCCGTGTTCTTCAGGTCGAACAGGCCGGTCAAATCGCCGCCGTAAAGCTTCGCCTTGAGGTCCGAGACGTGGATGCCTTCGCGATCGAGCTTCAGCGAGAATGAAGCGTCATGCGCCGTGGCGAAGGACCCGACGGCGAGCGCCGATGTGTTGAGATCGACGTCTGCGTTGAACGGCAAGGTCGACTTCTGGCTGAACGGCGTCGGCGGCCATCCGCCTTTGGCGGGCGCGAAGGACTGGTCGCCGAACAGCGAGACCGCCAGCGGATCGAGGTCGAGCTCGTCGAGCGCCAGCGCTCCCGCAAGATGCGGCAGCCCGTCCTTGGCGTCGATGTTGACGTCGCCGGACACCGCCGCCTTGTTGATCGAACCGGTGAGGCCGCTCAGCACCAGCAGCCCATTGCCGAAATCGGCATCGGCCGCCAGCGACGCCGATGTTCCGGTTCCCATGCCGGGCAAGCCTACCCCCGTCGTCATCAGCCACGGCTCGATATCGGCGGCACTAAGATTGACCTTGCCTTTGGCGGTGGCGCCTTGCGCCGTCTCGGCGACGGTTCCGTCGAAGCTTGCCCTGAAGTCGTCGGCCGTCAGGTTGAAGCTGGTCGCGAGACCGCCGGCGACCGAGCCCTTCGCCGAGACCTCGGTGTTGGCGTGGCCGAGCATGCCGAGGGGAAGCGCCGGCAGGCCGTAAAGCGCAAGCAGCGTTGCGGCATTGTCATTGCGGGCGTTGAAGGTGATCGATACCGGCGCCTCGGAGAGCTTGTCCGCGGTTCCCTTGCCGGAAAGCGAGGCCGAGAAGGCCGAGCCGCCGGTCTTGCCCTGGGCTGAGAGTGCCAGGCCGGTGGTGCCGTCGCCATTGTCGGCGGCGCTGGTCAAGAGATCGATGCGCGCGTCCTGGAACAGTTCGGGATAGGCCGCCGCACGGCTGGCCAGGCCTTTGAGCACGCCATTGCCGGGATAGTGCTGGGCCGCGACATCGATCAGCGGCTTGAGGTCCACAGCCACCACGGAAGCGTTGAGCTTGCCTGTCGGGCTCTGCGGAAAATCCTTGATCCGGCCCGTGGCGCTGATCGAGGCGCCGGCCAGGCCGCCGATCGAGAGCCGGTCGATCTCGAGCAGACCCTCGCGCAGCCGCAGCGCCGTATCGACACTATCTGCGCTGAACCCGCCGGCGCTGACCGGACCCGCCTTGATCTGGAAATCGAGATCGCGATCCGAAAAGCGATTGGCGCCCTTGTCGCTGATGAAGATCGAGGCGAAGGCCGCGAGTCCGTCCAGGTCGATCTCGCCGCCCGTCAGCCGCATCAGCACCGATGGCCTGGCGCCGTCCGGCTGGCTGGACTCGATGCTGCCCGCAAATTTCGCCTTGCCGAGGATGAGTTCGAGATCGCTGAAGGACTGCCGGTTCTCACTGAGATCGACCTTGGCCTTGAAGCCTGCCGCGGGCAGTCGGCGGATCGCCTCGTCGACATCCTTCGACAGCCAGGCGGCAAAGCCGGAAGGCTGTCCGACGGCCAGCAGCAGCGAGCCGGTGAAGCCGAAATGGTCTTCGACGCTCAATAAGCCGTCGGCTTCGAGCGTCGTGCGGCCCGGCAGCGTCGCGGCAAGCGACTTGACAGACCAGCCCCCTTCGACCGGCTCGGCCGACAGCCGCACGTCGCGCACCGTCGTGTCGCCCGCTACCACCGCCGGCAGCCTTACCTCGACCGTGCCCGGTATCGTCGGCTTCGGCATGTGTTGCAGCGTCTGCTCCAATGCCGCGATGCGCTGGTCGAGCGTGAAGCCTGAGCCGGTGGCTCCGCCGAGAGCTTCGTCGAACTGCACCTGCGCCCCGCTGGCCTCGACCGAGAAATGCGGCTTCAGGCCGAGATCGACCGAGGCTTTGCCGTCGGCGGTATAGGGATTGTCGAGCGGCCCGGTCTCGAAGCGGAACTCGTCGACATTGAGCTTCTGGTGGTCGAGCGCGAATTGGCCGTTCAGCCGGAAACCTGGATCGGGCTTGCCGGTGCCGATCTTGACCGGCTCGCCATCGTTGCCGTGCAGCTCGACCGAATTCCTGTCGACACCGTTTTTGTCCGCGCCCGAGATCTTGAACTGGCCGGAATAGACCGCGGCGCCCTTGACGATGCCAGCATTGCCGTCGGCCTCGATCATCAGCGGATACGCATCGGGATCGGCTTTCAGCCTGAGCCGCATCTGGCCGTCCGGTTCCACTTTGCCGGTTGAAGCCGAGACGTCGGCGCGCAGGCCGTCGACGCGCAGCGTTCCGTCCATGCGCCATGGACCGGTGAGCGCCTTGGCCGAAATGGTAGAGTTGATCTCGGAGATCAGGTGGCTGCGTCCGCCGGCGGCGTGGCGAAGTTCGATCTGCCCCTCGGTTACCGACAGCTTCTCGATGGCGATCTGGCCGGGGTCGAAGGGTGTCGACGGCCGGAGCGTCCAGTCGACGGTACCGTCGCCCGCGATATTGATGATCGCCCTGGGATGCACCAGCCGCATGTCGAAGATCAGCACTTCGCCGCGCAGGAATGGCGCGAGCTCCGCATCCATGGAGAAGGTCTCGACCGTCATCGCAGGCTTGCCTTCCGGCCCGCCCGCGACCTCGACATTCGAGAAGGTCACCGACGGAAACGGCAGCAGCCGCGCGGTGGCATCGCCCTTCACCGTCACCTTTCGGCCGAGGATTGCGCTGGCCTCACGCTCGAAATCGCCCCGGTAACCCGTCCAGTCGATGAAATACGGCACCACCAGCGCCGCGCACAGCACCAGCACGAACAGGCCACCGAAGATCACGAACAGGCGGGCGAGCATCTGTTTCCCGGATTGAAAGTCAGCCGCACTCTACCCGCATCCGCGTGTCGATAAAGAGGCAATTCAGCGCCTGGCGCCGCCAATCTCTCCGGTTGCGCGACCGATCGCGCTCGCGATATCTCTTTTCCGGATTCCCGCCCTTCCGGTCACGTCCTTGGCCGCGACAATCTGAACCCAACACGGAGCGTTCCCGATGTCAGGCAAGAACTGGGACAGAGTGCCGATCGACGCGCAGAGCGTCGACGCTCCGTTGTCGACGGCTGCGATTTTCCTCGTCGTAACGGTCGGCAGTGACGAGGCAGCGCTTTCGAATGTCGCATCGGTGCTGGGCGAGCTCGACGATCTCGTCAAGAATGTCGGCTTCCGCGACCTGTCGGGCCGGCTGTCCTGCATCGCCGGCATCGGCGCCGGGCTCTGGAACCGTCTGTCGCCCGGCCGCCGGCCGCGCGAGTTGAAACCCTTCGCGCCGATCGAGGGAGCGGCGCATTCGGCGCCCTCGACGCCGGGCGATCTCCTGTTCCACATCCGCGCCGAGCGGCCCGACATGTGCTTCGAGCTCGAGCGCATCCTGCTGGACCGCCTTGCCGGCAGCGTGACCGTCGCCGACGAGGTCTCCGGCTTTCGCTATTTCGACGCGCGCGATCTCCTGGGCTTTGTCGACGGCACCGCCAATCCGACCGGCCTCGACCTGCCCGCCTCGGCCCAGATCGGCGACGAGGACGGCGATTTTGTCGGCGGCAGCTACGTCGTCGTGCAGAAATACCTGCACAACATGCCGGCTTGGAAAGAGACGCCGACGCATGTCCAGGAAGAGATCATCGGCCGCACCAAGATCGACAACATCGAGATCGATGACGACGACAAGCCGCGTAAATCGCACAAATCCCTAGCCACCATCGAGGACGACGCCGGCAATGAGTACGACATTTTGCGCGACAACATGCCGTTCGGCCGTCCGGGGCAGAACGAGTTCGGAACCTATTTCATCGGTTACACACGCTATCTCTGGGTGATCGAAAAAATGCTGCAGCGCATGTATGTCGGCGAGCCGCCCGGCGCGTACGACCGGCTGCTCGATTTTTCCACGCCGCATACCGGCACGACCTTCTTCGCGCCGACGCGGCCGATGCTGCAGAAGCTGGCCGAAGGCGTGGGAGGATAGCCGCCGGCCTGCGGATTAGCCCGCCGCCGGCAGGATCTTGCCAGGATTCATGATGTTGAGCGGATCGAGCGCCTGCTTGATCGTGCGCATGACATCGACGCCATGGCCGAGTTCATGGCGCAGGAAGCCGACCTTGCCTTGGCCTATGCCGTGCTCGCCGGTGCAGGTGCCTTCCATGGCGATGGCGCGCATGTTGAGCCGGGCGACGAATTTTTCGGCAAGCGCGATCTCGGCCGGGTTGTCGACATCCATCAGCACCAGCACATGGAAATTGCCGTCGCCGGCATGGCCGACGATCGGCGCGATAAGCCCCATCTCGGCAACGTCGGCTTCGGTCTCGGTGACGCATTCGGCGAGCCGCGAGATCGGCACGCAGACGTCCGTCGACAGCCCCTTGGCGCCGGGGCGCAGCGTTAGCGACGACCAATAGGCATCGTGCCGCGCCTTCCAGAGTTTTGTCCGCTCCTCCGCGACGCTGGTCCACAGGAACGGCCCCCCTCCATTCTCCTCGGCGATCATGCCGAAAGTTTCGGCCTGTTCGGCCACGCCCGCGTCGCTGCCGTGGAACTCGACGAACAGGCACGGGCTCTCAGGATAGTCGAGCTTGGAATAGTTCTTCATAGCCCGCATCTGCAGCGCGTTGACCAGCTCGATACGCGCCACCGGAATGCCCATCTGGATGGTCGCGATCACCGTGTTGCAGGCGGCCTCGAGGCTCGGAAACGGGCAGACGCCGCCGGAGATCGCTTGCGGAATGCCCTGGAGCCTGAGCGTCAGCGAGGTGATGACGCCGAGCGTGCCTTCCGAACCGACCAGAAGCCGCGTCAGGTCGTAGCCGGCCGAGCTTTTCTTCGCCCGGTTGCCGGTCGTCACCGTCTCGCCGTCGGCCATGACGGCGGTCAGCGACAGCACGTTTTCGCGCATCGTGCCGTAGCGCACCGCGTTGGTGCCGGAAGCCCTGGTCGCCGCCATGCCGCCTAGCGAGGCATTGGCGCCGGGATCGATCGGAAAGAACAGGCCGGTGTCGCGCAGGTGCCGGTTGAGGTCCTCGCGCGTCACCCCGGGCTCGACCGTGCAGTCGAGATCCTGCGGGTTGACGGCGAGTATCCGGTTCATGCGCGACGTATCGATGGAAATGCCGCCGCCCGGCGCATTGGTGTGGCCCTCGAGCGAGGAGCCGACGCCGAAGGCGATCACCGGCACGCGGTGGGCGGCGCAGGCGCGCACGATCTCCTGCACGTCCGCGGTCGTTTCGACGAAAGCCACGCCGTCCGGCGCCTGGGTCGGGATATAGGTGGTGGTGTGCGCGTGCTGGCCGCGTATCGCCTCGCCGGTCTGGAAGCGCTCGCCGAAGCGCTGCTTGAGAATGCCGAGCACCGCGGCGATGCCTTCCTCATTGCGTTCGACGGGGTTGAGGTCGCTCAAAGCCATGATTTCCTCCGCGAATGGACCAGTGGCCGCGCTTGTAGTGCAGCTATGAATGATGCCTAAAGCAATCCTAGGAAAAGTGCCAAGTGATTAGGCTCGGCGACTTCACCGTAGCCTTCCGTCCGCCCTGTCCAGCGACCATCGAGGAAAACCAAAATGACGATCCCCGCACCGATCATTTCCGGCCCAATGGCGATCGAGAAGGAATGGATCGACTATAACGGCCATCTCAACATGGCCTATTACAATGTACTGTTCGACCGCTGCTCGGACCAGGCGTTCGAGCTGATGGGCATGGGGCCGAACTACGCCAAGGAGCGGCGCCTCACTATCTACACGGCCGAAGTTCATGTCTGCTATGTGCAGGAGTTACACCTCGATCACAAGGTGAACGTCTCGTTCCAGCTGATCGACCATGACGAGAAGCGCCTACGCGCCTATCAGGAAATCCGTCATGTCGACGGCTGGCTGGCGGCGACGTCCGAATCGCTATCGCTGCATGTCGACATGGAGGGACCGAAGGTCGCTCCCTTCCCCGCCGACGTGATGGCCCAGGTCGAGGCCATGCGCGCCGCCCATGCGACGCTGCCGATGCCGGAGCGTGCCGGCCGCTCGATCGGCATCAAACGCAAGGGCGCTTGAAAACCCGCACGCCCGCGTTAACCTTACCAAGGTTTTAACGTGAACAAGTCATTTGAGTCCGTTGAACGACTCAGTGGCGCGTTCGAAAAACCGCCGTACCGGGTTTGCGTACGGGGGCGGCTGGCGGAATGCGGTACGAGGATAGTGCATGAAAACCGACATCAAGGTCGAAGTGGAGCGCCTGGCGGCCGATCCACGCATCACCGACTATGATTTCTGGCGATCGCTGAAGAACGTCAACAACGAGATCTTCCACATCGCCAACAACAACGAACCTATCCCGTTCGACATGATCCGCTGGCGCGCGATTCTGAAGCAGGCGCGCGTGAAGCGCGGCCATGCCTGAGCCCGTCACTTCTGCCTGAACCCGCCCAGCGGCGAGCGCGGTTCGACCGGTGACGACTGGATGATCGCGGTGTTGGTCATCGCATAGGGGATGATCCGGTCGATCACCCGCTCGAGCTCGCTCATCGAGCCGACATGGGCGAGCGCAATGAAGCAGTCCTCGCCGGTCACGCGGTCGCATTGCGCGATTTCCGGCAGCTCGCGAATTATGCCCGCCACCACGGAAAGCTGTCCCGGCACCGGCCTGATTCTCAGCCATGCCGACAGCTTCATGCCGAGAGCGGCCGGATTGATCCTGACCGTATAGGCCTCGATTACGCCGTTCTCCTGCAGCTTGCGGATACGCTCCGCCACGCTCGGCGCCGACAGCCCGACCGCGCGCGCGAGTTCCGCCGTGCTGATGCGCGCGTCCTTTTCCAGGAGCCGCAGGAGCTTCAGATCGATCGCGTCCAGATCGACATTTTCACTTCGAAGGTTTTTCAACCCGAACCTCTTCCATCACAAAGCGAAAGCGCCATCTAGCCATTCATTCCACGTATGATTGGCAGATTTCACCTGCGATAATGCTCGCATGAAAACGCAAACGCAAATTCCAACTGCAAACCGGGCCACCGGTGATACAGGTGCGCGCTCCGCCCTCACCCGCCCTACGACACTTGCTGGAATTGCCGAAGCGTTGCCGCCGCATGTCTGGTTCTGCTTCAGCGCCGTGTTCCATTATCTCGGGCCGGCCTTCGCCGTGCTGCTTTTCGCTCAGGTCGGCGTGCTCGGCATGGCTTGGCTGCGCATCGCCACCGCCGCCCTCGTCTTCGCCCCCCTGACCAGGCCCTGGCGCGTTTTCGCCCGCACCGATCGCGCTCAGCGGCTCCTGTTGCTGGCCTTCGGCGCCTGCCTGGCGGTGATGAACTGCTCGTTCTACCTGGCGCTCGACCGGCTGCCGATCTCGCTGGTGGCGGCGATCGAATTCGTCGGCACGATCGCGATCGCGCTGGTTGGCCTGCGCAGCCGGCGCAACTTTGCGGCGTTCGCTGTTGCCGTTGTCGGCACCTTGCTTCTCATCGACGTGAAATGGTTGAGCGATCCCATCGGCTTGTCCTGGGCATTTTTGAATGGCGCCCTCTTCGTCGGCTACATCGTGATCGGACACCGCGTCGCCCAGGCCGGCGTCGGCATTGCGGGCCTCGGCGCTGCCATGGCGGTCGCGTTCCTCGTCGTGTTGCCCATCGGCTTTCGCGAGGCGCTGCCCGCCTTCTCGTCGCCGCAACTGCTCGCCGCTGCGATCGGCGTCGGCGTCTGCTCCTCAGTCATCCCCTATATCTGCGACCAGCTCGCCATGGCGAGATTGCCGCGCGCGAGCTTCGCGTTGATGCTCTCGCTCCTGCCGCTCACGGCGACCCTGATCGGCGTCATCGTGCTGCGCCAAGTACCGAGCGTCACCGACTGCATCGGCGTTGCGCTGGTCATCGCTGGCGTCGCCTTCCACAAGCCGGTGCAGGAATGATCTGCCGACGGCTGTGGTGGGGCCGTTTGCAGGCCGGGCTCACCTGAATATCGATACGCCTTAGGCCAGTTTCTCCTTCAGGAAAGCGACCGTCCGGCCCCAGGCGAGATCGGCGGCCTTCTTGTCATAGCGTGCGGCCGAGGTGTCGTTGTTGAAGGCGTGGTTGGCGCCGTCATAGACATAGACCTTGTATTCGACATGGGCAGCGTCGAGCGCCTTTTTGTAGGCGTCGATGCCGGCGTTGGTGCGTTCGTCCAGCCCGGCATAGTGGAGCAGCAGCGGCACCTTGATCTTCGCGGCGTCCTCGGCCTTAGGCTGCATGCCGTAATAGGCGACGCCGGCGCTGAGGTCGGGCGCATGGACGGCGAGTTGGTTCACCGCCCCGCCGCCCCAGCAGAAGCCAACCGCCCCGACCTTGCCGTTGCCGTCCTTGACGCCCTTGAGATAGGCGATCGTCGCCACGCCGTCGGCGGCGACTCGGGTCGCGTCGAGCTGGGTGAACATGTCGCGCGCCTTGTCCTCGTCGGAGGGCGTTCCGCCAAGCGGCGACAGGAAGTCCGGTGCCAATGTGACGAACCCCTCCAGCGCCACGCGCCGGGCGACATCACGGATATGCGGGTTCAGCCCCCGGTTCTCGTGGATGACGATGACGGCGCCGGGCTTGCCCTGCTGATCGGCCGGCTTGACCAGATAGCCCTTCATGTCGCCACTTGAGCCGGGATAGGTGATGTCCTCGCCCTTAACGCGGCTGTCGTCCTCGGCGACGATCGCCGCCTGGGCGGAGTTGGCCGCCAGCATCGGCGCGATCGCAGCCGCCGCGGCGCCCGAGCCCGCCAGCTTCGTCAACTGCTCCATGAAGCGGCGGCGGTCGAGCGTCAGATGCGTGTATTCGTCATAGGCATCGATCATCGCCTGCGTGATGACAGGCTGCGTGACGACGGGCTTTGCGACGGGGCTGGTCATGATTGTCCTCGACGGTTGGCGGGGTGAACCGCAAGATAGGGTCGAGTATCGCACGGTCCAGTCACGCTCCGGTGACGACCCGGCGGAGGAGCCCTGGTGCAGCCACCTCGCCGTCGCGCCGACAAGCCAGCTCGATTCATCACATTTTGGTCATTTCCGAAAGGCTTGATGGTGCTGTCACATCAGGGCGCGAAGTTGCCTCAGCCGCCCTACCGATACGAATGACGAAAAAGGGGAATGCCATGAATGTCCAGGATATCATCAACACCGTTTCTTCTAAGGCCGGCCTCGACGAGCCGACCACCGAGAAGGTTGTCGGTACCATTTTTTCCGTGCTCGAGCACGAGGCGGAAGGTACGAGCGTTTCGTCTTTCTTCGCCCAGATTCCCGGCGCCGATGCGCTGGCCCAGAAATATGACGTGATGGCCGCCGGCGCGGCGGCCAATTCGGGCGGCGGACTTCTGTCGTCGCTGCAGGGCGCGCTTGGCGGCGTGCTCGGCGAAAAGGCCGGCGCGCTGATCAACGGCGTTGCTGCCCTCAAGGCGTCCGGCCTCGACATGGCGCAGATCCGTCAGGCCGGCGAGACCTTGATCAAGCAGGCCGAGGCGGCCGCGGGCCCTGATCTGACCAACCAGGTGCTGGACCAGGTGCCCGGCTTGCGGGGTCATCTCGGACTTTGATGCCCTACGCCGCTCTGTCTTATTTCGGCAGCGTGTAGGCCATCACATAATCACCCGGCTTGGTGCCGACCGAGCCGTGGCCGCCGGCGACGATGACGACGAACTGGCGGCCGTCGGCCGCGGTATAGGTCATCGGCGTCGACTGGCCGCCTGCGGGCAGCCTCGCCTGCCAGAGCTGCCTGCCGTTGGTGAGGTCGTAAGCGCGCAGATAATCGTCGACCGCCGCGCCCAGGAAAGCGACGCCGCCCGCCGTGATCATCGGTCCGCCTATGCCTGGAACGCCGACCTTGAAGGGCAAGGGCAGCGGCGTCATGTCGTAAACGGTGCCGTTGCGGTGCTTGTAGGCGATGTTTCCGGTCTTGAGGTCGACGCCGGCGACATAGCCCCAAGGCGGCCCCTGGCAGGGAATGCCGAGCGGCGACAGGAATGGTCCCATCACCACCGCATAAGGCGCGCCTTCGTTGCGGTTCAGCCCCTGCTCGCTGCCCTTGGTATCGCCCGGCGGCGGCACGTCCGCGCGCGGGATGAGCTTGGAGGTGAAGGCGAGATAGGTCGGCATGCCGAACATCACCTGCCGCACCGGATCGACCGCGACGCCGCCCCAGTTGAAGACGCCGAAATTGCCGGGATAGACCAGCGAGCCCTGCAGCGAGGGCGGCGTGTAGCGGCCCTCATAGCGCAGCTTCTTCAGTTCAATCCGGCACGCCAGCTGGTCGAACATGGTGATGCCCCACATGTCGGCGCCGGTCAGCGGCTTCGGATTGAAGGACAGGTCCGAGGCCGGTTGCGTCGGCGAGGCGTGATCGCCCTCGAGCGCGCCGCCGGGTGCCGGCACGTCCTTAACCGGAATGATCGGCTCGCCGGTGCGGCGGTCGAGCACGTAGAGATCGCCTTGCTTGGTCGGCCCGACCAGCGCCGGCACGACGCCGTTCGCCGTGGTGATGTCGACCAGCGACGGTTGCGCCGGCACGTCCATATCCCACAGATCGTGATGCACGGTCTGCCGCACCCAGCGCAATTGCCCAGTGTTGAGGTCGAGCGCGGTGATCGAGGAGGAGAATTTCTCGACATTGGCGCTGCGGCCCATGCCGAGCTGGTCCGGCGTCTGGTTCCCGAGCGGCACATAGATGAGCCCGAGCTTCTCGTCGGCGCTCGCGGTCGACCACATGTTGGGCGAGTTGTGGGTGTAGGTCTGCCCGGCGGGCAGCGGCGTCGACACATCCGGATTGCCGGAATCCCAGTTCCACAACAGCGCGCCGGTGTCGACGTCGAAGGCGCGGATGACGCCGGACGGCTCCTCGGTCGAGTAATTGTCGTTGACCGCGCCGCCGACGATGATCTTGCCGCCGACGATCAGCGGCGCCGATGTCGAATAATAATAGCCCGACTTCGGATAGGGCATGTTGGCCATAAGGTTCAGCGTGCCGCCTTCGGCGAAGGACGGACACACCTGCCCGTTCGCGGCGTCGAGCGCGATCAGCCGGGCGTCCGACGTCGGCAGGTAGATGCGCGCGGCGCAAGGCTGGCCGGCAGCGATCTTGGCGTCGGCATAATAGGACACGCCCCGGCAGGTCTGGTGCTGGCGGTTGGGGTCGAGCTTGATCTTCGGGTCGTAGCGCCACTTCTCCTTGCCGCTCGCGGCATCGATGGCGATGGCGAAATTATGCGGCGTGCAGATGAACAGCGCGTCGCCGATCTTCAGCGGGGTCACCTGATAGGTCGTCTCGCCGATATCGTCGGGGCCCTTCACGTCGCCGGTGCGGTAGGTCCAGGCCGGCTGCAGCTTGGCGACATTGTCGGGCGTGATCTGGTCGAGCGGCGAATAGCGCTGGCCGAAAGGGGTGCGGCCGTAGAAGTGCCACTCACCGGCCGGCATGTCGCCGCCGAGATTGGCCGCCGCCGCCACCTTTTCGGTGCCGAGCGTGCCGCCAATGTCGTAAGGATCGGCGGTCATCGAATAGCCGGCGACCGCAAGCGAGGCGAGCACGGCCAGGATCAGCAGCGCGCGTCCGTCCGGCCCGCGCAGACCTTGCCTTGCCCATGGCGTCAAAAGCCACAAGGCGACGAGCACGATGACGCCGCCGCGCGGACCGAGCTGCCACCAGTCGAAGCCGATTTCCCAGACCGCCCAGCATAGCGTGGCCAGCACGAACAGCGCGTAGAGCCAGAGCGAGGTCGACCTGCGCCTGAAAAGCAGCCAGGCGGTGATCAGGAAGACCAGGCCGGCGATCAGGTAATACCAACTGCCGCCCAGCGCGATGAGCCAGACACCGCCGCCGCCGAGAATGAGACCGATGAGGAAGAGGACAAGGGAGGTGATGGTGACAGCCAAGACGGTGCTCCTTCGACTGTTGCGCCTTTGCGGCCGCTCTCAGGCGACGGCGAGCCGTCCCTGCCCTGCCGGCAGCTTTCCCTCACCCGCTCCGGCTGTCAAGTTGGGGCCAGACACGCGAAACTAGAACAAAACGTAGACAGTTCTGGTCTTTCGCTCCCGAATCACTACATTCGGGGTCGATGTCGGGCTTTTCCGAAGACATGCCTTTTTTCGATGAACCGAATGCGCGGCCCGCTGCGGCCCCATCCGGCATAGCCGCGCGCGCCATGGCGGCGCGCAGCGGGCAGAACGGCGTGCCCGATTATCTCAAGGGCCTGAACCCGGAGCAGCGGCTCGCGGTCGAGACGACCGAAGGCCCGGTTCTGGTGCTGGCCGGCGCAGGCACCGGCAAGACGCGGGTGCTCACCACCCGCATCGCCCACATCCTTGCCACCGGCAGGGCCTTCCCCTCGCAGATCCTGGCCGTCACCTTCACCAACAAGGCCGCGCGCGAAATGAAGCAGCGCATCGGCATCCTGATCGGTGAAGGCAATGTCGAGGGCATGCCCTGGCTCGGCACCTTCCACTCGATCGGCGTGAAGTTGCTTCGCCGCCACGCCGAGCTGGCCGGGCTGAAGTCGGATTTCACCATTCTCGACACCGACGACGTGGTGCGGCTGATCAAGCAGCTGATCCAGGCCGAAGGGCTGGACGACAAGCGCTGGCCGGCCAAGACCTTCGCCCAGATGCTCGACAACTGGAAGAACAAGGGCCTTGGCCCCGACGAAATCGCGGAAGGCGATGCGCGCAGCTTCGGCAACGGCAAGGGCCGCCAGCTCTACAAGGCCTACCAGGAACGGCTGCAGACGCTGAACTCCTGCGACTTCGGTGACCTGCTCTACCATCCGATCCGCATCTTCCGCGCCTATCCGGACGTGCTGAAGGAATACCACCGCAAGTTCAAATACATACTGGTCGACGAATACCAGGACACCAACACCGCGCAGTATATGTGGCTGCGGCTTCTGGCGCAGAGGCCGCAATCCTCCCCCCTTGAGGGGGAGGTGCCCGCGAAGCGGGCGGAGGGGGTCGCCGCAGAAGGCACCGCCCAGTCATCGAACTCCACGGCGTCGAGCACTGCCGCGAGGACCCCACCCGACCGGGCTTCGCCCGGCCACCCTCCCCTCAAGGGGGAGGGAAACCGGCGCTCGTCCCCCATCAACATCTGCTGCGTCGGCGACGACGACCAGTCGATCTATGGCTGGCGCGGCGCCGAGGTCGACAACATCCTGCGCTTCGACAAGGATTTCCCCGGGGCCACCATCATTCGGCTGGAACGCAACTATCGCTCCACCGCGCATATATTGGGCGCCGCCTCCCACCTCATCGCCCACAATGAGGGCCGCTTCGGCAAGACGCTGTTCACCGACCGCGATGACCCCGAGGACGACAAGGTTCACGTCCACGCCGCCTGGGACTCGGAGGAAGAGGCCAGGGCCATCGGCGACGCGATCGAGGCTTACCAGCGGCAGAAGCATAATCTCAACGACATGGCGATCCTGGTGCGCGCCTCCTTCCAGATGCGCGCATTCGAAGACCGCTTCATCACGCTGGGCTTGAACTACCGCGTCATCGGCGGCCCGCGCTTCTACGAGCGCCTGGAAATCCGCGACGCGCTTGCCTTCTTCCGTGTCGTCGCCAATGGCGGAGACGACCTCGCCTTCGAACGCATCGTCAACGTGCCGAAGCGCGGGCTTGGCGAAGCCACCATCCGCCAGATCCACGACACGGCGCGGGCCATGCGCATCCCGATGCTGGAAGCGGCCGCGACGCTTGCCGAAAGCGACGAGCTGAAGCCGAAGCCGCGCGCCGCATTGCGTGAGGTCGCGGCCAATTTCGAGCGCTGGCAGAAGGCGCTGGAAAGCACCCCGCACACCGAACTCGCCGAGACCATTCTCGAGGAGAGTGGCTACACTGATATGTGGAAGAACGACCGTTCGGCGGAGGCGCCCGGGCGGCTGGAAAACCTCAAGGAGCTGATCCGCTCCATGGAGGAGTACGAATCGCTGCGCGCCTTCCTCGAGCATGTCGCGCTGGTGATGGAAGCCGAGCAGGGCGAATCGCAAGATGCGGTCTCGATCATGACGCTGCATTCGGCCAAGGGTCTCGAATTCGAGACCGTCTTCCTGCCCGGCTGGGAGGAAGGCCTGTTCCCGCATCAGCGGGCGCTGGACGAAGGCGGCCGTTCCGGCCTAGAGGAAGAGCGCCGGCTCGCCTATGTCGGCCTGACGCGGGCGAAGAAAAACCTGCATATCTGGTTCGTCTCCAACCGCCAGATTCACGGCCTGTGGCAATCGACCATTCCGTCGCGCTTCGTCGACGAATTGCCCGAAACCCATATCGATATCGCCGACAGCGGCAACAGCTACGGCGGCTACGGCAATCCCTATGGCGGCGGATCATTCGCCTCAGGCCGCGGCGGCGGCCGGCAGAACCCCTACGGCGCCTCGCGCTTCGACAATATCGGCGCCAAGGACCAGGGCAGCTTCTCCAACACCTATGCTACGCCCGGCTGGCAGCGCGCGCAGGCGAACCGCACCGAGGCGACCGACCGCAACTGGGGCACGCGTTCGGGCCATCAGGTCGAGCGCATCGGCTATGGCGAGACCGATAGCGGCTATGGGGCCGGCCGCACCAGCGTGAAAGGCCGCACCATCGAGGGCGAGCTGGTCGCCAAATCCGTTGCCGACACGCCATCCGCCTTCAATGTCGGCGACCGCGTCTTCCACCAGAAATTCGGCAACGGCAACATCGCCGCCATCGACGGCAACAAGCTCACCATCGACTTCGACAAGGCCGGCCAGAAACGCGTGCTGGACGGGTTTGTCGCGCCGGTTTAACCGGCCTCCTCACCTGTACCTTGCCTGGTTCCATTTGTGGCCGAGCAGCGACAGGATGATGATCAGCCCGTTGAAGAACTGGACGTAGAAGCCGCTCAGGCCCGCCGCGACAACCCCGGTCTGGATGAACGACACGGTGACCGCACCGATCGCGCCGCCAACCACCGTGCCGATGCCGCCCCAGGTCGGCGTGCCGCCGACGAACACCGAGGCCAGCACCGGCAACAGATAGCCGTCGCCCGCCGTCGGCCACCAGGTGAAATTGATCATCACCGAGAAGGTGCCGGCGATCGCTGCGCCAATCCCGACGAAGACGAACACTTTCACCCGAACCCATTTGACGTCGATGCCCATCTGCCTTGCGCTGTCAGGATTGTCGCCGACCACCTTCACCTGCGCGCCGAAGCGGTGGCGGTTGTAGAGCAGCGCCGAGAAGACGACGAAGGCGATCGCCCAGAAGATCTGCACGGGGATGCCCCAGAGCTGGCTGGAGAAGATCGCGTAGGCCGAGCTGTCGGCAAGACCGGTCAGCGCCGTCGACTTGCCTTCGTTGATGATCTGGATCAGCCCGCGCAGCAGGAAATTCATGCCGAGCGTGGCGATCAGCGACGACAGCCCGCCATAGACGACCAGCGAGCCGACCAGGAAGCCGAGCAGCGTGCCGGTAACGAGCGCCGCCGCAATGCCGAGGAACGGATCGTAGCCGGCCTGCACCACCAGCGCGAAGACCCAGGAGGCGAAGCCCATCGTCGCTGGGAACGACAGGTCGATCTCCCCGCAGGTGACGACGAAGACCAGCGGCACCACCACGAACAGCGCGACGGGAAGCGTCGTCAGCACGGAACTATAGAGGTACCAGGTGGTGAAGACGGTCGGGTTGGCGATGATGAACACCGACATCATGACGATGAACACGGCAAGGGTGCCCAGCGATGCGCGATTGTCAATGACGAAGCCGCGCAGCCAGTGGTTGGACGGATGGCTCCATTCCTTGGCTGGCTTTTTGGCTACCTGGCCGCTTGTTCTTCCCAGAGGAGTCTGCAGATCGGGTTCCATCGCCTTGCTCATCACGCTCTCTGCTCCGCATCGTCGTGCAGCCCCGGCAACCCGCCGGGATGCGCCACGTCTTCCATGAAGTTGATGAGATCCTCGGCCGACTTGACTTCGGTGCGGTCGGCCGTCAGCGCCACCTTGCCGCGGTCGAGCACGACGAAGCGGTCGGCGATATCGAAGACATGGTGGATGTTGTGGCCGATGAACAGGATCGAGCGGCCGCTCGCCCGGACCTGGCGCACGAAATGGAAGACCTTGGCGGTCTCGGTCAGCGACAGCGCCGTCGTCGGCTCGTCGAGGATGATCAGCTCCGCCTGCTTGTAGATGGCGCGCGCGATCGCGACGCCCTGGCGCTCGCCGCCCGAAAGCTGGCCGACAATCGAATGCGGCGTGAACACTTTTGAGGTGAAGCCGATCTCGCGCATCAGCCGGGTCGCCTCCTCGATCTCCTTATTGACCTTCAGCCAGCCCATGAAGCTGGTGAGCTCGCGGCCCATAAAGATGTTGCGCACGATCGTCTGCTGCACGGCCAGCGCCCGGTCCTGGAACACGGTCTCGATGCCGGCGTCGCGCGAGCGCGCCGCGCTCCATCCGCTGACCGGCTTGCCGCGCACCAGGATCTCGCCGCTGGTCGGCTTGACCACGCCGGACAGGATCTTGATCAACGTCGACTTGCCGGCGCCGTTGTCGCCGATCAGGCCGACCACCTCGCCGCGGTCGACGCTGAGGTCGACGCCGCCGAGCGCATAGACCTGGCCATAGGATTTCTTGATGTCGCGCAGTTCGATGATGCGTTCGCTCATGCGATCCTCGCTGGAATTGTCTGTCTGCCGGTCATCTCGCCGGCCGGGCAATAATCCCGGCCGGCGGCTTGGGAGGTCAACGCAATGCCTGCTTGGCCAGCTCGGAGACAATCTCGTAATTCTGCGGCGTGACGAAGCCGGCGCCAGTGTCGACATTCATCGGCGCCAACCCCAGCACCACTTGCTGGCAGAGGCTGAGGATCGGCAGGTAGCCCTGCAGGAATGGCTGCTGGTCGGCCGTCAGCTGGACCCAGCCGCCCTTGAAGCCTTCGACGATCTGCGGACTGGTGTCGAAGCCGAAATTGAAGATCTCGCCCGGCTTCCTGCCTGCCGCCTGCATATAGGTCGCGACATTGCCGAGCATCTGGCCGCCGGGATAGCCGACCGCCTTGACGTCGGGGTGGTTGAGCAGTGCCGCCGTGATCACCGGAATGGCGAGGTTCGGATCGGACGCCCATTCGCCGCTCGGTGGCGAGGACAACTGGATCACCTCGACGCCCGCCTCCTTTAGGGCCGCGACAGTGCCGCGCTCGCGCGCGCCGCGGTTCTCGTTCTCGAACGGACCGATCATGATCGCCTTGTCACCCGCCTTGAGCTTGCCGAGCTTGAACGCCTCGGCGCCGAGCGCGCGGCCCTGCTGCTCCTGCTGCGCGCCGACATAGCCGCCGCCGAACGCCGCCACCACCTTCGGCACCGGAACGTTCTGGTACATCATCTTGATGCCGTCCTTATGCGCCTGTTCGGCCAGCGGCATGATCGCGGCATCGCCCGGATGGCCCATCATGGCGATGCCCTGCGGCTTGACCGCGACCGCCTCGCGCAATTGCTGCACCATCTTCTCGACGTCCCATTGCGAGAAGATGTAGTCGACCTTCGGCCCGAGATCGGCGGCCGCCTGCTTGGCGCCATTATAGACGATGGTGCCGAAGGCATCGCCCTCGGCGCCGCCAACGAAGAAGCGGATATGCACGTCCTTGCACCATTGCGCGTCCAGCGCTTGTGCCGGCAAGGTGGAGATCGAGGCGCAGAGCGCCGTGGCAGCCGCCACGACGGTCGAGCGCAGAACAGTCCTTCTGGTCGTCATGCTCATGCACGTTCCTCCCTTTTGATCCCTCGCATCGGAGGGTTTTCGACAATGGCTCGGCGCGGCGCGCCGCAGTGCTGGCCGGCTCCTCCCGCCGGCCAATCCTCAATTTGGCCTCAAGCCGGATTTGGCAGGTAGCTGGACCCTCCCCGGCATTGCTTCAGATAGTCGAGCGCACGCGCCTGTCCGGTGATCTCAAGGTCGCCGCGATAGACCGGATCGTGCCAGCCCTCGATGTCGATGGCGCCCTTGTAGCCGGCCAGCCGCAACTCGCTGATCACCCGCGTCCAGTCGCTGTCGCCGAAGCCCGGCGTGCGCATCTGCACAAAAGGCAGACGCCCGAACACACCATGCTCGCGGATGACGTCCCAGCGCACGGTCGCGTCCTTGCCGTGGACGTGGAAGATGCGCGGCGCCCATTTGCGGATCTGCGGTATCGGTTCGATGAGATAAACGAGCTGGTGGCAAGGTTCCCATTCAAGGCCGAGATTATCGTCCGGCAACTCGTTGAACATCAGCTCCCAGGCGTCCGGGTTATGCGCGATATTCCAGTCGCCGCTCGCCCAGTTGCCGTCCATGGCGCAGTTCTCGAAGGCGATGCGCACGCCCTTGTCGGCGGCGCGTTTCGCCAACGGCCCCCAGACCTCGCGGAAGCGTGGGAGGCTGTCGGTCAGCTTCTTGCCGCGGATGCGGCCGGTGAAGCCGCTGACCACGGACGTCCCAAACAGATGCGCATTGTCGATCACCGTCTCCCAAGCCGCCAGCACACCGCGATCGACCTCTCCATTCTCGAGCGGATTGCCGAACACGCCGATCGACGACACGGTGACGTCGGCATCGCCGATCGCTTCGCGGATTTCGCCAGCCAGGCGCTTCAGGTCCTTGCCGCCCAGCGTCTGCCAGAAGAAAGGCTGGATGCTTTCGAAGCCGAGCGGCAGGATCTGCCTGACATAGGCGGCCGGGTCGTCGAGATTGGCCCGCACCATGGTGCCGATCCTGATGTCGAGAAGCGGGTTTGGCATCATTGTGCTTCCTTGGCGATTGCCACGCGCCGCCCGCTCTCCGCGCTCTCGATCGCGCCGAAGACCATGGCCAGGCTTTTGATGTTGTCGGCGCCGCGCGTCTCCGGCTCGGCGCCGGTCTCGATCGCGTGCATGAAATCCTGGATGATGCCGAGATGGCCGCCGACGCGGTCGGTCGGATCGAGCGGCGGCACTTCGATCGGCATCGTCTTGTCGATGATGCCGTCGCGGCCGGACGCAACCACCTCCGCCTTGAGCCCCTCATGGCCGTCCCACAGCACGCTGCCGCGCTCGGCGACGATGCGCCAGCTGCCTTCCCAACTGGTGCGAAAACCGTCCGCGCACCAGGAGCCGGCATAGGTGAACACCTTGCCGCCGCCGAGGTCGAAGACCGCGCTCGCCGATGAGCCCTGCCGGTACCAGGAATTGGCCGGCTCCCATTCCTGGCAGTAGACGCTGGCCGGTTCGCCGGCGACCATGTAGCGCGCGGCGTCGAAGGTGTGGATCGCCATGTCGAGCAGCAGCACGTGGCGCATCTCCTCGCGAAAGCCGCCGAAATGCGGCGCGACGAAGAAGTCGGAATGGATGCTGGTCGGCTTGCCGATGGCGCCGGAGTCGAGGAACCGCCTGATGCGCCTGACATCGGCGACATAGCGCCGGTTCTGGACGACGGCATGGACGAGCCTGGCCTTGCGCGCCGCTTCGACGATGGCGCGCGCATTGTCCGGGCTGTCGGCCAGCGGCTTTTCGGTGAGCAAATGGCAATGATGGGCAAAGGCAGAAAGCGCGACCTCGCGGCGGGCCGCCGGGACCACGACATCGAATACGGCATCGGGCTTCGTCTCATCGAGAACGGCGTCGAGGCTGGTGCCGATCACTGCATTGGAGAGCCCGTACTCGCGCGCCCTCGCTTGCGCCCGGTCGGCATCGAGATCGACAAGACCGGCAATGGCAAGCCCGTCGATCCGCCTTGCGGCATCGAGCCAATGCTTGCTCATGGCTCCGCACCCGACCAGGACGACCTTCATCATCCAGCGCTCCTCCTCGGCTCGGCCCCTCCAGGCCGAGTGTCACGGCGTCCACGGCATCACCGTAAACGTATTTCCGTAAACGTTTACGAGAACACACCCGATGGCGTAGAATGTCAATCGGCTGCTTGTCGAAAATTATACCGAAGCCTTGGCCTGAGCGGCAGCCGGTGCTAGCCAAGGCAGGGGAGAATCGTCCTTGGCGTCCAGCATTCACGACCTTGCGCGTCACCTGAACATCTCGATCGGCACCGTGTCGCGGGCGCTGAACGGCCGCGCCGACGTCAATGCCGACACACGCCAGCGCGTGCTGGAAGCCGCAAGAGAGCTGAACTATTCGCCCAACCAGTCCGGCCGAAGCCTCAGGCAAGGCGCCACCCGCTCAATCGCCTTCATGCTGCAGCCGCATCCGGGCGACCAGGAATATGGCGAGCCCTTCTTCATCCCGTTTTTGACCGGCTTGCAGGCGCGGCTCGCCGAAAGCGGGCTCGACCTGATCGTGGTGATGGGCGCGCCTGGCGACTACCAGCAGGAGCGCCTGCGCCGCGTCG
Organism: Mesorhizobium argentiipisi (SeqCode); assembly: GCF_037179585.1. Classification (NCBI taxonomy): domain Bacteria; kingdom Pseudomonadati; phylum Pseudomonadota; class Alphaproteobacteria; order Hyphomicrobiales; family Phyllobacteriaceae; genus Mesorhizobium; species Mesorhizobium argentiipisi (SeqCode). The sequence continues at coordinate 403,347 of NZ_JAPYKO010000002.1, forward strand.
TCGAGACCCGCCGCGCCGACGCCGTGGTGCTGGCGTGGACGCGGCGCGAGGACGAACGCATCGACTACCTGACCGAGCGAGGCTTTCCCTTCGCAACGCTCGGCCGCAGTCGCTCGGGCGACAGCTCCTACCCTTCCCTCGATCTCGATTTCGAGAAGGCGGGCAGCGATGCGGTCGACCGGCTGGTCGCGCGCGGCCACCGCCGCATTGCCGCCATCCGCCCTTCGCTTGATCTCAACTTCGGCTACCTGTTCCTCGACGGCTATCGCAAGGCGCTGAAGCGGCACGGCATCGAGGTTGACCCCGGCTTGATCGCCGACGGCTTCATCAATGAGGCCGGCGGCTATCAGGTGACGCCGCGCGTCATGCTGTCGAAGGACAGGCCGACGGCCATCATCTTCAACAATGACGCCATGGCGCTCGGCGGCTGCAAGGCACTGGCCGAGATGGGCATCCGGCCCGGCCACGACATCGCCGTGACCGTCATCGTCGACACGCCGCTCTGCCGCTATTTCTCGCCGGCGCTGACAGCCTTCCGTCCCTCGCTGGAGCCGATGGGCCGGAGGCTGGCCGAGATGCTGCTCGCCTCCCTTCCCGCCTTCGCCGGTCCCGAAGGCACACGCATCATCCACGAGGTTTGGCCGCTGGAGCTGGTCGTTCGGGAGAGCGATTGAGCGGAGGCGCTTTCCCTTCTCCCCTTGCGGGAGAAGGTGTCGCCGAAGGCGACGGATGAGGGGTGTTCCAGATGGCACCCGCGTCACACTCCGCTGGAACACCCCTCATCCGTCTCGGCGCTACGCGCCGATCCACCTTCTCCCACAAGGGGAGAAGGAAACTGTCACGCAACCATCACGTTCACGTCCTAGACCGCTCGACGGCTAGGGCTGGCCGCATCGTCGATGCCGCGCCCTTTTGAGCCAATGGCCGCTCTGCTCGTCAAGAAGGGGATATCGATGAAACACCTCAACCGAACCGTCGCGCTCGGCGCGGCGCTTGCCCTGTTCACCGGCATGACGCCGGCGCTTGCCGACAGCGTCGCCTATGTCAACAAGGGGTTGGTCGGCGTCGGCCGCATTCCGGCGAGCCAGAAGGACAAGTTCGGCGAGACTTTCGGTTCGGGTTCCGGCATGGCGATCGACGCCAAGTCCTGGGCGCGCGACGGCGCGGGCTACAAGGGGTCGCTCTGGCTGCTGCCGGATCGCGGCTACAATGTTGTCGGCACCACCGATTATCGCCCGCGCCTCAACACGGTCTCGATCGAGCTGACCCCGACCGCTCCCGGCGCGGCGCCCGCCGTCGGACAGGAACAGACCGGCGTCAAAGCGACGCTCGCCGACACGATGCTCTTGACCGACGACAAGGGCGCCCATGCCACCGGCCTCGATCCGCTGAACGGCGTGCGCGAAGCTGCCGGCGATATGCCAATCCTGCCGCAGGCCGAAAACGGCAAGCTGGCGCTGGACGACGAAGCGATCGTGCGCCTGCCCGACGGCACGATGTTCATCTCCGACGAATATGGTCCCAACATCTACCGCTTCTCGGCCGAAGGCCGCTTGATGTCGGCGACGCAGCCGCCCGCGGCGCTGGTGCCGATGCGCCACGGCAAGCCGAACTTCGCTTCCGACAATTCCGGCCCGGGCGCCGCCGAACCTGATCCGAAGGATCCCGAGACCGGCCGCCAGAACAACCAGGGCCTCGAAGGCATGTCAATGACGCCGGACGGCAAGTTCCTGATTGCCGTGCTGCAGTCGGCGCCCCGCCAGGACGGCGGCGATTCCGGCTCGACGCGCCAGAACACCCGCGCGCTGGTCTATGACGCCTCCGACCTTGCCCATCTCAAGCTGGCGCATGAATATGTCGTGGCGCTGCCGATCTTCAAGGATGCCAAAGGCAAGACCAAGGTGGCCGCGCAGAGCGAGATCGTCGCGGTGTCCGACAAGAGCTTCCTGATGCTGGCGCGCGACTCTGGCAACGGCCAGGGTCTCAAGGGCGACGAGTCGGTCTACCGCAAGATCGAGATCGTCGATCTCTCCGCAGCTACCGACATCGCCAACGGCCCGTTCGACGCCGCCGACAAGCCGGTCGCGCCGAAGGGCGTGCTCGACCCGTCGGTGACGCCGGCCAAGCTGACCTCCTTCATCGACATCAACGACAAGGGCGAGCTTGGCCGCTTCGGCCTGCACAATGGCGCGCCGAACGACAGGAACAACCTGTCGGAGAAGTGGGAAGCAATGTCGCTGGTTTCCGGGCTCGATCCGAAGCTGCCCGACGACTATTTCCTGTTCGTCGCCAACGACAACGATTTCCTGACTCAGGATGGGTTCCAGGTCGGCGCTTCGTACAAGGCCGACGACGGCGCCGATGTCGACACCACATTCCTGGTCTATCAGGTCACCCTGCCCGGACTGTCTGGGAACAGCCTCGCCGCGAACTAGTTCTGCTTCGGTCATATGCCCGAGCGGCATGCGGCCGAGCGCGGAAGGGATGCATGAGCATCAGGCCTGCGATAGCATCGCGGGCCTGATTCATTTTCGGTGCTGCCATGGATGACGAAAAGCCCGCCCGCCGGCGGACTCACGACCTGACCAGCGGCCCTATCCCGCGCACGCTGCTGTTGTTCGCCCTGCCCGTGCTGGGCTCCAACGTGCTGCAGTCGCTCAACGGTTCCATCAATGCGGTCTGGGTCGGCCGCTTCCTCGGCGAGGCCGCGCTGACGGCGACCTCCAACGCCAATCTGGTGCTGTTCCTCATCCTCGGCACCGTCTTCGGCATCGGCATGGCGGCGACCATCCTGGTGGCGCAATCGGTCGGCGCCCGCGACCTGCCCGAGGCGAAGCGCATTGTCGGCACCAGCGCCACCTTCTTCTTCCTCGTCTCGGTCGTGTTCGCCGTCTGCGGCTGGATCTGGGTCGACGCCATCCTGACCGGGCTCGGCACGCCGGGCGATGCCTTGCCTTTGGCGCGCGCCTATTTGCGCATCATCTTCGTCGCCGTGCCGATGATGAACCTTTTATCCTTCGTCATGACCGTGCTGCGCGGCGCCGGCGACTCGCGGACCCCGTTCGTCTTCATGGCGCTGGCGGTCGTGCTCGACGTCGTGCTCAATCCGCTGCTGATCCGCGGTATCGGCCCCTTCCCCGAGCTCGGCATCGCCGGCTCGGCGACATCGACGCTGATAGGCCAGACGGTCAGCGTGATTGCCATCCTGATCGTGCTTTATGTGCGCAAACACCCGCTGCGGCTGGCGGGCAGCGATCTCGCCTTGCTTCGGCCGGATCCGGCGCTGCTGCGCATCGTCGTCTTCAAGGGCATCCCGATGGGCCTGCAGATGATCGTCATCTCGGCCGCCGCGCTCACCGTGATGGGCATCGTCAACTCCTATGGATCGCAGGTTGCGGCCGCTTACGGCATCGCCGCGCAGCTCTGGACCTATATCCAGATGCCGGCTCTCGCGATCGGCGCCGCCGTCTCCTCGATGGCCGCGCAGAATGTCGGCGCCGGGCGCTGGGACCGCATCGGCAAGGTCGCGGCCTCAGGCATCGGCTTCAACCTGGTGCTGACCGGCGCGCTGGTGGCGCTGCTTTTCGTCTTCGACCGCGCCGTGCTCGGCCTTTTCCTCAGCAACGACAGCACCGCGATCGATATTGCCGCTCATATCAACAGGGTGGCGTCCTGGTCGTTCATCCTGTTCGGCATCACGATCGTGCTCTTCGCCACGGTGCGCGCCACCGGCGCCGTCATGCCGCCGCTCATCATCCTGATCATCTCGGTGTTGATCATTCGCACCGGCTTTGCCTATTCCATGCGCAGCGTCATCGGCCAGGAGGCGCTGTGGTGGAGCTTTCCGGCGGGCTCGATCGCCTCGCTGGTGCTCGCCGCCGCCTATTACCGTTTCGGCCGCTGGCGCACGATGCATATGATCGAGGACCGGCCGGCGGCCGGCGAGCCGCCCGACACCGGCCTCGGCGTGCCCCGCCAGCGCGCGCAGCTCCTGCCGGAGACGCCGAACGGCTAAATCCGTAACGACGGAAAAGGGTGAATACTCCTACCGCGCGTATTTGGCGCCGAAGCCAAGCGCTACCAAGGAGAAGACGACGATCATGCCGGCAAAGGCCAGGCTTGCCACAGTGGCGTTGGCCAAGCTCGACAAGACGCCGATGCCGATCACCGGCAGTGCGTTGCCGCAGAAACAGCAGATGAAGAAGGCCGAGACCATCTCGGCGCGGCGGTCGGCCGGCGCGATCTGATTCACCACCTGCAACCCACCGCGATAGCCGAGCGCCGCCGCTGCGCCGCAGACCGCCGTCGCGGCGATCATCAGCGCCATCGAAGCATAGACCTGCGCGGCGACGACCAACGCCACGGCCGGGATCATCAGCGCCAGCGCCGCAAGCATGGTGGAGCGGGCGGACAGCCATGCGGTGCCGACAATGGTCACTGCTGCGACGATCGACAGCTCGAAGAACAGGCCACCGGCCTCGGCGTGATTGGCGACATGCAGCTGCTGTGCCAGGATGCTGGGCGCCAGCGCCGCGTAGAGACCGACCAACGCCATCGCGCCGAAGCCGGTCACGGCAGGGGCCACGAATTGCGCGCGGATATTGTCGGGCACCGAGAGCCTCGGCCGCAGCGAGACGTCCGAGAAGCGTCCGCGATTGGAGACCGTCTCCTGCGTGCGCCAGATCAGCACGGTGACCAGCGCAAGCAGCGCCAGATAGACCGCAAATGTCAGCCTGAGCGGCCAAGGCGCATATTGGGCGAGCAGCCCTGCCATGAGCGCGCCGACCCCGAGACCGATGAAGTTGGTGCTGGTGGCGATGACGGCGGCGCGCGACTTGTCCTTGCCTTCGATCAGCTCGGCAAGCCAGGCGGTGCCCGCCCCCGCGCCGACGCCGATGCCGAGGCCGCTCAGAATGCGGGCAATGTCGAGCCAGGCGAGGTTTTTGGCGAAGAGGAAAAACAGCGCGCTGACCACGGCAACACCCATCGCGGCGAGCGCGGCAGGGCGGCGGCCGACGACATCGGACACCCGGCCGAAAAACAGCAGCGCCGCCAGATTGCCGACGACGTAGACGGCATAGACCAGCGTCAGCGTGACCTGCGAGAAGCCGAAGGCTTGCTTGTAGATCACGTAAAGCGGGGTCAGCGCGGTGCTGCCGGCAAAAAGTGCTGCGATCATGGCGGCGACGGCGGTCATCGCGGCGCCCCCGCCAAGCTCATGGTCACGCGTCATGGTTTGAGCGTAGCTGGTCATGGCGATCTCCAGGGTTGCAAGCCCAACGCCTATATAATGGCGCTGTTCCAGCTACCGGACGCCCTGCTGACAATCCTGACAGGATGGTCTTGGGCGAAATCCTCGCGTAGCTTTGTCAGCCGACGAGGAGGAACCATGGGGAAGGGACGGGTCGAGGCATTCACCGATGGCGTCGTCGCCATCATCATCACCATCATGGTGCTGGAGCTGAAAGTGCCGCAAGGCGAGGATTTCTCAACGCTTGTGCCGCTGTGGCCGGTCTTCTTCTGCTATGTGCTGTCCTTCATCAATGTCGGCATCTACTGGAACAATCTGCACAACATGTTCCACACCGTGCAGCGCGTCGATGGACGCGTGCTGTGGGCCAATCTGAACCTCTTGTTCTGGCTGTCGCTGATGCCGGTGACCACCGCATTCATGGGAGAGAACCACTTCGCGCCTGCGCCGGTCGCCGTGTATGGCGTGGATCTCGCCCTCTGCGCCGTCGCCTACACCATCCTGGTCGTGAAGCTGCGCCATCTGCACGGCGCCGACACGACTTTTGCCAAAGCTATCGGGCGGGACAGGAAGGGCAAGATCTCGCTGACGCTCTACATCGCCGCAGTCCTGCTCAGCTTCATCAACCAGTGGATCAGCGTGGCGATCTACGTGCTTGTAGCGACCATCTGGTTTGTACCCGATAAACGCTTCGAGAGACTGATCGAAAAATAGAATTTACTTCCGCATCGCCTTCAGCTTTTCCGCCACTGAGGCGGCAAGGTCGGCATAGCGTTCCTCCAGGCGCTCGGCTGCCTTGATGATCGGGAAGTCGTGGCCGAACTTCTCCAGCGCCAGCCGCAGCTTCTCGGCGAAATCCGCCTGCTTCTCCAGCGCCGCAAACAGTGTTTTCACCTGCGCCTCGCTGATGTCGGGATTGGCAAGCATCTCCGGCACCTCGCGACTCATCTGATCGCCGTCGGCGGTTTGCTCCTTCAGAATTTCGATCCAGTCGCTCAAATGTCGAACTCCTTTTCAGGACAACATGCGCGGCAGGCGCCGCCATGGTCAACCCGTTGCGGCTGTCGCCGTCAACCCATTGCGGCCATCACCGTCTCGTTGCGGCTGTCGCGGTGGGCGGACGAACCAGCCTTGCCTCGGCCGCGCCCGGCGTTAAGTTCGACCCTGACCGAACAAGGATGGAAATCATGACCAGCGACACCGAAATCCAGACCGCACTGCCCGCTTTCGCCGCTGGCAATGTCGCCGTCATCACCGGCGGCGCCAGCGGCATCGGCCTTGCCGCCGCGAAACGGTACGCGGCGATGGGCATGAAAGTGGTGCTTGCCGACATCGGCGGCATGCGCCTCGACCAGGCGAAGCAGGCGGTTGCCGCGATCGCCGGCGAGGATGCCGTCCTCCCAATCCCGACAGATGTTTCCAAGGCGGAAGAAGTCGATCGGCTGGCGGACCTCGCTTACGGCGCCTTCGGTGCGGTGTCGGTGCTGATGAACAATGCCGGCGTCGGCAACAATCCGGGCAAGCCCTGGGAGAACCGCGACGCTTGGAAGCGGCTGCTGGACATCAATTTCTGGGGCGTCGTGCACGGCGTCGAGGCCTTCGCCCCGCGCATGCTTGCCGCCGGAAGGCCGGGTCTCATCATCAACACCGGCTCCAAGCAGGGCATCACCACGCCGCCCGGCAATCTCGCCTACAACGTCTCCAAGGCCGGCGTGAAGACTTTTACCGAAGGGCTGGCGCATGCGCTGCGCAACGAGCCTGGCGCGAAAGTGTCGGCGCATCTGCTGATCCCCGGTTTCACCTATACCGGCCTGACCGAAGGCGCGACGGAAAAGCCTGCCGGCGCCTGGACCGGCGAGCAGGTGATCGACTTCATGCTGACATCCCTGATGGACGACGACTTCTACATACTGTGCCCCGACAACGAAGTGACGCGGCCGATCGACGAAAAGCGGATGGCCTGGGCGATGGGAGACATCATCGAAAACCGCCCTGCCCTGTCGCGCTGGCATCCCGATCACAAGGATGCCTTCGCGGCCTTCATGAACCGCTGACGGCCCTCTCAAGCCGCGGCTTTCTTCTTGGAGGCGTTCTTCCCGGCCGCGGTCTTCTTTGTGGCCGCGCCGGCGGTCTTCGGCGCATGCTTGGTACCGTTCTTTCCGGCGACCGCCTTCTTGGCTGCCTTTTCGGCGATCTCGCTGTCATGCCGTTTTGCCGCCGCCTCGCATTTCGAGCGGATCTCCTCGACCTCGGATTCCGTCAGGTGTTCGATGCCGATGAAATGATTATGGGCGCGGCTGACCCTGATCAGTTCGTCCAGCTTGGCCTGGATCGCAGCGCCGTCGCGATTTTGCGTGTTCTGGATCAGGAACACCATCAGGAAGGTGATGATGGTGGTGCCGGTGTTGATGACCAGTTGCCAGGTATCCGAGAATCCGAAGAGCGGTCCACTCAACGCCCATACAACCACGATCGCCACACAGATGGCGAAGGTGGGCGGCAGGCCCGCCAGATGTGCCACCTGGTTGGCTATCCGCGTAAAAACTTTCTCGATCATGCAAGTCCCTCGAACCGTGGATGTGCTGGCATTTGCGAAGAAACAGGCTGCCGCCCGCTCCGGTTCCGCGGGATCGAATTTTCGTGCCGACATGTGCACGCAATCGGCTACACGCAGAAAGCGCAGTTTCGCGAAAAAACACCTTATCCGTTTGTTTGCAATAGTGCCGGTGCAGGCCGAAAGCCTGTTCCTTCCGCTTCACGGCGGTTTACCTCCAGCCCCTTCCGCTGCGCCACCCCCGCATGGCGGAAGGGGCGTTTATTTGCGAGAGTGGAAGGGATCGGTCAGACAGCGCCGGTCATGTGCTCGACGGCGTTCTGCCCGTGTCAATGAGCGTTTCTTCCCATCGGTCGAGAAAGGCTTCGATCGGCATGGCCTGCATGTCGGGGATTGCGCTCGCCAGTTTCTCGGGCGCCCAGTCCCACCAGGCGAGGGCTTCGATGCGCGCCGCGACTGCGGCGGAGAACCGCGCGCGCAGCGGCCTTGCCGGAACGCCTGCGACCATCGTGTAGGGCGCGACGTCATGCGTCACCACGGCATTGGCGCCGATGACGGCGCCGTTGCCGATCGCGACGCCCGGCATGATGACCGCGCCATGGCCGATCCAGACATCGTGGCCGACACTGACCGATTTTGCCTGCCGGCGCGCACGAAATTCGGTGTCGACGCCCAGCCAGCGGAAATACTCGTTCGGCCGGTAGCTGACCTTGTGCTGCGTCAGCCGCTCGATCGGATGCTCGAGCGCATTGATGCGGCTGTTGGCGGCGACCGAGCAGAATTTGCCGATCGTCGTGTAGATCGCCTCGCAATGGCGTTCGAAATAGGAAAAGTCGCCGACGCTCACCTCGCGCAGGATCACCCGCTCGCCGATCGAGGCATAGCGGCCGAGCTTGCATCCCTTCAGTTCCGCGGTCGGATGGATGCGCGGCTCGGCGTCCTTGAGGATGAGGTTTTCAGGACGATCCATGAAGCGGCTTTACGCCGGCGGGGGATTGCCCGCAAGCGTGACCTGTCCCCGGCAAGCCTGTCGGAGCCTATTGCGGCTTGCCTTTGGCCCACACCACGTTCTGGCCGTAAAGCGGCACGGTCGTGACCGACATCTTCGCCGAGCCGTTCTGCACCTGGCGCGAATGCGACAGATAGATCAGCGTCTCGTTCTTCTTGTCGTAGATGCGGTTCACCACCTGCTTCTTCCAGATCAGGCTGAGGCCTTGCTTGAACACCTCCTCGCCGCCCTCGCCCATGTCGATGTCGCCGATGGTGATCGGCCCGGTCTGGCGGCAGGAGATCGAGGAATCGGAGGGGTCCTCGAACCAGTTGCCTTTGTGCAGCCGGTCGATGATGCTGCGGTCGAAATAGGCGACATGGCAAGTGACGCCGTCGACCTTCGGATCCTTGATAGCGTCGACCATGATGTCGTTGCCGACCCAGTCCACACCCACTTTACCCACTTCGTCAGCCATGGCCGCGCCGGCGCTCAGGGCAAGACAGGCGGCGAACAAGCCGATCAGTTTTCGCAAGGAAGCCTCCTCGGTTCAGGTTTGCCGATGTCAGGTGGGACAGGATCGTGGCGTTTGCAAGCCGATCGGCCTGCCTGGCCGCTTGCGGCAACGCGACATCTTTGCGCGCCCGGCGCCGACCCGTTAAGACTGTCGCCAAACTGGCATCTGGCCAAAGCAATGGCGACGGACATTCACTGATGATGCGTTCCATCCTGATCGGCATTCTCGTCCTGATGGCGGCGGGCATCGGCTGGCTGACATTCGACTGGTACCGGGGCCATTATGGCGGCGCGCCCTTCGGCGCGCCCTTCACGCTGGTCGACCAGAAAGGCGCGCCGATCACCGAATCCACCTTCAGGGGCCACCCCAGCGTGGTGTTCTTCGGCTTCACCCACTGCCCGGAAGTCTGCCCGACGACCTTGTTCGAGCTGGCCGGCTGGCTGAAGACGATGGGCGACAGCGGCAAGAACCTCAACGCCTATTTCGTCACCGTCGATCCGGAGCGCGACACGCCGGAGACAATGAACACCTATGTCAGCAACTTCTCCGACCGCATCACCGGCATCACCGGCGATCCGGACAAGGTGCACGCCATGGCCAAGGCCTTCGGCATCTACTGGAAGAAGGTCGACACCGGCGACGGCGACTACACGATGGACCACACGGCCTCGGTGCTGCTGCTCAATGCCAAGGGCGATTTCGCCGGCACCATCGCCTATGGCGAGAGCGCCGACACCGCGATAGCCAAGCTGAAGCGGCTGGCTGCCGGCGGCCAAACATGATCCCGAACCGAAGGTCAGCGAACGCAAAAAGTGGGAACCGATTTTCGGAAAAGATCATGTTCGGACAAGAATCTTTCTGATGGGGCAAACCAGACTCCATCTTACCGCCAACAAGCTCGAGGCCGACCGCATCTTCGCGGCGCTGGACGCAGCGTTCGAGGATGACGGCCTGCCGATCGCCGTGCTGGAGCTCGACGAGGAAAAAGATATCCACGAAGTGTCGCTCTATGCCGATGGCGAGGTCGATCCCGTCGAGGCGCGGGTCAGGGATATCCTCGCCGGTCTCGGCCTGCCGAAGCTTGTCGAGCGCGAGGTCCTTCCCGACGTGGACTGGGTATCGCGCTCGCTGGAAGGCCTGAAGCCGGTCCGCGCCGGCCGCTTCTTCGTCCACGGCTCGCACGACCGGGCCAAGCGCCGCAGCGGCGATCTCGCTATCGAGATCGAGGCGGGTCTGGCATTCGGCACCGGCCATCACGGCACCACTGCCGGCTGCCTCGAAGTGCTGGAACAGGTGGTGCTGCGCGAGCGGCCGCGCAATGCGCTCGACCTCGGCACCGGCAGCGCGGTGCTCGCGATTGCGCTGGCCAAGCTCGCGCATATCCCGGTGCTGGCGACCGACATCGATCCGGTCGCCGTCCGCGTCGCCGCCGCCAATGCCCGCCTCAACCACGTCAAGGCGTTGGTCGAGACGGTGACGGCGCCCGGCTTCCATCATCCGATCTTCGCCAGGCGCGCGCCTTTCGACCTCATCGTCGCCAACATCCTGGCCCGGCCGCTGATGCGGCTGGCGCCCGAAATGGCCAAACACATCAGGCTCGGCGGCTCGCTGGTGCTCTCCGGCATCCTCGACCGCCAGCGCGACGCGGTGATCTCGGCCTATGTCGGCCAAGCCTTCCGCTACGTGCGTACCTTGCATCGCGAGGGCTGGGTGACCATCCACCTCAAGCGCTGAGGCCGGATTGCATCCAGCCGATCTGGCCCTGCCGAAATCGATTCCGGTTTTCAAGATCATGCGCTACGGTCGCCGCAAGCCATTCGAGGGAGCCAGAAATGTTCCAGACCTTTGATTCCGCTGGTGATCCGGCCGTCGGCAAGCCGCGTGTGGCGCTGCTGCGGCAATGGCTGGCCGAGAATGGCCTGGATGGCTTCATGGTGCCGCGCGCGGACGAGCACCAGGGCGAATATGTCGCCGACCGCTCGGCGCGGCTGAAGTGGCTAACCGGCTTTTCCGGTTCGGCCGGGGTCGCGTTCGTGCTGCGTGACCGCGCCTTCATCTTCGTCGATGGCCGCTACACGCTGCAGGTGCGGAGCGAGGTCGATCTTTCGATCTTCGCCGTCGAAAGCCTCATCGACAATCCGCCAGCCTCCTGGATCAAGGACAATCTCGGCAAGGGCGCAAGGCTCGGCTTCGACCCCTGGCTGCACACGATCGGTGAGATCAAGGCGCTGAAGGCATCGGCCGAGCAATCCGGCGCGACATTGGTGCCGCTCGACAAGAATCCCATCGACATCATCTGGAAGGACCAGCCGGAACCGCCGCGCGCGCCCGTCGAGATCCATCCGCAAAATCTTGCCGGAGAGCTGGCGAAGGACAAGCTCAAGCGGCTGGCAGGCGCGATCGAAAAGGATGGCGCCACCCATGCGGTGCTGACCGATCCTTCCTCGATTGCCTGGGCCTTCAACATCCGTGGCGGCGACGTGCCGCATACGCCGCTGGCGCTCGGCTTTGCCATCCTCGCCGCCGACGGCAAGCATCAGCTGTTCATGGACCAACGCAAATTCCCGCGCCAGGTCGCGGCCTATCTCACCCAGCTCGCCGACCTGCATGATCCAGGTGAATTCGAAGCCGCGATCATTGAGCTCGCCAAGGGCGGCGCGAAAATCGCGCTGGATCCGGTTCTGGCGGCGGAGAAGCTCCGCATGCTGGTCGAGGGCAATGGCGGCGCGGTCATCCTGGCCGCCGACCCGGCGCGTATTCCGCGCGCGACCAAGAACCAGGCCGAGATCGCCGGCAGCCGCGCGGCGCATCGCCGCGACGGTGCCGCGGTCGCTAGGCTGCTGTGCTGGCTCGATCGCCAGAAGCCCGGCACGCTGGACGAAATCGTCGTCGTCACCAAGCTTGAGGAGGTGCGCCGCCAGACCGGAGAAGAAACGCAGATGCCGCTGCGCGACGTCTCCTTCGACACGATTTCCGGCGCGGGCCCGAACGGCGCGATCATGCACTACCGCGTATCGCGCGCCACCAGCCGCAAGCTTGAGAGCGGCGAGCTGTTCCTGCTCGATTCCGGCGGGCAGTATCAGGACGGCACGACCGACATCACCCGCACCGTGCCGATCGGCCAGCCGACCGAGGAGATGCGCGAGCGCTTCACCCTGGTGCTGAAGGGCATGATCGCCATCTCGACGCTGCGTTTCCCCGCCGGCACGCGCGGTTCGGAGATCGACGCCGTTGCCCGCGTGGCGCTATGGAAGCATGGCTGCGACTTCGCCCACGGAACCGGCCACGGCGTCGGCTCCTACCTTGCCGTGCATGAAGGGCCGCAGCGCATCGCCCGTACCGGCACCGAAAAGCTGCTGGCCGGCATGATGCTGTCCAACGAGCCGGGCTATTACAAGGAAGGCGCCTACGGCATCCGCATCGAGAACCTGATCCTGGTCACGCCGGCGGAGCAGATCGAAGGCGGCGACATCGCGATGCACGGCTTCGAAACGCTGACGCTGGCGCCGATCGACAAGCGGCTCATCCGCACCGATCTGCTGCACCGGGACGAGTTGCAGTGGCTCGACCGCTATCATGCCCGGGTGCTGACCGAGATCGGCCCGATGGTCGACGGCGAAACGCTGGCCTGGCTGGAAAAAGCTACAGCGCCGCTGCCGCACGATGCCAAGATCTGAGATAAGCATCTTTTTCCCCGTTCACGAGGAGAAATGCCCGGTTCACCCTCCGTAGCCGCAGCGAAGGATGGGCAGGGCAATGAGAGGCAGCGCCGACGATCCGAAACGATCGCGCTGGCAGAGGCCCTACCCAACGAATTGGCGCGCGACGATCAGCACCGCCGCGCCAGCCAAAAATATCGCCATCAGGCCGCTGCGCAGCGATACCAGCACAGTGACGATCAGCGCCGCCCATTCGGCCGGTCCGGCATGCAGCAGTTCCGGCGCGACGAGCGTCGTCAGCACGGCGGCCGGCACGGCGTTGAGGCCGGCCTCGACGCGCGGATGGATCGTCTCGAAGCGCGAGATGACGAGGTGGCCGCCGACCCGGGTCAGATAGGTGGCGACGGCGCCGGCAAGGATGATCCAGAAGGTCGTGCTCATGGCCGCTTGCCCACGCCGCTGTGATGCGGCGGCAGGATCACCGCCAGGAGGATGCCGGCGACCGCGCCGATCGAGACATGCCAGGGCGAGCCGACGGTTCGATAAGCGATGATCGAGGCGACGGCGCTGGCCGCGACGACAGGGCCCCAGAGCGGCCGCTTGCGGAAGCCAAGCACCAGGCCGAGGAAATAAATCGGCAAAAGGAAATCGATGCCCAGCGCATGCGTGTCGGGGATCATCTTGCCGAACACCGCGCCCAATCCGCTTTCGATCACCCAGAACACATAGACCGGCAAGCCGAGCCCCAGGTACCAGACGAAGCCGACGGGACGGCCGGACTCGGCCCTTGCCTCGGCGATGGCGAATTGCGGGTCGGTCAGGATGAAATAGCCGGCGGCCTGCTGCAGCAGCGGCCAATGCGCGATGCGCCTGCCGATGCCGGCCGAATAAAGCACATGGCGGAAATTTACCGCGAAGATCGACAGCACGATCAACCACGGCGCGACATGCTGGCCGAACAGCTCGATGCCGACCATCTGGCTCGCGCCGCCGTAGATCATGGCGCTCATCAGGAACGCCTCGATCACCGAGAAACCATTGTCGACAGCGATCGCGCCGAACAGGATCGCGAACGGCGCCGAGGCGACGACGACCGGCATCGAAAGCCGCACGCCGTCCCAGAAATCGCTGCCGGTCCCGCTCTCAGAGATTGCTTCCGCTGCCATGCGCCGCTCCTCGTGCATGTCGCCCAGAAGTGCGCAGCGGTTCTGGGACAACGAACTGCATCAACAAAAAGACTAAAGCGCGTCGCCTGGATTCGTTCAGCGCGACGCGCTTTAAGAGCGGCTTCATTTAGGGAGCGTCGTCTCCAATGTCACACCAATTCGCTTGACCCAGCGATCAGCGGAACTGATCGCGGGGGTTAGGCCTTGACGGCCGTCCCCTGGATCGCCCTGCCCCAGTCGAGCAGCGGCTTGGCGCCAAGCGTGAAGTCGACGAGATCATCGATCAGCGCCGGCGAATGGATCGTCGCCGGATCGATGTCGTGCCGGACCACGAAATGCCGGCTCCGCACCGCCTGGGCGAGATCCTCGTCACTGACATCCTCGAAACCGCGCGGCGCCCGCTTTAGGCGGTCTTCTGCATCGAGCTCCAGGCCGGCCTTCTTGAGCGATGCGACCATGGCGCGGAACGCGGCCGGCCTGGTCACGATCGCTTTGCGCATCGCCTGCAGCAGTTCAGGCGCCGGCTGCCACCAGGCGACACCGGCAAAGCAGCGCTCAAGTCCGATATGCACATAGAAGACGCCCTGGTCCATCTTGGTGCCGTCGGGCGACAGGATCGCAGACAGATGCCGGTTGTAGGGTCGCTTGTCCTTTGAGAAGCGTACGTCGCGATTGATGCGGAAAAGCGACCTCTTGCGGTCGCCGCGCAAGCCGAGCTTGGCCGCTTCGAAACGCTCTGTGAGCGTCTCGACGAGATCGCAGAACGGCCCATGCAACTCGCTGTCGAAGAGGTCGCGGTTCTCCTGGAACCACTCGCGGCTCTGGTGGAAGTCGAGCGCCTTCAGGAACGGAATGGCCTTCTGCCCGAACCCCTTGAACGCGCCCGCCATCAGCCGCCCCTGCCGATGCGCTGCAGCCAGGTATCCTCGTCGATCACCTCGATGCCGAGATCGCTCGCAACTTTCAGCTTCGCGCCGGCGCCCGGACCCGCCACCACAAGGTCGGTCTTGGCCGAAACCGAGCCCGCCACCTTGGCGCCGAGCCGCTCCGCCATCGCCTTGGCTTCCGAACGCGTCATCTTTTCCAGCGAGCCGGTGAACACAACCGTCTTGCCGGAGACTTCGCTGCCGGCTGAGATTTCCACGACATAGGGTTTCGGATGAACCTGCGCGAGCAAGGCGTCCAGCACGTCGTCATTGCGCTCATTGCCGAAGAAGTCACGCAACGCGTTGATCACCGTGTCGCCGATGCCGTTGATCGATGGGAAGACGCTGTGCGGATCCTCCGCTTTGGCCGTTTCCTTGCCGATGCGGATCAGTTCCTCGATGGTCGAGAACTGGCGGGCAAGCACGGCGGCCGTCGTCTCGCCGATATGGCGGATGCCGAGCGCGAAGATGAAGCGGTCGAGCTCCGGTTCGCGGCGCGCGTCGATGGCGGCGAACAATTTGTCGAGGCCTTCATAGTTGCGCTCCTCGACGCTGCGCACGTTCTTGCGCGCCTTGCCCGAGGCTTCCTCGCGCAGCCTCGCCTGCTCTTCGCGCCGGCCCGCCAGCGCCTTGGTGACGGCCGGGCGGCGATCCTTCAGCGTGAAGATATCGGCGGCGGTCTTCACCAGCCCCGAATTGAAGAATAGGTCGATGTTCTCCGCGCCGAGGCCTTCGATATCGAGCGCACCGCGCGACACGAAGTGGCGCAGTCCTTCGACCGCCTGCGCGGCGCAGATCAGTTCACCGGTGCAGCGCCGCCGCGAATCCTCCTTGCCCGTCTTCTCGTTGATCTCGCGCGTCGCCGGCGAGCCGCAGACCGGGCAGGTATGCGGGAATTCGTAAGGCACGGCATTGGCCGGCCGCTTGTCGATGACGACGCTGACGATCTGCGGGATGACATCCCCTGCCCGCTGGATCACCACCGTGTCGCCGATGCGCACGTCGATGCCGTCCCGGATGGGCTGGCCGTTGCTGTCGAAGCCTTTGATGTAGTCTTCGTTGTGCAGCGTGACGTTCTCGACCACCACGCCCCCGACCGTGACCGGCGCAAGCCGCGCCACCGGGGCCAGCGTGCCGGTGCGGCCGACCTGGATGTCGATCCTCTCGACCGTCGTCATCGCCTGCTCGGCGGGGAATTTGTGGGCGACCGCCCAGCGCGGCTCGCCGGTCACGAAACCCCAGCGGCGCTGCAGCTCAAGCTGGTCGACCTTGTAGACGACGCCGTCTATGTCGTAGCCGAGCGAGGAGCGCTGCTCCTCGATCCGGTGGTAGTGCGCGATAAGTTCGTCGATCGATTTCGCCCGCACCATCAGCGGGCTGACCTTGAAGCCCCATTCCTTGAACTTCTGCACGGAATCGAACTGCGTCGGCGCGGGGTCCGCTGTCGTGTAGCCCCAGGCATAGGCAAAGAACTTCAGATTGCGGCTGGCGGTGACCGACGGATCCTTCTGGCGCAGCGAGCCGGCCGCCGTGTTGCGCGGATTGACGTAATCCTGGCCGCCGACAGCCGCCGAGCGCTGTTTCAGCGCTTCGAATTCGGCATAAGTCATGTACACCTCGCCGCGGATCTCGATGATTTCCGGCCAGCCCGAACCCTGCAACTTCTTCGGAATGTCGGCGATGGTTTTCAGATTGGCGGTGATATCCTCGCCGACGGCGCCGTCGCCGCGCGTCGCGCCCTGCACGAACACGCCGTTCTCGTAGCGCAGCGAAGCCGACAGCCCGTCGATCTTCGGCTCGGCCGTGAAGGCGATGTCGAGGTCCTTGTCGCGGTCGAAGAAACGCCGGCCGCGCTCGATGAAATCGGCGACGTCCTGATCGGTATAGGCCTTGGCCAGGCTGAGCATCGGCACCGCGTGCCGCACCTTGGCAAAGCCTTCTGCCGGCGGAGCGCCGACCCGGCGCGACGGCGAATCCTCGCGTACGAGATCGGGAAAGCGCTCTTCGATAGCGAGGTTGCGTCTTGCCAGCGCGTCATATTCGGCGTCCGAGATCGTCGGCGCGTCCTCGGTGTGATAGCGCCGGTCGTGATCGGCGATCTCCGCCGCGAGCCGCTTCAGCTCCTCCGCGGCCTCGCCTTCGCTCAGCGATTCGACTGGTTTTTCCGACATGAAACGCGGTCCTCGAATTATGGCGGGCCACTATAAATCAGGATTCGCTGCGAGGGAGTCGGATTGCGAAGAAATCATTGCTGAACAGCGGGATGCAGCCATCTGCTGACTCAGCCTGCCAGCGTCCGGAAATCTTAAGCTGCCGCAGTGTTCTCGCGCAGCAACCTCTCGGCAGCGGCGCGCGCTTCATCGGTGATGACGGCGCCGGCCAGCATGCGCGCGATTTCTTCCTGGCGCGCGGCGCGGTCCATTTCGGCGATCCCGGTGGCGACACGGTCCTTGCCGCCGGATTTCGAGATCAGGAAATGCGTCGCGGCGCGTGCCGCAACCTGCGGCGCATGCGTAACCGAAAGCACCTGCACCCGCTTCGACAGCCGCGCCAGCCGCTGGCCGATGGCGTCTGCCACCGCGCCGCCGACGCCGGTATCGATTTCGTCGAAGACCAGGGTCGGCGCCGAGCCGCGATCGGCCAACGCCACCTTCAGCGCCAAAAGGAAGCGCGAAAGCTCGCCGCCCGAGGCGACCTTCATCATCGGGCCCGGCCTGGTGCCTGGATTGGTCCGCACCCAGAATTCGACCTGGTCGATGCCCTCTTCCATGCGGTTTTCGGCATCGCTTTCCATCTCGACGATGAACTCGGCCCGTTCGAGCTTGAGCGCCGGCAGCTCCGCCATCACCGCTTTGGTCAGTCCCGCCGCCGCCGCATGGCGCAGCGATGACAGCTGCGCGGCGGAAATGTCGTAGGCTTCGCGTCCGGCGGCAGCCTGCTTTTCCAGCGCATGCAGCCGCTCCTCGCCGGCATCGAGATCGGCAAGATCGGCCACCATCGTGTCGCGCAGCTGCGCCAGGTCGTCGACCGCGACATTGTGCTTGCGCGAGGCGGCGCGCAGCGCAAACAACCGCTCCTCCGCCTTCTCCAGCCGCTCCGGATCATATTCGGTGGCGCGAAGCGCAGCTTCCACGCCGGATTGGGCCGCATCGAGTGAGATCATCGCCTCGTCGAGCGATTTCACCACGTCGTCGAGCAGCCCGGGCGCTTCGCTGGACTTGCGCTGCAACCGCCGCAGCAGGCTAGCAAGCTGTGGCAGCGGCGAGGATGGTCCCGACAGAACATCCTGTGCATCATGGATCTCGGCGGCGATCTTTTCCACGCGCATCATCGTCGCGCGCAGTTCTGCAAGCTCAGTCTCCTCGCCCGGCTGCGGATCGAGTTTTGCAAGCTCGGCGACGGAAGCGCGCAGATAATCGGCCTCACGCGCCGCAGCCTCGACCCTGGCGCGATGCCGGGAAAGCTCCTGCTCGCAGTTTCGCCAGTAGCGCCAAGCCTCGCCCGCGCCGCGCGCGGCGCCCAGATGACCACCGAAACTGTCCAGCAATTCGCGATGCGCGCCGGGATCAACCAGGGCACGCTCGTCATGCTGGCCGTGGATCTCGACCAGCGCGCGGCCGACATCGCGCATCAGCGTGACGCTGGAAGGCTGGTCGTTAACGAAGACGCGCGTGCGGCCGTCGGCCGTCTGCACGCGGCGCAGGATGATGTCGCCATCGTCCTCGATGTCGTTGTCGGCGAGCAGCGCACGCGCCGGGTGGTTGCGCGGCACGTCGAACACGGCAATGACCTGGCCTTGCGCGGCGCCGTGGCGCACGAGCGATGCATCCCCGCGCGCGCCGAGCGCCAGCGACAACGCGTCGAGCAGGATGGATTTGCCGGCGCCGGTTTCGCCGGTCAGCACCGAAAGTCCAGGCAGGAAATCGATGTCCAGCTTTTCGATCAGGACGATATCGCGGATCGACAGTCTGGACAGCATCGCAAGCTTCAGGCGCCGGTGATCAGTTTCCCGGCCTTGGAGATCCACGATCCGGCATTTTCGCGCGGCTCAAGCCCGTTGCTCTGCAGGAGCTTGTAGGAATCCTTGTACCACGGGCTGTCCGGATAATTGTGACCAAGCACCGCCGCGGCCGTCTGCGCTTCCGAGGTCAGGCCCATCGCATAATAGGACTCGGTCAGGCGCGCGAGCGCCTCCTCGACATGGCGGGTGTTGGAATAGTTTTCGACCACGGTGCGGAACCGCTTTACGCCGGCGATGTATTCGCGGCGCTCGAGATAATAGCGGCCGATCTGCATCTCCTTGCCGGCAAGCTGGTCGTTGGCGAAGCGGATCTTGTCCTTGGCGTCGGC
This sequence comes from Mesorhizobium argentiipisi (SeqCode), assembly GCF_037179585.1. NCBI lineage: Bacteria > Pseudomonadati > Pseudomonadota > Alphaproteobacteria > Hyphomicrobiales > Phyllobacteriaceae > Mesorhizobium > Mesorhizobium argentiipisi (SeqCode). Next base: position 422,758 of record NZ_JAPYKO010000002.1, read on the forward strand.
GACATATTCGGAGTTCGGCCAGCGCGTCACCAGATCCTGCATGGTCTGAATGGTCTGGCGCGCTTCCTTCTGGTCCTGCGTGACGTCCTTGATCTGGCGGTAGTAGCTCAAGCCGATGATGTATTGCGCGTAGGCGGCGTCGTCGGTCGAAGGATAAAGCGTCAAATAGCGTTTCGCGGTTCCGATCGCCTCGTCGTAATTGCCGGCGCGATAATCGGCGAAAGCGCCCATCACCATCGATTTGCGCGCGAATTCCGAATAGGGATGCTGGCGGTCGACGGCGTCGAACTTCTTGCTGGCCTCATCGAGGCGGCCGGCATTCATATTGGCCAGGCCCTGATTGTAGAGAACGTCGGCCGGTTCGGTCTGGTCGACATAGGTCGCCAGGTTGACATCCTTCTCGGAGGACATGCAGGCCGACAGCACGAGCGCGGGAGCAACCACCGACAGCGCCAGCAAAACACCCCGACGCGGCGCTACCGATTGACCAACTCGCGAAAAAAACATGTTTGGATTCCGCCCCTTCGGCGTCGTTTCGGTCCGGGCCGAAGCCATAAACCATTATCCCCTTGCCCGGCAACGCTATGTCCGGCCAATCGCACATTTTTGTGGCGGGCTGACGCTACGCCGGAGGTTGTGCAATTTCAGCGATTCGTGATGCAATCATGCAACACAAGCCGCCCTACAAAACCAGAAAACGGTTAAAAATCAGATCACCCAAGGTGCGTAGACCGGCCGGCTGATGGCGATCATCTCGGCGACGCGGCCGCGCTCGCGGCGCCTCGTCTCGACGATCTCGAAGGCCGTGTGGTCGGAAAGCAGCCGGCGCAACGCAGACGCGTTCATCCGGTGGCCGCCGCGATAGGATCGGAAACAGCCGATGAAGCGCGCGCCGGCCAGCGCCAGGTCGCCCATCGCATCGAGCGTCTTGTGGCGGGCGAATTCATTGGGGTAGCGCAGCCCGCCGACATTGATGACGCGGTTGTCGTCGCCGATGACCAGCGAGTTTTCCAGCGACGAGCCGAGCGCGTAGCCGGCGGCCCAAAGCCGTTCGACATCCTTCATGAAACCGAAGGTCCGCGCCCGCGCGATGTCGCGGCGGAAGATGTCGGGATTGATGTCGGAGGCGAATTGCTGGCGGCCGATCGCCGGGCTTTCGAAATCGATCTCGACCTCGAATCGCGTGCCGTCATAGGGGCGGAATTCCGCCCAGGATGCGCCGGCTTCCACGCGCACCGGCTTGACGATGCGGATATAGCGGCGCTTCACCGCCAGCGTCTCGATGCCGGCCTGGTCGATGGCTTCGACGAAAGCCGTGGCGCTGCCGTCGAGTATCGGGACTTCCGAACCGTCGATCTCGATAATGAGATTGTCGATGCCGAGGCCGAACACCGTCGCCATCAGATGCTCGACAGTGCCGATATGCTCGCCCGCCGGATCGCCGAGCATGGTGCAAAGATCGGTGGCGCCGACTTCCGCGACCAGGGCACGGAACTCGCGGGGCTGGCCGCCATTCGAAAGATGGAAGACGATGCCCGTATCGGCGTCGGCCGGCAGGAAATGAACGGTGACGGTTTTGCCGCTATGGACGCCGATGCCAGCCAGCATCGCGCGCGATTTCACTGTCGTCTGATAGTCGTGCAAGAGTAACCCCATAGCCCCAAATGCCTGCGTCCGCTCTATCGGCCTTGGGTATCTTGCAGCCAGGTGATGGCCTGGCGCTCGCATAGGATGCGGCAAAATAAGCAAGAGCGTGCGGCTCTGTGTGATCGGCAGGCTGGGCTACTCCCCGAATCCCGGCAAACCGACTTTAGTCCGTGGCGAAGATAATGGCCCGCCTTGGAGACTCCAAATCACGGTTTCTTACCCTGTGTAACTGCGGGATTTTGTCAAAAGCGGCTCATAAGCCGTTGTTTTTCAACAATTTTACAAAAGCAACAGGCAGACGGTTTCTCGCCTGCCTGTTAATAACCGTTATATATCGTTAACGATCAGCGTTACGCTGTATCGACGATCGGCGGCCGCCGCATCGCGATCGGCGGCCGCCGTATCGATCAGTTGGCCTGGCGGCGCAGGAAGGCCGGGATTTCCAGCTGGTCGTCTTCCTGGACCGTGCGGGCCTGCGGTGTCAGCCGGCCCTGGTCGTCGAGCTGGCCGCGGCGCGGCGCGTAGAGCTGCGGGTCCTGGCTGGCGAGACGGCGCATCTCGGGCGCGGCCTGGCGCAGCTTCGGCTCGCGCGGCTGCGCCGGCTGCAGCCGGGCCGGCTCTTCCTCGCGGCGGGTAAGGCCGTTGGTCAGCCGCTTGATCAGCCCCATCGGACCGCTGTTCTCGTGGTCCGCGGGCCGGCTCTTGGCTTCGACCTCGGCCCTCACCACCGGCGGAAAGTCTTCCACGCGCGGCATGCGCTGCGGGGCCGCGGCCACCGGCTGCGGCATCTCGCGCTGCGGCGCGGGCTGCTGCATGACCTGCTGCGGCACCACGGGCTGCGGCTGCGGCTGGGCTGGCGGGGCCTGGAAGATCTTGCTCTGCGGCCGGAAATCGTCGACCGGCGCGGGGCGCGGCTGCGCCATGGCGGCGGCGTTCGCCTCGGCAAGCTGGATCGCTTCCGCGACCGGATCGACCGCGCGCGGCTCGTAGGCCTGCGGCTGAACCGGAGCGGGGCGGATTTCGGCAACCGGAGCCGCCGCCGGACGGGCGGCCGGCTTCTGCGGCGCGCGGATCGAGATCGGCGCAGCCGCGATGTCGGCCGCCGACTTGTCGATGCCGGTGGCGACGACCGACACGCGGATCACGCCTTCCAGTTCCTCGTCGAAGGTGGCGCCCAGGATGATGTTGGCGTCCTGGTCGACCTCCTCCCGTATGCGGGTGGCTGCCTCGTCCACCTCGAACAGGGTCAGGTCGCGGCCGCCGGTGATCGAGATCAGCAGGCCCTTGGCGCCCTTCATCGAGGTTTCGTCGAGCAGCGGGTTGGCGATGGCGGCTTCAGCGGCGGCCATCGCGCGGCCCTCGCCCGAAGCCTCGCCCGTGCCCATCATCGCCTTGCCCATCTCGCGCATTACCGAACGGACGTCGGCGAAGTCGAGATTGATCAGGCCTTCCTTGACCATCAGGTCGGTGATGCAGGCAACGCCTGAGTAGAGCACCTGGTCGGCCATGGCGAAGGCGTCGGCGAAGGTGGTCTTGTCATTGGCCAGCCGGAACAGGTTCTGGTTGGGGATGACGATCAGCGTGTCGACGCATTTCTGCAGTTCCTCGATGCCCATGTCGGCCGTCTTCATGCGGCGCTGGCCCTCGAAATGGAACGGCTTGGTGACGACGCCGACGGTGAGGATGCCCTTCTCGCGCGCGGCGCGGGCAACGACCGGAGCAGCACCCGTGCCGGTGCCGCCGCCCATGCCGGCGGTGACGAAGCACATATGGGTGTTGGAGAGGTGATCGATGATCTCGTCGATGCACTCTTCCGCCGCCGCGCGGCCGACTTCCGGCTGCGAGCCGGCGCCGAGGCCTTCGGTGACATGCGCGCCGAGCTGGATCAGCCGCTCGGCCTTCGACATCGTCAGCGCCTGCGCGTCGGTGTTCGCCACCACGAACTCGACGCCGCGCAGGCCGGCTGTGATCATGTTGTTCACGGCATTGCCGCCGCCGCCGCCGACACCGAACACGGTGATGCGGGGCTTGAGCTCGGTGATGTCCGGCTTCTGCAGATTGATGGTCATTGTCTCCGTCCTTTGCCTTTCCCGCCGCCTCGCCGCTGCGGCCGCCTATGGGGCTGTCCCCGTCAAATTTAAAAACTGTCTCTCAACCACTGACTCATGCGATGCAGTTTTCCGCCTGTTCCGGTCATCCTGAAACCGGAAAGTCCTTTCGCCGAATGGCTCTCGAAGCTCGCCATCTGCGGATAGATCATCAGTCCGACCGAGGTCGAGAACGCCGGTCCCTTGGCCGCTTCCGGCAGGCCTGCGACGCCGAGCGGCCGGCCGATACGCACATTGCGCCCGAGAATGCGGCGCGCCGCTTCCGGCAGGCCGGCGAGCTGGCTGGCGCCGCCGGTGAGCACGACCCGCTTGCCGACGGCATTGCCGTAGCCGGACCTGTTCAGCCGGTCGCGCAGAAGCTCCAGCGTCTCGTCGATGCGAGCGCGGATGATGCGCGTCATCACCGAACGCGGGATCTGCAGCGGTATATCGCCTTCCTCGCCGATCGGCTGGATCGAGACGAGGTCGCGGTCGTCGGCGCTGCCGGGCAGCGCCGAGCCATGCATCACCTTCAGCCGCTCCGCGGCGTCGAGCGAGGTCGACAGGCCCTTGGCCATATCGAGCGTCACATGGTTGCCGCCGATGGCGATGGCGTCGCCATGCACGAACTTGCCTTCCGCGAAGACCGAAATGGTCGTCGTGCCGCCGCCCATGTCGATGCAGGCGGCGCCCATCTCGAGCTCGTCATCGACCAGCGAGGCAAGCCCGCTGGCATAGGGCGTCGCCACCATGCGTTCGACCGACAGATGCGAGCGGTTGATGCAAAGCTCGAGGTTGCGCATCGGTGCTGCGTCGCCCGTCAGCACATGCATGTCGACGCCAAGCGCATCGCCCACCATGCCGCGCGGATCGCGCATGCCGCGCTCGGCGTCGAGCGAGAAGCCGACCGGCAGCGAATGGACCACCTCGCGCTCGGCCCGCAGCGCCTGCTTGGCGCCGGCGGCGAGAACGCGCTTGATGTCGACTTCCTCGACCTGATGACCGCCGAGATTGATCGTCGCCGAGAAGGCTTCGCTCTTCAGCCGGCCGGCCGTCATGTTGACGATGAGGGAGTCGACCGTGAGCCCTGCCATGCGCTCGGCCGCATCAACGGCAAGCCGGATGGCATGCTCGGCGCGGTCGAGATCCACCACCACGCCCGACTTCACGCCTTGCGATTTCTGGTGGCCGATGCCGATCACCTGGATGCGGTGCGAGCGTCCGCGCAGGAGCTTGCCGTCCTCGTTCGGCTTGAGCTTCGCCACAACGCAGCAAACCTTGCTGGAGCCGATATCGAGCACCGTGAGCGTGCCCGACCGGCGCGAAGATGCGTCACCGCTGCCGCCAAGCCAGCTCATATCTTCGTCTCCGCCTTGCGCTTGGCCAGGTTCTTCGGCTTGTCGCTGAGCGCGGCTTCGCGCTGCGTCGCCGCTTCCGGCGAGAGCTCCACGACCAGCCGGTCGGAGAGCCGCATGTCGACGGCGGCGATGTCGCGCGTCAGCAACCCGTTGTCATGGTCGATCTTGACGAGTTCGGCGATCGCCTGGTCCTCGTCGTCTTCCGGCAGCTTGACTGTGATGCCGTTCTCAAGCCTCAGGTCCCAGCGCCGCTCGCCGACACGGATGTAACCTTTGACCCGCGCCGCGAGCTCGGGATAGCGCTTGATCTTGTCGAGAAAGGCCGGCGCCATCGCCGGCGCGCCCGCGCCGATGATCAGAGGAAGCAGCGCCTGCCTGCCGCCCGAGAACGGCGCGATCACCTCGCCCGACCGCTCGATGACCGAGACCGAAGCGCCCTGCTGCCAGAGCGCGAAGGGCTCGCGTTCCTCGATGCGCACTTCCAGCGTATGCGGGTAGATCTTGCGCACCGCCGCGCCCTCGACCCAGGGCAGCGTCGCGATGCGCTCGCGCGCGGCCTCGGCATCGAAGCCGATCAGCGAGGTCCAGCCGTCGAGGCCGAGCCGGTCCAGCACATCGATCTCGGAGGTCTGGCGGTTGCCGACCACCTTGATCTGGTCGACGGCAAAGCCGGTGCGGGCCGTGATGCCCTGCACGATGCTGTCGCCATAGCCGCCGAGATAGGCGCCATAGGCGCTGCTCGATGCGATCAGCGCGGCAGAAAGGATCGCCGCCGAAAAGCGCGGCGCCTCATACTCGCCGCCGCACAGGCGCGCCAGCACGCGCATCGGTCGACGGAGCTGACGCGGCAGCACGAAACGGTCGAATGACAGCGAGATGCCGAACAGCGCGAAACCAGCCGCACCGCCACCATGACCCTGTCCCCACCTCAACGCAGACACGAAGCGTCCTCCACCATCCAACTCAACAAATCGCCGAACGAGTGTCCCGCTTGCGCGGCGATTTCAGGCACCAAAGACGTCGGCGTCATGCCCGGCTGAGTGTTGACCTCGAGCCAGACAACCTCGCCGTTTTCGGAGTGACGGTCGTCGTAACGGAAGTCCGATCGGGAAACGCCCCGACAACCAATGGCAAGATGAGCCTTGAGGGCCAGTGTCTGTATTTTTTGGTAAATATTCGGTGAAATTTTAGCAGGGATTTCGTGTTTTGATCCGCCGGGAACATATTTTGAATCGTAATCGTAGAAGGAATGCCCGGTCGGGATGATCTCGCAGACGCCAAGCGCCACATCGCCCATCACCGCGCAGGTCAATTCGCGCCCATGGATGTAGCGCTCGACCATGACGATCTCGCCATATTGCCATTCGGTCGAGCCGATCACCTGCGGCGGATGCGACTGCCCCTCATGCACGATGACCACGCCGAAGCTCGACCCCTCATTGACTGGCTTGACCACGTAAGGCGGCTTCATCGGATGCTTGTTCTGGACGGCGAAGCGGTTGACCACCTTCGATTCCGCGACCGGAATGCCGGACGCCTTGGCAATCTTCTTGGCCTGTTCCTTGTTCATGGCGAGCGCCGAAGCGAGCACACCCGAATGGGTGTAGGGAATTGCGAGATATTCGAGAATTCCCTGGATGGTGCCGTCCTCGCCGAACGGACCGTGCAGCGCATTGAAGGCGACATCGGGCTTGAGCTCGGCAAGCACAGCCCCGACATCGCGCGAAACATCGACACGGGTGACCTGATAGCCTTCACTCTCGAGCGCATCCGCACACGCCTTCCCCGAGGACAGAGACACGGGCCGCTCCGAGGAGAATCCACCCAGGAGGACAGCCACATGCTTCTTCTTCATTCCCGTCATCCCCTCTCACGCCGGGCCTGCAACCGATATTCCCACATCGCATTTCCGTACATTGAGTCCGAGTCTTCCGGCAGGTTGCCCCCCCAGATGGAAAACGCGGCTGAACGCGTCGAACGACTCAAATCAGGAAACGCTTTAGAGCAGAGAATCAGAGAGTTGATTCGCTGGCAAGTACCTATGATTCCGAGAGATTCACTTTCCGCGAAAACAGCCGCAAAAAGTGAATTGTGAGTCTTTAAGGCAACGGTTTCGCGGCCGATTCAGATCGCTGGAAGTTCAAGCATCACATGAACTTAAGCCCAAGCTAAAGAAGCTGGCCAAGAAACTCTTGCACCGCATGGCCAGGCCTGAAATTGCCGAGGCGCTTGATCTCCCAGTGCAGCCGGATGCCGGAATTCTCGAGCACGCGCGCCCGCACCGTTTCGCCGAGATATTCGAGGTCGTAGCCGGTGGCCGTGCCGGTGTTGATCATGAAGTTGCAGTGCATCGGCGACATCTGCGCGCCGCCGATCATCAGCCCGCGGCAGCCCGCCTTGTCGATTTCCTTCCAGGCCGAGGTGCCTTCCGGATTCTTGAAGGTCGAGCCGCCGGTCTTCTCCCTGATTGGCTGCACCGTCTCGCGATGGTTCTGCACGGCATCCATCGCCGTCTTGATCGCCGCCTTGTCTTCCGCAAACCCTTCGAAAATGGCCGAGGTGAAGATCAGTCCGGCGGGCGCCGACGAATGGCGATAGGCATAGCCCATATCGGCGTTGCTCAGCGTATGGAGATTGCCCTTGCGGTCCAGCGCCCTCACCTCGACGACCCGCTCGCGCGTTTCGACGCCGTTGGCCCCGGCATTCATCCTGAGCGCGCCGCCAATGGCGCCGGGAATGCCGTGGTAGAAATGGAAGCCGCCGATGCCGGCTTCGTAAGCCACCGCGGCGACCCGCTTGTCCGGCGTCGCCGCTCCTGCCTTGATCGTGGTTGGCCCGGTGGCCTCGGCCTCGCCAAAACCCTTGGCCGAGAGCCTGACGACGAAACCAAGAATGCCGCCGTCGCGCACCAGAAGGTTGGAGCCGACACCGACCACAGTGACCGGTATCTCTTCCGGCACGGCGCGCAGGAAGGCGGCGAGGTCTTCCTCGTCGGCCGGCTGGAACAGCGCCTCCGCCAGGCCACCGGCCCGGAACCAGGTGATCTTGTCCATCTCGCCGTTCGGCGTGATGCGGCCGCGCAGGCCGGAAAGCTTGTCGCCGAATTTATCGATCAGGTCCTGGCCGCGCATCATGACGGCGTCCCACCAAGTTCCTTGGGCAGCGAATAGGCCCATTGCGTGATGTTGCCGGCGCCGAGGAAGACGACGAAATCGCCGGGCTTGGCAAGCTCGCGAATGGCGGGCGCGATTGCTGCCTGGCCATCGATATAGCGTGCGTCGCGGTGCCCGCCGGAGCGGATGCGCGACACCAACGCATCTGAAGTCACGCCTTCGATGGGTTCCTCGCCGGCCGCGTAGACCGGCGCCACCATGACCGTGTCGGCGTCGTTGAAGCAGACCGAGAATTCCTCGAAGAGGTCGTGCAGCCGGGTGAAACGATGCGGCTGCGCAATGGCGATCACCCGCCCCTTGGTCGCGCTGCGCGCGGCCTTCAGCACCGCCGCTATCTCGACCGGGTGGTGGCCGTAGTCGTCGAATACCTCCACGCCGTTCCACGAGCCCGTACGGGTGAAACGCCGCTTGACGCCGGCGAAGGACGAAAGGCCCTTTTTGATCGCCTCGGCCGAGAGGCCAAGCTCATGCGCCACCGCGATCGCCGCCGTCGCGTTGGAGACGTTATGCCGGCCGGGCATCGGCAGGCGCAGGTCATTTATCGAAGTCGTGCCCCGCCCCTTGCGATCGCGGATGACGATATCGAATTCGGAAATCGCGCCTTGCATGCGATGATTGGTGAAGCGCACGTCGGCCTGCGCGTTCTCGCCATAGGTGATGACGCGCCGGTCCTCGATACGGCCGACCAGCGCCTGCACTTCCGGATGGTCGGTGCACATCACGCCGAAGCCGTAGAACGGTACGTTCTCGACGAACTGACGGAACGCTTCGCGCACCTTGTCGAAGCTGCCATAGTGGTCGAGATGCTCGGGATCGATGTTGGTAACGACGGCGATGTCGGCCGGCAGTTTCAGGAAGGTGCCGTCGCTCTCGTCGGCTTCGACCACCATCCACTCGCCATCGCCCATGCGCGCATTGGTGCCGTAGGCGTTGATGATGCCGCCATTGATGACGGTCGGGTCGAGCCCGCCGGCCTCGAGCAGCGTCGCCACCATCGAGGTGGTCGTCGTCTTGCCATGCGTGCCGCCGATGGCGACCGCCTGGCGGAAACGCATCAGTTCGGCCAGCATCTCGGCCCGGCGCACGATCGGCAAAAGCTTCTCGCGCGCGGCCTTGAGCTCGGGGTTGGACTTCTTGATCGCGGTCGAAACGACCACGACTTCGGCATCGCCGACATTCTCGGCCTTGTGGCCGACGAAGCATTCGATGCCCTTGTCGCGCAGCCGCTGCACATTGGCGCCGTCGGCCTGGTCGGATCCCTGCACCTTGTAGCCCAGATTGTGCAGCACCTCGGCGATGCCGCTCATGCCGATGCCGCCGATGCCGATGAAATGCACAAGGCCGATCGTCTGCGGCATCTTCATGGGCGCGTCCTCCTGTAGTCCGAAACCGTTTTGCCGGACGCAATAGCCTCTGTCAGATCGGCGAGCAACCGCGCCGCGTTCGGTTTCCCGGCCGAGCGGGCGGCTGCGGCCATGGTCGCCAGCCGGTTCGGGTCCTTGACCAGCCCGCCGACGAGTTCGGCGATCCGCTCCGCCGACAGCGTCGACTGCGGATGGAGCTCTGCCCCGCCGGCGGCGGCAAGGGCTGCCGCATTCGCCGCCTGGTCGTGGTCGAGGGCGTGCGGATAAGGCACCAGCAATGCTGGCCGCCCGATGACAGCGATTTCCGAAACCGTCGAGGCCCCGGAACGCGACATCACCAGATGTGCCGCCCCGATGCGCGCCGCCATGTCGGTGAAGAAGGGTGAAACCTGGACGTCGACGCCGAGATCGGCATAGGCCGCCTTCACCCGCGCCACATCCTCGGCGCGCGCCTGCTGGGTGATCACCAGCCGCTTGCGCAGGTCTTGCGGCAGCAGCGCGATCGCCGCAGGCACGGCATCGGAAAAGAACTGCGCGCCCTGGCTGCCGCCAAACACCAGGAAGCGGAACGGTTCGCCCTCGTTAGATGCCAGATACTGCGTCTTCGCTGCTTCGAGTATCTGCGGCCTGACCGGATTGCCGGTGATCACGGTCTTTGCGCCGACGGCGCTCGCCCCTTCCGGCAGGAAGCCGCCGGCTATCGCGTCGACGCGGCCGGCGAGCGCCTTGTTGGCGCGGCCCATGACGGCGTTCTGCTCATGGATCAGCGTCGGCACTCTTCGCCTTGTCGCCGCATAGAGCGGCGGCAGCGTCGGATAGCCGCCGAAGCCGACGACCGCCTCCGGCTTGATCCTGGCGATCACCCGGCTGGTCTCCCGCACGCCCTGCCAGATTTTCCAGAAGGCCGAGAGCATGGCGACCGGGTTCTTCGAACCCAGCGTGGCCGAGGGGATCGTGTGAATGTCGGCTGCCGGGAAATGACGGGAATAGCGCTCGGCGCGATGGTCGGTGGCAAGATGCACCTTCCAGCCGCGGTCGATCAACTCATGCGCCAGCGCCTCGGCCGGAAACAGATGTCCGCCCGTTCCACCGGCCGCAAGCAGTATGACACCCTTCGCCATCCTGCCTCATTCCGCCGGCATTGCGCGCTGCGACAGGACGAAGCCCATCTGCTTGCGCTTTTCCGGACGCTTGCGCGTCAATGCGAGCACCATGCCCATCGAGACGGCGATGGCGATCTGCGAGGAGCCGCCATAGGAGATGAAGGGCAGCGTCATGCCCTTGGCCGGCATCAGCTGCAGGTTCACGCACATGTTGATGGCCGATTGCAGACCGAAGACGGTGACGAGGCCGCCGACCGCATAGCGGGTGAAATCATCGTGTTCCTTGAGCGCGATGCTCAAGCCGCGCAGCACGATGAAGGCAAAGATCGACATGATGAAGAAGCACATGATCAGCCCGAACTCCTCGCCCGCGACCGAGAAGACGAAGTCGGTATGAGCATCCGGAACAATGCGCTTGACGGTTCCTTCGCCCGGCCCAACACCGAACCAACTGCCGTTGATCAGCGCCTCGCGACCCATGTCGACTTGGAACGTATCGCCTTCGCCGGTCAGAAATTTGTCGATGCGCAAGGCAACATGCGGGAACACGGAATAGGCGGCGAACAGGCCGCTTGCCCCGACCATGCCGAGAGCCACGATCCACAGCCACGGCAGGCCGGCCATGAAGAACATCACGCCCCAGGTGCCGGTCACCAGCATGGTCTGGCCGAGGTCGGGCTGCGCCACCAGAAGCGAGATGACCAGCGCAAGCAAAAGCATGGCGAACAGATTGCCGGGAATGTCGGGCTGGCGCTTGTGCTCGGCAAATAGCCACGCGCAGATGATGACGAAGGCGGGTTTCAGGAATTCGGAAGGCTGGATGGAAAGCCCGGCGAGCGACACCCAGCGCCGCGCGCCCTTCACCTCGACGCCGATGTAGAGCACAGCCACCATCAGCACCAGCATGATGCAGAGCATCACCAGCGACATGCGCCTTATCTGCCGCGCCTCCAGGAAGGACACCGCAAGCATGACGATGAGCGCCGGGATGGTGAAGATGACCTGCCTGGTGGCGAAGTGAAAGCTGTCGAGGCCGATACGCTCGGCCACTGCGGGGCTGGCCGCGAAGGACAAAATGATGCCTAGCCCCATGAGCGACAGGAACGCGGCCAGGAACCAGCGATCGATCGTCCACCACCAGGTGGCAACAGGACTTTTGTCGAGACGGCTTTGCATCAACGTGGCCCTCCGATGGGTTTGACCCCATCAATAGCAGTCGCAGCTTGCCTGAAGGCTTCGCCGCGAACCTCGAAATTCTTGAACTGGTCGAAACTGGCGCAGGCTGGCGAAAGCAACACCACGGCTTCGCCGCCGGTGTCGTTTGCCGCGTCATGGGCGGCATGCTCGACCGCCGCCGCAAGCGTTCCCGATATCTCGTATGGCACTGCCTCGCCTAGCGTCGCCGCGAAGGCGGGCGCCGCCTCGCCGATCAGATAGGCCTTGGCAATGCGCGGGAAGAAGCCGCGCAGCGGCTCGATGCCGCCTTCCTTCGGCAGGCCGCCGGCGATCCAGTAGATGCGGTTGGCGAAGCTCGACAGCGCGGGTGCGGCCGCGTCGGCATTGGTCGCCTTGGAATCGTTGACGAACAGCACATGGTCCTTGCGGCCGACCTGCTCCATGCGGTGCGCAAGCCCGGGAAAGCTTTCCAGCCCGGCCTGGATCTCGCCGAGCTCGAGCCCGACTTTCAGACATGCGACTACGGCGGCCAGCGCATTCTGCGCATTGTGCTGGCCGCGCAGCGAACCGATGCCTTCGAGGAAGGCGACGCGGCTGTAACGGCCATGCACCGCTTCCATCAGATTGGTGCCGTCGGCGAAATAGCCGTCGGTCAAAGGCAGGCGCTTGGAAATACGAACGACCGGCCGGCCGGCCCTCTCCAGACGGTCGGCGATCTGGGCGCACCAGGAATCGTCGACTCCGATGATCGCGGTGTCGCTGCCGGCGACCAGCCGCTCCTTGATCGAGGCGTAATGCGCCATCGTGCCGTGCCGGTCGAGATGGTCGGGCGTGAGATTAAGCAGGATGCCGGCGGTCGGGTTGATCGAGGGCGCAAGGTCGATCTGATATGACGAGCACTCGACCACATAGTGCCGCTGAGGCTCGGGCGGATCGAGTGTCATGATGGCGCGGCCGATATTGCCGCCCATCTGCATGTCGCGTCCCGCCGACTTCAAGATATGCGCCGTCAGCGCCGTCGTCGTGGACTTGCCGTTGGTGCCGGTGATCGCAATGAAGGGTGCTGCGGGCGCGCGGCTGTTGCGCTCGCGACAGAACAGCTCGATGTCGCCAATCACCTCGACGCCGGCGCCGCGTGCGAGCTCCACCGTCCAATGCGGCTTCGGATGCGTCAGCGGCACCCCTGGCGACAGCACGAAGGCAGCGAAACGCGGCCAGTCGGCTCCACGCAGGTCGCCGGTCTCAATGCCCGCGGCGGCGGCCTTGGCGACGCTGTCCGGATTGTCGTCCCAGGCCAGCACCTCGGCGCCCCCTGCGATCAGCGCATGCGCGGTGGCGATCCCCGAGCCGCCAAGCCCGAAGAGCGAAACGCGTTTGCCGGAAAAGGAAGCGGCGGGGATCAAGCAGCAAGTCCTATCTGAGCTTGAGGGTGGAGAGGCCGACCAGCGCCAGGATGACGGCGATGATCCAGAAGCGGATCACCACCTGACTCTCGGTCCAGCCGAGCTTTTCGAAATGGTGATGGATCGGCGCCATCAGGAAGACGCGCTTGCCGGTCATTTTGAAATAGCCGACCTGGATGATGACCGACAGGATCTCGACCACGAACAGGCCCCCGACGATGACCAGCACGATCTCGTGCTTGGTGGCGACCGCGATGGTGCCGATCAGCCCGCCCATCGCCAGTGAGCCGGTGTCGCCCATGAAGATCGCGGCCGGTGGCGCGTTGAACCAGAGGAAGCCCAGGCCCGCGCCGATCACTGCGCCGAGCACGACGGCGAGCTCACCGGTGCCAGGCACGAAATGGATCTGCAGATATTCGGCGAAGACCGCGTTACCCGACAGATAGGCGATGACGCCGAAGGACGCCGCCGCGATCATGATCGGCACGATCGCCAGGCCGTCGAGACCGTCGGTCAGGTTCACCGCATTGCCTGCGCCGACGATGACGAAGCAGGAGAACGGCACGAAGAACCAGCCGAGATTGATCAGGAATTCCTTGGCAAAGGGGAAAGTCAGCGACGATGAGAACGGCGCCTGGCCATTATGCATGATCACCCACGCTGCGATGGCGGCGATGATGAACTCGATTGCAAGCCTCGCCTTGCCGGAGAAGCCCAGATGCGACTGCTTGGTGACCTTGAGATAGTCGTCGTAAAAGCCGATCGAGCCGAAGCCGACGGTGACCAAAAGCACCACCCAGACATAGATGCTGGACAGGTTCGCCCATAAGAGCGACGAACCGATGATGCCGGACAGGATCATCAGCCCGCCCATGGTCGGCGTACCCGCTTTCTTGAAATGCGTCTGCGGGCCGTCGGCGCGGATCGGCTGGCCCTTGCCTTGCCGCAGACGCAGCGAATTGATGATCGTCGGCCCGAAGATGAAGACGATCAGCGCCGCGGTGATCAGCGCGCCGCCGGTGCGAAAAGTGATGTAGCGGAAGACGTTGAAGAGCGATATCTTGTCCGCGAAATCGACGAGCAGTGTGAACATGGTCCTTCCGTCCCCCGGAACCCGACCTAGGCCGGCTTAATGTTTGTGGCTTCCGCCGGAAATTTGCCGAGCAACGCCTCGACCAGCTTTGAAAACCCGATGCCTTTCGACGATTTGATCATCACCACGTCGCCAGGCCTGAGCGCGGAGATCACGATCGGCTTCAGCTCATCGGCTCCCGCCCGATATTCCGTCTGGATATCGGCCGGCAAAACCTCGGCCAGCGCCTGCATTTCCGGCCCGCCGAGAAAGACGTTGCGCGTGCCCGTGCCGACGATCAGTTCGGCGAGCGCCGCGTGGAGCTTGGCCGAATGGCTGCCGAGCTCCAGCATGTCGCCGAGCACCGCGATGCGCCGGCCCTCGCCCGAGACCGGCGTGGCGTTGAGCAGCGCCATCGCCGCCGCCATCGACGCCGGATTGGCGTTGTAGCTCTCGTCGATCAGCGTGATCGGCCCGTTGGGATGATGCAGGACGTGGCGCCGGCCGCGCCCGCGTTCGGCCGAAAGGTCTGCAAGCGCGGCCGCGACCTTGTCGACATCGGCTCCGACCAGCTGCGTAGCGCCAAGCACCGCCAGAACGTTCTGCACGATATGGCGGCCGGGCGCCCCGACACGGGCCGTCAGGTCCCTTTTGCCGATCTTGACGGCGATGTCGGAATGGTCGGCATGAAGCTCGCAGCCGACAAGGCGGAAGGCCGAGCGGACATTTTCGCCGAAGCCGAACACATGCTCGACGCCCGCCTCTTTCGCAATTTTCCCGAGCAGCTTCCAACGTGGATCGTCGCGGTTGAGCAGCGCGGCGCCACCGGGCTCGATCCCCTCGAAAATCTCCGCCTTGGCCATGGCGATCTCGTCGAGGTTCTTGAAGAAGCCGAGATGGGCGGCGGCAATGATCGTCACGATGGCGACATGCGGCCTGACCATCTTAACCAGCGGCCTGATCTCGCCCGGATGGTTCATGCCGATCTCGAAGACCGCGTAGTCGCAGTCCTGCGGCATGCGCGCCAGCGTCAGGGGCACGCCCCAATGGTTGTTGAACGACTGCGCCGAGGCGTGCACCTTGCCGACCGCCGACAGCACATGGCGCAGCGCTTCCTTGGTGGTCGTCTTGCCGGCCGAGCCCGTGACCGCGATGATCCTGGCCTTCGAGCGGGCACGGGCCGCAACACCAAGTTTCTCAAGCGCCGCAAGGACATCCTGCACGACGATCATCGGCGCCGTCAGCCGGCCGAGCGAGGGCAGCTTGCCCTCGGCGACGACCAGCACGGCCGCTCCGGCCTTGACCGCCGCTGTCGCGAAATCATGGCCGTCCATCGCCTCGCCCTTGATGGCGAAGAAGGCGTCTCCGGGCTCCAGGCTGCGGCTGTCGATCGAAATGCCGGTGATGCCCTCCGGCAACGAGCCGATCGGCCTGCCGCCCATGGCTTCGATGAGCGCTTCCGACGTCCACAGCAGGTTCATGCGGCGCGCTCCTTCAGCGCCTCGCGCACTTCCTCATGGTCGGAGAAGTGGAAGGTTTCTGCGCCGATGGTCTGGCCTTCCTCATGCCCCTTGCCGGCGACGATGAGCGTGTCGCCGGCGCGAAGCATCGCCACCGCGTCGTGGATCGCCTTGCGGCGGTCGCCGATCTCGATGGCGCCGGGCGCGGCGGCAAGGATCGCGGCGCGGATGGTCTCGGGCAATTCGGTGCGCGGATTGTCGTCTGTGACGATAACGATATCGGCGAGCCGGGTCGCGATCTCGCCCATGATCGGCCTTTTCCCCCGGTCACGGTCGCCGCCGCAGCCGAACACCACCACGACGCGGCCAGTGGTGAAAGGCCGCACCGAGGTCAGCACATTTTCCAGCGCATCGGGCTTGTGGGCATAGTCGACATAGACGGGGGCGCCGGCCGCGGTGGTGCCGACGAGATCGAGCCGGCCCGGCGCGCCCTTTAATTTCTCCAATGCCGCCAAGGCCTTGGCCGCGATTGTTCCAGTCGCGATGGCAAGCCCGGCCGAGACCAGCGCGTTGGCGATCTGGAAATCGCCGGCCAAAGGCAGGTCCACCTCATGCAGCACACCGTCCGCCACGATTTCGGCGCGCTGGCGACGGCGTTCGTGCTCGACCCGCTTGAGCGTCAGGAAATCGCCATGGCGGCCTACGGTCAGCACTTTCAGCCCCGCCGCCTTCGCTGCTTTGATGGTCGGCTCCGACCACGGGTCGTCGGCAAAGACGATCGCCGGCGCACCCTTCGGCAGCAGCGTGTCGAACAGGCGCAGCTTGGCGCGGTGATAATCCTCGACCGTCGGATGGTAATCCATGTGGTCGCGGCCGAGATTGGTGAAGGCGCCGGCGGCCAGCTTCACGCCGTCGAGGCGACGCTGGTCGAGACCGTGGCTCGAGGCTTCCATGGAGGCGTGGGTGACGCCGGCATCCGCCAGTTCCTTGAGCAATCGGTGCAGCGCCACCGGATCGGGCGTCGTCAGTGAGCCATATTCGTTGCGGCCGGGCGCCACGACACCGGTCGTGCCGATCGAGGCGGCGGCAAAACCCGCCTGCTCCCAGATCTGGCGGGTGAAGGCGGCGACGGATGTCTTGCCGGCGGTGCCGGTGACGGCGACCATGGTTTCCGGCTGGCGGCCGAAGAAGCGCGCTGCACTGAGCGCCAGCGCCAGGCGCGGATCATCGACGGCGAGAACCGGGATTGACAGGCCGGAGACGGTCGTGCCCCTGCCGGTGACGATCGCCGAGGCGCCGCGGGCCGCGGCATCGGCCGCATAGGCCGAGCCGTCGGCCTTGCTGCCGGCAAGCGCGAAGAAGACGACGCCGGTCTTTACCGCGCGGGAATCGGAGGAAAGTCCGGTCACCTCCAGATCGGGGGAAGCTGTTCCCTCGACAGGCAGGATGCCGGCTAGATCTTTTAGATGCATTGAGTCCCGTTCACCGCAACAAAATAGCGCGCAGTTGCCGGCGCGCCCCAAGAATCACTGATAGGAAACCAGCGTTGCACCATTTTCATGGCTGAAATCTGGCTTCACGCCAAGCATGGCGGCCGCGCGTCTGATAATGTTGCCGGCCATGACCCCCGCATTGTTGGCGGCAACGTCCGTCATACCGGGCTTTTCAGGATGCGGGGCGTCGGCGATCGTGAACACCAGATATTGCGGATCGTCCATCGGGAAGGCGGCGACGAAAGTGTTGAAATTCAAGTCCTTGGAGTAGCGGCCGTTGATGACCTTCTCGGCCGTTCCGGTCTTGCCGCCAACGCGGTAGCCGGGGACCCTGGCGTTTCTGGCCGAGCCCTTCTCGGCATTGAGCGTATAGAGGTAGCGCATGCCTTCGACCGTTTTGTCGCTGACAACTTTCTTGGCCACCGCCATTGCATCCTCCTCGCTGCGCACAAGGAATGTCGGCTCGATCAGATAGCCCTGCATCAGCGCCGCGCAGCCGACAGCGGCCTGCAGCGGCGTCGTCGAGACGCCATGGCCGAAGGCGATGGTGAACGAATTGACCTGTTTCCAGACCTTCGGTTCGGTCGGGCGCGCGACCTCCGGCAGTTCGGTCTGCATCCTGTCCAGAATGCCGAGGCGGTGCAGGAATTCGCGGTGCCCCTCTATGCCGACCAGCTCGGCCTCCCTGGCCGACCCGATGTTGGACGAATAGAGGAACACCTCCGGCAACGACAGCACACGGTTCTTGCCGTGAAAATCGTGGATGGCCTGATGGCCGACCCGGATCGGATGCGAAGCGTCGAAGCGGCTGTTCATTGTCGCCTTGCCGGAATCAAGCGCCATGGCCGAGGTGAAGCTCTTGAAGGTCGATCCCATCTCGTAGAGACCCGCCGACATGCGGTTCAGCCGATCCTTTTCCTGCGCATTATACGGATTGTTAGGATCGAAGTCCGGCACCGAGGCCATGGCCATCACTTCGCCCGTCTTGATGTTCAGCACGACGGCGCCGGCGCCCAATGCGCGATAGCGCTCCAGGCCGGCGGCGATCTCGTCGCGCACCACATGCTGGACGCGCAGATCGATCGACAGCTTGACCGGCTTGAGATCCTTGGCCACGGCGAGCCCCGACGCCTGCAGATCGCTCAGCCCCTGCTCGTCGATATATTTCTCCATGCCGGAGATGCCCTGGTTGTCAATGTTGGTGAGGCCGACGATATAGGACGAGGTCTCGCCGCTCGGATAAAAGCGCCGCTTTTCGGTGCGGAAGCCGAGGCCGGGGACGCCCAGCGCCAGGATGTCGGCCTGCTGCTTCGGCGTCAGCTGGCGCTGCAGCCAGACGAAGCCGGCCCCGCTCTTGAGCTTGCGATAGGTCTGCTCGTAGTCGATCTCCGGCAGCACGGTCGACAATTTCTCGATCGCTTCGTCGGCGTCGACGATGCGGCGCGGCTCGGCGAACAGCGACGCGGTCTTGATGTCGGTTGCCAGCACCTCGCCGTTGCGATCGACGATGTCCGGACGTGACGCCGTGACCCGGTTCTCCGGGCCGCCCGAAAGATCCGGATTCTGCATGCCGAGATAGACGAGCCGGCCGGCAATGGTCGAATAGATGGTGAAGAACACCGCCATAGTCATGACGATGCGTGTCTTTGCCTTGCCGCCCGTCGCCTTGCGAGCGGCGTCGACGACGATCGAGCCGTCCTCAGCCTGCTTCTTTCGGCGCTTCAGCAGGTCACCGATCCTTGGAAGCCTGCTGATCATTGAACGGTGCTCCCGGTGACCACTGGATCCTTGCCGTCCGCAGGCTCCTTCCCCGAATTGTCGGCCATGCCGCCAAGGCGCTGCGAGGAGAGGTCCTCGATGGTCAAGGGTTTCACGGGAATGTCGTCGAGGCTGCCGATCTGGTGCGCGCTGACCGGTTCGAGTCCGAGTTGGCTCTTATAGACATCGGCAAGCTTCTGCAGTCGCGACGGCTGCGTGAGCAGGCTCCAGTCCGCCTTGAGGAGGTCGATCGTTTCTTCCTCGTAGTGGATCTGCGCCTGGATCTTCTGCACCGCCGCCAGTTGCTGTTCGGCTTCGCGCTTCGTCTTGTAGGTCAGGGCCGCAGCCGAGACCATGACGGCGATCAGGACTATGTCGCTGGTACGAAACACGTGCTCACCTCTCCCCCGGCCGCTCGACGGCGGGAAGCTTTGGAAGGCCGAAAATCGAAAAATCGTCGGCGCGCGCCGGGGCATCTGTGCGGATCGCCGCGCGCAGCCTGGCCGAGCGCGCGCGCGGATTGGCGTCCAGCTCGGCCTCTCCGGGCGTCACGCCGCCGCCGGCCTTGCGGAAAGTCGCAACGCGCGCCGGCGCATCGGGCATATGCCGAGAGCCGCCGCCGGCTTCGGAACGGTCGGCGATGAAGCGCTTGACGATGCGGTCTTCCAGGGAATGGAACGTCACCACGGCAAGCCGACCGCCAGGTTTCAGCACACGCTCGGCGGCCAATAGAGCCCTTGCGAGTTCGCCAAGTTCGTCATTGACGAAGATGCGCAGCGCCTGGAAGACGCGCGTGGCCGGATGGATGTTGTCCTTCGGCCCCCGTCCGATATGCGTTTGGATGGCGTCGGCGAGATCGAGCGTGCGCTCGAAAGGCTTCTTCTCCCGTCGGCTCTCGATCATGCGCGCGATGCGGCCGGCATGACGTTCCTCGCCGAGAAAACCGAAGATGCGGGCAAGGTCGCCGGCCTTGAAGGTGTTGACGACGTCGGCGGCGGAGAGACCCGCCTGCGCCATGCGCATGTCGAGCGGCCCGTCGGCGCGAAACGAAAATCCGCGCTCCGCCTGGTCGAGCTGCATGGACGAGACGCCGATATCGAGCACCACGCCATCGGCGCTTTCGACATGCTCATCCAGCGTCGAGAACGGCGCCTGGACCAGCCTCAGCCGGCCGCCGGCCTGCCCTTCGAGCGCCCTGCCCGCGGCGATCGCCTCCGGGTCGCGGTCGATGGCGACGACCCAAGCGCCGCGCTTGAGGATGGCGCTGGTGTAGCCGCCGGCGCCGAATGTCCCATCGACAATCGTTTCGCCGGCCTTGGGCGCGAGCGCGTCGAGCACCTCGGCAAGGAGGACCGGAATGTGACGGGCCAGTCCGCCAACGGCGTGAGGGTCATCGCCGTGGCCAACCATCATTCCGATCGCTCCCCGGGCTTCGTCCCCTGCCGAAGCTGCAAAAGCCTGGCCCGCGCCTGCGCCCCATAGGCGGCAAGCCGTCCCGGTTCCCATACTTGAAAGAAATTGCCGCGACCGACAAAGGCCACCTCGTTCGAGATGCCCGTATGTTCGCGGATGAAATCGGTCATGGTGATGCGGCCGTCCTGGTCCAACTTCAGAAATGTCCCGTCTCCATGGCAGAAGAACGACATGTCGTCCGTCGTCTGCAGGAATGGATCTTCCAGCGCGATCCGCTGCTCGTAGCGGTCGAGCAGGTCGAGGCCGCCGACATCCATGGCCGGCAGGTCCAGGCAGCGCAGCGCGTAGAGTTCCGCATAGCCGCGTTTCTGCACCACGGCGCGGAAATGCGCCGGAACGGACACCCGCCCCTTCGCATCGATCCTGCTCACCGTGTTTGACAGAAACCGGTCCAATAAACGCTACAGCCGCTGTTGCCGCTGCACCCCTCATGTTGTTCTCCGCGCCCTCGCCGCATTCGCGGCAAATCGCTTCATTCACCGAGGCAAAAACCGGCAAACGCACAGCCGCCGCGGCTGCCCGATTGGCGTACGCTTCACCCTGACGCGGAACGAAAGCTTGATTTAAATGGGATATCATGGGGCACTATGGGCGTCAACGGGAACAGGCATCACAAACATGCACGCCACAACCAGAAAGCGCAGGTTGAAGACACGTCTCGTCTTTATCGTCTATTAAGCCTAACGAAGCGTTTAGAGCCCTCTGGCCTAAAAAGACGCAGCTTGCTGCGCACAGCCGGCGCGCATAGCGTCGGTGGAAGTTTTCTGCCCGAAGGATCGAGCCGATGTCCGACACTGCGAAGTCCCGCGCCGCGACACTTGCCCATCTGCGCAGCGCCGATTTCGCCAAGGGCGATCCTATCCCCTTGCCGCTGACCATGGCCTCGATTTTCCATGCGCCTGGCGACGCAACGGGCTTCGACCAATATGGCCGCTTCAGCAACCCGACCTGGCATGCCGTCGAGCATGCGCTCGGCCATCTGGAAGACGCGCAATGCGTTATTTTTCCGTCGGGAATGGCCGCTATTTCCGCTGCTTTTTTCGCGCTCGTCAAATCGGGCGACCGCATCCTCTTGCCGTCGGACGGCTATCACACGACGCGGGCCTTGGCCGAGCGTTTCCTGAAACCATTCGGCGTCGCCTATGACGTGCGGCCGACGGCAAGCATGCTCGACGGCGGTTTTGCCGGCTACCGGGCGGTTTTCGTCGAAAGTCCGTCGAACCCGCGGCTCGATATTTGCGACATCGCCGCCGTCGCCAAGGCCGTCCATGCGCAAGGCGGAACCCTGATCGTCGACAACACGACGATGACGCCCTTCGGCCAGCGCCCGCTCGATCTTGGCGCCGACATCGTGGTCTCGGCCGACACCAAAGCGATCAACGGCCATTCCGACGTTCTCTTCGGCCATGTCGCGAGCCGCGATCCGGACATTGTCGCCAGGGTGAAGGATTGGCGCGAGACGGTCGGCGGCATCCCCGGACCGTTCGAGGCATGGCTGGTGCATCGCGGCCTGGAAACGCTGGAAGTGCGCTTCGACCGCATGTGCTCGTCGGCCGAAACCATCGCGCGGCGGCTGAAGGACCATCGCGCCGTCAGCGGCCTGCGCTTTCCCGGGCTCGAGGGCGATGCCTCGCACAATCTGGCGCGTGCCCAGATGGAGCGCTTCGGCTTCCTGATTTCCTTCGAGCTCGCTTCCGAAGAACAGGTCGAGGCGTTCATCGACGGTTGCGCGCTGATTGAATCGGCAACCTCCTTCGGCGGCGTGCACACATCGGCCGAGCGGCGCTCGAAACGCGGCGACGCTGTGCCGCCGGGCTTCGTTCGTCTCGCGATCGGCTGCGAACCGGTCGAGGAACTCTGGAAGGCGATCGAGGCGTCGCTGGACAAGCTCGGCGCCTAGTCCGCTATATCAGATCGTCAGCCTCGATTTTGCGCCGGCCATGCAGGACGCGAAGGATTTCGATCGCGTCGTTGCCAATCCGATAAAACGTAAGATACTCCCCGACAACGAGGTGGCGGACGCCCGGCAAGATATCATCGCGCGGTGCGCCTGATCGGGGATGAAGGATCAGCAAATCCCATCGCCTCTGAAGATTTTCCACAAAACGGACTGCGGCGTTTGGGTTCCGAGCAGCGATGTAGTCGCCGATAGCTTCGAGGTCGACCAATGCCTGTGGAAGCAGGCGGTACTTCACTCGTCAGCGCCTTTGGCTTCCGCCATCTTCGCATATTTAGCGCGCAATCGCTCCATTAAGGGGGGGCCGTCCAGCGCGGGTCCGCTGTCGATGCCTTCCTGCACCAATTCCCGCAATTCCTCGAGGGTATAGCCGAGCAGGTCGCGCCGCTCCTTCCATTGCCTGAGTGCATCGCGGATCACTTCACTGGCCGAGGCGTATTCGCCGGCAGCGACGACATCGTCGACCGCAGCCGCCAGTTCCGGTGAAAGGGTGATACTGCGTTTATCGACCTGGCCCATGATGCACTCCTGCTCTTCTCCCAATGGTACGATTTAATCGCACCAGCTTCAAGGACAGGTTTGACCATGCCGCGGAGGCTGTATTGCGGAATGCCTGAATCAGAAGATTCGCCTGTCGGCCTAACCTCCTGATCCCATTCAGCTATCGCTGCGAAAAAATGCCAGCTGGCCTGTAAGCCGGGTTCTGTATGGCCCTCGCCTCGCGGCGAGAACGTGGCGGCCATTCATCTTGGGCGCATGTTGCCACGCGCCTCACGCAACCTACCCGGACGGTGGGCCGGAAACAGCCCTCGAAGGTTTCCCCTCGTACCGCCCCTATTCGGTTTTGCTCCCGGTGGGGTTTGCCCTGCCGCTCCTGTTGCCAGTCGCGCGGTGGGCTCTTACCCCACCCTTTCACCCTTGCCGTGGCAATGCCGCGGCGGTTTGCTTTCTGTGGCACTTTCCCTGGGGTCGCCCCCGCCGGCCGTTAGCCGGCACCGTGTCTCCATGGAGCCCGGACTTTCCTCACCCGCAACCTTTCGGTTCTCGCGGGCGCGGCCGCCCGGCCAGCTGACAAGCGGGTATAAAGGGATTCCCGCCTGAAAACGCAAACGAAAAAGCTAGGGAGGCACCCAAGGCAGTGAATCTGGGCAACGACATGCCTGGACGACACGCGTTGCCCAACAAATCCACTTCGGCTTAAGCCGGCGAGCCCAAGGCCGCCATCTGCACCTTCACCTTGCTGCAATAGGCGGCCGAAATCGGATTCATCCGCGTCGCGCCATGGCCGGCATTATATTTGAGGATCGTGCCGCAGGTGGTGCCGCCGCCGAGACCTTGCGCCATGGCAAGATATTTCATGCCGTATTTGATGTTGGTGTCCGGATCGAACAGTCCCTTGGCCGAGCCGGTGTAACCCATCATGCGCGCCGTGGCCGGCTTGATCTGCATCAGGCCGATCTCGCCGGCGCTGCCGACCATGTTCGGCCTGTAGTTGCTTTCGATCTTAATGACGGCCGTGGCCAACGAGACCGGCACGCCATAGCTTGCGGCATAACGGGCAACGATCGCCGAATACTGGCGGTCGCCCGTCGCAGAGGACAACAACGCCGGTTTCTCAGGATGGATGGAAGCTGTCGCGGTCAGGTCGATGGTCTGCCTGTTGCGCTTGGCTCGTTTGGCTGTCGATTGTGTCACCCTGGTTGCGGCGGCCTTCTGTATCTTGGCCGGAACAGCCTTCGCGGTTTTGGGTGTTTTGACGCTTACGGCGCTCTTGGGCGTCGCAGGAGCGGCTGTGAAGCCATTATCTGCCCTGGGGCTTAGCGGGGAACTGTTGGCCTGGTTGAACGCAAAGCTTATCACTCCGGCAGCAACAGCTGCCGCTACGACGGTCAATTTTTGCATGTAGTCCTGTTCTGTTAGAACCGCGCGAAGAACTTCACGCAGCTATGCCAATTCAACATCGGACCATCCGGGGGGATAGACGCCCGACGACTTGCGGGAGAGGCATTTGGAGGCGGAATTGGCGGCAATAAAGGCGGCGCAATTCACTTTAAGTGACAGGTTGTAATTTAAGCAACTTGTCGTTGCTATTCGAGCGGGGCTGCCTCTACGGAAGCCAGGAGCCTTTCCAGCGTGCGGATCGTCGATTTATCCGCCACGCCATCCACCAGCCGCCGCCGGAAATGTCGCTGGAACGCCGCCACCACGATTTCCGTCTGCCGGTCGTAGACACAAGATATCTCAACGCCATAGCCATAGAGCGCCAGCATCGACTGCAACGCCTCGACATCGGCGCCGGTGTCGCCGGCCTTCAGCGCGGCGCCGGGCTTTATCGCCGCCGCGGGTACCAGATGGCCGACACCGGCCGCGAACAGCGCCTTCCAAGGAAATTTTTCGCCAGGATCGATCTTGCGACCCGGAGCAACGTCCGAATGCGCGAGCACCCTTGCCGCGGGGATCGAATAACGGCCCACAATACCCGCGCACAACTCGATCACGGCACCGATCTGCCGCCTCGGGAAAGCCTTGTAGCCCAGCGAATGCCCGGGATTGACGATCTCGATGCCAATCGAACAGGAGTTGATGTCGGTACATCCGAGCCAGGAACTCTTGCCGGCATGCCAGGCGCGGTCGCTCTCGCGCACCATCTGGACGATGCGGCCATCTTCATGAACAAGATAATGCGAGGAGACTTCGCTCGCCGGATCGCACAGCCATGCCTCGGCGCCGGGGCCGCTTGCCATGCCGGTATAATGCAGCACGATCATGTCGGGCCGGAGCGTCGCGCGGCGCGGACCGAAATTCGGCGACACCCGGACCTCGGCACCCGGCTGGTCGGGCAGGAAACCGCTCATACGTGCCTGAGGCCCCGCTCGATCATCTCATAGGCGGCATTGATCGCCGCGACCCTGGTCGTGGCGATCTTGATGAATTCCTGCGGCAGGCCGCGCGCGATCAATCTGTCCGGGTGATTGTCGGAAATCAGCTTGCGATAGCGTTTCCTGACCTCCTCGAACGGCTTGCCGCGTTCGATGCCCAGAACGACGTAAGGATCGGCGGCGCCGAGATTGACGTGCCTGGACAGGATCGCCTCGTAATGCGCCTCGTCGATCCGGAAGATCTCGGCGATGCGATGCAGGAATTGGCCCTCATGCTCATGAATGAGGCCGTCCGCTTTGGCGATATGGAAGAGACCGTCGAGGATATCTTCCAGCATCATGCAGTTGGCATGGCCGGAACCGCAGAGCTGCGCCATGCGCTGGGCATAGATCTCGAAGCCGGCGACATCCTGCTTGGCGATGTCGTAAAGCCGCGCCACGTTACGTGTCTCGTTCGGCGGCACTTCGAAGATTTCCTGGAAGGCGCGCACCTCGTCCTGCGTGACGATGCCGTCGGCCTTGGCCATCTTGGCCGAAAGCGCGATCATCGCCACCGAGAAGGCAACGCGCCGGCGCAGATCCGGATCGCCGGAAAACACGGTGCGCACGGCTTCCACGACATCCGCGACGCCCGAGGACGCCGACGACGAAACACGAGCGATGAAGTCGCCAAGGCGGTCCCAAATCGACATGCCGGCTTCATAGTGCGAACCGGGCGGTTCTATCAAGCCGGGACGATGCCGCAGGTGACTGGCGATGTGCCGACCGGCGGCGCAAAAAGAAGGCCGGCAGCGCCGGCCTTCTTCGAGACTGTGGTCGGTCCTTACTGCGCGGGCGCGGCAGGTGCCGGATTTGTTGCCGGAGCCGGTTCGGCGGGCTTCGAAGCGTCGGGCGAAGCCGGCTTCATGGGCTGCTCGTTGGCCGGCGGATTGGTGCTCTGGGTTGTGGTCTTGTCGGTACCATTGTCGCTGCAAGCCGCGACCCCCAGCAGGGCGAGCGCCGAGACCGACGCCAGAATGAGCTTCTTCATGCTATCTCTCCTTCAGCAGACGCTCACATTTCGGTGAGCGGTCGCAGGGGAAATGCATCAGCAAGCTGCCGGTTTCGTAACGTTGCATTTCGATGTGTAACATCAACTTACGATTGCTGGCGCTGAAAATCCCAAACCAGCAGAACATGCGCTCGAAGACATGAATGGATAAGCAGAATGCCGGCAGCCGCAGGAACTGAGAAATGGGACTTCTGGATCGACCGCGGCGGCACGTTTACCGACATCATCGGCCGTGATCCGCAGGGCCGGTTGCACCCCCGAAAGCTCCTGTCCGAAAATCCCGAGGCCTATGCGGACGCCGCTATCCAGGGCATCCGCGACCTGTTGGGTCTGAAAGCGGGCGCCGCCATTTCCGCCGACGCGATCGGCGACGTCAAAATGGGCACGACCGTTGCCACCAATGCGCTGCTCGAGCGCAAGGGCGACCGCGTGCTGCTGCTGATCACCCAGGGGTTTCGCGATGCATTGCGCATCGCCTATCAGGCGAGGCCGGACATCTTCGCCAAGGAGATCATCCTGCCGGAGCAGCTCTATGAGCGCGTCATCGAGATCGACGAGCGCGTGCGCGCCGACGGCTGCGTCGAACGCCTGCTCGACATCGCGGCCTGCCGCTCGGCGATCGAACAGGCCAAGGCCGACGGCATCGACGCGGTCGCTATTGTCTTCATGCATGCCTGGAAATATCCGGACCACGAAAAGGCCGTCGCGAAGGTCTGCCGCAACATCGGCTTCAGCCAGATTTCCGTCTCCCACGAGGTCTCGCCGCTCATCAAGCTGGTCGGCCGCGGCGACACCACCGTGGTGGACGCTTATCTGTCGCCGATCCTGTCGCGCTATGTGCAGCGGGTGGCCGGCGAGTTGGGCGCCGGCCCGCGCCTGATGTTCATGATGTCGTCGGGCGGACTGACCGCTGCCGACCTGTTCCAGGGCAAGGACGCACTGCTGTCCGGCCCGGCTGGCGGGGTCGTCGGCATGGTCGAGACGGCGAAGCTCGCCGGCTTCGAAAAAGTCATCGGCTTCGATATGGGCGGCACCTCGACCGACGTCGCCCATTACGATGGGGAATATGAGCGCGCCTTCGACACCGAGGTCGCCGGCGTGCGCATCCGCGCGCCGATGATGCGCATCCACACCGTCGCCGCCGGCGGCGGCTCGATCCTGCATTACGAAGCAGGCCGCTTCCGCGTCGGCCCGGATTCCGCCGGCGCCAATCCCGGCCCGGCCGCCTACCGGCGCGGCGGCCCCCTCGCCGTCACCGATGCCAATGTCATGCTCGGCAAATTGCAGCCCGATTTCTTCCCGGCGATTTTTGGGCCCGGCCAGGACCAGGCGCTCGACATCGGCACGGTTGGCGAAAAATTCGCGGCACTTGCCGCCGAAATCGGCGACGGCCGGACGCCCGAGGCGGTCGCCGAAGGCTTTGTCACCATCGCCGTCGAGAACATGGCTAACGCCATCAAGAAGATCTCGGTGCAGCGCGGCTATGACGTCACCGAGTATCTCTTGAACTGTTTTGGCGGCGCCGGCGGCCAGCACGCCTGCCTGGTCGCCGATGCACTCGGCATGGAGGCGGTGCTGATCCATCCCTTCTCCGGCCTGCTTTCGGCTTACGGCATCGGCCTCTCGTCGGTCTTCGCCACGCGCCAACAGGGTCTGCTGCAGCCGCTTGCCGAAGAATCCCGCGCGGCGATCGAGGCACTCATCACGGCACTGCGCGGCGACGTCATCGCCGAGCTTGGCGAGCAAGGCATTGCGGAGGACGCGGTTTCAACGAGACCAGTCCTGCACATCCGCTATG
The DNA here is from genome assembly GCF_037179585.1 of Mesorhizobium argentiipisi (SeqCode). Taxonomy (NCBI): domain Bacteria; kingdom Pseudomonadati; phylum Pseudomonadota; class Alphaproteobacteria; order Hyphomicrobiales; family Phyllobacteriaceae; genus Mesorhizobium; species Mesorhizobium argentiipisi (SeqCode). Next base: position 451,010 of record NZ_JAPYKO010000002.1, read on the forward strand.
ACGGTACCGACACGGCGCTGCCGGTGAATTTCGAGCATGGCTCGATCTTCCGCGCCAGGAGCGATTTCGAGACGGCGCACAAGGCGCAGTTCGGTTTCGTCTATGACGACAAGCCGATCGTCGTCGAGACGGTCGCCGTCGAAGGCATGGAAGCCGCTCGACAGGACAAGGCTGAGGCCTGCGCCCCTGTCGGACCGGCAGGAGTTGAGGCCAAGCCTTCGGAAAATCGGCGCTTCTACACCGAAGGCCGCTGGCACGAGGCCGGCGTCTACCGCCGTGAAAACCTGCGGCCGTCCCACACTGTCGCCGGGCCCGCACTGATCATCGAGCCGAACCAGACCATCGTCGTCGAGCCGGGCTGGCGCGCCGAAATCACCAGTCTCAATCACGTCGTGATACGCCGGACAGAAAGAAAGGCGCGTGCCGCGGCGCTCGGCACCGAAGCCGATCCGGTGATGCTGGAAGTCTTCAACAACCTCTTCATGTCGATCGCCGAACAGATGGGCGTGACGCTGCAGAACACCGCCTATTCGGTCAATATCAAGGAACGCCTCGATTTTTCCTGCGCCGTGTTCGACCGCCACGGCGCGCTGGTTGCCAACGCGCCGCATATGCCGGTGCATCTGGGCTCCATGGACCGTTCCGTCGAAACCATCATTCGCCTGAATTCCGGCGACATCCATCCCGGCGACGTGTTTGCGCTCAATGCCCCTTACAATGGCGGCACGCATCTGCCCGACATAACCGTGGTGACGCCTGTCTTCGACGATGCGCTAAACGAGATCCTATTCTGGGCGGCATCGCGCGGCCATCACGCCGATGTCGGCGGCACCGCGCCGGGCTCGATGACGCCGCTGGCGACAACGGTCGACGAGGAAGGCGTGCTGTTCGACAATTTCCGCATCGTCGACCGCGGCCGCTTCCGTGAGAAGGAGCTGGAGACGCTGCTTACCGACCATCCCTACCCTGCACGCAATCCGGCCCAGAACATCGCCGACTTGAAGGCGCAGATCGCCGCCAATGAAAAGGGCGTGGCGGAGCTGCGCAAGATGGTCGCGCATTTCGGCCTCGATGTGGTCGAAGCCTATATGGGCCATGTCCAGGACAATGCCGCCGAAAGCGTGCGCCGCGTGATCGAGCGGCTCCCCGACAGCGCGGCTTACGAATATCCAACCGACACCGGCCAGGTGATCAAGGTGAAGATCACCGTCGACCGGCAAAAGCGCGAGGCGACGGTCGATTTCACCGGCACCTCGCCTGTCATGAAGAACAACTTCAACGCGCCGGAGCCGGTCGCCCGCGCCGCGGTGCTTTATGCCTTCCGCGTCATGGTCGAGGACATGATCCCGATGAATGCCGGATGCCTCAGGCCGATCAACATCGTTATTCCGGATGGCTGCATGCTCAAACCGTCCTATCCGGCGGCGGTCGTTGCCGGCAATGTCGAGACCTCGCAGCATGTCACCAACGCGCTGTTCGGTGCGATGAGCGCGATGGCCAACGCCCAAGGCACGATGAACAATCTCACCTTCGGCAACAGGAAATATCAGTATTACGAGACGATCTGCTCCGGCTCGCCGGCCGGCCGGATGAATTCCGGGCGCGGCTTCGCCGGCACGTCCGGCGTCCATACCCACATGACCAATTCGCGCCTTACCGACCCTGAGGTGCTGGAACTGCGCTTCCCGGTCGTGCTGGAAGACTTCCATATCCGCAAGGATTCCGGCGGCAAGGGCAAGTGGAACGCCGGCGACGGCACCAGGCGCACCATCCGCTTCCTCGAAAAGATGGAATGCGCGATCCTGTCCTCGCACCGCAATCGCCCGCCCCAGGGCCTCGAAGGCGGCGGCGACGGCGAGGCCGGCTCGACCAAGGTCAGGCGCAATGACGGATCGGTCGACGTTCTGAAGGCCTGCGACCAGACCACGCTCAATGCCGGCGAGGCCGTCATCGTCACCACGCCGACACCCGGAGCGTTCGGAAAGGCGTAAGAACAGCGTCAACAGGCTGTCACCTCCCTGTCATGCCGCTGCGCTACCCGCTTGCGCCAACGCAAACGGGGAATCACCTTTCCATGTCGGACGTATCCGGAGAACTCGTTTATCGTCGAGGCAAGGAAGTCGGAAAGGCGGTCTACCAGAACCGGGCATTGTCGAAGGACGGCATTTCCGAGCGGCTCTTCGCCTTCCTGTTCTCCGGCCTCGTCTATCCGCAGATCTGGGAAGATCCCGATGTCGACATGGAGGCCATGCAGCTTGGCGCCGGGCACCGGGTCGTCACGATCGCCTCGGGCGGCTGCAACATTCTGGCTTACCTCACCCGCACGCCGGCCAGGATCGACGCCGTCGATCTCAATGCCGCGCACATCGCGCTGAACCGCATGAAGCTGGAGGCGGTGCGCCACCTGCCGTCGCAGGGCGACCTGTTCCGCTTCTTCGGCGCCGCCGGCACCAGCCACAATTCGGATGCCTATGATCGCTTCATCGCGCCGCATCTCGATCCGGTCAGCCGCCACTACTGGGAGCGCCGCAATTGGCGCGGCCGCCGCCGCATCTCGGTCTTCGACCGCAACTTCTACCAGACCGGACTGCTCGGCCTCTTCATCGCCATGGGTCATCGCGTCGGCAAGCTGTTCGGTGTTGATCCGGCCGGCATCATGAAGGCGGAGAACATCGGCGAGCAGCGCCGCTTCTTTAACGAGGAGTTGGCGCCGGTCTTCGACAAGAAGCTCCTGCGCTGGGCGACCTCGCGCAAGGCATCGCTGTTTGGCCTGGGTATCCCGCCGGCGCAGTATGACTCGCTGATCACCTCCGGCGATGGCACCATGGCGAGCGTGCTCAAGGCGCGGCTGGAAAAGCTCGCTTGCGACTTCCCACTCAAGAACAATTACTTCGCCTGGCAGGCCTTTGCCCGCCGCTATCCGCAGCCCCGCGAGGCGGCGCTGCCTGCTTATCTGGAAGAGCGCAATTACAAGACGATCCGCGACAACATCGATCGCGTCGCCATCCACCACGCCAATCTGATCAAATTCCTGGCCGCCAAGGATGCGGGCAGCGTCGACCGCTTCGTCCTGCTCGACGCGCAGGACTGGATGACCGACGACCTGCTCAACGCGCTGTGGACCGAGATCACCCGCACCGCTTCGGCCGGCGCGCGCGTCATCTTCCGCACCGCGGCCGAACCGAGCCTCCTGCCCGGCCGTGTCTCCAGTTCGCTGCTCGACCAATGGACCTACGAGGCCGACGCCTCGCGCGAATTCTCGGCAAAAGACCGCTCGGCGATCTATGGCGGCTTCCACCTCTATGTAAAGCGCGCCGCATGAGCACGACGGAGCTGCCGGCCAGCCATGCCGAACTGATGGACGGCGTCTACCGCTGGCAGCGCCATATCTATGACCTGACCCGCAAATACTATCTGCTCGGCCGTGACCGTCTGATCGACGGGCTGGACGTGCCGCAAGGCGGCACCGTGCTGGAGCTTGGCTGCGGCACCGGCCGCAACATCGCCCTTGCCGCCCGCCGCTATCCGGAGGCCCGTTTCTTCGGCCTCGACATCTCGGCCGAGATGCTGGAGACGGCAAACGCGGCCATCGCTCGCGAAGGTCTCTCCGGCAAAGTCAGCCTGGCGCGCGGCGACGCCACCGATTTCGACGCCAAGGCTCTCTTCGGCATCGAGTGCTTCGACCGCGTCTTCATCTCCTATTCGCTGTCGATGATCCCCGGCTGGGAAAAGACCGTATCGGCCGCCCTTGCCGCGCTCGCCTCTGGTGGTTCGCTGCATGTCGTCGACTTCGGCCAGCAGGAAGGCCTGCCGCGCTGGTTCCGCGCCCTGCTGCGCGGCTGGCTGCGGAAGTTCCATGTCGCGCCGCGCGCCTCGCTGCGCGACGTGCTTGAATCGGAATCGCAGCGCACCGGCGCAACCTTCCGTTTCAGAACGCTCTATCGCGGCTATGCTTATCTTGGCGTGATCGGATCCCGCAAATAGCAAACGCGATCAGTGCAGCGCCTTCACCAGCGCCCCAACCATCCTCTGTGGCCGATAGCCGAACTTGCCCGGCGTCAATCCAAGCCGAACCACCACCAACTGCTCCGACGGAATGATCGCCGCCGTCTGGCCGTCATGGCCCTCCATCCAATAGGTGTCCTTGGGCAGGCCTGCAGCGACGCCCGCGCCGGGATTTTCCTCATCGCCCGGCCCCTCGATCCAGACCTGGCCCTTGCCGTACACCTTCGAGGCGGGTGCCGGCCCGCGCATCCAGTCGACGAAACCGGCAGGCAGGATCTGGTTTCCGTTCCAGGCGCCGCCCTGCAGCAGGAACTGGCCGAAGCGCGCCCAGTCATGTGCCGTGGCATAGAGATAGGACGAGCCGACGAACGTGCCTTGCTCGTCGGTTTCGAGCACCGCGCTGTGCATACCGAGCGGCTCGAACAGCGCCGTGCGCGGCCATGCCAGCGCCTTCGCCTTGTCGCCGACCGCATCCTGCCACAGCCGCGACAGCATCACCGCTGTGCCGCTCGAATAGGAAAACACTTTTCCCACCTCGCCGGCCAGCGGTTGGGCCTCGGCGAAGCGAGCCATGTCCGGCTCGAGATAAAGCATGCGCGTCACGTCGGCGACGTCGCCATAATCCTCGTTGAACGCCAGCCCGCTCGACATCGCCATCATGTCGGCAAGGCTGATGGCCGCGCGGCCATCGGCCTTCCACGGCTTGAACAGGCCCTTGTTGTCAAGCGCCAGCTTGCCCTCCTTGATCAGGGTGCCGACGATCGCGGCATTCACCGTCTTGGTCATCGACCAGCCGAGCAGCGGCGTCTTGGCCGAAAAGCCCTCGCCATAACGCTCGGCGACGACGCGGCCGTTCTTCACGACCACGATGGCGCGCATGCCGATGCCGGCCATGGCGGCATCGTCGACGATCTTCGCGACTTCGGGGTGCTGCGAAGCATTCACACGCTCGCTATCGGGCCAGAGCGCGTCGGGCTGCGCCGCCGCCGGCGGCGCGGCACGCAGCGATATCTGCCTTGCCTTGCCGGTATCGCCGTCCGGAACCGAGGCGCAGCCGACGCCATCGCGCTCGACGGCAACGCTCTTGCCGAGAACCCAAAGCAAGCCCGCCGAAACCAGTCCTCTTTCCTTGTCGACGGAGACCTTCATCAGCTTGAGCAACGGATGGCCGGGCGCCTGCACGTCGACGGCCAGGACCTCTTTGGCGTTGCGGCCGGCGATGAAGACATTCGAGCAGACGATCTTGGCCGAATAGCCGGAGCCGACGCGGATCAGCTCCGGTGGCGCGAAATAGAGCCAGGCGAAGAGTGCCGCCACCGCCAGGATCACGAGCCCAAGCAGCCATTTGATGAACTTCACGACAGCCCGCATCTTTCCCCGCCTTTTGAATTCGCCGGCTCGATTTATGTCATCGATTTGCCGCCATTGCTTCCGCAAAATCGCCGGCATCGTCGAGCGCCGTCAATGGATTATCAACCATGTTCGGCGATCAAATGAGCGACTAGGACGGTCCTGTGGGGCGATCGTCCGGAGGGGCCCGCGAAAGCGACCGCCATCAATGAAGGACCCATCAGCGGCCGGCTGATCCCGGCTCGGGGGATATCATGCGCCGTCTTGCGGCCATCCTGATGCTTACGCTGCTGTGCGCCTGCTCGACCGTGGAGGACCTCTCACCATTGTCGCCGTCGTCGCAGACGGTTGCCGTGCGCGCGCCCAAATTCGAGGACTCCAAGCCGCATGAGTGGGACAGCGGCGCGCCATGGACCTACGCCATCCACGGCACGGACGTCTCCAAATACCAGAGCTCGATCGACTGGCCGACCGCCAGGGCCAGCGGCATCTCCTTCGCTTTCATCAAGGCGACGGAGGGCGGCGATCGTTTCGACGACTATTTCAACGAGCACTGGGCGCGTACAAAAGCGGCCGGAGTTCCGCGCGCCGCCTACCATTTCTTCTATTTCTGCACCCCGGCGGAAACCCAGGCGCGCTGGTTTATCGCCAATGTCCCGCGAGACCCGTCGGCGCTGCCGCCGGTGCTCGACATGGAATGGAACCCGAAATCGCCGACCTGCAGGCTGCGTCCCGATCCGGCCACCGTGCGCAGCGAAATGACCGTCTTCCTCCAAATGGTCGAGCGCTACTACGGCAAGAAGCCGATCATCTACACCTCGATCGACTTCTTCGACGACAACCAGCTGGCGACCTTCCGCGGCTATCCCTATTGGCTGCGCTCGGTCGCCGGCCATCCGCGCGAAAAATACGGCAGTCATCCCTTCACCTTCTGGCAGTACACCGGAACCGGCATCGTGCCCGGCATGACCGGCAAGTCCGACATCAACGTCTTCAACGGCTCGGAAGCCGCCTGGAAGAAGTGGCTGCGGCAGAACACCCGTTGACATCGGCCGTCCCGCCTGCTTTTCGACACGGCGGGCGGCGAAACATGCAACCGCTGGTAATCCGGAGCGGCGCACTCGTATGAGTGCCTGGCGCGGCTCCCGAACTTTGAAATCCTCGCATGCGCCTGTCCGATCCCGGTCCGGATCTCGACGGGGTCATGCGCCGGTCTCGAAAGGAAAGCGATGCGATTGCGCGTTGAAATCCTGGCGGCGCTCTTTGTCGGCGCGTTTGCGCTCCCGGCCGCGGCACAGGAATGCGGCGGCGATTTCGAGGCCTGGAAGCAGGGCGTCGCGGCCGAAGCCAAGGCGGCCGGCGTCGGCGCCGTCGGGCTCGACGCGCTGGAGGACGCCACCATCGACCAGCGGGCGCTGGCGCGCGACCGCGCCCAGGGCGTCTTCACCCAGACCTTCACCGAATTCGCCAACCGCATGATCTCGGCCTACCGCCTAAAGCAGGGCGCGGCCAATCTGAAGAAATATGCCGACGTCTTCGACCGCGCCGACAAGGAGTTCGGCGTCCAGCCGGCCATCATCGCTGCTTTCTGGGGACTGGAGACCGACTTCGGTGCCGTCCAAGGCGACTTCCACACGCTGAATGCGCTGGTGACGCTTTCGCATGATTGCCGCCGCCCTCAGCTCTTCCGGCAGCAATTGGTGCCGCTACTCACCTTGATCGACCGCGGCGTGCTGCCGGCCGACGTCAAGGGCGCCTGGGCCGGCGAGATCGGCCAGACGCAGATCCTGCCAACCGACTATCTGGCGCGCGGCGTCGACGGCGACGGCGACGGCAAGGTCGATCTGAGGAACAGCGTGCCGGACGTCATCATGACCACGGCCGACAAGATCATGTGGCGCGGCTGGAAGCGCGACCAGCCCTGGGTCCAGGAAGTGCGCGTTCCCGACGAGATGCCATGGGACCAGACCGGCCGCACCAACAAGCTGCCGCTGTCGCAATGGGCGCAATGGGGTGTCACCGAACCCAACGGCAACCCGCTCATCGACAATGGTCTCAAGGCTGGTCTGGCGCTGCCGATGGGCCGCAAGGGTCCCGCCTTCCTGACCTACGACAATTTCGATGTCTATCTGGAATGGAACCAGTCCTTCACCTACGCGCTGACGGCGGCCGTGCTTGCCACGCGCCTTGCCGGCGCGCCGCAATTCGATCCGCGCACGCCCGAGCAAGGCCTGAGCGGCGACCAGATGAAGGCCCTGCAAACCAAGCTCGAAGCCAAGGGCTACGACGTCGGCACGGTCGACGGCATTCTCGGCACCAACACGCGCGAAGCGGTCCGCAAGGAGCAGACGCGGCTCGGGTTGCCGGTAGATGGCTGGCCGACGCCCGAGCTTTTGGCCAAGCTGTGAGAGCGAATAGAGATTAGCGAATAGGGTTGGCCGGCGCTTCTTTCGCTTACCCACCATTCGCTATTCGCTAATCCGCCATCGTCTCCAGGCTGGCGAACCCCTGCGGCGCGTCGCCCTCGTCGAAGGGCGTCGTCACCTCGACAAATGTGTCGGGGAAGAAGCCGTTGAAGCGGGTCCTCAGCGACAGCGAGTAGGCGCCGATATGGCCGATCTCGATCCAGTCGCCGGTGTCGACCGTTTCCGGCAGCCAGAATGGTCTGGACAGGATATCGACGGAATCGCAGGTCGCGCCGCAGACCTTGAACGGCACGATGGTTTTCTCGTCGCCGTTGCGCGTGCGGATCGCGGGATCGGGGATGAAGCGGGCCGGCAGCGTGATCTTGCCGGTCCATGAATCCGATAGCGAGGCCCAGATGCCGTCATTGATGTAGAGCCGCTTGCCTTTGCGCAGCAGCACCCGCACGATCAGCGACAGGCACCGCGCCACGATCACCCGGCCGGGCTCGGCCACCAGCGGCATCTGGTCGAACTGATATTCTTTCAGGTCGCCGGCCAGCCGCGACATAAGCTGGCCGAGCGAAGGCATCTCGACCTGCCTGCGGTTGGGATCGTGGCCGTATTCGGCGGGAAAGCCGCCGCCGACATCCAGCCCGGCAATGTCGAAGGTCAGGCGGTTGCGCACCCAGTCGGCCGAGGCCAGCGCCCGCTCATAAGTGTCGGGATCCTCGATCTGGCTGCCGACATGGAAGCAAAGCCCTACCTTGTAACCGGTGCGGTTCAGGCGTTCGGCAAGCTCGACGGCATTGGCCGGCCCGGCGCCGAATTTCTTCGACAATTCGTAAGCCGCATGGCCCTTGGTCTGGATGCGCACGAAGACGGTGATGGCGCCCGGGTCGATATCGAGCGCCTTCACCACCCGCGTCAGCTTGGTGATCTCGTCCTCATGGTCGAGCGAGATCACCCGGATGCCGTATTTCTCGAGGCCCAGCTTGATGTCCGACTGTGCCTTGACCGGATGCATGTAGAGCATCTCGGCATCCGCCGAGACCGCGCGCACGGCGGCGAACTCGCCGGGCGACGCGACGTCGAAGGTGCCGACGCCGGCCTCGACCAGCGTCTTCAGCACGATCTGCTCGCCATTGGTCTTGACCGCATAAGCGGTCTTGCCGGGAAACATGCCCATGAACTGCAGGGCATCCTCCGTCAGCACCTGCGGGCGGAAACAATAGACCGGATCGTCGGGACGAAGCGCCAGTGCCGCATCACGGGCATTTTCGAATCGCTGCATCGACGAATCCTCAGGTCTGGAGCGCGCACAATTAATCCTAGCTAGCCGCTAAAGAAAACAGTTCTGTGTCTGGCGACCCGGAGCGGCCTGCTGCACATTTTGGCGACGCTAAACCACCAGTCAGGTTTCGGGTGGCCCTTGCCTGCGGACGCGATATCGGTTGTGAGGTGTGACGGCTGAGATTGCGATTGCCCGGGAGGAACAGGACATGTCCATTACGGCCGCCGCCGCGCCGACGCGCGGACCGATGACGCTCAAGGATTGGGTGCAGCTTCTCTTGCTCGGCGCGATCTGGGGCGGCTCGTTCTTCTTTGCCCGCATTGCCGTTTCCGAAATCCACCCGCTGGCGCTGGTGCTGTTTCGCGTCGCCATCGCCGCGATCGCACTCCAGCTCTATCTGGCGGTCCGCGGCCCCTCGTTCCGGCTCGCCTTCCCGCATGCCGGCCTGTTCTTCCTGCTGGCGCTCACCAACAACGTCGTGCCCTTCTCGCTGATCTTCGCCGGCCAGACGCAGCTCGGCGCCGGCGTCGCCTCGGTGCTCAACGCCACGACGCCGTTCTGGACGCTTGTCCTGGCCAACGCGCTCACGACCGACGAAAAGCTGTCTTGGAATAAGCTGGCCGGCATCGCGCTCGGTGTCGCGGGAACAGCGGTAATGATCGGCCCGGGCCTTATTGCCGGCCTCGGCGGCCCTGTCTGGGCCAAGTTCGCCCTGATCGGCGCCTCAGTGTCCTACGCGATCGCCCTGATGATCGCGCGCCGCTTCAAGGGCGTGCCGTCGCCCGTCATCGCCACCGGGCAACTGACGGCATCGAGCATCATCATGATCCCCATCGTGCTCATTGCCTATGGACCGGCGGGCTTGTTTTCGGCCTCGCCTCCGGCCTGGGCCGCGGTGCTGGGACTGGCGCTGCTGTCGACCGCCTTCGCCTATATCCTCTATTTCAACCTCGTCGCCTCGGCCGGCGCCACCAATACCTCGCTGGTCACCTTGATCGTGCCGGTCAGCGCAGTGCTGCTCGGCTTCCTCTTCCTCGGCGAGCGCCTGGCGCTGTTCGAGATGGGCGGCATGACGCTGATCGGACTCGGCCTGATCACCATCGACGGGCGATTGTTCGGCAAATAGTAGCGGTGTCATGCCACAGCGCCGCCACAATTTATTCACAACCGCGAAGCCGGCTTTTGCCGAAGAGTTTCAACGGCTAACGGCAAATTCCAGGTCGCAAATTCCACAGTCATGTCGCATTGCAGCACGTTTTCCGCTTGCCTGTGACCCAAATGACTCTAGATTCCGGCCATAGCTCTGAAGAGGAGGCTATGGCATGGGACTGACGAGGCCGATCAACGCTTTGATGATTTGTGCCGCATTTGCATTCATCGGTGCCCTTATCATAGGTGTTCTTCCCTGACCCGCCAAAGCCGGGAAGACTAAGTACCGAGAATAGTCCAACAGTTCGAAAAGGCCGGGTTCTACCCGGCCTTTTCCATTGCAAACCCTGACTTCCGTTACGGCTTTGGCTCAAGCCGCGGCGGATCCGGCTGCCTCCGCCTCATGCGAGCGGATGCCGATCATGTGGCAGACGGCAAAGACGAGGTCGGCGCGGTTCATCGTGTAGAAATGGAAGTCGCCGACGCCGCGCTCGACAAGGTCGAGCACCTGCTCGGCCGCCACCGCCGAGGCCACCAGCGCATGCGTCTGCGGGTCGTTCTCCAGTCCTTCGAAGCGCTCGGCCAGCCAGGCCGGCACCAGCGCCCCGCAGCGCGACGAGAAATTGGCGACCTGGGTGAAATTATGCACCGGCAGGATGCCCGGTACGATCGGGATGTAGATGCCGGCGCGGCGCGCCCGCTCGACATAGCGCTCGTAGAGATCATTGTCGAAGAAGAACTGGGTGATCGCCCGCGTCGCGCCATTGTCGGCCTTGCGCTTCAGCATATCGATGTCGGTGGCGAAATCCGGGCTTTCCGGATGCTTTTCCGGATAGGCGGAGACCGAGATATCGAAATCGCCGGCGTTCTTCAGCGCGCCCACCAGTTCGGCGCCATTGGCGTAGCCGTCGGGGTGCGGACGATAGCTTGTGCCGACACCTGCCGCCGGATCGCCGCGCAGCGCCACGAAGCGTTTAACACCCATATCCGCGAATTCGCGGATGACCATGTCGACCTGATCGCGCGCGGCATCGACGCAAGTCATGTGCGCCGCAGGCGTCAGCGATGTCTCGTTGAGGATGCGCTTGACTGTGCGCGCCGTGCGCTCACGGGTCGAGCCGCCGGCGCCATAGGTCACCGAGACGAATTTCGGCTTCAGCGGCTCCAGCCTTGTGACCGTGTCCCACAGCCTCGCTTCCATTTCGTCGGTCTTTGGCGGGAAGAATTCGAACGAGACACGGACCTTGTCGCCGATGTCGGGGCGGCGGGAAAAGCGGAACTGGTTCATCAGGCTGTTTCCCTTACTGGCAAGGAATCGTTGGACGGATCAGCGATCAAAAGGCGACGGTCGCGGCCGAGCCAAAGCTTCACCGTGAGCCCTGCCTCGTTGCCGCCGCGCGGCTCGAATTCCTGGCTGTCCTCGACATCGAGTCCGGCCTCCTCGAACCAGTCGGACATCTGACGGTCGGAGAAGCCCAGCCGCATATGGGCGTGCTGGTCGCGCAGGAATTCGAGATTATGCGGCGCGAAGTCGACGACGATCAGCCGGCCCGATGGCCTGAGCAGCCGCGCCGCTTCGGCGATGGCGCGGGCGGGATCGTCGAGATAGTGCAGCACTTGGTGGATGGTGACGAGATCGAAGGCGTTGCGCTCGACCGGCGGCGAGAAAATATCGCCCTGGCGCACCTGCGCATTGGCGATGCCGGCCTTGTCGAGATTGGCGCGCGCCACGGTCAGCATCTCGCGCGACATGTCGATGCCGACGCCGCGCCGGTAGAGCGGCGCGAAGATTTCGAGCAGCCTGCCCGTGCCGGTGCCGAGGTCGAGCATCGACTGGAACGGCCGCTTGCCCACGAGCCTGATGAGTGCCGCCTCCACCGCGCGGTCCGGCACATGCAGCGAGCGGATGTGATCCCAGCTCGCGGCATTCTCGGAGAAATATTCAGCGGCCCGGTCCTGCCGCTTGCGCTTCACCGCCGCCAGCCGCTCGAGATCGCGCACCACCTGCGGATCGGCTTCGCTTATTCCCGACACCAGACGCTGGACGAAATCGCGCGAATTATCGATGTCGGTCAGCCTGAAAAAAGCCCAGGACCCTTCCTGATAGCGGCCGATCAGCCCGGCATCGAGCAGCAGCTTCAGATGACGCGAGACGCGCGGCTGCGACTGGCCGAGAATCTCGGTGAGGTCGGAGACTGTGAGGTCCCCGCGCGCCAGCAGCACCAGGATGCGCAGCCGGCTGGATTCGGCCGCCGCCTTCAATGTATCTACCATTGTGTCGAGCGAGATATGCATGAGCGGGGTCTCGTTGAAAGATATAAAGATATGTTTATGTCGATTTTGAAATCCTGGCAAGCGCTATGTCGCTTCCGGACAAGAAAATGGCGCAGCCGTGATCCGCACCTGGCGGATGGTTCTTGTGTGGGGTGAAGAAGATGTTTGAGACGCGCGAAGGTGAGACGCTTCTTGCAGCCGATCCGGCGGGGTTGCGGCCGGACGGCCATGTCGTCTTCATCGGCCACATCATCTCGCCGTGGGCCAGTCGCGAGCATTGTCCCAAGAACATGCGCGCCGCCCGGGAATCCGGGCGAGCCGCTTCAGTCAGGATCGACGAGCCCTATCGCCCGGGGCTGCGAACCCTGGAACGCGCCAGCCATGTCGTCATCCTGTCCTGGCTCCACCACGCGCCGCGGAATCTGATTGTGCAGAAACCGCGCCATGCGGTTGAACCGAAAGGCGTTTTCTCGCTGCGTTCCCCTGCCCGGCCGAACCCTGTCGGCCTGCATGTGGCGAGGCTCGTCGCACTCGACATCGAGGCCGGCCGGATCGGGATCGACGCCATCGATGTGCTCGACGGCACACCGGTCATCGACATCAAGCCTTATTACGCTTCCACGGATGCCTTCCCGGAAGCAACGATTGCCGGGCGAGACGAGAAATGAGCGCCCCCACCGGCCGCCGCCGCGCCATCGCCAAGGCGCTGACCGCGCTGTTGCCGCTTGCGCCCTATGCCGACATGGAAAAGATCCGCGCCGACGCCGGTTCCGTGCACATGAAGACCCTGCCCCCGACGATCGCGGTATGGCTGGCCACCATCGCCCATGTCCGCCATGTCCACACCGACTACGAGAAATTGCTCGCCGAGGGCTATGACCGGGATTCGGCGCGCTTCTTCGTCATCGGGAGGACCAATGAGGTGCTCACCCGTTGGCGCGCTACACGCCTGCTTCAGGAAGATGACGAGGATGAATAGGTGTCTGCGCCCTCTATGCCGCATCCCGCCAATTAATTCGGGTGCCGCCTCTGGAAAAACGGCGGCCGCGCCGTACATGGGATAAACGGAGATTCCTCCGTTTATCCCTCCGAATTCATCGCCCTCTGGGCAAGGACAGCAGATCATGACTGATAAGGTTTGGTTCATCACCGGCTCGTCGAAGGGCTTTGGCCGCGTCTGGGCCGAGGCCGCGCTCGCCCGCGGCGATCGCGTCGCCGCAACCGCGCGCGATGCCCGCACGCTTGCCGATCTCGTCGAGAAATATGGCGGCAAGGTCGCTGCCATGCAGCTCGACGTCACCGACAAACAGGCGGTCGACGCCGCGATCACCGAGGCGCAGAAGCGCTTCGGCCGGCTGGACGTCGTCATCAACAATGCCGGCTACGGCCATTTCGGCGCCATCGAGGAAGTCACCGAACAGGAAGCGCGCGACCAGATCGAGACCAACGTCTTCGGAGCGCTTTGGGTGACCCAGGCCGCGCTGCCCATCATGCGGGCGCAACGCTCCGGCCACATCATCCAGATCTCCTCGATCGGCGGCGTCAACGCCTTTGCCTCGCTCGGCCTCTACCACGCCTCGAAATGGGCGCTGGAAGCCTTCAGCCAGTCGCTCAGCCTTGAGGTCGCCGGCTTCGGCGTCCACGTCACCCTTGTCGAGCCGGGTGGCTTCTCCACGGATTGGGCCGGGCCGTCGGCCAAGGTCTCCAAGCCGTTGGACGCCTATGAGCCGGTCCGCGCGGCGATGGCCGAGCGCCGCAGCCGTTCGGTCGCCGGCGATCCGCAAGCGACTGGACCAGCGATGCTGGCGATCGTCGATGCTGCCGAGCCGCCGCTCAGGGTCTTCTTCGGCGATGGCGGCCTGCCGATGATCAGGCAGGAATATGCCAACCGTATCGCCACCTGGGAAAAGTGGGACCATGTCTCGGTAATGGCGCAGGGCGCCAACAAGAACCGCAAAGCCTGACACTGCCTTGGCCGGACGTAGTCTAGACCGGCCGAGCCATGTTGAGGTTCAGGTCAGGGCGAGTCGAGAACGGTGGTTTCCGAGAACCGGCCTACGCCGGCCGTAGCCTTCATAGAGCGGAAATACTTATGAGGGCTTCGGCCGGTGAAGGCCGGAACGGAGCGTGCGTTTGGGCACGTGAGTACCGGAAGCGCAGGAAATCGCCGCTCGCAGGCCGACTCACCTGAATATCAGCATGCCTCACCGATAGATCCACTGCTCCGGCACCCGCACGGAAATCTCCTCGCCGGCCCTGATGACGCCCGGCTTTTCGACCCAGGCGACGAGGCCGCGCAGCCGCTTCGCCTCCTTGGGGAAGAGCAGGGCGGTGGCATTGTGATCCGCGGCGCCGACATGATCGGCGATCGACTGTCCAGCAACGCGGCACGGCTTGTTCTGGCCGTCGACCTTGAGCGTCACGCCGCCTTTGAAGAACATCAGCGAACCGGCCGACAGCATCGAAAGATGCGGCACGCCTTCGATCACAAGATTGGCGCCGATCCACTCCGGCTTGATCTCCTCAAGACCCATGCGTTGGGCGACGATGGCGAGCTCGTCCGCCGCGACAAGCGACAATTGCCGCTCGTTGCGCATCTCGGTGCCGCGCGGATACCAGGGCTCGCGCCCGCCGGAACGCCGCGTTGTTCCGCCATGGAAGTCGCCGGCGATACCGTCGAAGCCAAGCCGCAGTTCCTCGACCGCCCTCGTCTCGAAATGATCGTGCGGAGCGGCATAGAGCGCCGCTGCCCTTGCCGTCAGCTTGCGGCCGGGCACGATGTCGATTGTCGGCTCCGCCGCTG
The DNA here is from genome assembly GCF_037179585.1 of Mesorhizobium argentiipisi (SeqCode). Lineage (NCBI taxonomy): Bacteria > Pseudomonadati > Pseudomonadota > Alphaproteobacteria > Hyphomicrobiales > Phyllobacteriaceae > Mesorhizobium > Mesorhizobium argentiipisi (SeqCode). Next base: position 466,287 of record NZ_JAPYKO010000002.1, read on the forward strand.
GAAAAAGCTCTAGGTTCGTTTCCTGCATGCCGCTGGTCTAAAGGCCGCTGAGAAGGCGGTCCAGTCGAAAGCTCTGATGATCCGATCACACCGTTTGATGGCGATCACGACGTTATTACCAGAAACGCCGCCCACGCCGCACCACACGTCGTATTGCCGCCGCGACGCCAGCATAAACGATGGCGGCAAATCGGGAGGAGGCTCGATCATGCAGGTTGGACACGCTGTCGCAGCGCTTTGGCTGTTCTGGGTGGTATCCTGGATTCTTGCCGCCGCCTGGGCCGATCCGGCGCAGACGCGCGCGGACTTCAAGTCAGAGGCACGCTACCGCGTCCTTTGGGTGGCCGGCACCGCGCTGCTGTTCGTGCCGGCGCACAGCCATGGCGGCCGGCTGCGGCTTTGGACGCCGACGCTTGCCGAAGCCTGGATCTGCGTTGCGTTGATCGCCATCGGCATCGCCTTCGCCTGGTGGGCGCGCCTGCATCTCGGCCGGCTGTGGTCCGCCACTGTCACGGCCAAGGCGGATCATCGCGTGGTCGATACCGGCCCCTATGGCCTGGTCCGCCATCCGATCTACATGGGACTGCTGCTGTCCGTCCTCGCCACCATGGCGGTCAAGGGCACCGTATGGGGTATTGCCGGCGCCGCCCTGCTGCTCGTCGGCGTCGTCGTCAAGGCGAGGTTGGAAGAAAACTTCCTGCGCAGCGAGCTCGGCCCGGCCTATGACGAGTACGCCAGGCGCGTGCCGATACTGGTGCCCTTCGCGCCGGCCTGATTGCCGGCTTAGAGCATCCTGAGCAGCGCGCCGCCGATCGAATAGCCGGCGCCGAAGGCGCAGATCAGGCCGAAATCGCCGGCCTTCATGTCGGCATGGTTCTCCGACAGCGCCACGATCGCGCCGGCGCCGGCGGTGTTGCCGAGCCGCTCCAGCACCATCGGCGCGCGGTCATGGTCGACATCATGGCCGAAGGACAGTTTCAGGATCATCGCATTCATGCGCGCATTGGCCTGATGCAGCCAGAAGCGGCGGATGCCTTCCGGCGTCAGTCCGTGTTCGGCGAGGAATTCGACGATGAATTTCTGGCCGGCGACGGTGACTTCCTTGAATACCTTGTTGCCGACCTGCTTGATGAGATTGCCGTCCAGATCGATCATGTAGGGATCGTCCTGGGCGGTGCGCGTGTAGTAGCCGAGATTGGTGCGGATGTTGTTCGACATCTGCGTCCAGGTGCGCGTGTCAAGCACCTCGAAGCGTCCCGGCCGCTTCTCGCCTTGCGCCAGTCCCTCGACAACCATGGCGACCGAGGCGTCGCCGAAGATGAAATGCGTCTGCCGGTCGCGGAAGTTGAGATGGCCGGTGATGATCTCCGGCGTCGACACCAGGATGCGCTTATGCGCCCCTGCCCTCACCAGGTTGACGGCGACATGCAGCGCTGCCGCGGCGGAAGAGCAGCCAAGCCCCATATCGAAGCCGGCGCCCTTGGTGCCCAGCGCCTCCTGCATCTCGATGGCGATGGCCGGATAGGGCCGCTGATGGTGCGAGGCAGAGCAGATCACCAGGTCGATCTCCGATCCATCGACCCCGGCATGGGCAAGCGCCTTCCTGGCCGAAGCGAGGCCGAACTCCGCCTCCAGCGACAGCGCGTCGTCCGGCCGCGCGGGAATGCGCGGCGACATGCGGGTCGGGTCGAGGATGCCCTCGCGCTCGATCACATGGCGGCTTCTCACGCCGGAGGCATGCACGATGAAGTCGCTATCCGATTTCTGCAAAAGCGGCTCGCCGGTGTCGGCGCGGCGCGCATTCTCGGTATCGACCCAGCTGTTGAAGCTTGCGACCAGCTCTTCATTGGTGATGACCGGCTCAGGGATTTCGGCGCCGATGCCGCTGATGATGACGCGATGCATGTCCAATCCGTCCGAGGGGCGGCAAGTTGTGCCGAGGCGAGGCGCTACACTTGTCGCATTTGCCCGGTTTATTCCAGCTTAATTCGACAACCACCGCTGGCATTCAGGTGGTGGATGCTCAAGCGCGCTTGGCGACGATGAAGATGCGCGGGAAGCGCAGCAGCACCTTGCCGTTCGCCGTTTTCGGATAGGCCTTGGCGATCTTCGCCGTGTAGCTGTCGAGGAACACCTTCTTCTCATCCGCATCGAGCGGATCGACGAACGGCTTCAGCCCCGTCGCCTTGACCCATTCGACGATGGCTTCGGCATCGGCCAGCGGATGGTTGTAGATGGTGTGCCAGATGTCGAGCCGGTCGACGAGCGGCGACAGAAGATCGTAGTAGAAGGACACCGGCGGCAGCGGCGCGCGCGCCGCGCCCTCGAGCTTCGCCGAGAACCGCATCTCGGCCGCGGTTTCGCGCATCAGTTGGTGCGAAGGCTCGCCGAGATTATCGGGCATCTGGATGGCCAGGGCGCCGCCGGGCGCCAGCAATCCAGTCAGCCGCTGGAACACCACCGGATGCTCCGGCAGCCACTGGAAAACGGCGTTGGCGAAGATGACGTCGACGGGATGCTCGGGCTGCCATCCGGCGGCATCCGCCAGCTCGAAATTGACATTCGGCAGCCGCGCCCGCGCCTTCTCGATCATGTCCGGCGAGGTGTCCAAGCCGCTCACCTGGGCATCCGGCCAGCGCTCGACCAGAAGCTCGGTCGAGTTGCCGGGACCGCAGCCGATATCAACGACGCGACGCGGGAAATCGACCGGCACCTGCGCAACCAGGTCCCGCGCCGGCCGCGTGCGCTCATCCTCGAATTTGAGATATTGGGCGGCGGACCAGTCAGCCATGTGAGAACCTGCTTTGTTCACCGCCCTTTGGACTGATCTTACCGCGTCAGCCGCTTGTGCGTCATGCGGTGCGGGGTCGCCGCTTCGGCGCCCAGGCGGCGCAGCTTGTCCTTCTCATATTCCTCGAAATTGCCTTCGAACCATTCGACATGCGCGTCGCCTTCGAAGGCGAGCATGTGGGTGGCCATGCGGTCGAGGAACATTCGATCGTGGCTGATGATGACGGCGCAGCCGGCATAGGCTTCCAGCGCGTCTTCCAGCGCGCTCAACGTTTCGGTGTCGAGGTCGTTGGTCGGTTCGTCGAGCAGAAGCACATTGCCGCCGCCCTTCAGCATCTTGGCCAGATGGACGCGGTTGCGCTGGCCGCCCGACAGGTTGCCGACCTTCTGCTGCTGGTCGCCGCCGCGGAAGTTGAACGACGAGCAATAGGCGCGGCTGTTGACCTCGTGCTTGCCGAGCTTGATGACCTCGGCGCCGCCGGAGATCTCTTCCCACACCGTCTTGTTCGGGTCGAGCGCGTCGCGGCTCTGGTCGACATAGCCGAGCCGCACGGTATCGCCCTTGCGGATCGAGCCGGCATCCGGCGTTTCCTGGCCGGTGATCATCTTGAACAGCGTCGTCTTGCCGGCGCCGTTCGGGCCGATGACGCCGACGATGCCGCCTGGCGGCAGCTTGAACGACAGGTTCTCGATCAGGAGCTCGTCGCCGAAGCCCTTGTTGAGGCCTTCGACCTCGATGACGAGGTTGCCGAGGCGCTCGCTCGACGGGATGACGATCTGCGTGTCGGTCGGCTTGCGGTTCTGCGACTGCTCGACCAGTTCTTCATAGGCCTTGATACGCGCCTTGGACTTGGTCTGGCGCGCCTTGGGCGAGGACTGGATCCACTCGCGCTCGCGCCAGATCGACTTCTGGCGGGCGTCGTCCTCGCGGCCTTCCTGGATCAGGCGCTTGGCCTTGGCGTCGAGATATTTGGTGTAATTGCCCTCGTAAGGGATGCCGCGGCCGCGGTCGAGCTCGAGGATCCAGCCGGTGACGTTGTCGAGGAAGTAGCGGTCGTGGGTGATGATCAGCACCGAGCCGGGATAATCGCGCAGATGCTTTTCCAGCCATTGCGTGGTCTCGGCGTCGAGATGGTTGGTCGGCTCGTCGAGCAGCAAGAGGTCGGGCTGTTCGAGCAGCAGCCTGCACAGCGCCACGCGGCGGCGCTCGCCGCCCGACAGGTTGGTCACTTCGGAGTCAGGCGGCGGACACTGCAGCGCGTCCATCGCCATTTCGACCTGCTGCTCCAGGTCCCAGAGATTGAGGCGGTCCATCTCGTCCTGGAGCTTGGCCGACTCGTCGGCCGTCTCGTCGGAATAGTTCATCATCAGCTCGTTGTAACGCTCGATGATGGCGGTCTTCCTGGCGACGCCGTCCATGACGTTTTCGCGCACGGTTTTGGTGTTGTCGAGCTGCGGCTCCTGCGCCAGGTAGCCGACGGTGGCACCCTCGGCCAGCCACGCCTCGCCCTGGAACTCCTTATCGAGCCCGGCCATGATGCGCAGGATCGTCGACTTGCCCGAGCCGTTGGGGCCGAGAATGCCGATCTTGGCATCCGGATAGAAGGACAGGTGAACGTTATCGAGCACCTTCTTGGTGCCGTAGGCCTTCGACAGGCCGGACATGTGATAGATGAACTGGCGAGCCACGCGCGCTTTCCCTGGAAACTGAAGTGTCGAGGTTGATGGGGGTTGGGCGCTATGTAGGCGATGAAGCGCCGAACGGCAATCGCTTTCGGCGCAAACCAGCCAATCCGCGCGGATTTCGCCGGTTTGCGGCACCCAAATTCGGTCCGGGCTTTTTCGCCGCTCTCGCGATCGTGCGAAATCGGGGGTTAACCATTTGCCTTCAAAACGATGCTAGGTTGGGAAATCGCGGCCATGCCGCGATCTCAGGGGAAGGATCGGATCAACGACGTGCTGAACGGTGCCCTGCTCCTTGCCGAAGCGGTTCTCTATTTCGGCGCCATGGTCACGCTTTTCCGCTTCCGGCGCCGTATCGGGCTTGGCGTGTTCGTCTGCGCGCTCGGCGTCATGCATTTCCTCGAAACCTACCTTGCCAGTGTCTTCTATGTCGCGCTGCCGTTCGGGCTGGTGTCGCCGGGGTCCGCCGTGCTCTTCTCCGGCAAGCTCGTCATGCTGCTGCTGCTCTACATGAAGGAGGATGCGGCGACCGTTCGCCAGCCGATCTATGGCTTGCTGCTTGGCAACGCCGTGATGATCGGGCTGGTGCTGGTCTTGCGCCTGCACGCGATCGCTCCACTTCCAAGCGGCAAGGTTCCCGATATCGCCTTCATCGACGAGATGGGCTGGCTGATGGTCTGGGGCACCACGCTACTCTTCATGGACGCAATCCTGATCATCCTGCTTTACGAGAAGCTCGGCGCCTATCTGCGCGCAAGGCCGTTCCTACGCATCCTCATATCGGTCGCCTGCGTGCTCACCTTCGACCAGGCTGGCTTCTTCACCGCGCTGCATTTCGTTGCCGGCGCGCCGATCGAGGTCTTCTTCGGCGGCTGGTTCGCCAAGATGGGCGCCGCACTTGCCTATAGCGGGATGCTCGTCGCCTATCTGAAATGGGTCGAAGACCACGATGTCGCCGTGCCGCGCGGCCTCTCCGACATCTTCGATACCCTCACCTATCGCGAGCGCTACGAAGCCCTGATCAAATATGTGGGCCGCGACGGCCTCACCGGCCTGCTGCATCGCGGCAGTTTCGATGCCGACGGCGAGTCCGCAGTCTCGACCGCCATCAGGATCGGCAAGCCGCTCAGCCTGCTCGTCGTCGACGTCGACCACTTCAAGTCGATCAACGACCGCTTCGGCCATGCCGAGGGCGACAAGGTGCTGAAATCGATAGCTGCCCTGCTGGCCGAGACGGTCGGCAGCAATGATCAGGTGTTCCGCATCGGCGGCGAGGAATTCGCCGTGCTGACGCAGCAGCCGCACGGGCCCGCAAGGCTGCTCGGCGAGACTATCAGGAACGCCGCCAAGACCTCGGCGCATACCGGCCGTTTCAACATCACGGTGAGCGCCGGCGTCTCCACCGTCAGCGAGACGACGCGCTGCCTCGGCGATATTTTCGCGCTGGCCGATCAGCGCCTCTACAAGGCCAAGTTGAGCGGCCGCGACCGCGTGGTCGGCGAACCCGGCAGTGAGGCGCTGCAGGCGGCCCCCAGATCAGCCTGACAAAGAACGGGCTGACCAAAATTCTCGCCTACTGGAAACCGATCGCGTCGACCGTGCCCTTCGGGCAACCGGCCTTTGCTGTCGGCGCCGAGGCCATCAGGAGATCGGCGAGCTTGCTGTCCGGGCCGATTGGACCGGACAGGCCGAGCGTGATCTCGCCTATCATACGCCTACCGCTCGACGGGTCGACCAGACAGGACACGCGCACCCGGTCGCCTGCGCCGGTGCCGAAGGCCTCGTTGAAGGCGCCGCGGATCTGGTCCGAGGTCAATTGCTTGCCGATGTTCTTGTTGAAAAGATCGCGCACCGCCGAGCCGTTCACCGCCCGCATCAGGTTCAGCGCGTCGGAGAAATACTCCTGCTGGTTCTTGCCGTAGCAGGTGCCGTGCTTGATCCATTCGTGGCGCTCCAGTTTGGAGGCGGTGCCTGGCATCACCTGGTCGAGCTCGGCGCGCGTATTGGCATCGAGATCGACCGGCGGCAGATCTCCCCAATGCGCCGGATTGTCATTGGCCTTGTCGCTTGCCGACACCTGACAATAGAAATTGCCGTTCGGCTGCGGCCACAGCCCATGCAGCGTAAAATGCGAGGCGTCGAACTCGCTGGGGCTCTGCGCCTTGCATTCGGGCTTGCTTGCCTTGGTCTCGCAGAAAGCCGGCTGCCAGCTCAGCGCAAAGACATACTCGGGTTTTCCAGAGGTTGACAACGGCTTGGTCTGACCGGAAGGCGCCGGAGCAGGAGCGGCGCTGCCGCCGCTGACATGGCCGCAGCTGATCTTCACCCAGCGCCGCTCGGGATCGGCGCCCGGCACTTGGATAAGGTAGTGGGTGGGCTCTTCCTTGTTGCCGGCAAGGAGCTCGTAGCTCTGCCCGGCCTGCGTCGAGATATTGCCGGGGTTCTTGCCGCTCTTGATGGCCTGCGTCGCCGGACAGGCACTGTCGGCGACGAAAGTGCCGCTCATCTTCACGTCGGCATGCGCCGCGCCGGCCCCGGCCACAGCCAGCACCATCGAACCCCACAATGCCCAAACCCGCATCCCGCTCTCCCGGCGATCATTGAACCGTATTGGATTCGTCACACTAGAACAGCCGACGTGTCAGAATTGCGATCTTTTTCGCCGCTCGAAAAAACAATCCCCAGGTGAGCACTCCCTATAGGCGGATTCGCAAGCGCGCTCCTCCACTTGACGCCGGCAGAACCCTCGCCCCACAGTCGCCGAGGGAGCGAAACATGCCATTCGACAGAAAGACCAGCCTGGCCTCACCGAGCGGGGCCGAGCTCAACCTCTATGTAAAACACGCGGAGACGAAGCCACGCGCCGTGGTCCAGATCAACCACGGCCTGGCCGAGCATGCCGCGCGCTACGCCCGCTTTGCCGATTTCCTGAGCGGGCGCGGTTTCCACGTCTACGCACACGACCATCGCGGTCATGGCGCGACAAAGGCGGCCGACGCGCCGCCCGGCAAGTTCGCGGACAGCGACGGCATCGCTAAGGTCATCGCCGACGTCGACGCCGTTCACGACTTGATTGCGGCCGAGCATCCGGGCTTGCCAGTCATCATCTTCGGACATTCGCTGGGCGCCTCGGTCGCCCTGAACTTTGTCTTGCGCCGCTCCCAGCGCATCCATGCCGCCGCGATCTGGAACGGCAATTTCTCGCAAGGCCTGCTCGGCGAGTTGGCGCTGCTCATCCTCGGCTGGGAGCGGATGCGGCTCGGCTCCGACGTGCCGTCGCGCCTTCTGCCCAAGCTCACTTTCCAGGCCTGGGGCAAGGCGGTGCCCGGCCACCGGACCTTATTCGACTGGCTGTCGCGCGACTCTGCCGAGGTCGACAAATACATCGCCGATCCGCTCTGCGGCTGGGACGCGTCCATCTCGATGTGGCGCGACGTGGTCAACATGGCGCAGCACGCCGGCAAGGATTCGAACTTCACCGGCGTCCGCCGCGACCTTCCTTTCAATCTCATCGGCGGCGAGAGGGACCCCGCATCGGATTACGGCAAGGCGGTCAACCACCTCGCCAGACGGATGCAGGCAATGGGCTTTTCGAATCTTGTTTCAAAGGTTTACCCGCAAACCCGCCATGAAAGCCTGAACGAGATCAACCGCGACGCCGTCATGAACGATTTTGCCGCCTGGGCCGACAGTGTGCTCAAATCCTGACCTCGCGTGGCCCACTGCAGGGGCCGTGACAGGGGCGGCCGCTGTTGATAGAGGCTGCGCTTTCGACCCATTACGGTGATCCATGGCCGAACCTCCGCTGAAAGGCATCCGCGTTATCGAACTCGCCCGCATCCTGGCCGGTCCCTGGGCCGGGCAGTTGCTCGCCGATCTCGGCGCCGATGTCATCAAGGTCGAGAGCCCCGATGGCGGCGACGACACCCGCAAATGGGGTCCGCCCTTCGTCATGAGCCATGACGGCGAGAACCTCTCGGCCGCCTATTACCATTCCTGCAACCGCGGCAAGCGTTCCATCGCCGTCGATTTCTCCAAGCCCGAGGGCGCCGAGACGCTGCGCAGGCTGGTCGCCACCGCCGACGTGCTGATCGAGAACTTCAAGCTTGGCGGCCTGAAAAAATACGGCCTCGACTATGACAGCCTGAAGGCGGTCAACCCGCGCCTCGTCTATTGCTCGATCACCGGCTTCGGCCAGGACGGCCCCTATGCGCCGCGCGCGGGCTATGATTTCATCATCCAGGCCATGGCCGGCATGATGTCGATCACCGGCGAGCCGGGCCGCGAGCCGCAGAAGGCCGGCGTCGCCATCTCGGATCTCTTCACCGGCCTCTATTCGGTGATCGCTATCCAGGCGGCACTGCGCCATGCCGAAAAGACCGGCGAGGGCCAGCATATCGACATGGCGCTCTACGACAGCCAGATCTCGGCGCTCGGCAACCAGAACCTCAACTATCTTGTCTCCGGCAAGTCGCCGGTACAGATGGGAAACGCGCATATGAACATCGCCCCTTACGAGGTGCTGCCTGTCAGGGACGGCCACATCATCCTGGCGGTCGGCAATGACGGCCAGTTCGGCAAGTTCTGCGCCGTAGTCGGCCTGGCCGATCTGCCCGCCAATCCCGACTTTGCCACCAATCCCGCCCGTGTCGCCAATCGCGCCAAGCTCCGCGAACTGATTATCGCGACGCTGAGCACCTGGGATCGCGATCCGCTGCTGGCGAAACTCGAGGCGGCCGGCGTGCCGGCAAGCCCGATCAACACGATCGGCCAGATGTTCGACGATCCGCAGACCATCGCGCGCGGCATGCGGCTCGACCTCGACGACGGCCACGGCAATCGTCTGCCTTCGGTGCGCGCACCGATGGTGATGTCGGGCACGCCGCTCGTCTATGAGCGCCCCTCGCCGCGCCTTGGTGAGCACACACAAGAAATCCTTGCCGAACTGGAGAGAGCAGCAAAATGAAAACCGGCGGACAACTGATCGTCGAGGCGCTGGAAGCGAACGGCACTGACCGCATCTTCTGCGTTCCGGGCGAATCCTATCTCGCAGTGCTCGACGCGCTGCACGACTCTTCGATCCGCACCATCGTCTGCCGCCAGGAAGGCGGTGCTGCGATGATGGCCGACTGCCAGGGAAGGCTGACCGGCAAGTCCGGCATCTGCTTCGTCACTCGCGGCCCCGGCGCCACCAACGCTTCGGCCGGCGTCCATATCGCCATGCAGGATTCGGTGCCGATGATCCTGTTCATCGGCCAGGTCGCCAGCCACGCCAAGGAGCGAGAGGCCTTCCAGGAGGTCGACTACAAGCGCTTCTTCGGCGACATCGCCAAATGGGTGGTCGAGATCGACGATGCCGCGCGCATCCCGGAATTCGTCACGCGCGCTTTCGCGGTCGCGACTTCCGGCCGTCCCGGCCCGGTGGTCATCTCGCTGCCGGAAGACATGCTGACCAGCGAGGTCGAGGCTCCGGAAGCGCTGCCGCACACGCCGGTCGAGACGCGTCCCGGTGAAGCCGAGCTCGACGCACTGGAGATGTTGCTGAGCGACGCCAAGCGGCCGTTCGTCATCCTCGGCGGCACACGCTGGAACGAGGAAGCGGTGGCGCATATGCGCCAGATTGCCGAGACCTGGTCACTGCCGGTCGGCTGCTCTTTCCGCCGCCAGATGCTGTTCGACCATTTGCATCCGAATTATGCCGGCGATGTCGGCATCGGCATCAATCCTAAGCTGGCGGAGCGGATCAAGCAGGCCGACGTGGTGCTTTTGGTCGGCGGCCGCCTGGGCGAGATGCCGTCTTCCGACTACACGCTGCTGAAGAGCCCCTATCCCGACCAGGCGCTGGCGCATGTCCATGCCGATGCCGGCGAGCTCGGCCGCGTCTATCGGCCGACGCTAGCCATCAATGCTTCGCCCGCCGCCTTCGTCGAGGCTTTCGCCAGGCGCAGGCCAACGGCCAAGCACGCCTGGGCGGGCGAGGCGGAAAAGGCGCATGCCGCCTATCTGGAATGGTCGACGCCGCCGCAGACCGGCCCCGGCGCCGTCCAGATGGGCCCGATCATGGACTATCTCGGAAAGGTTCTGCCCGAGGATGCCATCCTCACCAATGGCGCCGGCAACTACGCCACCTGGGTGCATCGCTTCTACCGCAACCGCCGCTTCGGCACGCAGGCGGCCCCGACTTCCGGATCGATGGGCTACGGCACGCCCGCCGCGGTCGCCGCCAAGTCACTGTTCCCGGATCGCACGGTCGTCGCCTTTGCCGGCGACGGCTGCTTCCTGATGAATGGCCAGGAGTTCGCAACGGCTGTCCAGTATGACCTGGCGATCGTCGTGATCGTCGTCAACAACGGCATTTACGGCACGATCCGCATGCATCAGGAGCGGGAATATCCGAGCCGCGTGGTCGCCACCGACCTTAAAAACCCGGATTTCGCGGCGCTTGCCCGCGCCTATGGCGGGCATGGCGAGACGGTGGAAAAAACCGCCGACTTCGCGCCGGCCTTCGAACGCGCGCGCGCCAGCGGCAAGCCGGCGATCGTCGAGATCAAGCTCGATCCCGAAGCGATCACGCCGACCCGCACGCTGACGCAGATCCGCGACAAGGCCTGAGCGCCTACAAAGGCGTAGGCAAAGTTCCTTCGCGCCGACGTCCGAATTGATCGCGATCCTATCGGGCGCTACATCGCCTTCTCGATCTGGCCGCGGATCTCGCCGTCCTTGTTCTTGGCTGTGTGGACGTTGACGTAATATTTGCCGGCCTCCAGATCGGCTGCCTGCGCGTCCGTCAACGTCGCCGATCCCTTGATCGGGCTCTTCAGCTTCTTGAACGGGATGACCGGGTCCGCGTTTGCGCCCCTGTCCGCCGGCCCGTGTATGTGGGCGGCCACGGCTGGCCCGCTGAGGCCGGAATATTTGACGTTCCAGCTGAGCTTCTTGCTTGTGGTGTCGAAGGTGAGTGTGGCGGTTCCCTTGCCCTTGGTGGTGACGGGCGGGCTCTGCTGGCTGCCGTCGAGCGTCGCCTTGTACTTCACCATCTCGGCCATGGCCGGCGATGCGAGAAGGAACGCGGTCGAAACGGCCAAGGCCGAAAGCATCGGCACGGATAGGATGCGCATGAAGAACCTCCGTTGATTGCAGCATCCTCCGCGGCTCCCCGGCGCGCGGATGCGCCAATTAACGACCGAGCGGCTGAATGTATCCCGGCACACAGCTATTTTTTTACCGCAAGCAACGAAAAAGGGGCGGTCGCCCGCCCCTTCTATCTTCCGCGCTAAGAGCGGAGCTTACTTGATCGCCTTGTCGGTAATCGCAGTCGTATAGGCGCCGCTCGCCTCCTTGCTGATGATCTTCTGGTCGAGCAGCGCCTTGGCGGTGCGCTCGTAAGCGGCCGGGATCAGCTTGCCGTCGGCATTGTCGACCAGCTTGGCCACTTCCTTCATCATGAACTTCTGGTGGTTCTCGTCCTGGCCGCCGGCGTCGACGACGATCTCGGCCGCCTCGTCGGTGTTCTCGGTGGCGTATTTCCAACCCTTCATCGAGGCGCGCACGAAGCGCACCATCTTGTCCTCGAAGGCCGGATCCTTGAGTTTATCCTCAAGCGTGTAGAGCCCGTCCTCCAGAAGGTCGTTGCCCATGGCCGAGTAGTTGAACACGACCAAATCTTCCGGCTTGTAGCCGGCGTCCAGCACCTGACCGTATTCGTTATAGGTCATCACCGAGATGCAGTCGGCCTGCTTCTGGATCAGCGGCTGCACGTCAAAGCTCTGCTTGAGCACGGTGACGCCGTCCGGGCCGCCATCGGTCTTGAGGCCGATCTTGTTCATCCAGGCGTAGAACGGATATTCGTTGCCGAAGAACCAGACGCCGAGCGTGTGGCCCTTGAAGTCGGCTTCCGTCTTGATCGGTCCATTCTTGGGGCAGACCAGTTCCATGCCGGCCTTCTTGAACGGCTGGGCAATGTTGACCAGCATCACGCCCTTGTCGCGGGCCGCGAGCGCGCCGCCCATCCAGTCGACGATGACGTCGGCGCCGCCGCCGGCGATCACCTGCTCGGGCGCGATGTCCGGGCCGCCCGGTTTGATGTCGACGTCGAGGCCTTCGGCGTCATAGAAACCCTTGGCCTTGGCGACATAATAGCCGGCGAACTGGGCCTGCGTGACCCATTTCAGTTGCAGTGTCACCTTGTCGGCGGCCATCGCCTGGAAGGCGGCCAGCGACATGGCGCCGGCCAGAGCAGAAATCAGCAGTCTTTTCATTTTATTACCCTCTGAAGTTAGCACCCAAACCCACCGCCCCTATCCACCACGGACAGAGGGATGCCAAAATGTGACGGCTCTCTCGACGAGAGCGACCACGCCATAAAAGACCGAACCCGCAAGTGCTGCAACTGCGATTTCGGCCCACACCATGTCGATGTTCATCCGCCCGACTTCCGTCGAGATGCGGAATCCCATGCCGACCACGGGCGTACCGAAGAACTCCGCGACGATGGCGCCGATCAGCGCCAGCGTCGAGTTGATCTTCAGCGCGTTGAAGATGAAGGGCATTGCCGCCGGCAGCCTGAGCTTGAGCAGCGTCGGCCAATAGCCCGATGCATAAGTGCGCATCAGGTCGCGCTCCATATGCCCGGATGCGGCAAGCCCCGCCACCGTGTTCACCAGCATCGGGAAGAAGGTCATGATGATGACCACCGCGGCCTTGGACGGCCAGTCGAAGCCGAACCACATGACCATGATCGGCGCGACACCAATAATCGGCAGCGCCGAAACCATATTGCCGATCGGCAGCAGCCCGCGCCGCAGGAACGGCACGCGGTCGGCGAGGATGGCGACGGTGAAGCCGGCGAGATTGCCGACGACGTAGCCGATCAGCACCGCCTTGAAGATCGTCTGCCGCACATCCGACCCCAGGATCGGCAGCGAGTTGGCGATGCGCGCGCCGATGGCGCTCGGCGGCGGCAAAAGAATGAAGGGGATGCCGGCGCCGCGCGTCACCGCCTCCCAGATGATCAGGATCCAGGCGCCGAAGATCGCCGGGATGATCAGGCGCAGCGCGTTCCTTGCGACGCTCTCGCTCGGACGCAACCAGGAGAGCAAGGCAACGCAGCGCCAGGCAAGCAGCCAGGCAGCGGCAAGCAGCAGGAAATATGGCGCCAGCGCCGTGCCCTCGAAACCGGCTATGCCTTTGACCAAGAGCCAGGCTGCGGCATGGGCACCGACGAAGAGCACGATGGCCTCAACGACCTGCGTCAGCCTCAAGATCGAGACCAGCGCCGCAATGAGCAACAGCCCGATGATCAGCGCCTTCGCGCCCATATAGGGATAGGCCAGCGTTGCGGCCGGATCCGCCAGCGCGGCTGCCTCCGGCTTCGTCATTGCGCCAAGCGCAAAGGCGATGAGACAAAGCAGGATTGCCAGCACTGCTTGCCATGAGGGCTTCAGCCAATTCATGCCGGCCTCCCCCCCATGGCGCGATCGACCAGGCGTCCGGCGATGCCCACGACCATCACCAGCAGCGCCGCGACGACGGACCCCGCGACCAGCGCCGACCAGATATCGATGGTCTGGCTGTAATAGGCGCCAGCAAGCAGCTTCGCGCCGATGCCGGCGACCGCACCCGTCGGCAATTCGCCGACGATGGCGCCGACGAGGCTTGCCGCCACCGCCACCTTCATCGAGGTGAACAGGAACGGCACCGAGGCCGGCACCCTCAGTTTCCAGAAGGTCTGCGAGGCGCTGGCATTGTAGGTGTGCATGAGATCGAGATGCATGAGCTCGGGCGAGCGCAGGCCTTTCACCATACCGACGGCGACCGGGAAGAACGACAGATAGGTCGAGATCAGCGCCTTGGGGATCAGGCCGGTGATGCCGATCGCCGCCAGCACCACGATGATCATCGGCGCCACCGCCAGGATCGGAATGGTCTGCGAGGCGATGATCCACGGCATCAGGCTGCGGTCGAGCGTCGCCACATGCACGATGCCCACCGCAATGACGATGCCGAGCGCCGTGCCGAAGGCGAAGCCGAGCAGCGTCGAGGACAGTGTCACCCAGGCGTTGTAGACGAGGCTGCGGTTCGACGTGACGGACCGCAGAAAGGTGTTTTGGAAGAAATTCACCGCCACCTGATGCGGCGCCGGTAGCGTCGGCTTCGGCTGCGACAGCGTTTTGCCGATGAACTCGACCGCGCCGGGCGTTTCGTTGGCCCTGGCGTCGAGATCGCGCTGGAACGGCGCGTTGAGGATGACGGCGAAGACGTACCAGAGCACCACCACGCCGGCGAGGATGGTGGTGACGGGGAAGATCTTGGAGCGGAAGCTATCCATGGGCCCCCCTTCCTCTCCCCACCGGGGAGAGGGTGGCCGGAGCGAAGCGAAGGCCGGGTGAGGGTGAGTGTATCCGCCCTTCAAGCACGGCCAGGATCGTATCCAGCACCGCCCTCCGTTCGGCCAAGACCTCTTGGTTCCAGAACCGAAGAACAGAGTAGCCCTGGCGATTCAGCCAAGCGGTCCTGGCTGCGTCCGTTGGAGAATCTGCATGCTGGCTACCGTCTATTTCGACAATCAACGCTTTCTCGCGACAGACAAAGTCTGCGAAGAAAGGACCAAGCGGCACTTGCCTCACGAACTTGTAGCCGTTGAGGTGGCGCCCCCGTAACTCGCCCCAAAGCCTGTATTCGGCTTCGGTCTCATCAGTCCGGAGTTCCCGGGCTCGGGTCGTTGCCCCAACCTTTCTTTTGGTCGGGTCCGTAGACGTCCCCTCACCCGACCTCCGCTTCGCTCCGGCCACCCTCTCCCCGGTGGGGAGAGGAGAGAGCTCATCCTCCCGCCCCTCAATCATCATAGCTGTGCCCAGCCCTCAGCCCATCCCTCACGCGCGCGGCGATCGCCAAAAACTCCGGCGTCTCGCGGATGTCGAGCGGCCGCTCCCTCGGCAGCGTCGATTCGATGATGTCGGTGACGCGGCCGGGCCGCGGCGACATCACCACGATGCGCGTCGACAGATAGACCGCTTCGGGGATCGAATGGGTGACGAAGCAGATCGTCTTGTTGGTGCGCGCCCAGAGGTCGAGAAGCTGCTCGTTCAGATGGTCGCGCACGATCTCGTCCAGCGCGCCGAACGGTTCGTCCATCAAGAGCAGGTCCGCATCGAAGGCGAGAGCACGCGCGATCGAGGCGCGCTGCTGCATGCCGCCGGAAAGCTGCCAGGGATATTTCTTCTCGAAGCCCGAGAGGTTGACGAGTTCCAGCGTGCGCTTGATGCGCTCCGCCTGCTCGGCCTGGCTGAGCCCCATGACCTCCAGCGGCAACGCCACATTGCGCTCGATCGTGCGCCACGGAAACAAGGCGGCAGCCTGGAAGACGTAGCCATAGGCGCGTTTTTCGCGCGCCTGCTCCGGCGTCATCCCATTGACGGAGATCGTCCCGGAGGTCGCCTTCTCCAGATCGGCGATGACGCGCAGCAAGGTCGTCTTGCCGCAGCCGGACGGGCCGATGAAGGAGACGAATTCGCCCTTGCCGATGGTCAGATCGACATTGGACAGCGCCTGCACCGGACCGTCATTGGTCTGGAAGGTGAGGCCGAGCTTGCTTGCCGAAACGACGGCTGGCTGCTGTTCGGTCATTGGCTGCAGCCTGCCTTTCGCAGCCGCTGCCGCGCTGTCCGCAATCCGGTTGATTTTATGATAGCGTTGCTTTCCACTCGTCCTGTCCCACCCGATCGACGCCGCCCGGAGCCTTGCCGATGTCGCCTAAACCCACCTGTCGTCTCGTTCGCCCCGAAAGCACCTATCAGGGCAAGCAGGGGCTGAGCTATTTCGCCGGTATCGCCGCCGAAACCGTCGGCTCCTCCGGCATCTGCATGCATCCTCTCACCATGCCGCCCGGCGCGCGCGCCAAGGCGCATATGCATGAAAGCCACGAGACGGCGATCTACGTGCTCTCCGGCGAAGTCCACACCTGGTACGGCGACCGGCTCGAGCACCACATCGTCGTCAAGGCCGGCGATCTCTTCTACATTCCGGCGGGCGTGCCGCATCTGCCCGCCAATCTGAGCGACGCCCCCTCTTCGGCGGTGATCGCCCGCACCGATCCCAACGAGCAGGAAAGCGTCGTCCTGCTGCCGGAGCTGGATGGCCTCGTCGCTTGACCCTGACGGGATCGCCGTCATTTGCATCGCGCGACTTCGCCCATCACATTGCCGTCCTCGTCGGCCACCACCAGCTTCTTCGCATTCTTCGCGCTGCGCTTGATGGTGAACTTGGCCGGCGCCTGCCCCTCTTCGCCCTCCGCCTCGCACTTTGCCGTCACCACCAGCGATCCGTCGGCCTGCGCTTGGCGGTCGCTGAAAGTGCAGGCGCTGGCCGCCGTGATCAGTTCCTTGTCGGTCAGAAGCAGCATCTTGTCGGCGGCCACTTGCTGGCCATTCCTGTTGATGCAGCCATATTTGTCGCCATAAGGCTTGCTGAGGTCGATGCCGGCGGCAAGAACCTGACCGGCGGCAAGCATCGCGGCCGCCGCAATCGCAAGATGAAGAGCCCGCATGGTCAGACCCCGGTGGCAGGAATGCCGGTACGCTCCACCTTGCGCGGCGCGGAAATCTCCTTCCAGGTCGACAGCGCCCGGTTGACCGCGGCGTTCGGCTCGCGGGCGACGAACTCGCCATGGCCGGCCTTGGCCTTCACGTCCGCCTCCTCGATCGAGAGTTCGCCGCGCGAGAACACGAAGCGCGGCAGGCCGGTCACCTCAAACCCTTCGAAGACATTGTAGTCGATCACCGACTGCTGGTTTTTGGCCGAGATCGTCTTCTTGCGCTTCGGATCCCAGACGACGATGTCGGCGTCAGCGCCTTCGACGATCGCGCCCTTCTTCGGGTACATGTTGAGGATCTTGGCGATGTTGGTCGAGGTCACCGCGACGAACTCGTTCATCGTCAGCCGTCCGGTGTTGACGCCTCTCGTCCACAGAACCGGCAGGCGATCCTCGAGGCCGCCCGTGCCGTTCGGGATCTTGGTGAAGTCGCCGATGCCGTTGCGCTTTTGGCTTGTCGTGAAGGAGCAATGGTCGGTCGCCACCACCTGCAGCGAGCCGGCCTGCAGGCCTGCCCACAGCGAATCCTGGTGCCACTTGCTGCGGAAGGGCGGGCTCATCACGCGGCGCGCCGCATGGTCCCAGTCCTTGTTGAAATATTCGCTCTCGTCGAGCGTCAGATGCTGGATCAGCGGCTCGCCGTAGACGCGCATGCCCTTCTGGCGGGCGCGGCGGATTGCTTCATGGCTCTGTTCGCAGGAGACATGCACGACATAGAGCGGCACGCCGGCCATGTCGGCGATCATGATGGCGCGGTTTGTCGCCTCGCCCTCCACTTCCGGCGGCCGCGAATAGGCATGGCCTTCCGGGCCGTTGTTGCCGGCGGCTAAAAGCTTTTGCGACAGTGCCGCGACCACGTCGCCATTCTCGGCATGGACCAGCGGCAGCGCGCCGAGATCGGCGCAACGCTGGAACGACGAGTACATCTCGTCGTCGTCGACCATCAGCGCGCCCTTATAGGCCATGAAGTGCTTGAACGAGGTGATGCCCCGGTCGACGACTTGAGCCATCTCGTCGAACACCTGCTTGCCCCACCAGGTAATCGCCATGTGGAAGGAATAGTCGCAGGAGGTTTTCGAGGTCTTGTTGTCCCACATCTGCAGGGCTTCCAGCAGCGACTGCTGCGGCGCCGGCAGGCAGAAATCGACCACCATGGTCGTGCCGCCGGAGAGCGCCGCGCGCGTGCCGGATTCGAAATCGTCGGCCGAATAAGTGCCCATGAAGGGCATTTCGAGATGGGTGTGCGGATCGATGCCGCCCGGCATGACATAGCACCCCGTGGCGTCGAACTCATGGTCGCCGTGCAGGTTCGAGCCGATGGCGACGATCTTGCCGTGCTGCATCAGCACGTCCGCCTTCCACGTGCGGTCGGCGGTCACGACGGTGCCGTTCCGGATGACTTTGGTCATTCTCTGTTCCCCTGTTCTTTCGCGCTTCTTTACGAGCGGCGTTGCGAGGCAATTGGTCTAGTCGGTCATTCCACTATCCCCGCCGTCTCGACCACCGCGTGGAACAGCACGTCGGCGCCTGCCGCCGCCCATTCCTTGGAGATCTCCTCGGCCTCGTTGTGGCTGAGGCCGCCGACGCAGGGGCACATGACCATGGTCGCCGGTGCCACCTTGGCCGCCCAGCAGGCGTCGTGGCCGGCGCCGGAGATGATATTCATATGGCTGTAACCGAGCTTTTCGGCGGCTGTGCGCACGCGGCCGACCAGCGTCGGATCGAAGGTCACCGGATCAAAATGGCCGACCGCCTCGACCGAGCATTTCACGCCGAGCGCCTCGCAGATCTTCGGTGCTTCCTTTTCGATGCGGGCGCGCATGCCGTCGAGCTTGGCCTGGTCCGGCGAGCGGATGTCGACGGTGAAGACCACCGTACCCGGCAGCACGTTGCGGGAATTGGGCGAGAACTTCACCTGGCCCACCCCGCCGACGGCGCCGGGCTGGTTCTCCATGGCGACCGTCTGCACCATCTCCAGGATGCGCGCCATGGCAAGGCCCGCATTGACGCGCATGTTCATCGGCGTCGAGCCGGTATGCGCTTCCCTGCCGGTCAGCGTGAACTCCAGCCACCACAGGCCCTGGCAGTGGGTCACCACACCGATCTGCTTGTTCTCGGCTTCGAGGATCGGGCCCTGCTCGATATGGTATTCGAAATAGGCGTGCATCTTGCGCGCCCCGACCGTCTCGTCGCCCACCCAGCCGATCCGCTTCAGTTCGTCGCCGAAGGTCAGGCCGTCGAGATCCTTGCGGGCATAGGCGTATTCCTGGGTGTGCACGCCGGCGAACACGCCCGAGGCGAGCATCGCCGGCGCGAAACGAGCGCCCTCTTCGTTCGTCCAGTTGGTGACGACGATCGGATGCCTGGTCTTGATGCCGAGATCGTTGAGCGAGCGCACCACCTCCAGGCCGGAAAGTACGCCGAGCACGCCGTCATATTTGCCGCCGGTCGGCTGGGTGTCGAGATGGGAGCCGACATAGACCGGCAGCGCGTCCGGATCGGTGCCGGCCCGCGTCATGAACATGGTGCCCATCTGGTCCACGCCCATGGTGAGCCCGGCCTCATCGCACCAGGACTTGAACAGCTCGCGGCCTTGCTTGTCGGAATCGGTCAGTGTCTGGCGATTGTTGCCGCCGGCAATGCCGGGGCCGATCTTCGCCATCTCCATGATGGAATCCCACAAGCGGTCTGAATTCACGCGCAGATTTTCGCCGGGTGCGGCCATTTGCGGTTCCCATTTTCACCAGGGGTCTTGTCGCCCCTTGAGTGGTTTGCATCCTGACCGTATGGTCAGCTTTCAGACTACACAAGCTGACCAAGCGGTCAACGAGAATCTTGGGGGAGACATGACCGAACCCACCCGTCCCATGCGACGCCAGGATATAAGGCGGGAGAATGAAAAAGCCATCCTGCTCGCCGCCGAAAAGGTGTTTGCGGAAGCCGGGTTCGGCGGCGCCACGATGCAGCTGATCGCCGATCTGGCGGGGCTGCCGAAGGCAAATCTCCACTATTATTTCGCCACCAAGGAAGAGCTCTACCGATCCGTCGTCCAGAACATTTTCGAGATCTGGCTGCAGGCCGCCAATTGCTTCGACGCGGCGCGCGGCCCAGTTGACGGCATCAGCGCCTATATCGACGCCAAAATGGAAATATCGCGTCGCCACCCCGACGGCTCGAAGGTCTGGGCCTCGGAAGTCATGCACGGCGCGCCCGTGCTTCAGGACTATATGGAATCGACGCTGCGCGAATGGACCGACGGTCGCGTCGAGATCATCAGGCGTTGGATCGAGGAGGGCAAGATGGACCCGGTCGACCCGCGTCATCTCCTCTACATGCTCTGGGCCACGACCCAGCATTACGCCGATTTCGGCCACCAGATCGAGACGCTGAACGGCGGCAAGTCGCTCTCCGACCGGCAATGGCGGGAAGCCAAGGAAAACATCAAGCGGGTGATCCTGACGGGCATCGGCGCGCAGCCCGCCTGAATCTCACCGAGGTCGGCGCTGCGGCGTCGACCTCAGCCAGCGGCTTCGCGGACAACCTCCCTCCACGGCAGGGTCTCCGCGTCGGCTTGTCAGTCGATCGACCTCAGCACGTCCCTGACATGGTCGATCAGTTCGTTGATCTGGCCCTTGGTGATGATCAGCGGCGGCGACAGCGCGATGATGTCGCCTGTGGTGCGTATAAGCGCGCCGCGTTCGAACGCCTTCACGAAGGCCGAGAAGGCCCGCTTGGTCGGGCTGCCGGCGATCGGCGCCAGCTCGATCGCGCCGATCAGGCCGATGTTGCGGATGTCGATGACATGCGGCTCGCCCTTCAGTGAATGCAGCGCGTCTTCCCAGTAGGGCGCCAGCTCCTCGCCGCGGGTCAGCAGGCCCTCTTCCTTGTAGGTGTCCAGCGTGCCGAGCGCCGCGGCGCAGGCGATCGGGTTGCCCGAATAGGTGTAGCCGTGGAAGAACTCGATCATGTGCTCCGGGCCGGTCATGAAGTCGTCGTGGATCTCTTTCCTGACGAACACCGCGCCCATCGGGATGACGCCGTTGGAGACGCCCTTGGCGGTGGTCATGATGTCCGGCGTGACGCCGAAATAGTCAGCCGCGAACGGCGCGCCGAGGCGGCCGAAGCCGGTGATCACTTCATCGAAGATCAACAATATGCCGTGCTTCGTGCAGATTTCCCGAAGTTTCTGCAGATAGCCCTTCGGCGGCAGGATGACGCCGGTGGAACCGGCGACCGGCTCGACGATGACCGCAGCGATGGTCGAAGCATCATGCAGCGCGATGAGCCGCTCGAGATCGTTCGCCAGCTCCGCGCCATGTTCCGGAACGCCCTTCGAGAAGGCGTTCTTCTCCGGCAGATGCGTATGCGGCAGATGGTCGACGCCGCCGAGCAGCGTGCCGAACATCTTGCGGTTGGAGACGATGCCGCCGACCGAGATGCCGCCGAAATTCACGCCGTGATAGCCGCGTTCGCGGCCGATCAGGCGGGTGCGCGAGCCCTCGCCGCGAACGCGGTGATAGGCGATCGCCATCTTCAGCGCGGTCTCCACCGATTCCGATCCGGAGTTGGTGAAGAAGACATGGTCCATGCCCTTGGGCGCGATATCGACCAGCCGGTTCGCCAGCTCGAACACGATCGGATGGCCCATCTGGAAAGCCGGCGCGTAGTCGAGCTCGGCAGCCTGGTTCTGGATCGCCTCGGTGATCTTCGGCCGGCAGTGGCCGGCGTTCACGCACCACAGGCCCGCGGTGCCGTCCAGCACCTTGCGGCCGTCGCTGGTGGTGTAGTGCATGTCCTTGGCGGACACGAACATGCGCGGCGCCTGCTTGAACTGCCGGTTTGCCGTGAACGGCATCCAGAATGCGCTGAGATCGTTCGGCGTGACTTTCAGCCGGTTGGACATGACCAGGACTTCCCCTTGTAAGCGTGTTTCGGTGCGGCCAATGCTTGGTCATTGCTGCGTTTTCGTGCTACGCAAATTTTTGACCGGTTGGACAAACGTTAGCACCGCCTGTCGGCGGTCAGGGGATTACTAGCGGAAATGCGGCATAAAAAGCGCGCTCCAGAGCCCAAGGAAAAACTGGTCCAGACAATTGGTCCAGAGAGCCGGCGCGAAGACGGCCGGCCAGGATGACGGCGGCGATGGAAGGCTCCGCTCCCCGCCGCACCCGCATCCAGCAGGAAAAGCGCGAGCTGATCCTGGAAGCCGCGCTCGAAGTCTTCTCCGCCAACGGGTTTCGCGGCTCGACCATCGACCAGATCGCCGAAGCCGCCGGCATGTCGAAGCCCAACCTTCTCTATTACTTCCGCCGCAAGGAAGACATTCACGAGACGTTGATGCAGCGCCTGCTCGACACCTGGCTGGCGCCGCTGCGCGAGCTGGACGACACCGGCGATCCGCTGACGGAGCTCAGAAGCTACATCCGCAGGAAGCTGGAGATGGCGCGTGATTTCCCGCGCGAAAGCCGGCTGTTCGCTAATGAGATCCTGCAGGGCGCGCCGCGCATCAAGCCGATGCTGGAGGGCGAGCTGAAGACGCTGGTCGACGAGAAGGCCGCCGTCATCAAGGGCTGGATGCGCGCCGGCAAGATCGCCCGCACCGATCCCTGGCACCTGATCTTCTCGATATGGGCGACGACGCAGCATTATGCCGATTTCGACGTTCAGGTCCGCGCCGTGCTCGGCGCCGACCGCGGCGGCGACGGCCGCTTCGAGGACGCAGCAAGGTTCCTGGAGCAGCTGTTTCTCGATGGGCTGAAGCCGAAGGGCTGACGCAGCCGCGCTCGCTCACGCCCTGCGCCGCTCGGTCGGAAGCCCTTCGAGCAGCTTCTTGAGCTTCACCACCGAGTTCTGCTCCGCCAACGGCGTGTAGACGATCAGCCGCATGTCCGAGCCGTCATCGATCGACAGGCTCATATGCTCGAACGTCATCGCGCCGGCGATCGGATGCCGCAGACGCTTCAGGCCGGAGAGCCGGTGCACCACATCGCGCTGCGGCCACCATTCGCGGAACTCGGGGCTTGAGCGCATCATCAACTCGATCAGCCGTTCGAAATCCGGATCGCCGGTGTATTTCGCGCTCTCGGCGCGGAAGGCTGCAAGGGTCGCGCGCGCCAGCTGTTCCCAATCCACCAGCAAATGCCGCCGGTGCGGATCGGTGAACACGCCATGGATGATGTTGCGGGTATCGCCCTCCAGCAGGCCGTAATCACCGAAGATGGCGACGGCCGCGTCATTCCATGCCAGCACGTCCCAGCGCGGGCCGACGACATAGGCGGGCTGCAGGACCAGGCTCTGCAGCATGTGCAGCAACGGCCCCTCGACCTTGCCCTGCACGATGCGGCGCCGCTCCGGCTGCTGGCGGCCAGCGAGCGTGAACAGATGCCGCTGCTCGGCAGCGTCGAGCCGCAGCGCCTGGCAGAGCGCCGACAGCACCTCGATCGAAGGCCGCACGTCCCTGCCCTGCTCCAGCCAGGTGTACCAGGTCGTGCCGACGCCGGCGATCATGGCCACTTCCTCACGCCTCAGTCCGGGCGTGCGCCGCCGCGCGCCGCAGGCGATGCCGGCGGTATCAGGCGAAAGCCTCTCGCGACGGGAACGCAGGAAGGCGCCGAGTTCGCGCCGGCGATGATCTTCGGGAGAATGGGCGATGGCATCCATGCGCCTACTATAGCAGTACCGATACCAGGATAAAGTTTGAACTGTTTGAGATAGGCGCCGTGTCCCATCTTTCCGTTCAGAGCAGCGCAAGGAGGCTCTGAACATGGAACTCAAGGACAAGACAATTCTCGTCACCGGCTCGACCGATGGCGTCGGCCGCGTGGTCGCCGAGCGGCTCGGCGCCAGCGGCGCCCACGTGCTGGTGCATGGCCGCGACGAAAGCCGCGGCAAGACGACCGTGGCCGCCATAGAGGCAAAAGGCGGCAAGGCGGAATTTCTCGCCGCCGACCTCGCTTCGCTTGCCGAAGTGCGCCGGCTCGCCGAAGCCGTGCGCGCAAGGACCGATCGGCTCGACGTCCTGATCAACAATGCCGGCGTCGGCACCGGCGGCCAGGCCGCCAGCCGGCAGGTCAGCGCCGACGGCTATGAGCTGCGCTTCGCCGTCAATTATCTCGCAGGCTTCCTGCTGACGTCGGAGCTCTTGCCGCTCATCACGGCAAGCGCGCCGGCGCGCATCGTCAACGTCGCCTCGGCCGGCCAGCAGGCGATCGATTTCGACGACGTCATGCTGACGCGAGGCTATAGCGGCGTGCGCGCCTACTGCCAGAGCAAGCTGGCGCAGATCCTGTTCACCGTCGATCTGGCGGAGCAGCTCGACGGCACCGGCATCACGGTCAATGCTCTGCACCCCGCAAGCTACATGGACACAACGATGGTGCGGCAGGCCGGGGTCACGCCATGGAGCTCGGTCGAGACCGGCGCCGACGCCATTCTCAACCTGGCAACATCGCCGGCGCTCGAAGGCCGCAGCGGCCGTTACTTCGACGGCCAGCGGGAGTCGCGCGCCGACGCCCAGGCCTATGACGAGAAAGCCCGCCGCCGGTTGCGCGCGCTTAGCCTCGAGCTGATCGGACAATCTTCCGCAACATCCAGGGAAAAGCATTCATGAACGAGACTATCGAACATTGCGTCATCATCGGCGGCTCGTCCGGCATCGGCCTTGCCACGGCCAAAAGGCTGGTCAGCCCCACGATGAAAGTCACGATCACCGGCCGTAACGAGGAGAAATTGAAGAGCGCCTGGAAGAGCCTCGACGGCACCGTCGGCAAGGCCGCCTTCGACGCCACCAAGCCGGACGAGGTCCGGAATTTCTTCGAGCGCCTCGGACCCTTCGATCACCTGGTTCTCGCCGCCAGCGGCGGCAAGGGCCTGGGACCGTTCGCGACGCTCGACCTCGCCGATATCGGCAGCGGCGTCGACGAAAAGATCCGGCCGCAACTCTCCTGCCTGCAGGCGGCCCTGCCGACCTTGAACAAAGCCGGATCGGTGACTTTCATCTCGGCCGTGTCGGCGCAGATTGCCGCGCCCGGCGTGGCCGGCATCGGCGCCATCAACGGCATGCTTTTGACCGTCGCGCCGATCCTCGCCGTCGAGCTGAAGCCTTTGCGCGTCAATGTCGTGGCGCCCGGCGTCATCGACACGCCCTGGTGGGACTTTTTACCGGACGACCAACGGCAGGCGGTGTTTGCCGAATATGCCGGCAAGACGCCAGTCGGCCGCATCGGCCGCGCCGAGGACGTCGCCGAAGCAATCGCCTTCCTGGTCTCGAACAGCTTCATGACCGGTCAGGTGCTGACCTGCGACGGCGGTCTGCGCTTTGCTGCGTGAACAATGAGGCGCGCGGATCTCTCATCCGCGCGCCAGGCCGTCCGATCAGGCGGCCCTGGCTGCCGGCATCGGATGAATCGCATGGAAGGGAATGCACAGCCGGTTCCAGGTGTTGATCATGCCGAGCGCGACCGAGAGCTTGACCAGTTCCTCTTCCGAGAAATGCGCGAGCGTGCGGGCGTAGAGCTCGTCCGATACGCCATTGTCGGCGATCAGCGTCACGGCCTCGGTCCAGGCCAAGGCGGCGCGCTCGCGCTCGGAAAACAGCGGCGATTCCTTCCAGGCCGCGACGAGATAAAGCCGGGTTTCGGTCTCGCCGTCGCGCCTCGCCTCACGGCTGTGCATCTCGACGCAGTATGAGCAGCCATTGATCTGCGACGCCCTGAGCTTGATCAGGTGCAGCAGGCTCACTTCCAACCCGCATTCGTCGACGGCCTTGTTGAGCGCTGACACCGCCTTCATGATTTCCGGCGCCTTGGCAAAGAACTGCAGTCTCGGTTTCATCGTCTTTTTCCTTTCTCGCTTGGGGTGGTTTAGAGGTTCAAATCTGCTTCGGTGAAGCGGATTTCTGGGGCCGCTGGTGGCGCTCGACGAAGGCGCAACTCGCGGCATAGGATCGCGGATCGCCTTCGGCCGCGTACTCCGCCACGATGTCGGACAGCTTCACTTCGGCGAGTGCCGCCCGATAGGCGCGCTCGGCCTTGAGCATCGCGACATTGATACCGCAGGGCTTCACATAGGCGGAGGGATCGATCTTGACCGGGCCGCGCTGGCGGATCTCGCCGCAGCGGAACGCCGGCTCCCGCCCCTCGATGGCCAGCACGATATCGAGCAGCGTGATCTGTTCCGCCGCCCGCGCAAGCCGGTAACCGCCCGCCGGCCCCGGCACCGATTCAAAAATGCGCGCCGCCGTCAGTTGATTGAGATGTTTCAGGAGATAGCTCGGCGACAACCCGAAGCACTCGGCGAGCGCGGCGCCAGGCATGGTGCTGTTGCCATCGACGCTGGCCAGCGTCGCCGCGCAATGGATGGCCGCCTCAACGCCTTCTCCGAGCTTCATCGTGCCGATCTCCAATTCATGGATATTCCATATCGTGGATAATTGTTATCCGCAATAGGGAAATCAAATTGCCCGCCAATTCGCAATGGCAATATGAAAGCGGCGCTTCGCACGACTTGGGTCCCTCGCACCCCGCAAAGCGGGGGAGAGGTGGCCCGGCGAAGCCGGGACGGAGAGGGGGACGACCTTTGCGACGTCAGAATCGATGAAAGAAGAGACCCGAGCGGGATGGAAGACGACCAGAAACCGTCCAGGCAATTCCCAGCGGTTCCAAACCATCTGGGCAATTCCCAGCGGTTCCGAAGGCCCCTCTCCGTCCCGGCTTCGCCGGGCCAACTCTCCCCACTACGTGGGGCGAGGAACCAAGCTTACTCCGCAGCGACCTTGGCCATCGGATTGTTGGGGTGCGTCGTCCAGTTGGCATAGATCGGCGACACCGGCAAACCGGTGCGCTGGTCGAGCACGCCGGCGGCCAGTGGCTGCATGGTGATGCAGCCCTCCACCGGGCAGACATTGACGCAGAGATTACAGCCGACGCATTCGGCTTCGATCACCTCGAAATGCCTCACACCGTCAACCATGCTGGTGATCGCCTGGTGCGAGGTGTCCTCGCAGGCGATGTGACAGCGGCCGCATTTGATGCAGGCGTCCTGGTCGATATGGGCCTTGGCGACATAGTTGAGGTTGAGATACTGCCAGTCGGTGACGTTGGGCGTGGCGCGGCCGATGATGTCGGAGAGCGAGGCGTGGCCCTTCTCGTCCATCCAGTTTTCCAGCCCTGCGATCATCTCCTGTACGATCTTGAAGCCATACGTCATCGCCGCCGTGCAGACCTGCACATTGCCGGCGCCGAGCGCCATGAATTCGGCGGCGTCGCGCCAGGTGGTGATGCCGCCGATGCCGGAGATCGGCAGGCCGTGCGTTTCCGGATCGCGCGCGATCTCGGCCACCATGTTCATGGCGATCGGCTTCACCGCCGGGCCGCAATAGCCGCCATGCGAGCCCTTGCCGTCGATGGTCGGCTGCGGCGCAAAATTGTCGAGATCGACGCCGGTGATCGAATTGATCGTGTTGATCAGCGACACCGCGTCGGTGCCGCCGGCATGCGCCGCCCGGGCCGGCTTGCGGATGTCGGTGATGTTGGGCGTCAGCTTGGTGATGACGGGCATGCGCGTGTATTGTTTGCACCAGCGCACGACCATCTCGATATATTCCGGCACCTGGCCAACCGCCGAGCCCATGCCGCGCTCGCTCATGCCATGCGGGCAGCCGAAATTGAGCTCGATGCCGTCGGCGCCGGTCTCCTCGACCAGCGGCAGGATCGCCTTCCAGCTCTCCTCCACGCAAGGCACCATGATCGAGGCGATCAGCGCCCGGTCCGGCCAGTTCATCTTCACCTGCTTCATCTCGCGCAGGTTGGTCTGCAGGTCGCGGTCGGTGATCAGCTCGATATTGTTGAGGCCAAGCAGGCGGCGGTCGGCGCCCCAGATCGCGCCGTAGCGCGGACCGTTGACGTTGACGACCGGCGGGCCTTCCTCGCCCAGCGTCTTCCACACCACGCCGCCCCAGCCGGCTTTGAAGGCGCGCTCGACATTGTAGGCCTTGTCGGTGGGCGGCGCCGAGGCCAGCCAGAACGGATTGGGCGACTTGATGCCGATGAAGGTGTTGCGGATGTCTGCCATGCTCATGCCCTCCCGTTAGAGGTCAGTGCCCGGTGGATGCTCTCGGCCGCGTCGCGCCCTTGCGCCACTGCCGAAACAGTCAAATCGTCGCCGCCGAAGATGCAGTCGCCGCCCGCCCAGACTTTTGAGAGCGAGGTGCGGCCTTCGGCATCGACCTTGATGCGGCCGCCTTCGAGCTCGATCTGTTCCGCGCTGCCGTTGAGATGCGCCGGCACGAAGCTCTGGCCGATCGCCTTGAACACCTGATCGGCATTGAGCCGCAGCGTTTCGCCGGTGCCGGCGAGCCTGTCGCCGCTCATCGCAGTGTATTCGAGCTCGATAGCCGACACCTTGCCGTTCTCGGCAATGACGCGCTTCGGCTGCAGCCAATGGCGGATGGTGACGCCGTTGGCGGCGGCCAGATCCTGCTCGAACTCCGACGCGTTCATGTGTTCCTGGCCGCGCCGGTAGCAGATCGTCACCTCTTCGGCGCCGAGCAGCTTCGACTGTACCGCGGCGTCGATCGCCGTCATGCCGCCGCCGATGACGACGACGCGCCGGCCGACCGGCAGGCCGGAGAGATCGCTCGCCTGGCGCAGTTCGGCGATGAATTCCACCGCATTGGCAACGCCGTCAGCATCCTCGCCTTCGGCGCGCAACGCGTTGACGCCGCCAAGGCCCATGCCGAGGAAAACTGCATCGTAGTTACGCATCAGGTCAGCAAGCTGGAAGTCGCGACCGAGCGCCTTGCCGTTCTGGATGTCGATGCCGCCGATCGCGGTGACATAGTCCACTTCCGCCTGGGCGAAATCGTCGACGCTCTTATAGGCGGCGATGCCGTATTCGTTGAGGCCGCCGGCCTTCGGCCG
Organism: Mesorhizobium argentiipisi (SeqCode); assembly: GCF_037179585.1. Taxonomy (NCBI): domain Bacteria; kingdom Pseudomonadati; phylum Pseudomonadota; class Alphaproteobacteria; order Hyphomicrobiales; family Phyllobacteriaceae; genus Mesorhizobium; species Mesorhizobium argentiipisi (SeqCode). The sequence goes on from NZ_JAPYKO010000002.1 coordinate 495,267, forward strand.
CGCCTCGAGGATGGTCACATCATGGCCGTGGCGGGCGAGGCGATGCGCCGCCGCCAACCCCGCCGGTCCGGCGCCGACCACGGCGATGCTCTTCCCGGTCGGTTCGGCGCGCTTGTAGAACTGCTTGCCCTCGCTCATGGCGACATCGGTGGCATAGCGCTGCAGGCGGCCGATCTGCACGGGCTTGCCTTCGGCCACCTCGCGCACGCAGGCCTCTTCGCACAGCGTCTCGGTCGGGCAAACGCGAGCGCACATGCCGCCAAGGATGTTCTGGTCGAAGATCGTCTTGGCCGAACCCAGCGGATTGCCCGTCGCGATCTGCCGGATGAACAGCGGGATGTCGATCGAAGTCGGGCATGCGTTCATGCACGGCGCGTCGTAGCAGAAATAGCAGCGATCGGATTCGACCAGCGCCTCGTGGTGATCGAGCGGCGGGTGCAGGTCGGAAAAATTGTCGGCATATTGATCGGAAGACAGCCGGCCGCCGGCAATGCCTTCGATGAAATGACCAGTCGCCATTCCAGTTCCCCTTGTTGTCGTTTTGGGGAAGGCTAGCACGTTTTATTTTTTTATCAATTGGTCAATTTTCTCCCAAGTAACTGTATTGCTTGCACAAACATGATAATTATAGTCATGTTATAGCCATCGCCACTCCATCAGACGGCTTGGCATTTTCAAACCTCGCAGGATGAATCGACCGGATCTCGTCCGCCACCAGTTCCTGCAGACGCCACAGATTGCGGTCATGGATGCCGAAGGTCTCGAGATGGCTGACGGTGTTGTAGAGATATTCGGCACCGGAGCCGACATGGCCGCACGCCCGTGCCAGTATCTTTGCTACCCTTTCGAGCGGCTGCCGAAGCGACGTGCCCCTGCCGGTCACGCCGACCCAGAAGCCCAGCGCCCGCAGCCGACCTTGCGCCGTGCGCACCGGAACCCACCTGACGGAGGCAACGGCTTCGTGATCGTCGATCTCGCGTCGCAACAGCCTTTCGATCTGGGCGGCCTTGTCACCGTCCGGCAGGCGATAGATCACGCCGTCGCAGCGTCCGCCGCGTTCGAGCGCCATCATCAGTCCGGGCTGCTCGGCGCTGCCTCTCCAGCGCACGAGATCCAGGCAGAAGGAGCGATGCCAGCCATGCGCCGAAGCGCGCTGCTGCTCGACCGACTCGAAGGCTGGTTTCCAGATCAGCGAGCCGTAGGCGAACACCCAAAGCGGTCCCGCGTCGGCTTCGCCGGCGAGGCGCGTGGCAAGCGCGCGGAAATCGTCGTCGCTGAGCTGGGTCCAGTCCCCGCTGGGACCGGGGTCGACCTCCTCCCGGTGGCACAGAGCGACAAGCTCGGGCGTGAGCGACATCTGGCGCATGGAAAATACAGCCCCTCTTTGACGGCAGCAAAGTCGAAAAGCGCCGGCCACGCAAGATCGTGGGCCTGATGCATTTCACCGAGAAGTGTGCTGCGGTTCTGGGACAACGACCTGCATCAAAACAAAGACTTAAAGCGCGCCGCTTAAATCCGTTTCAGCGCGATGAGCTTTAAGCCGCTTGCCGTCCTCGAATTCCGGTCCAGATGTCGGATTTCTGTCGCCAAGATCGTCCTAGGGTGTGTTGAGATTCAGGTCAGGCCGCGCCGAAAACGGCGGTTTTCGAGAACCGGAGCGGAGCGTACTTAAGTACGTGAGCACCGGAAGCGCAGGAAACCGCCGTTTGCAGGCCGGCATCACCTGAACATCAACATACCTTAGGATGGATCGAACAACGATCGCTGCCCGAACCGTGAGGAGACCGACCATGCCGAAATCCCCGCAACCTTTCTTCTGGTACGAGTTGATGACCACCGACCTTGACGCCGCCGAGGCTTTCTACACCGCCGTTGTTGGCTGGAAAGCCGAGCCCTTCGACAAGGCGCCCGGCATGCCCCGCTACATCGTGGTGAATTCCAGCGTGCGCGGCGTCGGCGGGCTGATGACGATGCCGGAAGAACCCGCCAAGATGGGCATGGCGCCGGCTTGGATGGGCTACATTTACACCAAGGACGTCGACGTCTCGACGCAAGCGCTAAAGAACGCCGGCGGTGCCGTCCATCGCGCGCCGGACGACATTCCGGGCGTTGGCCGCTTCGCCGTCGTCGCCGACCCGCAAGGGGCTTCCTTCATGTTCTTGCAGCCCAACCAGCCGGAGCAGCCGCCGGTGCCGGCGACCACGCCCGGCCATGTCGGTTGGCATGAGCTCTACACCTCGGACTGGAAAGCGGCTTTCGATTTCTATTCCAGCCAGTTCGGCTGGGAGAGCGCCGGCCAGTTCGACATGGGCGAGATGGGTATCTACCAGACTTTTGGCGCCGGCCCCGAATCCGGCGGCGGCATCATGAACAAGCCGCCGCAGATCCCGGTCCCCGTCTGGCAGTTCTATTTCAACGTCGATGCCATCGACGCCGCCGCCAAGCGCGTCACCGACAATGGCGGCAAAGTCATCATGGGTCCGATGGACGTGCCGAGCGGCCAGTGGATCATCCAGTGCCAGGACCCGCAAGGCGCGCATTTCGCGCTGCTGGCGCCGGTGCGGTAGCAGTGCCTACGTGACATACTGGCGCCGGATCACTCCGGCGTCAGCACCGCAAGCTTCAGATCGGCCTTCCTGGCGCCGCTGAGCTGGACGACGGCCGCTCCGCCCTGGAGCTTGAAACGCACGCTTTTACGAATGCCCGGGCAGGCCTTCACGCCGCTGAAAGCTGCCGATTTCACGATCTTGCCATCCTGCACGACATCGATCCAAGCCTCGTCGGACAAGCTGAACTGCAGCTCGCCTTCAGGCGGCACCGTCACATTTGCCGTCGCGCCGAAGGTGCCGGCTTTCGGTGCACGGTCAGGCGGCACTTCAAAGCTGACCGTGTCGACGGCCGCGAGCGAGAAATCCACCGCTTGGCCGACCGTCAAGGTAGCGCCGGACTGGGCGGCGGGTGCGGCGGCAAACAGGGCCTGCTCACGTTCAACCGGCCATTTGAAGGCGTCGCAGCCGGTGTCTGCGGCTGCGGCGAAGCTGGTGCCCGCAAGGATTGCGAATAGGCTGATGACGACTTTTCTCATGGTTAAGGGACCTGCCTGGTTTGATGCGTCACCCCATACTAATACAACCATAAGGATATTTATGCAACCACAGAGAGAGAAATATGGGGATTGAAGCCATTTCCACTCACCGATTGTTGATGGCAGGCCACGGGATGTGAGTGGTCCGTCGCCGGGCGATAATTTAAGGCCCGAGCGGCGTACAATGGAGTTTTAGATGAAGCTTTTCGAAAGCCTTGCTCAGTACCGGCCGCAAGCGCTGGGCGCGCTGCGGATCATGACCGCCTTGCAATTCATCGAACATGGATCGCAGAAGCTGTTCAACTTCCCGGCCGCTGCCGAGCTACATGCCCTCACCGGGTTGACGACGGCTGCCGGCATTCTCGAATTCGCCGGCGGTATCCTGCTGGCGCTCGGCCTCTTCACCCGCCCGGTGGCCTTCCTGCTGGCCGGCGAAATGGCCATCGCCTATTTCATGGCGCACATGCCGCGCGACTTCTTCCCCGTCAACAACGGCGGCGACTCGGCGATCTCCTTCTGTTTCATCTTCCTTTATCTGGTATTCGCCGGCTCCGGCGCCTTTGCGCTGGACAACCGCCGCAGCGCCTGAGGGATCGAAGGATGCGCGCCTGGAGGCTTTTTGTTTTGACGCAATTCCGGACGGAAAACCGCTTCGCACTTTTCCTGGAATTGCTCTAGCCGCGCATCCGCTCGAAGTTGGCGTCGAACAGCGGCGCCGCCTGGATGCGCGCTGCATGGCGCTTGCCGAGGATCTCGATCTCGAATCCGTCCGGTCTGTCGGCGATCTCCTTCGGCACATAGCCCATGGCGACCGACGTCTTGGAATTGTGCGCGAAGCCGCCGGAAGTGATCCAGCCGCGCACTACGCCGTCATGCCAGATCGCCTCGTCGCCGATCACATCGGCATCGGCGGCCTCGACGAGAAAGGCGCGCAGCCTGAGCTTGCCGCCTTGCTTGCGCTCGGCGAGCGCCGCTTGCTTGCCTATGAAATCGGCGTCCTTGCCATAGGCGACGAAGCGATCGAGCCCGGCCTCGACCGGCCCGTAGATCGGCCGGTACTCGCGCGCCCATGAGCCGTAATTCTTTTCCAGCCTCAGCGCGTTGAGCGCGCGCGAGCCGAACAGGCCGATCGAAAATTCCTCTCCCGCAGCCAGCAGCGTCTGGTAGGCGGCGCGCTGGTATTCCGGCGCCACCCAGATCTCGTAACCGAGATCGCCGGTGTAGCTGACGCGGCCGACGAGGCATGGCACCATGCCGATATCCATTCGCGCAACCGCCATGAAGGGGAAGGCCGCGTTGGAAACGTCAGCGCGGGTGACTTTGGCGAGCACCGCCCTCGCCTTCGGCCCGGCGATCGCAAGACCGGTGAGCTTCTGCCCCAGCGCCTCGATCCGCACCGAGCCGTCCTTGGGCAGATGCGCCTCGAACCAGCGCATGTGGTACTGCTCGGCGATGCCGGAGCCGGCGATGAACCACTCTGCGTCGTCGATATTGGCTAAAGTGAAATCGCCGATCAGCCTGCCGTCCTCCTTCAGCATCGGCGCCAGGGTCATGCGACCACGCTTGGGCAGCTTGCAGGCAAGTATCCGGTCGAGCCAGGCGGCCGCTCCCTCGCCCATCACCTTGTATTTGGCGAAGTTCGAGATCTCCGACAGGCCGACGCCGTCGCGCACCGCCGCGACTTCCTTGCCGACATGCTCGAAGTCGGTCGAGCGCCGCCACGAGAACTCGTCCTTGACGCCGTCCGGCGCATACCAGAGCGGCACTTCGAGCCCGTAGGACACGCCCCATTGCGCGCCTCTGGCGGCAAGCGTGTCGTAGAGGGGCGTCGTCTTCAGCGGCCGCCCGGCCGGTAGTTCCTCATTGGGGAAGCGGATCGAGAAACGGCGCGAATAATTCTCGCGCACCTTGGCGTTGGTGTAGGCCATCGTCGCCCAGTCGCCATAGCGCGCCACGTCCATCGCCCAGATGTCGGCGCCCGGATCGCCCTCGATCATCCAGTTGGAGAGCGCGAGCCCGACGCCGCCGCCCTGGCTGAAGCCTGCCATGACGCCACAGGCGACCCAGAAGCCCGGCAGGCCGAGCACCGGGCCGACCAGCGGATTCCCGTCCGGCGCAAACGTGAAGGGGCCGTTGATGATCTGCTTGATGCCGGTTTTCTGGAAGGCCGGAAAGTGGCGGAAGCCGACTTCCAGCGACGGCGCGATGCGGTCGATGTCCGGCTCCAGGAGCTCATGGCCGAAATTCCAAGGTGTGGAAAATTCGGACCAGACCTTATTGGCCTTCTCATAGGTGCCCATGAGCATGCCGCCGCGCTCCTGGCGCAGATAGAGCTCGCCGTCGAAATCGACCGCGTGGATGATCTCGGTGCCGGTCTTCTTGTTCCAGTCAGCGACCTCCGGCATGTCCTCGGTGATCAGGTACATGTGCTCCATGGCTAAAGCCGGCAGCTCCAACCCGACCATGCGGCCGACCTCGCGCGCCCAGAGCCCGCCGGCATTGACGACATGCTCTGCGATGATGTCGCCCTTGTTGGTGATGACCCGCCAGAGCCCGTCGGGACGGCGCACGATGTCCTCGACCTTGGTGAAGCGCTCGATCTCCGCGCCGAGCTTGCGCGCCGCCTTGGCATAGGCATGCGTCACGCCGGACGGGTCGAGGTGGCCATCCTCCTTGTTGCGCACGGCGCCGACAAACTGGCTGGGGTCGATGAGCGGCATCAATTCCGCCGCTTCCTTGGCCGAGATCACTTCGAGGTCAATGCCGAGATAGCGGCCCTTGGACACCACGCCGCGCAGCCAGTCGAGCCGCGCCTCGGTCGCCGCCAGAAGCACGCCGCCTGTGAGATGCACGCCCGTGGCTTGGCCGGAAAGCTCCTCGATCTCCTTGTAAAGCGAGATCGTGTATTTCTGCAGCTTGGCAACGTTGGGATCGCCGTTGATGGTGTGCATGCCGCCAGCCGCGTGCCAGGTCGAGCCGGAAGTCAGCTCGTCGCGTTCCAAAGCACGACATCGGTCCAGCCATGACGGGCAAGATGGAACAGCACCGAGCATCCGACGACACCACCACCGATGACCACGACCTTTGCATGCGACTTCATGGACTTTTCTCGTTGGTTCGGTGACGTGAGAAATTGAAATGAGTTAGGACGGGAAGCTGTTCCCTCACGGCTCACCCTGCCCGATCGCTTCCTTGCGGCGCGCCATATAGGCTTCGAGCGCCTCGCGCACGGCGGGATCCATGGCCGGCTGGACATATTCCTCCAGCGCCTTCTTCCACAGCCGCGTCGCGCGCGCCGTCGTATCGAGTCCCCCGGCCTCCTGCCAGGCCTCATAATTCTGCCAGTTGGAAAGCATCGGCTGGTAGAAGGCGGTGGCGTAGCGCTCCAGCGTGTGCGGCTCGCCGAAGAAATGGCCGCCGGTCGGCACCGCGCCCAGCGCCTCGACCGCAAGCTCCGCCTCGTCGACCGCGATCGGCCGCAGGAATTCCATCATGTGCTGGATCATCTCGACATCGATGATGAGCTTTTCGAACGAGGCCGTCAGCCCGCCCTCCTGCCAGCCGGCGGCATGATAGACGAGATTGCCGTGGCCGAGCACCGCGCCCCACAGCGCCATCATCGTCTCATAGGCGCCCTGCGCATCGGCGGCGTTGGAGGCCGAGCCAGGCGTCGTGCGGTAAGGCAATTTGTAGCGCCGCGCCAGCTGTCCCGAAGCGATGTTGGCCTTGGTGTTTTCGGGCGTGCCGAAGGCCGGCGCGCCCGACTTCATGTCGACATTGGAGGTGAAGGCGCCATACATCACCGGCGCGCCCGGACGCACGAGCTGCGTCAGCACGATGCCGAACAGCGCCTCGGCATTCTGCTGCGCCAGCGCGCCCGCCAGCGTCACAGGGCTCATCGCCCCCATCAGCGTGAACGGCGTCACCGCCACCGACTGGCCGTATTCGGCCATCGTCATCAGCCCTTCGGCCATCATCTCGTCGAAGCGGCGCGGGGAGTTGACCGAAATGATGGTGGTGACGCCGGGATCCTCTCCCATCTGCTCCAGCGTCAGCCCGCGCGCGATCGCCATCATCTCGATGCCGTCCAGCGCCCTGCCCCGTCCGATCGCCGAGACATGAAAACATTTGTCGGTCAGCGTCAGGTTGGCGAAATAGGTGTCCATGTGCCTTGTGTTCGCGGGCAGCTCGATCGGCGCGCAGACCTGGTTGCCCAGCATGTGGATGCAGTTGAAATGCTGCGCCAGCCGCACAAGGTCCGAATAATCCGCAAGGTTGCCGGCGCGACGGCCGCGCTCCATGTCATGCACATTGGGCGGGCCAGCAACGAGCGTGAAATTGATGATGCTGCCGCCAAGATGGATGGCCCGAGCGGGATTGCGCGGAGTAAGCGTGTAGTTGCTGCGCGTCGACTTCAGCGCCTCCTCGACCATGCCGCGATCGATGCGCACATTCATCGAGCCATGGTCGACCCTGGCGCCGGCGCGCTCGAACAGCGACAGGGCGCGTGCGCTCATCACCTCGATGCCGAAATTCTCCAGGATGTGCATCGATGCCTGGTGGATGGCCTCGATCTGGTCGGCCGACAACAGCTCCATCGGCGCATAGGGATTCTCCACCCGCCGCGCCGGCAGTTGCGGGATGGCGGCTGGTCCCCGGTTGCTGGTGCGCTCGGCGCCGCGCTTGCGTCTTGGTTCGCTCATGCGCGCATCAGAGCGCCGGCATCACATGCGAGCTGTCAGGAATTCGCCATTTGCCGGCGTGATTTTAGCCACGGCGGCATTTTTCAAAATCGAGGAAAAGAATAGCGACACGAGCAGTCGTGATATCGATGCTCAGCTTTTCGCACCTCCCACGCCCGCGTTAAGGAAGCGCGCAACACTCCTTTTATGATTTCGACCTATTCGTCTTCCAATGCGTAGGTCGAGTTTTAGTAAAATTGTCGCTGTTTCCGTGCTGCTGGCGCTTTCGGCCTGCGCGACGGCGCCCAGCCACATCAACAATGTCTGCGCCGTCTTCGACCAGAATGACGGCTGGTTCGACAACTGGCAATCCGCCGCCGAGCGGACCGAACAGAAATACGGCATTCCCGTTCCCGTGCTGATGGCGACGGTGCGCAAGGAATCCGGCTTCAAGAGCAATGCCCGCCCGCCGCGCACCAAGCTGCTCGGCTTCATCCCGTGGAAGCACGTCTCGAGCGCCACCGGCTACTCGCAGGCGCTCGACGGCACATGGTCGCAATATCAAAGCGAGACCGGCAACTGGGCGGCGCGCCGCACGCGCTTTGCCGACGCCATCGATTTCGTCGGCTGGTACCACTCCAAGACCGCCGACACTTTCGGTATCGCCCGCAACGACACCTACAACCTCTATCTGGCCTATTATCTCGGCTGGACCGCCTATGGCCGCGGCAACCGCGGCGATGCCGGCGTCCAAAGCTACGCGCGCGCCACCGACCAGATGGCCCGCGACTATCAGGCGCAGCTACGGCAATGCGGAAACTAACACCCTTCTGGGGTTAGTGCCGCCTTGTCGTGTCCTTCGGCCTTGAGTCACCGGTTTCCGAATCCTCATCGGGCACTTCGTGGCGACGGGCTTTGAGCACCGCGTCGTTGTCCTCGACGCCTTCTCCGATCGCGTCGGCCTCCGCGCTGGCGTTTTTGCCGTCGGGACGCTGCGGCGGCGCACCCGCAAAGCCCGGCCCTTCGCCGTGCGGCGCGTCGTCCGGCACGCCTTCACGCGCGGCATGTTCCTTATCGAACTTGATGACCGGCTCCATCCTGGCCAGCACGTCGTCCGAAAGCCAGCACAGGCTCGTATGGCCGCCGCCGAGATTCTTCACCGGCGGCACCTTGGTCTCGCATAGATTGTCCGGCACCAGCTTCTTGTAGCCGCATCGCGTCTGGAACGGGCAGCCGGTCGGCGGGTTCATCGCCGAGGGAATGTCGCCTTCGAGCACGATGTGCTTCTTGACCACGCTGGTATCGGCGATCGGGATCGCCGACAGCAGCGCCTCGGTATAGGGATGGTATGGCGGCGAGAAGATCTGGTCGGTCGTGCCCTGCTCGACGATGTAGCCGAGATACATGACGACGACGCGGTCGGCGATGTAGCGCACCACCGACAGATCGTGACTGATGAACAGCATCGTCGTCTTGTTCTTGCGCTGGATATCCATCAACAGCTCGGTCACCGCCGCCTGCACTGACACGTCGAGCGCCGAGACCGGCTCGTCGGCCACCACCACCTTGGCGTCGCCGGCAAAGGCGCGCGCGACGCCGATGCGCTGCTTCTGGCCGCCCGATAGCTGGCGCGGCTTGCGGGTCTCGAAGGCGCGCGGCAGCTTCACCAGGTCGAGCAGTTCCAGCATGCGCTGGCGCCGCTCGGCGACATTCTTGCCGACATTGAACTTCTCCAGCGTGCGGATGATCTGCGATCCGACCGTGTGGCTGGGGTTCAGCGTGTCGAACGGGTTCTGGAACACCATCTGGATCGACGACACCGTATCGACGCCGCGTTTCTCGATCCCTGTCGATTGGATCTCCTTATTGGCTAAAGTCACCGTGCCGGAGCTGGCGGTCTCGAGGCCCAGCAGCACCTTGGCCAGCGTCGACTTTCCGCAGCCGGACTCGCCGACGATCGCCACCGTCTCGGATTCGCGCGCGGTGAACGAGATCGTCTCGTTGGCCTTGACGACGCGGCCTTCGCTGGAGCCGAACACCTCGCTGCCGCCGACCTTGTAGTACTTCTTGAGATCCTGGATCTTCAGCACCGGCGCGCCGGGCTCGACCTTTTCCTTGACCTTCTTGGCGCCGGGCGGCAGCGCCTCCCAGTCGATCTCGTTGAAGCGCACGCAGCGGGAGAAATGCCCCTCATGGCCCTCGACCGGGATCATCGGGATTTCCGCCGCATTGCAGACGCCCTCGACGAAATGGTGGCAGCGCGGCCCGAAATTGCAGCCCTTCGGCCGCTCATGCGGCAGCGGCAGCTGGCCGGGAATGGAGATCAGCGGCCGTGAATTCTTGTCGGCGCCCGGCAGCGGGATCGAACGGAACAGCCCTTGGGTGTAGGGGTGGCGCATCCGGTCGAACACGTCCTCGATCTTGCCGGTCTCGACCGCTTCGCCGGAATACATCACCGTGATCTTGTCGCAGGTCTCGAGGATGAGGCCGAGATTGTGCGACACGAAGATCATCGAGGTGCCGAACTTCTCGCCCAGACCCTTAACCAATTCGACGATGCCGGCCTCGACGGTTACGTCGAGCGCGGTGGTCGGCTCGTCGAGCAGAAGCAGCGCAGGTTTCGACAGCAGTGCCATGGCGATCACGATGCGCTGCTGCTGGCCTCCGGAAAGCTGGTGCGGATAGGAGCGCATCATGCGCTCCGGGTCGGGCAGCTTCACCGCCCGCACCATCTCCAGGGCGCGGTTGTACGCCTCTTCCTTCGACACCTTGTCGTGGATCAGCGGCACTTCCATCAACTGCTGGCCGATCTTCATCGCCGGGTTAAGGCTCGCCATCGGCTCCTGGTAGATCATGGCGATCTTGTTGCCGCGGATCGAGCGCAGCTCATCCTCGGAGAGCTCACCCATGTCCTTGCCCTGGAACTTGATCTTTCCGCCGACGATCTTCCCGATATTGGAGAGGTCGCGCATGATGCCGAGCGACACGGTCGACTTGCCGCAGCCGGACTCGCCGACGATGCCCATCGCCTCGCCGGGCATGACCGTGCAGGAAAAATCCATCACGGCCGGGATCTCGCCCTTGCGGGTGAAGAAGGAGATCGAGAGGTTCTCGATCTCGATGATTGGTTGAGCCGGATTTCGAACTGCCTCGTTCATGGGTCGCTCCAATCCTAAATTGTTTCAGCAGGTAGGGCCTGAACCCACACCATCAATCCTTCATCGACTGTTCGCGCAGCGAGTCCGCCAAAAGATTCAGCCCCAGCACGAACGACATCAGGGCGATCGTCGGCGGCAGCGCCGGATGGATGAAGGACCGCAAGAGCCGGCTGGCGTCCTTGATCGCGGTGCCCCAATCGGGGCTTTCCGGCGCCAGGCCCAGGCCGAAATAGCCGAGCGTTCCGAGCAGGATCGTTGTGTAGCCGATGCGCAGGCAGGCATCGACGATCAGCGGACCGCGCGCATTGGGCAGGATCTCCCACAACATGATGTACCAGGGCGTTTCACCGCGCGTCTGCGCCGCCGCCACATAATCGCGCGTCTTGATGTCCATGGTCAGCCCGCGCACGATGCGGAACACGCCCGGGCTGGAGGCGAACACCACCGCCACGAAGATGTTAAGCTGGTTGGGATCGATGTGCACGATGTGCAGCGGGTCCTTGTCGAAGACCAAACCCGCATAAATCCAGCCGCCTAGGACCAGCGTAATGCCGAGCAGGATATAGAGCCGGTCCGGTCGTTTCTTGTAGCGGGTCCAGAACAGCACGCAGAAGAAGATGATCGGGAACAGGAAGAACAGTCCCGCCATGCCATAGGGGATCGGCGTGTCCATGATGCCCGGCGTCACCAGCAGGTAGAACAACAGGATGACCGGGAAGGCCAGCACCAGATTGGCAAGGAACGACAAGAGGGTATCGATCTTGCCGCCATAATAACCGGCCGGCAGGCCGAGCGTGATGCCGACCATCAGCGCGAAGCCGGTGGCGGCCGGCGCGATGATCAGAACGATCTGGCTGCCATAGACCATGCGCGAGAATACATCGCGAGCGAGCTTGTCGCCGCCGAAATAATAGACGAGCTTGGAGGCCGGCTCGATCGCGCCGGGCAGCGTGTCCTTCATCACCGAGACCTGCGCCAGCGGATCGAAGGGAGAGATGGTGGAAGCGAAGATCGCTGTGAACAGCCAGAACAGGCAGATGAAGACGCCGGCAATGCCGACGCCGCTGTCGAAGAGCTGGCCGTACAGCCCGAGCCGCTTCTTATAGGTAAAGCTGGCGCCCATCACCAGGATGAGCGCGACCCACACCGGCCAGAACCGCCACAGCACGCCGAGAACCACGTCGAAGGCGCTGATATATTCGGTTTGCATCGGCCCTGCCCTCTACTGAACCCTGATACGCGGATTGAGAAACGCGTAGCCGACGTCGGAAATCAGCTGCGTGATCAGCACGATGAACACCGAGACCAGCGAGCAGCCGAGCAGCAGGTCGATGTCGTTGTTGCCGGCGGCCTCGACCAGCGTGTAGCCGAAACCCTGGTAGCGGAACATCACCTCGACGATGACAACGCCGGTGAGCAGCCACGGAAACTGCAGCATGATAACGGTGAAGGGCGCGATCAGCGCGTTGCGCAATGCATGCTTGATCACGACGCTGCCGAAGGAAAGGCCCTTCAGCCGGGCGGTGCGGATATATTGCTGCGTCATTACCTCGACCATCGAGGCGCGTGTCATGCGCGCAATATAACCGATGCCGTAGATCGCCAGCGTGATCACCGGCAGCGTGAAATTGTAGAAGGTGATGCCCTGGCTGGCCGACGCCGCCGAGCCGTTCAGCCAGCCGAGCCAGGATGCGAAGATGACGGTGAAGATGACGCCCGATACATATTCGGGCGTCGCCGTCGAGGCGATCGAGGCCACCGACAGCACACGGTCGGTGCGCGAGCCTTCGCGCATGCCGGCGAGAATGCCGATCAGCAGCGAGATCGGCACCATCACCGCCAGCACCCAGAACATCAGCAATCCGGTGGCGCCGAGGGCCGGGAACAGCTTGGCCGCGACCGTCGTCTTGAACTTGGTCGAGCAGCCGAAATCGCCCTGCAGAACGCCTGAGAATGCCGGCTCGGTCGGGTCGTTGCAGAAGGAGAAGCGCTGCGTCGTCTTGCCGGTCGCCGGATCGGTGATCGGGTGCTTGGGCAGGACGCCCAGCCATTGGCCGTAGCGCAGGAAGAAGTTCTGCCGGTAGCCATGATTGACCAGCCAGCTTTCGAGCTGGTCGGCGGCCGTGTGCATCTCGGTCTGGCTGATCGCCAGTTTCTTCAGATTGGGCTCGAGATTGACGAGGAAGAAGACGACCAGCGTCAGGCACAGCATCGTGAGCAGTATCGTGCCGATGCGTCTGGCGATGAATGCGAACATGTGCCCCCCTGCCGGCCGGGTTGGGGTCAGATACGTTCAACCCTGTTTCGAAAAGCGGATGACGCCCCGCCACCGCTGCAGGATATGCAACGGCAACGGAGCTGCAAATACGAGGGGCTGCCGCCCCTCGTATTCATCGCGCCATGGATCATGCCTGCTCGAGCCAGACCTTGCCGAAGTCGTGCTCGTAAGTGGGATGCATCGAGTGGTTCTTCACCTCGGGCTTGATATTGATGTATAGCTTGCGCCAGTAAGGCTGGATGATGATGCCGGAATCCTGCAGGGTCTGCTCGATATCCTTCATCACAACCTTGCGCTTCTCCGCATCGGCGATGCCGAGCGCCTCGTTCACCTTCTTGTCGAAGTCCGGATTGGCGTAGGCCGTCTCGTTCCACGCTTCACCGCTGCGGTAAGCGATGGCGATCACCTGGATGCCCAGCGGGCGCATGTTCCAGTTGGTTTCCGAGAAGGGATACTTCGTCCAGTCGTTCCAGAAGGTCGAGCTCGGCAGCACGGTGCGCTTCACCTTGATGCCGGCTTCGCGCAGCTGGGCCGCGATCGCGTCCGTGGTGTTCTTGTGGTAGTCCTCGTCGTTGCTGATCAGCTCGTGCTCGAAATCGATCGCGCCGGCTTCCGTCAGCATCTGCTTGGCCTTGGCGATATCGCGCTTGATCTCCGGCAGCTTGACATATTCCGGATGGATCGGCGCGACATGGTGGTTTTCGGCCGGCGTGCCGGCATTGCCGTAGCCGAGCTGCAGCACGGTGGCGTTGTCGACGGCAAGCAACATTGCCTGACGAACCTTCTGGTTGTCATAGGGCTTGTGCGTGATGTTGAACCGCGACACCACGGTGGCCGCCGTCACGACTTCGGAAACCGGAGCGCCGACGTCCGCGATGATCTTGATGTAGTCGGCGGTCGTTTCGTGGTTGGTGTGGACTTCGCCCGACTCGAAGGCCGAGACGGTCGCGGCCGGATCGGTGCCGTAATCGATGAACTCCACGCCGTCGAGGAAGGCCTCACCCTGCCACCACTTGCCGGTCGTGCGGCGCTTGTAGACCACCTTTTGGCCGACGTCGTAGGAGACGAGCTCGAACGGACCGGTGCCGATCGGGCAGTTCTTGAAGTTCGCGCCCTTCTCGTCGAAGGTCTTGTGCACGACCAGCGCCGGATAGTCGCAAAGGTTCGGGATGATGGCGATGTCGGGCTTCGACAGCTTCAGCTTGACGGTCATGTCGTCGACCTTGACGACGGAGCCTTCGCGCAGCTTTTTGGTCTTTTCGTCGACGAGGCTGCCGAGACGGCCAGGCATCGAGTTGCCTTCCGCGCCCTTGTCCGCCCAGCGGGTGAAATTGTAGATCACGTCGTCGGCGGTGAACTTGTCGCCGTTGTTCCATTCGACGCCCGGCCGCACATGCAGCGTGTATTCGGTGGCGTCGTCATTGATGTCCCAACTCGCCAGGAGATACGGCGCGAAGGTATATTCCTTCGTGTATTTCACCAACGGCTCGAGCGCCTGGCGCTCGGCATTTGAGATTTCGGACCAGTCGGCGGTGCGCGGATCCTTCGGATCCTTGATCGACATCGCGACCTTGAGCACGCCGCCCTTCTTGCCCTGCACGTCCTCGGCCCGGGCCGGGGTCGGCGCGGCGAGGCCGAGCATGCCATAGGCCATTGCCGTCGATGCGCCGAAGACGCTGGCCAAAGCCAGAAATTCGCGGCGGTCCACGCCGCCCGATTTGGCTTCTTCGGCCATTTTCAGAATGTGATCGGGAACGCGATCACCATTGCTCTTATAGATTGCCATGACTTACTCCCATTGTTGGCTTTCCGCCTTTTAACATTCCGCATCCAGACCGCGTTGTCAAAAGACGGTGTGGAGCAGGAACATGCGAGGGAATGTGCATCTTTGGCTGCAACCCGGTTCGCGCGATAGCGACAGTCATGACGCAAATTTGTTATCGCGAGGCGGATTTCCCAAAAAATCGTCGCGGGCGATTAATATCAGTACATTTTAACGGATAGCGGCCCCGCCCCCGCGGCGGTCAGTCCGCTGGGCAGGCAGAGAAGCACCGGCGCGGCCTCAATATTCGCGTTCGTAAAAGACGCCGCCCTTGGCTTCGCCGGCATCGTTGGCCTCGCCGCGCAGCTTCACGCCGCGACCGACATTGAGGTCGATCGTGGCCTTGCCGGAGCC
The DNA here is from genome assembly GCF_037179585.1 of Mesorhizobium argentiipisi (SeqCode). Classification (NCBI taxonomy): domain Bacteria; kingdom Pseudomonadati; phylum Pseudomonadota; class Alphaproteobacteria; order Hyphomicrobiales; family Phyllobacteriaceae; genus Mesorhizobium; species Mesorhizobium argentiipisi (SeqCode). The sequence continues at coordinate 510,646 of NZ_JAPYKO010000002.1, forward strand.
CGGCTTGTCGCCCTTCTGTATGGTCACATAGGTGCGGTCGTTGAGGTATTTGCCGGCCGAAACCGCGGTGCCGCCCTTCTCGTCCGTCGTCACGTCGAGATCGTCGATGCCGATCGCGTTGCGCAGGTTGTCGAGCAGCGAGGTCGAGCCGCCGGCGCCTGCCAATTGCGCGGCAGCGTCGGCGAGCTGGGCGATCTGCAGCGGCGAAAGATTCGACATCGAACGGCCGAAGATCAGCTGTGCCAGCACCTCATCCTCCGGCAGCGCCGGAACAGAGGAGAAGTTGAATTTCGGATTGGTCGCCTCGCCGGAAACCACGATTGTCACGGTGGCGCTGCTTGTCGTCGTGGTCGCGGTGAGATTGAGGTAAGGCACCAGCGATCCCTGGAACCCGACCGTACCCTCCGTGAATGTCAGCCGTTTGGCGAGGATCGTTAGCCGCCCGCGCTGCAAGGTGAAGGTGCCGACGGCCTGCGGTGACGATGCCGGGCCCGTTAGTTTGAGCGATCCGCCCAGTTCGGCGTCGACGCCCCTGCCCTGGATGAAAATCTGGTTGGGCGCGTTCACCGTCAGATCGAGGGTGAGCCCGCTGCCGCTATTGCTGCCGCTGGATGTGGCCGGGCGCAACGCCTTGTCCTGTGCCCGCACCGCGCGAGGCGCATTCTTATGCTTGACGTTGAGTTCCGAGAGTGACCCGGGCAGTTTGTCCGGAACGGTGATGACCGTCCTCCCCAGGTTGACGGTGCCGGCGATCACCGGTGCCGAGACGAGCGGCCCCCTGATGGTCAGGTCGCCGCCGAGATTGGCGGTCACCACCCGACCGTCGGTGTAGCGGCCATCGGTGAGCTTGATGGACAGGTCGGCCGGAAAGCCCTGCGCCGGCGTGATGCCTATCGTGCCGCTCGCCGACAGGCTACCACGCGTCGACAGCGTTCCGGTCAGGCGGTTGATCCTGGCGACGCCGCCGCCGATCGAAACGTCGGCGGCGATGTCGTTGACCGCCAGGCCGGAACGCGCATCGATAAGGCGCGCGCCCGATGTTGTCACCTTGCCGCTGATCACTGGCGCGGATGCAGGACCGCGCACCTGCACATCGACATTGGCGGTGCCGTTGAGCGCCAGGCCTTGCGCGGCAAGCTTGGCGGCAAGGAAGGAAAACGGCACCTTGCCCTTGAAGTCGAGCGCCAAGGTGGGCGTGCCTGCCGTCGTCACCGTGCCGCCACCCTTGAGGCCGAGGCCGGCGCCATCGCTGATGTCGGCATCGAAAGCGAGCTTGTTGCCGGCAAAGGTTCCCGACGACGACACATTCATGCCGCCGAGGCCGGCGCCGCGCGTCTGCGAGGTCTGCACGCCGGACGCATCGATGTTGAAGGCTGCCGAGGGGGCCGCTGGCGCGCCGGTGACCTTGACCGTGCCCGAGACCGAGCCGGCCGCGTCGAGACCCGGCGAGAAACTGTTGGCGAGCGAGATCGGCACCCTCGCCAGGTTGGCGTTGATGTCGAGCGCCTGCGCGACCTTACCCGTCACCGTCGCCGTGCCGCCGCCGAGGTTGAGCACCAGCCGGTCGAGCGTCGTCACACCGTTGGCAACGGTGATCGTCGAGGCCTGCGCGATCGCGGCCTTGATGCCCTGCACCGTCGCCTGGCCCGACGCGAGCTCGACCGTCGTCGTGCCGTTGGCGACCTTCACCCGGCCGGCGGCTTTGGCCGGAATATTCTTGACGGTGGCGCCCCCTGAAAAGCCGGTCCAGTCGCCGTCGCGCTTGAGGTCGACATTGATTCCGGTGATGGCGGTTCCGCCGGAAGTCACGCTCTCGGCGCGCACCGTACCGGCGATGACCGGTGCTGCTAGGTAGTTCGCGATCTGCGCGTCGATGGCGACATTCCTGGCGGAAAGATCGCCGCGCTTGATCTCCGAGGTGTTCGCCTTGACGGCAACATTGGGTCCGTTGGCTGCTTTGGTAAAAGCGATCGTGCCACGCACATTGCCCTCGGCCTTTTCCAAGGCCAGCGCGGCCAGCGGCCCGATATCGGGCAGGTCGAGCGAAACGGTGCCGACCGGCACGAAGGCGTCGTCGAGCGCGAGATCGCCGGAAATCTTGTTCGGACCGAGCGACAGCAAAAGCCCGTTGATCGCGCGGCTGCCATTGGTCGTGGCGAGCACCGCACTGCCTTGCAGATTCTGCCCGGCAACATTGCCGGTGAGCTCAACATTGGCCGCCGGATTGGCGGCATCGGCCTTGCCGCTGGCCGTGAGCTTCAGCCCAGTGATCTCGCGCGCCGCCACCGAAAGCCGGTCGCTGCTCACCGTCATCGACAGGTCCGGCGCGGTGACCGGGCCTTGCGCGTTCAAGGCAAAGGCGATGGCGCCCTTGGCGTCTTTCGACAGCCCCGAAACATCACTCAGCGCACCTCTGATCCCGGCGGCCAGCTTGCCGTCGGCAAGGCTCGCCTGCCCATCGGCGCTGAGCGCGCCCGAATTCAGCTTCAGCCCGTCGACATTCACATTGCCATTGGCATCGCGCTTCAGCACGGCGCTCAACTCAGCCCTCTCGCCAAGCACGCCGCGCGCAGCGGGCGGCAAAGCGGAAGAAGCGACATCGGCCGTCATATTGAGGTCGACCGCGCCGTCACCCAGCGATATCCGGCCGGCGACCTGGCTGTTGAGCGCATCGCTCGTCAAGGAGCCACTGTTGACGGCGACGGCATCGGTCGTCAGGCGGCCATTGACCTTGGCCGTGACCTTGCCAGCGATCAGCGGAGCGATCACCGGATTGTCGAGGCCGATCCTGTCCACCGACACCGTGCCGGAAACCGGACCTGCCCGCCCCTTCAGGTCGAAGGCATCCGAATGCAGCACCAGGGTGAGGCCGTCCACCGTCGCCTGGCTGGCGGCAATGGAAGGCAGGATTGCCGATACATCGAGCCGCGCTTGCGTGCTTTCGCCCGCTATCTTTGCCGACAAGGACCGGACCGCGATCTTGACCGGGCTCTCGGCGCTGCCGACCGTCAACGGCAGGCTGGCTCCGGACGAGGTAAGATCGAGGGAGAAATCGCTGGCGCCGTTCGGGTTTAGGGTGCCGGCGGCCTTGCCCGAAATCCCTTCGCCCGAAAGCGTAGCGTGGTCCAAGGCGACGCCGCCTGCCAGCGTGTAGGTGCCGGCGGCGTCCAGATCCAGCGGCCCGAGCCCCGCCTGCCGGGTCTGGTTGGTCTCGGCGCCCGCCACCTTCGCATTGAACTGAATGTCGGGGTTGGACGATGGACCGGTGACGTGTGCCGTGCCCTCCAGCGTTCCGGCCCCGTCAAGTCCGGGCACGAAGTCATTGGCGAGCGCCAACGGCAGGTCGGCGAGGTTTGCCGTCAGGTCCAGGACCTGACCGGCGCTGCCGGAAACGGTTGCCGAGCCGCCGCCGAGATTGAGCGCGAGCTTCTCGATGGAGGTCACGCCGTTGGCGATGGAGAGGCTGGAAGGCTCGGCGATGGCCGCCTTGATGCCGCGCACCGTCGCCTCGCCGGAAGCGATTTCCACGCTTATCGTGCCGTTGGCGATCTTCACGCGGCCGGTGGCGGTGGCCGGAATGCCGGACGCCGTGGCACCGCCGGTAAAGTTCGTCCAATCGCCGTCGCGCTTCAAATCGATGCCGATGCCGCTGATGACCGTGCTGCCGGAGGTCACGTTGTCGGCCTTGATCGTGCCTGAGATCGCCGGCCCTTTGAGGTAGTTGGCGATCAGCGCGTTGACGCTGATGGCTTTCGCCGCCAGATCGCCGCGCGCGATCGACGTGCTGGCCGCATTGATGGTGACGGTCGGCGCCTCGCCGTTCTTGGCAAAGGCGATCGTGCCGTTGATGTCGCCGGTGGCGGTCTGATCCGCGAGCGCCGCAAGCGGTCCGATGTCGGGCACGGCAAGCGTCAGCGTGCCGAGCGGCAGGAACTTGTCGTCGAGCGTGAGATCGCCCGACACCTTGTTGTCGCCGAGCGCCAAGCTGAGGCCCCTGATCGAGCGCTTGCCGTCGGCCGTCACCAGCGAGGCTGCGATGTCTAGCGCCTGCCCCTCGGCGCTGCCGGTCAGTGAGATTTCTGCCGTGGGATTGGCGGCATCGGCCTTGCCGCTGGCCATGAGCTTCAGCCCGGTGATCTCGCGCGCCGCCACCGAAAGCCGGTCGCTGCTCACCGTCATCGACAGGTCCGGCGCGGTGACCGGGCCTTGCCCGTTCAAGGCAAAGGCGATGGCGCCCTTGGCGTCTTTCGACAGCCCCGAAACGTCGCTCAACGCGCCTCTGATCCCGGCGGCCAGCTTGCCGTCGGCAAGGCTCGCCTGCCCATCGGCGCTGAGCGCGCCCGATTTCAGCTTCAGCCCGTCGACATTCACATTGCCATTGGCATCGCGCTTCAGCACGGCGCTCAACTGCGCCCTCTCGCCAAGCACACCGCGTGCAGCGGGCGGCAAAGCGGAAGAAGCGACATCGGCCGTCATATTGAGGTCGACCGCACCGTCACCCAGCGATATCCGGCCGGCGACCTGGCTGTTGAGCGCATCGCTCGTCAAGGAGCCACTGTTGACGGCGACGGCATCGGTCGTCAGGCGGCCATTGACCTTGGCCGTGACCTTGCCGGCGATCAGCGGCGCGATCACGGGATTGTCGAGGCCGATCCTGTCCACCGACACCGTGCCGGAAACCTGACCTGCCCGCCCCTTGAGGTCGAAGGCATCCGAATGCAGCACCAGGGTGAGGCCGTCCACCGTCGCCTGGCTGGCGGCAATGGAAGGCAGGATTGCCGATACATCGAGCCGCGCTTGCGTGCTTTCGCCCGCTATCTTTGCCGACAAGGACCGGACCGCGATCTTGACCGGGCTCTCGGCGCTGCCGACCGTCAACGGCAGGCTGGCTCCGGACGAGGTAAGATCGAGGGAGAAATCGCTGGCGCCGTTCGGGTTTAGGGTGCCGGCGGCCTTGCCCGAAATCCCTTCGCCCGAAAGCGTAGCGTGGTCCAAGGCGACGCCGCCTGCCAGCGTGTAGGTGCCGGCGGCGTCCAGATCCAGCGGCCCGAGCCCCGCCTGCCGGGTCTGGTTGGTCTCGGCGCCCGCCACCTTCGCATTGAACTGAATGTCGGGGTTGGACGATGGACCGGTGACGTGTGCCGTGCCCTCCAGCGTTCCGGCCCCGTCAAGTCCGGGCACGAAGTCATTGGCGAGCGCCAACGGCAGGTCGGCGAGGTTTGCCGTCAGGTCCAGGACCTGACCGGCGCTGCCGGAAACGGTTGCCGAGCCGCCGCCGAGATTGAGCGCGAGCTTCTCGATGGAGGTCACGCCGTTGGCGATGGAGAGGCTGGAAGGCTCGGCGATGGCCGCCTTGATGCCGCGCACCGTCGCCTCGCCGGAAGCGATTTCCACGCTTATCGTGCCGTTGGCGATCTTCACGCGGCCGGTGGCGGTGGCCGGAATGCCGGACGCCGTGGCACCGCCGGTAAAGTTCGTCCAATCGCCGTCGCGCTTCAAATCGATGCCGATGCCGCTGATGACCGTGCTGCCGGAGGTCACGTTGTCGGCCTTGATCGTGCCTGAGATCGCCGGCCCTTTGAGGTAGTTGGCGATCAGCGCGTTGACGCTGATGGCTTTCGCCGCCAGATCGCCGCGCGCGATCGACGTGCTGGCCGCATTGATGGTGACGGTCGGCGCCTCGCCGTTCTTGGCAAAGGCGATCGTGCCGTTGATGTCGCCGGTGGCGGTCTGATCCGCGAGCGCCGCAAGCGGTCCAATGTCGGGCACGGCAAGTGTCAGCGTGCCGAGCGGCAGGAACTTGTCGTCGAGCGCGAGATCGCCCGATACCTTGTTGTCGCCGAGCGCCAGGCTGAGACCCCTGATCGAGCGCTTGCCGTCGGCCGTCACCAGCGAGGCTGCGATGTCTAGCGCCTGCCCCTCGGCGCTGCCGGTCAGCGAGATTTCGGCCGTGGGATTGGCGATGTCGGCCTTGCCCTTGGCGGAGAGCTTGATGTCCTTCACCGTGCGGCCGGCCGCAGTCAGGCTGGCGCTGTCGGCCGAAACGGAGAAATCCGGCGCCCAGCGCGGACCGGTAGCCGTCAGCGCGAAATTGACCCCACCCGCGAGCGGCGTGCCGGCGAGCGACGACAGCGGCGAGACGTCGCCCAACGTGCCTTTGACGCTGGCCTGGATATCCGATCCTCGCATGCTGCCGGTGCCGCTGGCGCTGAGCGAGCCGGAGCTGATCTCCAGCGAGTTGGCGGCGAACGCGCCCTGCGGATCGCGCGTGGCGGTGGCCGAGAATTTCACCCGCTCGCCAAGCAGCGAGCTGATCTGCGGCGGCAATGCCTTCGAGACGGCGTCGGCATTCATCTTCAGCGTCATCGAAAGGTCGGCCAGCGCCACATTTGCCGTCAGCCCGGCATTGAGCGCATCGCTGCGCAAAGTGCCTTTGTCGATGGTCACGGTCTCGCGGCTGACCGTGCCGGAAAGGTCCGCGGCAAGCAAGCCGGTCACCAGCGGCGCCAGTGTCGCCACATCGGTCTTCAGGCCGGCGGCCGCGAGCTTGATGGCGACCGGGCCGCTAAGGGTCTCGATGTCGAAGCCGTCGGAATGGATCTCGCCCGTAATATTGTTAAGCTGGGTGCCACCGACGGCGACCGAAGTAAGGGACGTGCCGATATCGACCATCGGCGCCTTGCCGCCGCCGAAGGCGCGCACCGTGGCCTTTTCGACCGCGACCAGGATCGGAACCGCGCTGTTGCCGACATCGACGGTGACCGGCTTGTCCTTTGCCGAGAGCTCGACCGACAGGTCGCTGGCGCCCTTCGGATCGACATTGCCGGTCGCCGCGCCGTGCACGGACGCGCTCTCTATGACGGCTTGCTCGATATCGATCCCACCCGACGCGGTGGCCGTTCCGGCGAGGTCGAAGCTCGTCTTGCCGGCAAACAGCGCCTTTATCTTCTCCGGCAGGAACCCTTCGAACTGGCCGTCGCCCTTGGCCTCGAAGCGGTGGCCCTTGTCGGTGAGCTGGTGCCGGCCGGTCAACTGGCTGACGATCCGGCCGTCGACCATGAAGGTGCCGACGCCGCTCCAGTTGGCCAAAGGCCCACTGCCGGAAACGACGATGTTGACGGGCGGCGCATCCGGCAGCTTGAGCAAATTGGCGATGATGCCGCCGGCCGGCTCCGACGCCTTGAGGTCGAGGTCGAGCTTGTTGTCGGCCGGCGCAAAGTGAATCTTGGCGTCGACATTGCCTTGCTTGCCGTCATGGCGGCTGACGTTGAGCACGCTTTCGATCGCCAGCGGCGACGGATCGGCCCTGATCGACCCCTTGGCGGCCAGTTCGGCGATGCCGCTGCCGGCAAGCTCCTGTCCCAGCGCGATCTCCGGCAGATCGATCTGCTTCACGTCGATCGACACCGGCAGACTCGTCGAGCCACCTTGCGATGGCTGCCGGCTCGGCTGCGGCAGCCGCGCCAGCTCTATGCGATCGGCGGCGAAGCGGTCGGCATTGAAATTCCGGGAAAGCAGCGCCGCCGGCGACCAGTCGAGCGCTACCTTGCGCGCCACCATCCAGGGGCCGGCACGGTCTTCCAGCACGACGTGGTCGACCCTGAGCGCGCCCGACCAGATGCCTTCGATGCCGGCGATCGTGACCTTGCGGTCTTCGTTGGAAGCCATCTTCGAAATGAGGCCGGCAAGATTCTGGCGGCCGCCTTCGGTGCCGGTCAAAACGACTAGCGCCCCGATCGCCACCACCAGCAGGATGAGCAGCGTGTAGATTAAGATGCGGAGGATGCGCCAGAAGATCTTCATCGTCAAAACGCCTGGCCGATGCCGGCATAGATGCCGAAATGCGGATCGCCCGGATCGCGGTTAAGCGGCACGGCAGCGTCGATGCGCAACGGCCCGAAGGGAGTAATATAGCGCAGGCCGACGCCGGCGCCGACCTTCACATTTGAGAAATCGGGGAAAGATTTGGTCGAGACCGTGCCGGCATCGACAAAGGGCACGATGCCAATCGTATCGGTGACGCCGATGCGCATCTCGACCGAGGTTTCGAAGTAGGAGAGGCCGCCGATCGGCTGGCCGTTGATGTCTTTCGGGCCGATGCCCTGATAGGCATAGCCGCGCACCGAGCCGCCGCCGCCTGAATAGAAGCGCCGGTCGGCCGGTACGTTCTGCAGCCCGGTGCCGACGATCGAGCCCAGCGTCGCGCGTTCGGCAAGCACGAACCGGCTTGCCGTGTCGATCGACTGATAGGCATAGCCTTCGCCCTTCAGCTTCAGGAAGGCTGCGCCGTTCATTATGTCGTAGCTCGGCTCGGCATAAGCAAGGAAGCGGAACCCCCTGGTCGGGTTCAGCTTGTTGTCGCGGCTGTCATAGACATATTGCAGCGGCACGCTGGCGATCAGATAGGTATGCTTGCCGAAGGCGTCGGTGATCTTCGAATAATCGAGGTCGAATTCGGCCGAGACCCGCTGTTTTTTGTCGAGGTCGTAGGAAACGCCCACATCGCCCTTGACCGAGAAATGGTCGTAGGCATCGGGGTGTTCGAGCACTGTCTTGACGCCGGTGAAGAACTTTGAGGTCGGCCCGAGCACGCCCGGCTTCTCGAACATCACGCCGGCATTGTAGTTGAGCGCGGAAAGGCTATTGCTGCCGATGCCGCTGATCGAGCCGTCGATGCGCAGCTTCTCGGCCTGGCCGAACAGGTTGCGGTGGCCCCAATAGCCTTCGAGCCCCAGACCTTCCGTGTTCGAGAACGTGCCGCCGACGCCGAAATAGCGCGGCTTCCGCTCGCTGACCTGGACACCGATCGGGATGTTGCCGTTGGCGTCGAGGCGGTCGCCTTCCTTGATGGTCACGCTGTTGAAGACCTCGAGGCCAAGCAGCCGGTCGCGCGCATCGTCGATCTCCTGCGGCGAATATTGCCGGCCCCGTTTCAGCCCGGTCATATATTCGGTGAAGTCGCGATCGACCTTCTCCGTGCCCTCGACCGTCGTGTCGCCATAGCCTGCGACCGGGCCGGCGGCCACCGTCAGCGTCACGTCCAGCGTCGAGCTGGCATGCTCGGCGACGATCTCGCGGTCCGTGACCTTGGCAAGCGGCCTGCCCTCTTCCTTCAGGGCCCGCACGATCAGGGCTTCGGCCTTCAGCACCGCGCCGGAGCCGGCATCGCCGCCGGCGATCAGGCCGAAATCGGCTGCCGCCAACCCCGCCGCATCGCCCTTCAGCCGGATGTTGCCAAGCGTGAATTTCGCCCCAGGGGAAACCGTAATGACCACCGGAATGGGCTGTGGCCCCTTGAATTCGGCATCCGGCGGCAATTCGTCGATCGATTTGCCCTCGATGGTGATGGTGACCACGCCCTCGTAGCGGGCATCGGCATAGAGGGCGGCGACGAGCTGTTCGCGGTCGCCGCGCGCCTTGGCCATCAGGCCGAGCGATCCCGATACCGGATGATCTTCGTCATTTTTCAGCGCCGAGGCATTTTCGAGCCTCTTGACCAAATCCTTGTCGGCGTCAGGCGCATTGATCGTCACCGAGTAGCGCAGCGGATCGACGATGTCGGCATCCTCGTCCTTGGACGAGCCCCAAAGCTTGATGCCGAAAATCTCGAAAGCCGCCGCCTGCCGCACCTCTGTGGCCAGCACAGTCGAGCAGATGAGCGCGAAAAGCAGGGCGCGCGGAAGTCCGCGCCCTGGCGCGATCCCCTTTGACATCTGCGTTTCATGCGCCGGCATTAAGACAACCTAGTCGACAAAACTAAAATTGGAATGAAGTTCCGCAACGTTCGTAAAGGGGCCACAATCCAATTGTCTGAAATAGACCGGGCTTGGAATTCACACCTTTTGCGATTTCGCAAGAAAGTGTGATCCGTCTCACAGAGGTTCTGTCGAAATACCGGCCTTTGGCCGGCATGGAAACCGTTCGCGGGTGATAAACCTGCGGCGCTCCGGCGTTGACAAGCCTGCACGAAGCTTGATCATGCCCGGACGCTGGCGATGTCTGGAGGGTGGTATGGCAATGCGCGCGGCTCGTGGTCTCTCTTTCCTTCTTCTCATCTTTTTCGCCCTGGGCGGGGCGGCCTTTGCCGCCGAAGCCCGGCGAATCGTAACGACCGACAATTCCGACTATTTCGGTTTCGACCTGAGGTCGGAGCAGAATGTCAGCCTCGACCAGTGCAAGACAACATGCCTCGGCGACCCGGCCTGCCGGGCCTTCACATACAACACCAAAGCCAAATGGTGTTTTCTCAAATCCGACTATAACCAGTTGAAATCCTTCACCGGCGCCGTCGCCGGCAAGGTTGCGAATGTCGATGGCGACCCGGATATCGGCGCCCCGCCGGCACTGGCCTTTTTCCCCAACTGGATGGCCGACCAAGCTCAGCAGTTCCGCAACAAGCTGACCGATCCGGCATACGACAAGCCGACCGAAGGCCTTGCCGCCCTGCAGGCCGCCGCCGAGCAGGCATCGCTTACCGGCGACCATCGCCTTGCCATGCAGAAATACCAGGCCGCGGTCTCTGTCCTGCCCGATGACGGCGCGCTGTGGCTGGCGCTGGCGCGCGAGACGCTTGCTGTGCAGCCGGCGTCGAACACCACCGAACCCTCGACTTTCCCGATGAACGCCACCTCGGCGGCCTTCAACGCCTACAAGCTGGTGCGCACGGCGAAGACCCGGGCCGAGGCGCTGGCGCTGCTTGGCGCGGGCCTCGACAAGCGCGATCTCTACCGGCCCTCGCTGCAGGCCTATGAGGCGAGCCTTGCGCTGGTGAGCTCGCCGGCCGTCCAGGCCGACTATGCCGACCTCAAGGCGCGCAAGGGCTTTCGCGTCGTGGAGCACACCGTCGACGCCGATTCCTCCTCGCCGCGCATCTGCGCCCAGTTTTCCGAGGAACTGGTCAAGACAGGCGTCGACTATTCGCAGTTCGTGACCGTCGACAATGCCGCGCCGAAAGCCGTCGAGGCCAAGGACAAGCAGATCTGCGTCGAGGGCCTGGAACACGGCCAGCATTATGACGTGACCTTCCGCGCCGGCCTGCCGGCGGCGATCGGCGAAACGATCGCCGCGCCCGTCGTGCTGTCGATCTACATCCAGGACCGTGCCCCGTCCGCCCGCTTCACCGGCGACAGCTTCGTGCTGCCGGCCGGCGCGCGCCGCGGCATTCCGGTCGTCACCGTCAACATGAACGCCGCCAAGATAACCCTCTACCGCATCGGCGATCGTTCGCTGGCACAGCTTCTGTCCGGCTATCAGTTCCTGCATCAGCTCGATGGCTATGACATCTCCACCATTTCCGACCAGATGGGCGCCCCCGTCTGGTCGGGCACGCTCGAAATAGCCAATGATCTCAATAAGGAGGTTACCACTTCGTTCCCGGTGGACGAGGCGATCCCGCAGCGCAAGCCCGGCGTCTATGTGCTGACCGCGCAGCCCGTCGACGATAAGAGCGACGACTATGGTTCACGCGCGACGCAGTGGTTCGTCGTCTCCGACATCGGCCTTTCCACCTATACCGGCCAGGACGGCCTCAACGTCTTTGCCCGTTCGCTGGGCTCGGCCAAGCCGATTTCCGGCGCCGAACTGACGCTGCTTGCCAAGAACAACGAGATTCTCGGCACCGCGACCACCGACGCCGAGGGCCACGCCGTCTTCAATCCGGGCCTCACCCGCGGCGAAAACGGCATGGTGCCGGCCGTGCTGATGGCCAAGCAGGGCGATAACGATTTCGTCTTCCTCGACATGGGCAAGGCCGGCTTCGACCTGTCGGATCGCGGCGTCGAGGGGCGCGCCTCGCCGGGCGCGCTCGACGTCTATGCCTGGACGGAGCGCGGCATCTACCGCGCCGGCGAGGACGTTCATGTCGCGGCCCTAGCCCGCGACGGTGCCGCCACGGCGGTCGAGAACCTGCCGCTCACCTTCATCTTCACGCGTCCCGACGGCGTCGAGAACCGCCGCATAATCAGCAATGGCGAGTCCGCCGGCGGCCACGCCGTCGACCTGCCGCTCGAGGCCAACGCCATGCGCGGCACCTGGACGGTGTCGATCTACACCGATCCCAAGCAGTCACCGGTCGCCAGCCAGATGTTCCTGGTGGAAGACTTCGTGCCGGATCGCATCGAATTCGACCTGACCGCCGACAAGAACGAGATCGCCCAGGGCGAGACCGCCAACGCCACCGTCGACGGCCGCTTCCTCTATGGCGCGCCGGCCGCGGGCCTCGCGCTTGAAGGCGAGATGACGCTGTCGACCAGCAGTACCTGGGACAGCTTCAAGGATTTCAGCTTCGGTCTGGCCGACGAGCAATCGAGCGAGCCGACCGTGACGCCTCTCGCCAACCTTCCCGTGGTTGGCGATGACGGCAAGGCGACCTTCCCGGTGACCATCGCCCAGTTGCCGTCGACCACTAAGCTGGTCAACGCCAAGGTCACCGTGCGCATGCGCGAGGCCGGCGGCCGCGCCGTCGAGCGCTCGCTCGACATCGGCGTTCGCCCGCAGCGCGACGTCATCGGCATTCGCCCGGATTTCGAGGGCGATGAGGTGCCGCAAGGCGGAACCGCCAAGTTCAGCATCATCGCCGTCGACCCGAACGGCAAGCGCGAGGACCTGAAAGGCGCGCAGTGGTCGCTGGTCAAGGTCGAGCGGAACTATCAGTGGTACCGTTCCAACAATTCCTGGAACTACGAAGCGGTGAACCTCACCAAGGCCGTTGCCAATGGCGCGGTCGACCTGAAGGCCGATGGCGAGGCGACGGTGTCGCTGCCCGTCGACTGGGGCCGCTACCGGCTCGAGGTCGAGACCGCCGATCCGGATGGTCCGGCCACCAGCTATGAGTTCGATGCCGGCTGGTATGTCGCCTCCACCACCACCGAGACGCCCGACGGCCTGGAGATCGCGCTGGACAAGGACACCTACGCCGCCGGCGAAGTTGCCAAGCTGAAGGTCTCGCCGCATTTTGCCGGCGAGTTGCTGGTCACCATCGGCGCCGAGAAGCTGCTGAAGACCGTCACCGCTTCGGTGCCGGCCGGCGGCAGCACCGTCGACATCCCTGTCGGCGACGACTGGGGCGCCGGCGCCTATGTCACCGCGACCTTGTTCCGGCCCGGCGACGCGCAGGAATCACGCATGCCGGCCCGCGCCATCGGCATCCAGTGGCTGTCGGTCGATCCGGGCTCGAAGAAGCTCGCGGTCAGCTTGACGCCGCCGGAAAAAACCGTGCCGCGCCAGCAGCTGTCGATCCCGGTCGCCGTCAGCGGCGCCCAGGCCGGCAGCAATGCCTATGTGATGGTGGCTGCCGTCGACGTCGGCATCCTCAACCTCACCAACTACAAGGCGCCAGATCCCGAGGACTGGTTCTTCGGCCAGCGCATGCTGGGGCTGGAGATCCGCGACCTCTACGGACGCCTGATCGACGGCTCGCTCGGCACCATGGGCAAGATACGCACCGGCGGCGACGGGGCGAACATGCAAGCACAGGGCAGCCCGCCGACCGAGAAGCTGGTCGCCTTCTTCTCCGGCCCGGTCGAGCTCGATGCCAACGGCAAGGCGCGCGTCGATTTCGACATCCCGCAGTTCAACGGCACCGTGCGCGTCATGGCCGTCGCCTGGACCAAGGATGCGGTCGGCCATGCCCAGACCGACGTCATCGTGCGCGATCCGGTGGTGATCACCGCCGGCCTGCCGCGCTTCCTGGCGCCGGGCGATGCGGCGACCATGCGCCTCGACATCGCCGATACCGACGGCCCTGCCGGCGACTATGCGCTCTCGGTCACCACGACCGGCGACCTGTCGACCGGCGACAAGCCGCTGCCTGCGAAGCTGACGCTTGCCCAGGGCAAGCGCCAGTCGCTCACATTCCCGCTGGTCGCCAAGACCGCGGGCGACGCCTCCATTGCCGTCAAACTGGCCCATGCCGACGGCACCGAGGTCGAGCAGACGCTCTATCTGCCGGTGCGCCCGGCGCAGCTTCCGGTCACCAACCGCATGGTTGTCGACCTGAAGCCCCATGGCGGCTCGCTGCGCGTCGACAAGGAGCTGCTTGCCGCAAGCGTGCTCGACGGCGCTTCGGTCAGCGTCGGCGTTTCGCAGTCGTCCGCGCTCGACGTGCCATCGCTTCTGATGTCGCTCGACCACTACCCCTATGGCTGCGCCGAGCAGACCACCAGCCGCGCCATGCCACTGCTCTATGTCAACGACATGGCCAAGGGCATCGGCATGGAGACCGATCCGGACCTGCATGGCCGCATTCAGGACGCCATCTACAAGGTGCTGTCCTATCAGGCGGCAAGCGGCAGCTTCGGCCTTTGGGGGCCGGGCTCCGGCGATCTGTGGCTCGACGCCTATGTCACCGAGTTCCTGACCCGGGCGCGCGAGGAAAAGTACGATGTGCCGGCGCTGGCTATGAACCAGGCGCTGAACAACCTGCAGAACTCACTCGGCTACGACCAGGACGTCCAGGACAAGGGCAGCGAGATCGCCTATGCGCTCTACGTGCTCGCCCGCAATAAGAAGGCCTCGATCGGCGATCTGCGCTATTACGCCGACACGCAGCTCGAAGCCTTCTCCAGCCCGATGGCCGTCGCCCAGTTGGCGGCAAGCCTGGCGCTCTACGGTGACACGCAGCGTTCGGAATCCACCTTCCAGACGGCGCTCAGGCTGGCGCAGTCGGAAACCGACTACGACTACTACCGCTCGGACTATGGCTCGCGGTTGCGTGACGGCGCGGCGATGCTGGCGCTGGCGGCGGAATCGAAGCCGGTGCCGAGCATCATGCCGCAGCTCATCAAGCTGGTGGGAGTGGCACGCGCCGACGCCCGCTGGACGAGCACGCAGGACGAATCCTGGATGCTACTCGCCGCGCGGGCGCTGAAGGAAGGCAATGATTCCATCACGCTTTCCGTCAACGGTGCGCCGCACTCGGGCGGCTATTCCGACCAGGTCGCCGGCAGCAACCTTGTCGACAGCCCGCTCACCATCGCCAACACCGGCGCGACGCCGCTGCAGGCGGTGCTGACCGCGGTGGCCGCGCCGGTCGAGCCGCTGCCGGCCGGCGGCGACGGCTTCACCATCGCGCGCACCTACTACAAGCTCGACGGTACCGAGGCCAATGTCACCGAGGCCAAGCAGAACGAGCGCTACGTGGTCGTGCTCAAAATCTATGAGCAGAACAAATGGCCTTCGCGGCTCCTGATCACCGATCTGTTGCCGGCCGGCTTCGAAATCGACAATCCGGGCCTGGTTTCCAGCGCGCAGTTGTCGAACTTCTCCTGGCTGGCGCAGACCGACGCCGCGCATCTGGAGTTCCGCGACGACCGCTTCGTCGCTGCCTTCAACCCCAATGAAGGCGACCACGACCGCAACATCACGTTGGCCTATGTCGTTCGCGCCGTGACGCCGGGCACCTACGCCCATCCGGCGGCGACGGTGGAGGACATGTACCGGCCGCAATATTCGGCCCGCACCGCCACCGGCGTGATGGAGGTGAAGTCGGAATAGCAAGGTCGCCCGGATCCCCTTCTCCCCGTCTCTATACGGGGAGAAGGTGCCGGCAGGCGGATGAGGGGCAGCGCCGTGCTCTCCAGAAAATTCCTCAAACGAATCGCAATCGCCGGCCTTTGCCTCGCCGGCTCAGCAGCTCTTTCAGTCGCTGTCCTTTGGGAGCTCGACCGCGCCTTCCCGCCGCCGCTGCCGGCAAAGCTGACGGTGTCCACCGAGGTGCAGGACCGCGACGGACAGCTGCTGCGCGCCTTCGCGACGCCCGACGGCTACTGGCGGCTCGGGACCCACCTCGACCAGGTCGACAGGCAGTTCGTCGACATGCTGGTGGCCTATGAGGACAAGCGCTTCTGGGATCACCGCGGCGTCGACCTTCTGGCGCTTTGCCGAGCCGCCGGCCAGCTCGTCACCAGCGGCCATATCGTGTCCGGTGGCTCGACCTTGTCGATGCAGCTTGCCCGGCTGATCGAGCCGCGCGACAGCCGCAGCGTCGGCTCCAAGATCAAGCAGATGCTGCGCGCCATCCAGATCGAACGGCGGCTCACCAAGCAGGAAGTCCTCGAGCGCTATCTGACGCTGGCGCCCTATGGCGGCAATCTCGAAGGCGTGCGCGCCGCATCGCTCGCCTATTTCGGCAAGGAGCCGAAGCGGCTAACCGTGTCGGAAGCCGCTCTTCTCGTGGCGTTGCCGCAATTGCCGGAAAAGCGCCGGCCCGACCGCAATCTCGGTATCGCCCATGCGGCGCGCGACCGCGTGCTGACCCGCATGGTCTCGGCCGGCCTGCTCGGCGAACGCGAAGCCGCGCGCGCCGCGCTCGACGATGTTTCCGGCCTGCGCCGCAAGCTGCCGGCGCTGGCCGCGCATGCCTCCTATGCCATGCTGCCCAAGGCCGTGCCCGGCCAGCCACTGCAGCTAACCATCCGCAAGAGCGTGCAGCAGGGGCTGGAACAAGTGGCAAGGGATGCCGCCAGGAAGCTCGGCCCGAAACTTTCCGTCGCCATGGTGATGGCCGATGCGCGCACCGGCGACATCCTCGGCGAAGTCGGCTCCGCCGATTTCTTCGATGCCAGCCGCTCCGGCTGGATCGACATGACCAAGATGGTGCGCTCACCCGGCTCGACGCTCAAGCCCTTCATCTATGGGCTGGCCTTTGAGCAGGGGATGGTGGCGCAGGAAACGATCATCGAGGACAGCCCGGCCGATTTCGGCGGCTACCGTCCGAAGAATTTCGACACGGGCTACCAGGGCGATGTCTCGATCCGCCAGGCGCTGCAATTGTCTCTCAACGTGCCGGCGATCCGCGTGCTCGACGCCGTCGGTCCGGCGCGGCTGACGGCGCGCTTCCGCCAGGCAGGCGTCAACCCGGTCCTGCCGGTTAACGAGGCGCCCGGCCTGGCGATCGGGCTTGGCGGCGTCGGCGTGACCTTGCGCGATCTGGTGCAGCTCTATACGGGGCTCGCCAATGGCGGCAAGATGCATACGCTGCATGACGGCACCGAGCCGGCCGATGTCGAGCGCACCACCGCCACGATCCTCGACGATCAGGCGGCCTGGCAGATCAACGACATCCTGTCCGGCATGAAGCCGCCGGAAGGCGCCATGCAGCGCGGCATCGCCTACAAGACCGGCACCTCTTACGGTTATCGCGATGCCTGGTCCGTCGGCTTCGACGGCCGCTACGTGCTGGGTGTGTGGGTCGGCCGCGCCGATGCAAGCCCGATCCCCGGCCTGTCGGGCTATGTCTCGGCCGCTCCCATCCTGTTCGAAGGTTTCGTCCGTTCCGGCCTTGCCAGCGTGCCGCTGCCCGGCAGGCCGCCGGGCGTCTTCAACTCCAAACGCGATGAATTGCCGGTGACGCTCGCACGCTTCGGCGCCGGCGCCGACGGTCTGGTGCAGGCCACTGCCGCCGAGCCGGCGCCGACCATCATCTTCCCGCCCAATGGCGCGCGCGTCGATCTCGGCACCAATTCGGCCGAGGCGACGCCGCTGGTGTTGAAACTGCAAGGCGGCCGGGCGCCGTTCCGCTGGCTCGCCAACGGCAAGCCGCTCGCCGGCATCGACCGGCGCCGCACCGCGACCTGGCAACCCGACGGCACCGGCTATTCGACGCTGACGGTGATCGACGCGGCCGGACGCGCGGCGAGCGTGAAGGTTTTCGTTGAATAGGATGCGGCAAGCGATTCAGCGGATTGCGTTTCTCCGTCTTCTGTTGGGCGCGAGGCACCCCCCTCTGACCTGCCGGCCATCTCCCCCTCAAGGGGGGAGATTATCCGCTTCATTGCCTTCGCTAATCTTCAACGTTGGAAAGGCGGATCCAGCGCCGAAACTGCCAATCTCCCCCCTTGAGGGGGAGATGGCCGGCAGGGCAGAGAGGGGGGCCTCGCGCCGACCTTGGTTGGGAGCATTCTTCGCAGCGCTTGCGCTAGCAATCGCGAGCCCTCTCCCAGCTCGCGCCGATCCCCTGCCCGCCGACTTCGTAAGGCTCGCCGATGTCGACCCGACCATTCGCCAGGATATCCGGTACGCCGGCCTTGAAAACTTCCTGCACCGCAAGGTCGACGGCTATGAGGCGCCGGCCTGCATCCTGACCGCACAAGCCGCCAAGGCATTGTCGCTGTCCAGCAAGCAATCGCCGCCAGAGGCCTGACGCTGGTGGGTCTTCGACTGCTACCGGCCGGCGCGCGCGGTTGCCGATATGGGCAAATGGACGCGAGACGGCGGCCAGCCCGACCCGCAATGGTATCCGACCGTCGAACGTGGCCATCTCATCGCCAAAGGCTATATCGGCGAGTTCTCCAGCCATTCTCGAGGCTCGACGGTGGACCTTGCTATCGCCAAGGCCGGCAATAAAAGCGCAGTTCATCCGGCCTGCGGTGCGCCGAACGGCGGAACGCTCGATTTCGGCACCGGTTTCGACTGCTTTGATCCAAAGAGCGAAACCGCCAGCGCCTTGATCGGCGCCGAAGCCGCCGCAAACCGCAAAACGCTGCTCACTGCCATGCGTGCCGCCGGGTTTCGCAACTATGCGCGCGAATGGTGGCACTTCACGCTGGCCAAAGAGCCGTTCCCCAAACAACGTTTTGATTTTCCGGTGACCGCGAATTAGCGCCGGCCTTGCCCGGCAGCCGGCTCCGCCTAGTTAGCCCGGCTGGCAAGGAAATGGTCGCCGTCCGAAATTGAGGAAGATATTTCCTCGATTGGGAGAGGCTCGGCGAAAAATTGCTTCGAGGCGGCGAAAAAGGCAACATTCATTGCATCTAAATTCTATAAACTCGGTAGAGTTCGCAGCAGTTCAACGGAGGCCGGAATGACCAAACCTCATTTCAGGAAACTGCTCGGCGCGCTGGTCGCCACATCTGTCCAGTTCGGCACCCTCGGTTTCGCGTTTGCCGATACGACCATTCTGAATGTGTCCTATGACCCGACACGTGAACTCTACAAGGCCTATGACGAGGCCTTTGCCGCGCACTGGAAGGCTGAGACCGGCGAAACCGTGACCATCCAGCAGTCGCATGGCGGTTCCGGCGCGCAGGCCCGGGCGGTGATCGACGGTCTCGATGCCGACGTCGTCACGCTGGCGCTCGAAGGCGACATCAACGCCATCGTCTCGAAGACGAAGAAGATCAACCCGGACTGGCGCACGAAGTTCGAGAACAACTCGGCACCCTACACCTCGACCATCATCTTCCTGGTGCGCAAGGGCAATCCCAAGGGCATCCACGACTGGAGCGATCTGGTGAAGGACGGCGTCCAGGTGATCACGCCGAACCCGAAGACGTCCGGCGGCGCCCGCTGGAACTATCTTGCCGCCTGGGCCTATGCAAATGCCAATGACGGCAACGACGAAGCCAAGACCAAGGAGTTCGTCGGCAAGCTTTATGCGAACGTCCCGGTCCTCGATACCGGCGCGCGTGGCTCGACGGTGACCTTCGCGCAGAAGGGCCTGGGCGATGTGCTGATCGCGTGGGAGAATGAAGCCTATCTCGCACTCGACGAATTCGGCGCCGACAATTTCGACATCGTCTACCCGCCGACCTCGATCCTGGCCGAGCCACCGGTAGCCGTCGTCGACGCCAATGTCGATGCCAAAGGCTCGCGCAAGGTCGCGGAGGCCTATCTGAGCTGGCTCTATTCCAAGGAAGCGCAGACCATCATCGCCAAGAACCACTATCGCCCGGCCAAGCCCGACCTGGTGCCGGCCGAGGACCTTGCCAAGCTCCCGGCAATCAAGCTGGTCACCATCGACGACCCGCAATTCGGCGGCTGGAAGAAAGCGCAGCCTTACCATTTCGGCGACGGTGGTATATTCGACCAGATCTACAAGCCGGCGCAGTGAGGCCGGACGGCCGGTGAGCCTCGGGTATGCCGGCCGAATGCGACTGCGCAAAGCCATTCTGGTTTGAATAGAAGGGACGATCCAGAACAGCATGACCACAGCACCCGTCAAGGCGGGTTGGCGATTCAGGCAGCCGAGTGTCATTCCGGGTTTCGGACTGACGCTCGGCTTCTCGCTTGCCTACCTCACGCTCATCATCCTCATCCCGCTTTCGGGGCTGGTCTGGCGCTCGGCCGCGCTCGGCTGGGCCGATTTCTGGGCAATCGCCGCTGACCGGCGCACCCTCAACGCGCTGAAGATAAGCTTCGGCACCGCCTTCCTGGCGGCCGTCGTCAACGTCGTGTTCGGCACCATCGTCGCCTGGGTGTTGGTCCGCTACCGTTTCCCCGGACGCCGCATCGCCGACGCGATGGTCGACCTGCCCTTCGCCCTGCCCACGGCCGTCGCCGGCATCGCGCTCACCACGCTCTATGCGCCGAACGGCTGGATCGGTCATCTCCTGATGCCGCTCGGCATCAAGGTCGCCTACACGCCGCTCGGCATCGTCGTCGCGCTGGTGTTCATCGGCCTGCCCTTTGTCGTGCGCACCGTCCAGCCGATCATGGAAGAGATCGACAAGGAGGTCGAGGAAGCAGCCGCCACGCTCGGCGCCAACCGTTTCCAGATCATCACGCGCGTGCTCTTCCCAGGCCTGGCCCCGGCGATCATCACCGGCTTCTCGCTCGCCTTCGCGCGCGGCGTCGGCGAATACGGCTCGGTCATCTTCATCGCTGGCAACCTGCCCTTCAAGTCCGAGATCGCGCCGCTTCTGATCGTGATCAGGCTCGAGGAATACAATTACGAAGCGGCGACCGCGATCGCCGCGATCATGCTGGCGCTGTCCTTCCTGATGCTTCTGGTCGTCAATCTCGTCCAGACATGGAGCCGCAAGCGCTATGGCTGATCCCGAGATCAAATCCTACGAGCTGCATCACGAGAGCCAGTCGGCCGCGGTGACCGAAAGCCGGCCCGTCAAGGCCGTGCTGATGGCAATCGCCCTTGCCTTCCTCGCCGTCTTCCTGCTCCTGCCGCTGATCGTCGTCTTCCACGAGGCGCTTGCCAAAGGCATCGGCGCCTACACGGAGGCCCTTTCCGGCCCCGACACGCGCTCCGCCATCCGCCTGACCTTGCTTGTGGCGGCGATCTCGGTGCCGCTCAACGTCGTCTTCGGCATCTCGGCCGCCTGGGCGATCGCCAAGTTCGAATTCAAGGGCAAGGCGTTCCTGACCACCCTCATCGACCTGCCCTTCTCGGTGTCGCCGGTCATCTCCGGCCTGGTCTACGTGCTGCTCTTCGGCGCGCAGGGACTGCTCGGCGCCTGGTTGAAGGCGCATGGCATCGTCATCCTCTTCGCCGTGCCCGGCATCGTACTGGCTACCATTTTCGTCACCTTCCCCTTCGTCGCGCGCGAGCTCATTCCGCTGATGCAGGAACAGGGCAATGGCGACGAAGAGGCGGCGCTTTCGCTGGGCGCCAGCGGCTGGCAGGCCTTTTGGTATGTGACCCTGCCCAACGTCAAATGGGGACTGCTCTACGGCGTGCTTCTGTGCAATGCGCGCGCCATGGGCGAGTTCGGCGCGGTCTCGGTGGTGTCGGGCCACATACGCGGCCTCACCAACACCATGCCGCTGCATGTCGAGATCCTTTATAACGAATACAACGCCGTCGGCGCCTTTGCCGTCGCTTCGCTGCTCGCCGGCCTGGCGCTGGTGACGCTGGTCTTGAAAACGCTTCTCGAGATGCGCTACGGCGCCGAGATCGCCGCGACGCGCGGACACTGAACACTACCTGTCGCCCAAGAGTGCCTGGCAATTTTGGGAACAACGACCGCATCAACGGACTGAGGGATTTGCATGGAAGTTCGCGTCGTCAATGTGCGCAAGGAGTTCGAGCGGTTTCCGGCGCTCCACGACGTGTCGCTCGACATCAGGTCCGGCGAGCTGATCGCGCTGCTCGGGCCGTCGGGTTCCGGCAAGACGACGCTGCTTCGCCTGATCGCCGGCCTGGAGCGGCCGACCAAAGGTGCGATCTTCTTCGGTGACGAGGACGCCTCGCAGAAGTCGATCCAGGAGCGCAATGTCGGCTTCGTCTTCCAGCATTACGCGCTGTTCCGCCACATGACGGTTGCCGACAACATCGGCTTCGGCCTGAAGGTCCGGCACGGCGCCGCAAGGCCCTCGGGGCAGGAAATCCGCCGACGGGCGCTCGAACTGCTCGACCTTGTCCAGTTGTCTGGCCTGGAAAAGCGCTATCCGGCGCAGCTTTCCGGCGGTCAGCGCCAGCGCGTGGCTTTGGCGCGCGCCATGGCGATCGAGCCCAAGGTGCTTTTGCTCGACGAACCCTTCGGCGCGCTCGACGCGCAGGTTCGCCGTGAGCTTCGCCGCTGGCTACGCGAGATCCATGACCGCACCGGCCATACGACCGTCTTCGTCACACATGACCAGGAAGAAGCGCTGGAGCTCGCCGACCGCGTCGTCGTCATGAGCCAGGGCCGCATCGAGCAGGTCGGTACCGCCGACGATATCTACGATACGCCGAACTCGCCCTTCGTCTACTCCTTCATCGGCGAGTCGAGCTCACTGCCGGTCAAGGTCGAGAACGGCGAGGTCTGGATCGCCGACCGGCCGATCGGGCTCTCGGCGCCGCATGCGCCGTCCGGCGAGGCGGTTCTCTACTTCCGCCCGCACGATGTCGACCTGCTCGACGGCTGCAGCGGCTGCATCGCCGGCACGGTTGCCGCCAGCCGCCGCGTCGCCGGCACCAGGCGTGTCGAGCTCGAGGTCGGCGGCGAGCGCCAGCGCGTCGAGATCGAGCTGCCGGTCGACCATCCCGCGGCGCAGAAGAGCCGCGTGGCCTTCAGGCCGCGGCGCTGGAAGCTTTTTCCGGCGGCTTGACCGTCGCGTCGAGCGTTATTCCAGCCAGTTCTCGACCTTCAGCTTTCTGATCCGGGTGAACTCGGCTGTGTTGGCCGTTACCAGCGTGGTGCCCGATACGCAGGCGTGAGCGGCGATAAAAAGGTCGTTGTGGCCGATGGTCTCGCCCCTGCCTTCCAGTTCGGCGCGCAGCGCGCCGTACTCGGCATCAACCGGCACGTCGAGCGGCAGGACCGGAATCTCTGCCAGCAGTTCCTCGACCTTCTTGAGCAGCTTGGTCGATCCCTTCCTGGCGCAGCCGTACCGCAGTTCCGAAGCGACGACGATGCTGGTGCACACGGCAGCGTCTCCCACGCGCGCCATGACGCCGGCGGCCTTGCCGGCCGGGTTTCGGATCATGTCGCTTATGATGTTCGTATCGAGCATGAACCGCATCAAAAGATGTTCTCGGGTTTGACCGGACCATCGTCGATCTCAGGGAAGTCATCCTCGGAATCGAGCGGGGGCTCTTTCGCCCATTGCGCAAGCAGCGCCGTGAGACCTGATTTACGAACCGGCTCGATGACGAGACGATCGCCTTCGCTGCTGATCAAGACCTTGTCCCCGGGAAGTTCGAATTCGACGGGAATCCGTACGGCCTGGCTGCGGTTGTTGCGGAACAGCTTTGCCTCCTTCGGCGGCGTCGCTGCATGGCGATGTCGGGTCATGTGGCATTCCTTGTATATACCAAATGTATATGCTGAAGCGCCAAAATGCAATCTTTTTGCTTCTAGGCCTGGCTAAAGCAAGGCTCTCACCGGAAAAACTAATAACCGATTGTGTCAGCGATATCTTTTCTCGTTGCGGCGCCATCGTGCCGCGCGCATGTCTCGCCGCGAACCGGGACTTCGGCTATCGTTCGTCCGTTAGCATATTTTCGTCGGAGCCTGTTTTCATGAAGCGTCTATTGCTCGGCATCGCGGCTGTTGTCGGTCTCGTCCTCGCGTCCTCCCAAGCCTGGGCGGCCGACAAGCTTTTGAATGCATCCTATGACGTCGGCCGCGAGCTGTTCGCCGACATCAACAAGGCCTTCATCGCCGAGCACCCCGGCGTCACGGTCGATCAGTCGCATGCCGGCACCTCCGCGCAGGCGCGCGCGATCGCTGAAGGTCTTGGCGCCGATGTCGTCACCTTCAACCAGGTCACCGACGTTGATTTCCTGGTCAAGAAGGGACTGATCTCAGCCGATTGGCAGAAGGATTTTCCGGACAACGCCTCGCCCTTCTATTCGCTGCCGTCCTTCCTGGTGCGCGCCGGCAATCCCAAGCACATCAAGGACTGGAACGATCTGGTGCGTGACGACGTGCAGGTGATCTTCCCCAACCCGAAGACATCCGGCAATGCGCGTTACACCTATCTCGCCGCCACCGCTTACGCCAAGGAAGCCTTCAAGGGCGACGACGCCAAGGTGAAGGAATTCATCACCAAGCTGTTCAACAACGTGCCGATCTTCGACACCGGCGGCCGCGCCGCCACCACCACCTTCGTCCAGCGCGAGATCGGCGACGTGCTGATCACCTTCGAGTCGGAGACACGCGGCATCCGCAAGGAATATGGCGACGACAAATTCGAGCAGGTCACGCCTTCCGTCAGCCTGCTCGCCGAATTCCCTGTGGCGATCGTCGACAAGGTTGCCGACGAGCATGGCAGCCGTGATCTCGCCAAAACCTATCTCGACTTCCTCTACACGCCGGACGGCCAGGAGATCGCCGCCGGGAACGGCTTGCGGGTTCGCGATACGACGGTGGCCGCCAAGCACAAGGCCGACTTCCCGGACGTCCGGCTGCTGACCGTTGAGGAAGTCTTCGGCGGCTGGGACAAAGTACAGAAGGAGCATTTCGCCGCCGGCGGACAGCTCGATCAGGTCTATGGCAGCCGCTGAGCCGGCCCACAATCAGGAAGCGCAGGAAAGCCGGCCTTAGCCGGCTTTCCTCGTTTGAGCCCGCCGGCATTTCGCGGGGGAAATCCGGCGTCCAACGTGAAAAACGTTACGAAGAATCAACGCGTTTGTGCCTAAGCTGCCGGGCAAATTATTGGGCCAGGCGGTCAACTGTCATGATTTGCACACAAACAACCGCCAGATGCAGGCGCATTGGGGTTTGATGAATTGAATCGGGCATGCTGACCAAAAAAGGCAAATACGGCCTCAAGGCCCTCGTGCATCTTTCCGGCCTGCCGGCTGGCCAGCTTGCATTCGTCAACGACATTGCCGTCGCCAACAACATCCCGAAGAAATTCCTGGATGCGATCCTGGGCGAGCTGCGCAATGCCGGTTTCGTCCAGAGCCGCAAGGGCAAGGAAGGCGGTTACCGCCTCGCCCGGCCCGCTTCCGAAATCAAGATCGGCCATGTCGTGCGCGTGCTCGACGGGCCGCTGGCGCCGATCCCCTGCGCCAGTCGCACGCAATACCAGCGCTGCGAGGATTGCGACGAGGCAACCTGCCAGGTCCGCCACATGATGCTGGAAGTGCGCCAGGCGATCGCCGAGGTGCTGGACAACCGCAGCCTCGCCGCCATGCGCGACGCCGACAACGACGATTTCCCGGCGGAACTCACGTCTCAGATTTGAGGCAAGCGTGCAGCGGCCAGGATCGGCCACTTCGCCGCAAGCTTCCGCCCGCAATTGCGCCAAACGACAAGCCGCGGCCCTGACCTGTCGCCCTCGGTTGCCAGTCTACCGCGGACGCAGTAAAGCGGCTGGAGATGAAACAGGGCTCTGACGCATGAGGCTGCCTTGGTTTGGCAATTCCCGCAGGGCCAGCCGGCAGCCATCGTCGAATGACATCTATCATACCGAGATTACCGCAGATGTGCCGGTGCCGGAGCGCAACGAGTCCGTTCGCTTCTTCAGCCGCAAGGTTACCCGCCCCGGAAAACTGCGCCGCTTCACCAATCGGGACCTGCGCGAGAGCCTGCTGTCCTGTTTCTATCTCGGCGTCGCGGCGATGCTGCCGGTCTCCTGGTGGAGCCCGATCTGCGGCTGGGTGTCCGGGTGCAGGCGCAAGCGCCACTTCCGCAAAGACTTTGCCCGTTACGAGATCGCGGTGAGAGCCGTGCTCGGCGATACCGTCGATACGAAAAGCATGTTCGA
Source organism: Mesorhizobium argentiipisi (SeqCode) (assembly GCF_037179585.1). Taxonomy (NCBI): domain Bacteria; kingdom Pseudomonadati; phylum Pseudomonadota; class Alphaproteobacteria; order Hyphomicrobiales; family Phyllobacteriaceae; genus Mesorhizobium; species Mesorhizobium argentiipisi (SeqCode). The sequence continues at coordinate 536,515 of NZ_JAPYKO010000002.1, forward strand.
GGCGCTGCTCGCCGCCATTCACCGCCGGCGGCTGACGCTTGCGGCGCATCTCGTCGCCGGCTGGCGCTGGTCGCCGGCGATCCGGCTCGAAGGCCTCGAGGCGCTGCAACAAGCCCTGCGCAACGGGCGCGGCGCCATCATATGGTGCGACCAGTTCACGGCGCAGACGATCATGGGCAAGCGCGCCCTGCATGAGGCTGGCGTCGATACCCACCAGGTGAGCGCGCAGTACCACGGCTTCTCGCCGAGCAAGTTCGGCCTGCGCTTGATCAATCCGCCATTGGTCAAGGTTGAGAATCGCTTCCTGAAAAGCCGGATTGTGTTTGAGCGCACCGATGCCTATCAGGTCACCACCCGCATCCAGAAAGTGCTGAAAGCAAACGGCGTGGTGCTGATGACCAACACCATCTATGCCGGCTCCGCCTTCACCGAGGCAGCCATGGGCGAGCGCGGCTGGACCCACCTCGCCTCGGCGCCGGCGAACTTCGCCGCGCGCGCGGGCGCTGCGCTGTTTCATATGGCGACCATCGAGACGGCGCCTTTTCGCGAATATCGGGCGATCGTCAGAGAGCTGAGCGCGAGCCCAGAGGCGCCCGCATCGCCTGCCAAGGACACGACAGGGAAGAACCTCGTCGTTCAGGCGGGATTTATCCTGTCGAAGCGCGACCAGATGCTGGAGACGCTCAAACTCTGTCCGGAGCAGATGATGGCCTGGTCGAGCGCCGTGCGGCTGACGGAGCGGCCAACCGAGGCCGCGATCGGCAACGAGGGCGCCTGAAGCCTCTGTCCGGTGCGTATTGTTAAAATCACCCACCCCGGTCGACGACTTCTTTCACGATCGCGGCAACACTTCGCGTTCCGTCGACCGTTACCGCCTGTTCGTCCGCGGCAGGCTCTTCCAGTGTGGCGAACTGGCTGTCGACCAAGCTGGCGGGCATGAAATGCCCCTTGCGGTTAGCGACGCGCCGCCAGGCGGTCTCGCGATCGATCTTGAGATAGAGGAAGACCATACCGGGGCAGAAGCGGCTCAGCCGGTCACGGTAGCTTCGCTTCAGCGCCGAGCACGCCGCCACTGGTTTTCGCCCGCCGGCGACCGAGGCCGCAATGTTCTCGCCTATGGCGTCGAGCCAGCCCGCGCGCAGCGCATCCGTCAGCGGCTCGCCGCGCGCCATGCGCGCCACATTCTCCGGCGGATGCAAGCGGTCGCCTTCGATGAAGTCGGCGCTCAGCGCCTTGGCGAGAGCCTCGCCGACGGCCGTCTTGCCGCAACCGGCAACACCCATCACGACGATGGCCGGGGCCGTCTGAAGATCGTTCATGCGGAGCTCCGGGATCTGCGGTCTTGCGCTCGCCTCATCCACGATCAGCGGCTTGCTGGCGCCCGCCCGTAGAGCAGAAGCATGGCGACGATGACGACGCCATAGATGATCTGCCGCCCCGCCTCCGGCATCTGCATGACCGAGAGGATGGATTGCAATAGCGTGATCAGGATCACGCCCGCCACCGTGCCCAGATAGGAGCCGCGCCCGCCCAGGATCGACGTGCCGCCCAGCACAACGGCAGCGATGGACGGCAGGAGATAGGCATCACCCATCGACTGCGCCGCCTTCGACGCATAGCCGGCCAGAAGCACGCCGCCAAAGGCCGACAGCCCGCCGGAGACGGCGAAGGCGATCATCACGATGCGGCGCGTGTCGATGCCGGAAAGGTAAGCGGCGCGCTCGCGATTGCCGATGCCGTAGACGGCGCGGCCGAAGCTGGTGCGGGTCAAAGCGAAGACCATCGCGGCGCCGATCAGCGCCCAGATGATGACCGCATTGGGAACGCCCGGAATGGTGAAGCCGGTCGCCAGATATCGCATCGCAGCGGTCGCCGAATCCTGCGGCGAGAAGCCGCCTGTGTAGACCACCATCAGCCCTTGCGCGACCGCGTTGGTGGCCAAGGTTATGATCATCGAGGGGATGCGCAGATAGGCGACACCGATGCCGTTGACGATGCCGATCGCCACGCCGCACAGCACGCCGAAGGGGATGGCGAGAGCAACGCCGACCGGGCCGTAGGCCGCGGCCGCGCAGGCCATCATGGCGCCGGCGGCCACGGACCACGGCACGGAGAGGTCGATCTGGCCGAGCAGGATGACCAGCATCATGCCGGTGGCGATGACGCCGAGGAAGGACGCGACCTTCAATTGCTGCAGCAGATATTCCGGCGACAGGAAGCTGCGCGAATAGAGGCTGCCGAGCAGCAGCAGGATGACGATGCAGGCGAAGGCTGTCAGCACCGCCGGGTCGGCGCGCCGGATGAATTTCGGCATGCGGCCGGCGATGCCGCCCATGATGCCGCCAAGCGTCGTTTCGCTCACAGGAACCACTCCAACCGGTTGCGCACCCGAAACAGCGCGAAAGCGCCGAGGCTGACCGCGATCAACAGGATAACGCCCTGGAATAGCGGCTGCCAGAGCGGATCGAAGTCAAACACGAACAGGAGGTCGCCGATGGTGCGGAAGGCAAGCGCGCCGAAGATCGCGCCGATGGCGCTGCCCTTGCCGCCGAATAACGACACGCCGCCGAGCACGACCGCCGCGATCGAGAACAGCGTGTAGGCATTGCCGCTCGCATAGGCCGCCTCGCCCGTATAGGTGAAGAAGGTGAGGAACAGGCCGCCGATGGCTGCAAGCAGGCCGGCAAGCGTGTATGCCAGAAACTTGCCTCTGCGGATCGGCACGCCAGACATGTAGGCCGCGGTCTCCGATGAGCCCGCAGCATAGGCGGCGCGCCCAAGTTCGGAGCGGCTGAACGGCACCCAGACGATCAGCACGATGACGAGCAGGGCCACGAGGCTTGCTGGCGCCACGCCGAAGAAACGTCCGGTCAGGAAATCCGCGAGGTTCTCGTTGACCGAGCCGCCGGGAACCGGACGCAAAAGCAGCGCCAGGCCGAAAAAGACGGCGCCTGTGGCGATGGTGGCGACGATCGGCTGCAGCCGGCCGTAGATGACGATGGCACCGTTGACCGCCCCGCAGATGAGCCCGGTGCCGAGCACCGCCAACACGCCAAACGCCGTCTCCAGGCCGGTGCCGACCACCAGCCAGGAAGCCATGCAGTTGGTCAGCGTGAAGATCATGCCAACGGAAAGGTCGATGCCGGCGGTGATCACCACCAATGTCTGCGCCATGGCGACGAAAGCGAGCAGCACGCCCTTGTTGGCGGCCGTCTGCACGACATTGGCAGTAAAGCCCGCCGGGTGGTTGGCACTGTAGATGGCGAACATGACGATGAAGATGCCGAAGGCCAAAAGCGTTCCGCGCTCTTCGGCCAGCCAGTAGCGCCAATCCTTCACCCCTTTCCTCCTAGCTCGGTGCGGCGATCATCGCCATGGATGTTGAGCGCGGTGGCGATCAACGCGTGCTCGGTGATCCCCTCGCCGACCAACTCGCGTTTGATCGCACCGTCATAGAGCACCAGCACGCGGTCGCAGCAGCCGATCAATTCGTCATAGTCGGTCGAATAAAACAGGATCGCGGCGCCCGCATCCGCCAGCTTGCGCATCAGCTGATAGAGCTCCTGCTTGGTGCCGACATCGATGCCGCGAGTCGGATCGTTGAGCAGGATGATGCGCGGTTGCCGCATCAGCCATTTGGCGATCACCACCTTCTGCTGGTTTCCGCCCGAGAGCGCGCCGACGGGAATGTCGAGCCCTGCCGTCTTGATCGCCAGCAGCCCGACCATGTCGTCGATCAGGCGCTGTTCGGCGGCGCGGTCGATAATGCCCGCTTTCGACAACCTGTCGAGCGCCGCGAAGGACAGGTTCTCGCGCACCGTCATCGGCAGCATCAGTCCTTCGGTCTTGCGATCCTCGGGGATCAGCGCCATGCCGATGCGGCCATGACTGGCCGCGGTCGGGCTGGCGATCGAAACCGGCTTGCCGTCGATCAGCACCTCGCCGCGCAGGCCGCGCAGCACGCCGAAAAAGGCCAGCAGCAATTCGCGCTGACCTTGCCCATCGAGGCCGCCCAGGCCGACGACTTCGCCGGCCCTGACGCTCAGCGAAATATTGTCCAGCCGGTCGGCCCAGGAGAGATTGCGCGCTTCGAGCACCGGCGTGGCGGCCGAGGCGGCAGCGGGTTTCGGCGGGAAGATATGGCTGTATTCGCGGCCGATCATCAACTCGACCACTTCATTGTCGCTCTTCGAGCCGGCTGGGTAGCTCGCGACATTGCGGCCGTTGCGAAATACCGTGCAATGGTCGGCGAGTTCCGCGATCTCGTTCATGCGGTGCGAGATATAGAGCAGCGCCAGTCCTTCCGAGCGCAGCCGCTTCAACACGTCGAAGACCTTGGCAACATCCGCCGCCGTCAGAGCCGAAGTCGCTTCGTCAAGGATCAGGATGCGCGGCTTGCGGGCCAGCGCCTTGGCGATCTCCACCATCTGCCGGCGCGACAGCGGCAGGTCCTTGACCAGGGCGCGGGGGTGGATGTCGGAGGCGCCGGCGCGTGCCAGCGCTTCCTCCGCGATGCGTCGCTGCGCCTTGCGGTCAATCATGCCGAAGCGCTTCGGTGGATCGGAAATGACGATGTTGTCGGCGACGCTCAGTTCCGGGATCAGCGACAGTTCCTGGAAAATGCAGACGATGCCGGCCTGATTGGCCGCGGCCGGCGATGCAAATGTCACCTCGCGGCCGTCCAGGCTCATAGCACCTTCATCCGGCGCGACGACACCGGCCATGACCTTGATCAAAGTCGATTTGCCGGCGCCGTTCTCACCGAGAATGGCGTGGATGCTGCCGGCCGTGACGGTGAGATCGGCCTTTTCCAGGGCGCGCACACCGCCATAGCGCTTGGATATGCCTTCCATGCGGAAGAGCGGAGCCGCGCCGTCCATCTGCCTCCCCAGGCCAGTTCGTGATTGGCATCAAGCGCCGGCGTCGCGGCTTTCGCGACGCCGGCGTGTCAGACTATTTGTTTTCCTTGGTCTGGCCCATGATTTCCTGCGCGGTGAAATTGATGCCGCAGGTCGGGAAGGAATTGCCGACGAAGAAATTGTCGGACTGGTCGGGGAAGAAATCCTGCCCCGCCTTGAAGTTCGGATCCTCGACGATGGCCAAAGGCAGCTTGATCGATTGCGGCACGACATTGCCTTCGAGCGCGGCAATCGCCGTCTTGATGGCGACCGCAACCTGGGCCGGGCCGGTACCTGCGGACGAGCATTTCAGCCCGTCGGCCGCATGCGCGGCACAGAATTTGCGGAAGCCGTTTTCCGTCTCGCCGCCGAACGGCACGAACGGATGCTTGGCGTCGATCATCGCCTGCACGATCCCGGTGTCGCCACCTTGCCCTGTGATGCCGTCGAACGGTCCGCTGGTGGCGATCGCGTCGGCCGTGGCTTTCTGCGCCACGCCGTCATCCCACTTGCCGACGACTTCGGTGACATCCCATTTCTTGCCCGAGCCATCGAGCACCTCGTGAATACCCTTGTGGCGATCGGTGTCGACGGAAGTGCCGGCGACGCCGCGCACCTCGAGCACCTTGCCGCCGTTCGGCACATGCGCGACCAGCCATTTGCCCCAGAGCTCGCCGAGGCCTTTCTGGTCGACATTGACGTTGATGGCGTCCTTGGTGTCGAGGATGTTGTCGAAGGCGACAAGCACGACGCCCGCTTCCTTGGCGCGTTTGATGACCGGTCCGAAGGCGGTCGGATTTTGCGCGTTCACGACGATCGCGTCAAAGCCGGAATCGATGAAGTTGTTGATCGCCGAGATCTGCGCCGGCACGTCCTCGCCGGTCGATACGACCTTGAATTCCTTGAGCTTCTTTGCGACATCGGGCTGCGCCGCATAGGCCTTGGCCGTCTGGATCATCTGAATGCGCCAGGTGTTCGCTATGTAGCCGTTGGCGAGCGCGATGCGGTAGGGCCCTTCCTTCTTCGGATATTTGAAAAACTGCGTGTCGGCCGCCCAAGGCGCAAAACAGTCCGGCTCGGCCCCGGGCCCTTTGACCACTTCAGGACCGGCGATCGCCGATGAACTCAGCATGACGAATGCAGTGGCGGCAATGACGCCGCCAACGAGTGACTTGATCATCGATATTCCTCCCAGTTGCAGTTCTGCTTGTTTATGAGTCTGGCGCTGTCGTTCGGCGTACTTCGCCGCCGAGCAGCCTGGCGAGCGGTCTGCGCCGCCCTGATCCTCCTCTCCCCCTCACCTATGCGCGACATTTAGAACGTTATCATATTATCCATAATAAACAAGCGAGCGCCTGTTGCTTATGTATAATAAACAAGCTCGATTCCGAATTAATGTCGATTTTACAGACAAATGGTAGCGCTACCATGTGAGGCTGTAAAGCGCCGCGTTTCAGCGTTTTTCGGTATTCTCAGCGGGCGGTGCTCTCACGCCGCATGAGCTCGAAACCGAGGTCGACGATCCGCTGTTCCGGACGGTTTCCAGCGATTGCCGACAGCGCCATGGCGACGGCGCGGGTGCCGATTTCATAGCGGTGCGTCCGCACGCTGGTGATCGAAGGAAACGACACCTGCATCATGTCGAGATCGTTGAACCCGGCAATGCCGATCTGCTTGGGCACGTCGATAGAGGCGCGACGGCATTCGAACAGAACGCCGAGCGCGATATCGTCATTGTTGCAGAATACGCCGTCCAGCGTCGGCATCTTGGCCAGCGCGTCGCGGAACAGCTCGCGCCCGAGGCTCACGCTTGACGGCACGGGCGTTGTGGTGATCAGCCGCGGATCGAACAGACCGGCGGCCTCCATGGCGGCGCGGTAGCCGGCAAGGCGCCGCTGCGAGCGCGGATCCATCCTGGCGCCGATAAAGCCGATCTTGCGGTATCCGGCTTCAAGGAGGTGCTCGGCGGCCGTCCTGCCGCCGTCGAAATGCGAGAAGCCGACCATCATGTCGACCGGGTCCGGCCCGGTCTCCATCACCTGCACCACCGGGCAGCCGGCTTTCTCCAGCAGTCGTCGCGCGCCGGGGGTCTGGTCGATGCCGGCCACGATCAGCGCCGCCGGGCGTTGCGATCCGAAAACCTGCAACAGCCGCTCTTCCTCAAGGCCTGAATAATGGGTGTTGCCGATCTGGATGCGGAACGGACTGTCGGACAGGCTGTCATAGATGCCGCGCACCACTTCGGCAAAGACGTTGTTGGTCAGCGAAGGCACCAGCACGCCGAACACCTCGGCTCGCGCCGAGGCAAGCGCGCGGGCGTTCGGGTCGGGCACGTAGCCGAGTTCGTCGACCGCGGCCTGTATCTGCCGGCGAAGGTCCTCCGACACCCGTCCGGGCTCGCGCAGCGCGCGCGACACAGTAATGGCGCCGACGCCGGCCTTGCGGGCGACATCGGCAATGGTCGGACGGCCGCCGCCGCGACGGGAGCGCGGTCTGGTCAACGCCTTGTCCCACTGCCTTTGACGCACGGCTGCAACATCAGGATCGGCATCCGTGTCATCGCGCCACCAAGTCAGCCCGCCAAATCAGCATTGCCGATTGGCGTCGCGCATGCGTCAACCGTTGTCAAGCAAGCCGATGTCGGCGCCCGAGGTCCGTCAGGCGAGCGCCGTGACGCTGCGGTTGGCCTTCCACATCAACAGGGCGATGGCCGCGAGGTTGACGAGGTTCCAGCCGATGCCATTCAGGAACGCTGCCGCGTAAGACCCTGTAAGATCATAGATCCAGCCCGACATCCAGCCGCCCACCGCCATGCCGAAGATCGTCGCCATCAAGACGATGCCGACGCGCCGGCCGGCTTCCCTCGCCGGCATGTAGCCGCGCACGATGATGGCGTAGCAGGGCACGATGCCGCCTTGCGACAGGCCAAACACCAGCGAGACGACATAGAGCGAGGCAAGTCCGTCGAAGGGGATGTAGAAGAGCAGCGACAGGCACTGCAGCGCCGAGCCTATCAGCAGCGTCTTCACCGCGCCGATGCGGTCGGCGAGAAAGCCCGAGCCGATCCGGCTGACGACGCCGGCCGCCAGCATGATCGACAGCATGTCGGCGCCGCGCGCGACGCCGTAGCCGAGATCCATGCAATAGGCGACGATATGCACCTGCGGCATCGACATCGCCATGCAGCAGCCGAAGCCGGCAATCACCAGCAGGACCTGCAATTGCGAGGGCGACAGCGAGATCGGCTGCACCGGCCGCGCGCGAGGCGCGCCGGAAATCCCCTCATGCGGCGCGCGCCGGCGCAGCAACAGGACCAGCGGCACCATGGTGACAAGGCAGATGACCCCGATCACCGCATAAGTGACGCGCCAGCCATGGCCTTGCATCACATAGGGCATGATCGTCGGCCAGACCGCCCCGGCAATGTAGTTGCCGGACGCCGCCACCGTCACCGCAACGCCGCGACGGCGGTTGAACCAGTGCGAGACATCGGCGATCAGCGGCCCGAAGATCGCCGAACAGCCGACGCCGATCAGCAGGCCTTGCGCAAGTGTGACGCCCAGGATCGAATTGGCGAGCGATGCCAGCAGAAATCCCGCGCCTAGCGCGAGCGAAGCGGCCAGCGCCGGTATCCAGTATCCAAAGCGATCGATGGCGCGCCCAATCAGCACGTTGCCTGCGGCAAAGCCCACCATGGTCGCCGTATAGGGCGTGGAGGCCGCTGCGCGATCGATGCCGAATTCGGCCTGCACCGCGGGCAGGACCACGACCACCGCCCAGGTGCCGACGCCGCCGATCGTCGCCAGCAGCAGGGAAATGCCGAGTCGCGTCCATGCATAGAAGCTGTCTATGTCGGCGTTGTTTGCCGCGTTTGCAGGAAGTGTCGTCACGGCGTCTCCTGTCCGCGATTTCTTCGAGATCGCGCGTTTAAGCGCACTATCGGCCCATTTCCCGAGCCGAGCAGCGCCACAGCGGGCAAATCCGTGGCTCCAGAGCCGGGAACCCGCCTCGCCTCACCGAGTTTGCCTCTGAGCAATTCCAGGAAAAGTGATTGACGGTTTTCCGTCCGGAATTGCGTGGAAACAAAAGAGATGGGGCGGTTCGGCGGTGAACGCTGAACCACTCCAGCAAGGAGTTTCGCCATGACCGCCAAAAAGAAATGGTCGGCCGACGTGACAGAGCACAGCGACGCGCTCGATCTCGAGGAGCACGTCTTCGAATCCGATGACGCCAAGAAGATCGCCGCCTCGCTGAAGCGCTCGGCCGAGCACAGCGACCGCCGCAAGGCCGAGCCGTTCCAATCCGCTATGTCGATGTTGAATTTCTACATCAACCGCGCCGGCAAGAACCTGCCCGAACAGCGCAAGAGGGTGCTGGAAAAAGCAAAGGACGAACTGCGTGTCGCGTTTGGCCGCGAAAAGCAGGACTAGGAAGTCAGGCCGGCCCCACCTGAATATCGATGGAGCTCAGCGCGACTGGATCACTTCGTCGGTATTGGCCAGCAGTTTGCGGACCGCGTTGCGCGCCGCGTCCGGCCTCTTCAGGCGAATGTTCCTTTCGATCGCTTCATGCAACTTCTGGGCATGATGCAGGTCGTCCCGCTCGCGCGTGGTGTAGGTGAAGAGATGGTCGAAGGCGGATTCGATCAAGACGCCTAGCGGCACCAAGAGATCGTTGCCCGAGGCCCGGAGGATCGCGAGATGGAAACGCGTGTCGGCGCGCGTGCGCTCCTGCAGATTGGTAGCCTCGCCCATTTCGCGGCAGGCCTGGCTGATCTCGGCCATCTGCTCGTCGGTGCGCCGCAACGCAGCGAAGGCCGTCGCCTCCGGCTCGATGATGTGGCGGAATTCCTGCACCGTCTTCAGGAACACCTCGCGGTCCGGCGACGTCGCGTACCAGGACAGCACGTCGCGGTCGAGCAGGTTCCAGCGTTCCTTCGGTTCGACCCAGCTGCCGATCTTCGGCCGCGAGGCCAGAAGACTCTTTGCCATCAGCATCTTGATCGCCTCGCGCACCGCAGAGCGGCTGACGTCGAAGGTTTCCGACCATTTGGCTTCATTGGGCAGGATGGTGCCCGGCGGATAGTCGCCGCGCACGATCCGAAGGCCGATTTCGCTCGCAAGCGAAGCATGCACGCTGGCACCGGGGATGCGGGGCGCGTCAGCCCGGCGAACGCCGGCTGGACGCTCCGCTGCCGCCGTCTTCATCGGCCTTTTTTCATTGTTCGGCTTCGCGTCCCGCATAGGTTCACAAAATCCCGTTTTCAAAGCCTGTCAAGCACGGCAAGCCTGCTTTGCTACAACCTGCGAAGATGTGCACAGCTCAACCGGCATTTGCCGCCGCCTCATGCCGCCTTGACGTATTTGCGCCAGCTGTGCTCGGGCCGGAAGCCGAGCACGTCGCGCGCTTTGCGGTTCGAAAGCAGTGTCTCATATTCGCCGAGTTCGGCCTTGACCGGTACGCCTGGATAAAAGCGCTTCAACAGCTCTGCGGTCGGCAGGTCCGACGAGGTATCGTCGTTGGCCGCGTTGAACACCTGATAGCCTAGTCCGTCCTTCTCGATGGCCCGCAAGGTGATCTGGCCGAGATCGCGCGCGTCGATATAGCTCCAGGCGATGCGCTTGCGGAAGCCCGGATCGGCGAACCATTTCGGGAACAGCGAATATTCATGCGGCTCGATGACGTTGCCGATGCGCAGCGCATAGATGTCGGCGCCGCTGCGCAGCGCAAAGGCCCGTGCCGTCTTCTCGTTGACGATCTTCGACAGCGCATATGAATCCATCGGGTCAACGTCATAATCCTCGTCGAGCGGGAAATGCGTGGGATTGCGCGGCTCGTTGGCGAAGACCAGGCCATAGGTCGTCTCGGAGGAAGCGATAATAACCTTGCGGATGCCGAGCTTCACCGCCGCCTCGATGACATTGTAGGTGCCCATCGCGTTGATGCGGAATACCTCGTTGTCGGGCGTGATCATGATGCGCGGGATGGCGGCGAAATGCACCACGGCGTCGACCGGCTGTGCCCTCAGCGACGGGTCGAACTCGTGCAGGCCCATATAGCTCGACAGCGCATTGAACACCTGCCCGCTGTCGGTGATGTCGGTGATCAAGGTGCGAACCTTCGGATTGTCGAGCGGCTTGGTGTCGATGTTGAGCACCTGGCAGCCATTTTCGACCAGATACTGAACGACATGCCGGCCGGCCTTGCCGCTGCCGCCGGTGAACATGATCCGCTTCGTCATTTTGCTCTCCACAAGGCTTGGAAATTATGTGTATTGTCAGACAATATGGTATTCCGCGGTCGCCCGCCACCCGCGATCCGCGGAAACCTTCTCGACAATAGCCCGCCGCGCGGGCGTCCATCACCACGAAAGACAGGGAAGAGACGACATGAGCACCATCGCTGCCCGCGAGAACATCGGTTTCATCGGCCTAGGCCTGATGGGGCATGGTATCGCCAAGAACATCGTCGACAAGGGCTATCCGCTCACCTTCCTTGGCCGCAAGAACCGCAAGCCTGCGGAAGACCTTCTGGGACGCGGCGCCAAGGAAGCGGCTACGTCCAGGGAGGTAGCCACTGCCTCCGACATCGTCTTCATCTGCGTCACCGGCTCGCGTGAGGTGGAGGCGATCATCCGCGGTCCCGGCGGGCTGAAGGAAGGACTGAAGCAGGGCTCGGTGGTCGTTGACTGCTCGACCTCCGATCCGGTCTCGACCACGGCCCTGGCAGCCGAGCTCAAGGCGCTCGGCGTAGACTATGTCGATGCCCCGCTCAGCCGCACGCCGAAGGAGGCCTGGGAAGGGACGCTCGACGCCATGGTCGGCGCGCCGGACGCGGTGTTTGCCAGGCTGAAGCCGGTGCTCGAGACCTGGGCCGGCCGCATCGTCCACATCGGCGACACCGGCGACGGCCACCGCATGAAGCTGCTCAACAACTTCGTCTCGCTCGGTTACGCGGCGATCTATTCGGAAGCGCTCGCCTTGGCGGAGAAGGTCGGCATCTCGCCGGCGCGCTTCGACAGCGTCATCCGAAACGGCCGTATGGATTGCGGTTTCTACCAGACCTTCATGCGCTGGACGCTGGAGGGCGACCGCGACGCGCACAAATTCACCATCGCCAATGCCTTCAAGGACCTGACCTATCTGGAATCGATGGCGGGCGCGGCCGGCATCGCCAACCCGCTCGGCAACGCTACCAAGAATTCCTTCGCGACGGCTTTTGCCACCGGTCCCGCGGAACAGTATGTGCCGATGCTTGCCACCCATATCGGCAAGCTCAATGGCGTCGATCTGATGCCTTCAAAGGACGGCGTGAAGCAGAAGATCTGAGAGCCGCCCTGCCGACCAAAAAATCGGGTGCCGGAAAAGATCAGGGGCGCCTTGCGGGCGCCCCTTTTGACATTTGGCTCTCTGGATGTAGCCGACGCCTACTTCTGGATGCAGGTGTCGGCCGTTTCCTTGGTGCATTCGTCGAGGCCGGTGAAGACCGGATCGTCGACCTTCTTGCCGCCGATGAGGTCGAGCATCACTGCCGGCGCCTTGTAGCCCATCTCGAAAGGCCGCTGGCCGACCAGCGCGGTCACCAAGCCTTCCTTGGCGATCGCCACCTCGTCGCCGATCGTGTCGGCGGCGCCGATGACGAACTCGTTCTTGGCGATCTTGTCGGCCATCGGCTTGAACAGGTCGCGATAGGGCTGCGGCGCGCCGAACAGCGGCCAGCCACCCATGATGCCGAAGGCGTCGAGCTTCGGATTGGCGGCGAGGATGTCGGTCATCGCCTGCACGCCCTTGGCGCCGTCGTCATTGGTGAACACCGGGCAGCCGGCGACTTCGGTCCAGCCGCCTTCGCCCTTCAGCGCCGCGAGGCCTTCCTTGCCCGACAGCGCATCGCGCATGCCTTGCGCGCGGCGCAGGATGTTGTCGGCCGCCGGATTGCCCTCGATCGTGCAGATCGTGCCGCCATTCGGCTTGGCCTTCTTGATGTACTCGCCGATCTTCTTGCCCATCAGGTAGTTGTCGGTGCCGAGATAGGTCTTGCGAAGGGCGGCATCTTCCTTGGTAAGGTCGGCGTCGACCGTCATAATCGGGATCGACGGATTGGCGCTCTTGATCGTCTGCGCGATCAGCGGCGCGTTCGACGGCGAGATCGCCATCGCTACCGTGTCGGGCTTGCTCAGCATATCCTGCACGATCTGCGCCTCGCCGGCTTCGTCCGAGGTCGATGCCGGGCCGGTGTAGAAGCATTCATATTCCGAGCTGGCGTTCTCCTTGTTCCATTTCTCGCAGCCCTGATGGATGGCCTCGAAGAACGGATTGTCGAGACCTTTCACGACGATGACGAGCTGTTTCTTGGCCAAAGCCGGCCCGGCCCCCAACGCCATGGCGGCGACGGCGGCAAGCAAAAGTGTTTTCCTCATATCAGTCCTCCCTTGAAACAGACGGACACCGCGTGCCCGCCACACTGATCAGCCCGGATGCATAAGAACCATGACGAGCATCTCATGATGTTCGCGTCCCGCCCCGGGCTGATAAGCATTTGCCGATCCGTCTGCCCGAACACCGACGCAGCCGAATCCTTGACCATCAAACCATCTGCCCGCCCTCGCCGGATGGACGGACGATTGGCAAAGCCTTCCTTCGAAGCTTAGCTAATATCGGCTTTTCGCCAGCGTCAATTGCTATTTGTCCTACAAAACCGATTTTTCGTCGAGTCTCGAAATTAATCGTCAGACAATTGATTGACGCCCCCGTCCGCTTTTGCCTAAATGCGTGGATGTACCGTTCCGGAGGAGATGGACGGGGCAAGACGCAAGCGGCGCCGGCGGGTTCGGTGCCCAGTTGCGCCAATAAAGGGGAGGCTTAAGGCTGGTGTCGGTTCTGGAACTCGCCAACATCTCGAAGCATTTCGGCGCCATCCAGGCGGTCAACGATGTATCGTTTTCGCTGGAAGCCGGCGAGGTCGTCGGCCTGATGGGCGACAACGGCGCCGGCAAGTCGACGCTGGTGAAGATGATCGCAGGCAATTTCCACCCGAGCCACGGCACCATGCGGCTGGACGGCAAGGAGCTTGTCATGCACAAGCCGGCGGACGCCCGCCAGCACGGCATTGAGATCGTCCACCAGGACCTTGCGCTCTGCAACAATCTGACGGCCGCGGCCAACGTCTATCTCGGCCGGGAGCTGCGCCGCGGCTTCGGCCCGTTCCGCATCCTCGACTATGGCGCGATGTACAAGCGCGCCGGCCAGCTCTTTGCCGAGCTGAAATCCGAAACGCGGCCGCGCGACGTCGTCAAGCAGATGTCAGGCGGCCAGCGCCAGGCGGTGGCGATTGCCCGCACCATGCTGTCGCAGGCCAAGATCGTGTTGATGGACGAGCCGACGGCAGCGATTTCGGTCAGGCAGGTCGCCGAAGTGCTCAATCTCATCCGCCACCTTCGCGACCAGGGCATCGCCGTGGTGCTGATCAGCCACCGCATGCCCGACGTGTTCGACGTCGCCGACCGCGTCATCGTCATGCGGCGCGGCCGCAAGGTGGCCGACAAGAACATCGCCTCGAGCTCACCCGAGGAAGTCACCGGGCTGATCACCGGCGCCATCGAACAGGTTGCGTGATCGCGCGGAACGTTGCGCCCCGCCTCTCAGGAAAGGTCGATAATGGCAGTCACCCTTGACCAGACGATCGCGCAGAAGCAGCACACCTTCGTGTCGCGGCTCTTTGCCAACCAGACTTTCTGGGTGGTGATCGCGGTCATCCTCGCCTGCCTGTTCCTGTCCGTCGCCACCGATTCCTTCGCCACGTCGAAGAACATCTTCAACATCACCCGCAACGTGACCTTCGTCGCTATCGTCGCGCTGGGCATGACCTTCGTCATCATCACCGGCGGCATCGATCTTTCGGTCGGTTCGGTGCTCTGCCTTTCCTCGATGGTGCTCGCCGTCACCATGCATGCCGGCTACTCGATTGAAGTGGGCATCCTGGCCTCGATCGCCACCGCGCTTGCGATCGGCGCCTTCAACGGCATACTCATCGCCTATCTCGGCTTCCCGCCTTTCGTGGTGACGCTCGGCATGCTGTCGGTGGCGCGCAGCCTCGCCATGGTCGCGTCCAACAATACGGTGGTCTTCCAGTTCGGACCGGACCATCAGAAACTTCTGGCGCTGGGCGGCGGCGCCTGGGTGTTCGGCATCGCCAATCCCGTGCTCTACATGATCATCCTCGCGCTGATCACCGGCTTCATCCTGCGCTTGACCAAGTTCGGCCGGCACATCTTCGCCATCGGCGGCAATGAGCATGCAGCGACGCTGACCGGCGTTCCCGTCAAGCAGATCAAGGTCGTCGTCTACATGATCTCGGCGCTGTCGGCAGGGATTGCCGGCATCATCCAGACCGGATGGCTGGGCGCCGTCACCACCAATCTCGGCAACGGCATGGAGCTGCAGGTGATTGCCGCCACCGTCATCGGCGGCGCCAATCTCGCCGGCGGCGTCGGCACCGCGCTCGGCGCTGTCGTCGGCGCCGCGCTCATCGAGGTGATCCGCAACAGTCTCGGCCTACTCGGCATCAACGCTTTCTGGCAAGGCACCTTTATCGGCGGCGCGATCATCCTGGCGGTGCTGTTCGACCGCATCCGCAATTTCCGCCGCAGCGACTGAAGCGCAACGTCCCCGTCTCCCCTTGTCGGACAAGGGACACCCTATCGCCCAGTCTGAAAATCGGCCCTGACGGACGATGCGAGACGCCCGCCGTTCCGCCGCGCCTTGACGCGCACCCGAACTCAGCCGCACAATCCCCTGTGCAGGCGAAGGGAGGCCAGTCGCCCGCGGGAGGAACGATACCCATGACGGACGCGATCAGGCTCTACTGGGGCCGGTTCGGACATGTTTCCGTGCTGAATGTCGCCAATGACTTCGTCACCCATGCCCATGGCGAGGCGCATCTCATCATCTGGCTGGAAGGCACGGCAGGCGAAATGACCATCGGCCGCGAAACGGTGCGGCTTGGGCCGGGCACCGCGGCCGGCATCAATTCGTTCCAGCCGCACAGCCACGCCCTTTCCCGCGACGGCAAGCCGGGCCTGTTCCTCGCCTTCTACATCGACCCGGACTGGGCGCGCCAGCGCCGCGACCTCCCCTCGTCGGCGCCGCTGTTCACGCAGGCCGCGATCACGCTCGAGCCCTGGCTGCACCAGGCGGCGGCGAACCTGCTCGATCACCTGGCCGACAATGAGAGCATCGACGACGTCGCCAACTACGAGATCGAGCGTTTCATCGACAGCGTGCTCGACGCGGCGGATACATCCGCGCCACAAATAGCCCGCGGGCGCATCAACACGATGCTCGATTTCCGTGTCCGCAAGGCGATCCAGCTCATGAAGGCCAATGTCTGCGAGCGCATCTCCTTCGACGACGTGGCTCGTTTGGTCGGGCTCTCACGACCGCATTTCTTCGCGCTCTTCAAGGAACAGACCAACCTGACGCCGAACGTCTACTGGAACACGCTGCGCATGGAGGAAGCCGTGCGCCAGCTGCAATGGTCGCAGGAACCGCTGATCTCCGTCGCCTGCAATCTCGGCTTCACCACCCAGGGCAATTTCTCGCGCTTCTTCCGCGACCATGTCGGCGTGCCGCCGACGCTCTATCGCGAAGCCGCAAGAGCCATGTCGTGAGCGCCTTTACAAGCTGATCCGTCGCCGCTTTTTCCGACTGGTTGATACGCCCTCAAGACGCATTGATAAGCGCCGGCCCGTCGGCCGCTCTAGCCTGCTCCCGATCTTTGCAAGAGGACCAGCCTATGGCGAAAGTCACCATCTCCAGCGTCATCGACGCGCCGGTCGAGCAGGTCTGGGCGCGCATCCGCGACTTCAACGGTTTGCCCAGTTGGCATCCGCGCATGGTGGAAAGCCATATCGAGGACGGCAAGGATGCCACCACGATCGGCTGCGTGCGCAACTTCCAACTGGTCAGCGGCGCAAGGCTGCGCGAGAAGCTGCTGGACTTCTCGGATGAGAACTTCCTAGTCAGCTATTCGATCCTCGAAACGCCGCAGCCGCTCACCAATCACAAGGCGACGCTGCAGTTGCGTCGCGTCACCGACGGCAACCGCACCTATGCCGAATGGACGGCGAGCTTCGACGCCGCGCCCGAAGAGGCCGACAAGCTGGCCGAGGGCATGGGCGCCAACGTCTTCCAGGGCGGTTTCAACGCCCTGAAGGCCCATTTCGCCGGCCAGAGCTGACGGGAGCGCGCCATGTCGCTTGCGCTACAGACTTTTTCGAGCGTGAAAGACGCCAACGCCGCGCTGCAGGCCGCCGGGACGCGTTATCTCGGCGGCGGCACACTTGTCGTGCGCGCCGCCAATGAGGGCGACGTCGCCGTCTCCAGCCTCGTGCGCGTCACCGATCCCGGCCTTTCGCAGATCGCGGTTTCCGGCGGCAAGGTCCGGCTCGGCGCTTCGGTCACCATGGCCGCGATTGCCCGCCATCCAGAACTCACCGCGCTTGCGCCGGCCGCGCGCGCCGTCGGCGGGCCGGCGATCCGCAACATGGCGACCGTCGGCGGAAATCTGTTCGCCCCTGCCCCTTACGGCGATTTCGCGGTGGCGCTGCTGGCGCTGGGCGCGACCGTCGTCACCGAAGACGGCGAAGTGCCGATCGAGACTTTTTTGGCCGATCGCGACACCAGCCGCGGCATAGTGACGGCGGTGGATGTTGCGTCGCCCAAAGCCGAAAGCGTCCGCTTCCTGAAAGTGTCGCGCGTCAAGCCCAAGGGTGTGTCGGT
The DNA here is from genome assembly GCF_037179585.1 of Mesorhizobium argentiipisi (SeqCode). Lineage (NCBI taxonomy): Bacteria > Pseudomonadati > Pseudomonadota > Alphaproteobacteria > Hyphomicrobiales > Phyllobacteriaceae > Mesorhizobium > Mesorhizobium argentiipisi (SeqCode). Next base: position 554,189 of record NZ_JAPYKO010000002.1, read on the forward strand.
GCTGAGCATCGCCGCGCTTCTGCAGCTCGCGCCGGACGGCACGGTGACCTCGGCGCGCATCGCGCTGGGCTGCATGGCCGATCGGCCGATCCGCGCTTTAGCGGCCGAAAAGGCGCTGCTCGGCTGCAAGCTCGCGCCGCAGGAGATCGCGCCGGCGCTGGTGGCCGCGAGCGAAGGCATCGCGCCGATCACCGACCCGATCGCCAGCGCCTGGTATCGCGCCGAGGTCCTGCCGGTCCATCTCGGCCGGCTGCTACTTGACTAATATCCGTGGGGGACGCGCGTCTGTCCGGCCGATCCGGGCAGGCGCGCAGGGAGGAAAAATGGCAAAAGTACCTGTCCAATTCACACTCAACGGTTCTGAAAAAGCCGAGTTCGTCGAAAGCGGCACGACGCTGCTCCACGCGCTGCGCGACAAGATCGGCGACACCTCGCCCAAGGGCGGTTGCCACCAAGGCACCTGCGGCGCCTGCTCGGTCATCATTGATGGAGAACTCAGGCTCTCCTGCCTGGCGCTGGCCGAGACCTGCGGCGGCGCCGACATCAGGACCACCGCGGGTCTCGCCGAAGGCGGCGTGCTGCATCCGCTGCAGCGCGCTTTCCTCGATGCCTTCGCCACGCAATGCGGCTTCTGCACGCCGGGCATGATCATGGCCGCAAAAGTGCTGCTCGACCGCACGCCTAACCCCAGCCGCGAGGAGGTGGTCGAGGCGCTGTCCGGCAACATCTGCCGCTGCACTGGCTACGAGCCGATCATCCAGGCGGTGCTCGCCGCCGCGCGCGCCAACTCGCAGAACGCCGCCTGAGGGGACGAGCCATGGAACTGCGCAAGGATTATTTCGCCGATGTCCGCAAGGACGGCCTGCACGAGATCGGACATGGCCGCCCACGGCTCGACTCGCCGGGACATGTCACCGGCAAGACCGCCTATTTCGCCGACCGCAACTTCCCGGGCATGCTGCATCTGAAGATGGTGCGCAGCCCGCATCACCATGCCCGCATCCGCTCGATCGACACGTCTGAAGCGGAAAAGCATCCAGGCGTCGTGCGCGTGCTGACCGCCAAGGATGTGCCGCACAATGTCTACACCATCCTGATCCTGATCCAGATCGGCCCCGAGGACGAAACCGTGCTTGCCGACGGCAAGGTGCGGTGGAAGGGCGAGGCCGTGGTGGCGGTGCTGGCCGAGACCGAGCGCGCCGCGCAGGAAGCCGCCGCCAAGGTCAAGGTCGACTATGAGGTGCTCCCGGCGGTCTTCGACATGGAGGAAGCGCTGAAGCCAGGCGCGCCTTTGGTCAACGAATATCACGGCCAGAATTACTATCTCTATGACAGCGGCGAGTGCCGCAAGGTGCGCTTCAGCGATGTCGAGGCAGGCTTTGCCCAGGCCGATCACATCCTAGAACAGTCCTACCAGTCCTCGCCGATCGAGCACGCGCCGACCGAAACCACGGGCTGCGTGGTGGCGCCCGAGGGCAATGACCGCTTCACCTGCTACACCAACACGCAGGCGATGTTCTTCACCCTCGACAACACCTCGATCATCCTGCAGATGCCGGGCTCGAAGCTGCATTTCGTCGGCGGCACCGTCGGCGGCGGTTTTGGTGGCAAGGTCGACGTCATCGTCGAGCCGATCGCCATCCTCGCGGCCAAGCTAACCGGACGCCCGGTCTGTTTTATCTACAGCCGTGAGGAGGAGATGCAGATCTCCTCACCGCGCGCCGCCGAAAAGGTGATCATCAAGGACGGCGTCATGAAGGACGGCCGCATCGTCGCGCGCAAGGTGACCGGCTATACCGATGCCGGCGCCTATTCGCGCCACTCGCCCTATGGCGCGCAGAAGGGCGCCGCGCACTATCCCGGCCCCTACACGATCCCGAATGTCTGGATCGACACCTATTGCGTCTACACCAACCGCACCCCTTCGTCGGCCATGCGCGGCTTCGGCGTCACCATCGGCGATTTCGCGCTGGAGGTGCAGATGGACAAGCTGGCGCGGCTGATCGGCATGGACCCACTCGAATTCCGCTTCATCAACGCCTATCGCGACGGCGACATGAAGGCGCATCGCCAGCCGACCGAGGGTGCGGCGCTGATCGAATGCATGCAGGAAGCCTCGCGCGCCGCCAACTGGCCGGTGGCCGAAAAATACATGACGATGTCCTCCTACAGGAAGGGAGTCTGAGATGGCGATCCGGCGTGGACGCGGCGTCGCCGCGATCAACTATCCGACCGGCATGAATCTCGGCGGCGACCCGACGCAGGCGCTGGTGCATTCGACGCCGACCGGCAACTTCATGGTGACGTTGTCCAGCGTCGATCTCGGCCAGGGCATGAAGCAGATCATGGCGCAGATCTGCGCCGAGACGATCGGCGTGCCGACCGACCGCGTCGTCATCGACACCGCCGACACCGACACCGGCCCGCACTGCATGGGCACCTTCGCCTCGCGCGGCACGCACCGCGCCGGCAACGCCGTCATCCAGGCGGCCAAGGAAGCCCGCCAGGTGATGCTGGAAGTGGCCGCCGAGGAGCTGGAGGTGAACGCCTCCGACCTTGAGACCGACGGTCAGGGCAACATCCAGGTGAAGGGCGCGCCGCAAAGATCGATCTCGATCTTCGATGTCGCGCTGTCGGCGCATTTCAAGCGCGGCCGCTCAATCTCCGGCCGCGGCATGTTCCTCATTCCGCGCTCCTATCCTGAGAAAGAGACCGGCGCGATGAAGCCCTCCACCTGCTACGCCCATGCCTGCACGGTGGCCGAGGTCGAGGTCGACGACGAGACCGGCGAGGTGACAGTGCTCAGTGTGAAGAACGTCTTCGAGATCGGCCGTGCGCTCAACCCGAAGATGGTCGAGCAGCAACTGGTCGGCGGCTCCTGGATGGGCATCAGCCACGCGCTCTACGAAACGACGGAGCCCTATTATCCGAACCGCGATCATGGCGGCACCGACTTCAACCAGTATCTGATGCCGGGTCCAGGCGATCTCGCCGAGACCGAGATCATCGTCTTGGAGCGTCCTTCCGCCGATGGGCCGTTCGGCGCCAAGGGGCCGGGCGAGATGTGCGCCAACCCGCAGATCCCGGCCGTCGCCAATGCCGTCTTCGACGCCGTCGGGGTTCGCATCGACACCTTGCCGATCACGCCCGAGCGCATCCTGCGCGCTCTGAAGGCGCAGGCCGCGAGCTGAGCGGAGATGACCAGCGCCGACGCCGTTGAGGTCGCGGCTTCGCCGGAGGCGATAGCCGCGCGCCTTGCCGCTTCGCGCTACCTGGCCGACGACAGCCTTGCCACCGCGATCTTCCTGGCGATCCGCCTGGGCAAGCCGCTGCTGCTCGAAGGCGCGCCGGGCGTCGGCAAGACCGAAGCCGCGAAGGCGGTCGCCGAACTGCTTGGACGCGAGCTGGTGCGGCTGCAATGCTATGAAGGCATCGATGCCGGGCATGCGCTCTACGAGTGGAACTACCAGCGCCAGCTGCTCGCTATCCGCCATGCCGGCGAGCACGAGATCGATATCTACGACGATCGATTCCTGATCGCCCGACCGCTGCTGCAGGTGCTTCGCGCGCCGGAGCAGCGCGTGCTGCTGGTCGACGAGATCGACCGCTCCGATCATGAATTCGAGGCGCTGCTGCTCGAATTCCTCTCCGACTTCCAGATCAGCATCCCGGAACGTGGCACGATCCGCGCCGCGACGCAGCCCATCGTCATCCTCACCTCGAACCGCACCCGCGAATTGGCCGAGGCGCTGCGCCGACGCTGCGTCTATCACTGGATCGTCTATCCCGACGCCCAGCGCGAGGCCGAGATCATCATGCTGCGCGCGGGGGGCGTCGCGGAAGCCACCGCACGTGCCGTGGCCAACGCCGTGCAGGAGATCCGCGCGCGGCCTCTGGCCAAGCCACCCGGTATCGCCGAAGCGGTCGAATGGGCGAATGCCGCTACCATCCTCGAAAAGGGCGGCAGCCCATGGCCGCAAGCCTTCCGCCGCGCCATCGGCGTGCTGATCAAGGACGAGGAGGATTTGTCGGCGATCGCGCCTGAGCTGGGGAGGATTGTCGAGGAGGCGCTAGGGTGATGCGTGACCTCAACAATCCCTTCTCCCCGTTCACGGGGAGAAGGTGCCCAGAAGGGGCGGATGAGGGGCAGCGCCAACCTCCGACGTCGGCGCTGCCCCTCACCTGCCTGCCGGCATCCTCTCCCCGTGAACGGGGAGAGGACAGCTTGCCTCGTCCCGCCGCGCCGTTCCTCGGCTTCGCCCGCCTGCTGCGCCATCACGCCTTCGCCATCGCGCCGGAACAGGTGACCAGCTTCATGCAGGCCGCGACCCTGCTCGGGCCCCGCTCGATGAACGACATCCGCGAGGCGGCCCTTGCAACACTGGCACCCTCGCCCGATCGCCGCAATGAATTCGAGGCCCATTTCCGCGCCCATTTCTACGGCGATGCCAAGCCTCCGATCGAAGGCGAAGAGGAGGACGAAACCCGCGTCAAGGACGATCGCGGCGCGCGCGAGGAACAAAATCAGATCGTCCGCGAAGAGAAAGGCGGTGAGCTGTCCTCGGCGCTCGAGCAACTGAGCAGCCGCGATTTCCAGCGCGAAGCCGATGGTCTCGGCCAGTTCCGCCGCAAGCTCGCCTCCGCGCTGCCCCCGCGCCGTTCTTTCCGCACCGCGCGCACGCGTTCGCGCGGCGCGCTCGACCTCCGCCGTTCGCTCCGCGAAATCGTCAGCGCCGACGGCGACATCGCCTCGCCGCTGCTGCGCCGCCGGCAGGCCGTATCGCGAAAACTGCTTCTGCTCATCGATGTCTCCGGCTCGATGAAGCTGCACACCGCCGATTATCTCAAGCTGGCGCACGCGGCCGTGCAAGGCGCGGACCGTGCCGAAGTCTTCACCTTCGGCACCCGCCTTACCCGCGTCACCTCCGCGCTGCGCATCCGCGACCGCGAGCAGGCGCTCGCCCGCGCCGCAGCACTCGTCGACGATTGGGACGGCGGCACGCGCATGGGGCCGACCTTGCTCGCCTTCCTTTCGGTGCCGCGCTTTTGCGCCTTCGCGCGTGGCGCCTGCGTCGTCATCCTGTCCGATGGCCTGGAACGCGGCAGCCATGCCGAACTGGAGATCGCGATGCGGCGGTTCAGCGCCCGCGCCTTCCGGCTGTCGCTGGCGAGCCCACTGGCCGGCGATCCGCGCTTTCGGCCCGCAACTTCGGCGCTTGGCGCCATCCTGCCGATGCTCGACGATCTGGTCGACGGCTCGTCGCTGAGAAGCCTCACCGATTTCATCCTGTCGCTCGCCCATCCTGCGCCCGCGGCTTCAGTCGTCTGGAAAAGGATATCGTGATGCAGAAAGCCATCGACGCGCATTTCCACATCTGGCGCCAGAAGGACCAGCCCTGGCTGGTCGGGCCGATGGTGCCGCGCATCTTCGGCCCCTACGAGCCGATCCGCCGCGACTATCCGATCACGGAGTTCCTCGAGGACCAGAAAGGCTCGGGCGTCGAGAAGGCCGTTTATGTCCAGACCAACTGGGCCAAGGAGGATTTCGAAAAGGAAGTGGCTTTCCTGCAAGAGACGGCGCAAGAAACCGGCTGGCCCCACGCCATCGTCGGCTATGCCGACATGACAGTCGACGATGTCCGCCCGCAGATCGACCGGTTGATGAAATACAAGCTGCTGCGCGGCGTGCGCATGCAGCTTCACTGGCACGAGACGCCCGCCTTCCGTTTCGCCGCTTCGGCCGACCAGGTGATCGATCCGAAAGTGCGGAAGAACGTGGCGCGTTTGGAAGATTACGGTCTCTCCTTCGACCTGCAGCTTTTCCCGGCCCAGATGAAGGACGGGCTGACGCTGGTCGGCGAGAACCCCCAGACGAATTTCATCCTCACCCATGCCGGCATGCTGACCGGCATGGAGCCGGAAACCATCGAAGCATGGAAGGTGGGGCTGCACACGCTTTCGGCGGCGCCCAATTTCTACGCCAAGCTGTCGGGGCTCGGCACGTTCGTGCACCGCAACGATCCGGAGCTCATCGCCTACATAGTCGACAACGCGATCGCGATCCTCGGCAGCGACCGGCTGATGTTCGGCTCGAACTTCCCGATCGAGAAGCTCTGGACCAGCCATGCCGAGCTGATCAAAGCGCACCGCGCGGCGGTTGCAAGGCACGGCGCCAAGGCGGAGGCGGATATCTTCTGGAATACGGCCGCGAAGGTGTATCGGCCGGTGTAGCGCGGCTTCCCCTTCTCCCCCTGTGGGCCTGTTGCGTAATTGGCTGGTTGTGATTCCCTGAGAAGGAAGCTCGGAGGGAATCGCAATGGCGGTGAAGCAGACGGGGCAGTTGAGCCTGGCGGAAGCATTTCTGGGCCAGAAGCTTGCAGGT